>NZ_JBKDZH010000038.1:0-64937 GCF_047971185.1 Kluyvera sp.
CCACGGCGACAAAGTGACCGCGATCCCGGAAGGCTTCGTGACCGTTGCCAGCACCGAGACCTGCCCATTCGCCATTATGGCGCACGAAGAAAAACGCTTCTACGGCGTGCAGTTCCACCCGGAAGTGACCCATACCCGTCAGGGCCAGCGTCTGCTGGAGCGTTTTGTTCTGGAGATCTGCGGCTGCGAATCACTGTGGACACCGGCAAAAATCATCGAAGATGCCGTTTTCCGCATCCGCGAGCAGGAGGGTAACGACAAAGATATCCTCGGCCTGTCCGGCGGCGTTGACTCCTCCGTCACCGCAATGCTGCTGCACCGCGCCATTGGTAAAAACCTGACCTGCGTCTTCGTGGATAACGGCCTGCTGCGCCTGAACGAAGCCGATCAGGTGATGGATATGTTCGGCGACCGTTTCGGCCTGAACATCGTGCACGTCGAAGCCGAAGAGCGCTTCCTGAGCGCGCTGAAGGGCGAAAACGATCCGGAAGCGAAGCGTAAAATCATTGGACGCGTCTTTGTGGAAGTCTTCGACGAAGAAGCGCTGAAGCTGGAAGACGTGAAGTGGCTGGCGCAGGGGACTATCTACCCTGATGTGATCGAATCCGCGGCATCCGCGACCGGTAAAGCACACGTCATCAAATCTCACCACAACGTGGGCGGCCTGCCGAAAGAGATGAAGATGGGTCTGGTGGAGCCGCTGCGTGAGCTGTTCAAAGACGAAGTGCGTAAAATTGGTCTGGAGCTGGGCCTGCCGTACGACATGCTGTACCGTCACCCGTTCCCGGGCCCGGGTCTCGGCGTGCGCGTGCTGGGCGAAGTGAAGAAAGAGTACTGCGACCTGCTGCGTCGCGCGGACGCTATCTTCATTGAAGAGCTGCACAAAGCTGACCTGTACAACAAAGTCAGCCAGGCGTTCACCGTATTCCTGCCGGTCCGTTCTGTGGGCGTAATGGGCGATGGCCGTAAGTACGACTGGGTTGTTTCCCTGCGTGCTGTGGAAACCATCGACTTTATGACCGCGCACTGGGCGCACCTGCCGTATGACTTCTTAGGCCGCGTGTCTAACCGTATCATCAACGAAGTGAACGGTATTTCCCGCGTGGTGTATGACATCAGCGGTAAGCCGCCAGCGACGATTGAGTGGGAATGATTTTGCGTCTGGTAAGTCTCTGAGCGTAAAAGTATATACCTCCTTCTAAGTCCGCGTAACAGCGGACTTTTTTTTTGCTCGGTATTTTGTTGTATAGGGCGTGGAAGTTAGTTTTTTATTACATATAGCATTAAACAGGGCACAACGGGGGGAAGGTGACCCATACAGGATAATCTCTATGGGATACTGAATTCCTCATCAACCAGGAGGTCAGTATGACTACACCGAAAAACCCCTATAAAGGCTTGTACACTGCCGGTAACAATCATTATCACGGCGTTAAATCAATCGCTGAGTTTGGGGCGCTCGCTCACGCAAATGCCTTGGCCAATGTGTTGATTCAGGAAGGAAAAGTATCCACGGAGGAGGAGGCCCTCTCTTTATCCAACTTCGAAGTTCAGCGGCTAAAGTGGAATAATGATGGTTTTCAGGGCAACCGCAAGGCACGAGATAAACTACGTGCTGATAAAGCCCCCCGTGTGCAGAAGTCCGATATTAACCCTTTAGCGGAAAAATAATCGGTTCGGCAAAGATTAGTTATTTCATTCAGGCGGTTATTGCGTACGAACGTTGCGCGATAGCTGCCTGTGATATGCATGACAGAGGGGATATTATGAGAAAGCTATTCGAATATGAAACTAAACGCATTTTACCGCGTATTGAGGCGATTTTATCCGTGGAGAAGGAGCGTAAGGGTGAACTAAGATCGTGGATTCGACATCACAAGTTTAATGATGATTTGGCGCGTTTCTCTGATATTTCTAACTCTGCGACGCTTAAGCTTAACTCCCAGTGGACAAAGGCAATTTTAGCCGCGTTACCTGATACATTTTGGTCCGTGAGCCAGGAAGGAATGGTGCAGCTTGATAAAACTGGCTCTGCCGCGTCTCTGCGTTTGCTGTCTATTATGTGGGAGGGCGCTGAAGAGGATAAATCGATTTTGCACCAGAAGGTGCGTAAAGATGTGATGCAGGAATTGTTCAATAATATTCCACTGCCAGATCGTCGAGCATATAAGGAAATGCTGAGCTGGGTTGATGGACCAGAGGGAGAGGCTGGTCACTTTTCTGGAGAAACTCGATTTGGTCTGATGTTGTATCATCTGGAACTTTTGATGGATTCGATGGTTGCGGAGCAGGATAAATTGTGGCGGAAGGAAGTGTTGCTGGATGATGCTCAAACCACCCCCGTAGCGATGCGAGAAAAATTCTCTGCTATTGCGGTAAGGCAGATGAGTTACTTTATTGACCGTTGCTGCGCATATGGAAATAACAATCTCACTACTCCGGACAGCTTACTTGCTTTACTGTCGGCACATATGTCGTGTAACAAAGCTGTGCTGGAGTACGCCGCGATGAACAATCGAGGGGTGGAGGCGCGGGAAATGACGGTCAACTTTTTACGCGTGTTAAACCAGTATGGTATTCAGGAAGTGCCTATAGAATTTGGGCCGTTAAATCCAACTGAGTGTGAACATGCTATCTCCACGATAATGCAGACTTGGTTTGGCTACCGAGGCAAATTAATTCAGAGTGGGACTGAGTTTGCCAAGCATATGACAAACTCAGATATTCAGACCATTGTAGATCTGAGCCGTGAGCTGCAAGAGGTATACATTGTGTCGCGGGGTTCTATTCCCATGACACCAAAGGAACAAGCTCAACAAATTCATGGTGGGTCGCAGAATCGATTTATTTTTGCATTGGTATTGGCTGCGGCCTTTTATAGCAAAATTCGCACCGATAGGGAGTTCTCAGTCGGGAAGAATGCATCTTATGCCATTTTTCCTGACCGGCAATCGATTAAACGTGGCGATTCATTGAGTATTCATGCCAGGGATGTGCTACTCAAAGCGTATGGTCTGGTTTTCTTTGGCAATCGTGATTGGGATTTGCTAGCTGAAGGTATTGAGCAGTACGCCGGAGGTACTGAAATTCGCCGTTTGCACAATCAGGCGATTCTGTTATATGCCGTAAAGGGACGCACAACAAAAGAATTAATGGGCCTTTATGAATGCCTGACGCAATTACAAAATGAACCTGCTTTAGTTTTTACGCGCATCGGCATGAAGTCTACATAATGCTCGTTTTGAGCCGCGTTTCTTTTTTGTGTTACTTGGGCTGGGTTAGCAGCGGTGTCGTATAAATATTAGACTCGGCTCCGCCCCCGGCACATCGTCAATTTCCCTGAACAGCTTCAACCCACACTTCAGCAGCACCTTTTGCGACGCCAGATGATTCTTGCGCACGATCCCGACGATCTCTTCGAGCCTTAACGTTGTAAAGGCATAATCCACCGCCGCCAGGGCAAATTCCGTCGCTAACCCTTTTCCCCACGCTTCGGGAGCAAAGCGGTAGCCCAGGTTATTCACCGTCCCGAAGGGATATTCGACGATGCGCAGCCCGCCAAAACCGATGATCCGCTCGGGCGTCTCCCGCAGGCTGAACGCCCAGTTGCCGAAGCCGTGAGCATCGCGATGTGCAAGCCACCCGGCCAGAATGCGGCGAGAGTGTTCGATATTCGGGTGCGGGCCCGCCGGGTTAAAGGTGTTGGTCGCCGGATCGCCGTAGATGCGGTACAACGCGTCGAGATCGCTAGCCGCCGCTGGACGGAGGCTCAAGCGTTCAGTTTGCAGGTGCATGGGGGTTATCCTTGTCGTGAAGCGTGTTGATCGTTGTTTTTGGTTATGCGAGCAGTCTGGCATAGCGCAATGGTCACCGCCAGCCCAGCGGCGATCACGGCGAGAGCAGCGGATACGGTAAGACTTCCCTGCATACCCAGCATCTGATTTAGCCAGGCGTAGGCAAACGGTGAGGCGGCGGCCAGCAGTTGGGCGGGGATCAGCAATATGCCAGTGCGGCGGGCATAGTCTTCAGCGGCGAACAGTTGAAGTGGCAGGGTGGCCTTGAATACCGTGGTCAAACCGTTGATTGCGCCGTATCCGAGGACAAATCCTCCGGCCGCCCAGCCAATATGTGTGCTGCTGATGCCCAATGCAAAGCACAGCGGTATGAAAAAGACCGTGAGCAGCGTCAGTCTGATGGGCGTTAACACTGAGCCGGAGGCGACTTCAAGAAAGCGCGCGCCGGTCTGCCCGACGCCCCACAGAATACCCACGACGATGGGGAGGCCGTGGGCAGCGATAAACTCCGGCAGATGCGTTGAGGTACCATTAGAGATAAAGGTCACGATGGCAATCAGTGCAGCGTAAAGCCAGCCAATATGCCCGTCGCGGGAGAGGGGGGCGTTGGGGCAGCGTGGGCTCACTGGCGGCAGTTTTTGGTTGGGCATTGGGATGAGAATCAGGGCGCTAAGAAAACCGAGCAGGCTGTACACCAGCAGCGCGTGTCGCCAGTCGGTTATCGTGAGTAATGCACTACCCAGCGGCCAGAATAGCGCGGAGGCTAGCCCGCCGGCTAAGGTGACGCGGGAAATGGTCGGTCTGGCTCTCTGGCCGTAGAGGTTCACCAGCGCGGCAAACAGGCCATCGTACAGCGCCAACCGCATGCCGATGCCGGTCAGTATCCAGGCACAGTACCAGCCCGGCAAGGTGTGTATGAGCGACATCAGGAGGCAGCCTGCGGCAATCAGCATGGTGCCGCCTATCACCACACGCTGGCCGCCAAAATGTGCCAGCAGGCGAGCGACACATGGTGAAAGTAGCGCCATGACCAGCATGGCTAGCGTCAGGCCGAAATAGATATGCGTCGCTGCCCAGCCGGTATCTTGCGTAATCGCGCAGGCCAAAGTGCCAGGCATATAAAACGAGATCCCCCAGTTAATCAGCTGGTTGCCTCCAGCGGCAAGGGTAACAGAAAGGGGGGCGGGAGGTGTTTTCATCATATTCTCGTCAGTTATGCAGTTGCTGGCAGCATAACGCTCACGCTATTGTGCTGGCAGAGCCCTTCGTTTATGACCCTGATAAGAGAAACTTTGCATGACAACCCTGAATCTGGGATATCTGGCAACCTTCCGCCTGGTGATACAGCGCGGCAGCTTTTCGGCGGCGGCTGACGCGCTGGGTCTCTCTCAGCCAGCGGTGAGTCTTCAGGTGCGCCAGCTTGAACAGTTCTTACAGGCAAGGTTGATTGAGCGTACCGGGCGCGGTGTAAAGGCGACGGCGGCAGGAATGGCGTTGTTGCTGCACGGCGAGCGGATTGAACAGGCAGTGAATGAAGCCGTGCAGTCGGTAAACGAATGCAGCGAGCAGGTGAGCGGCGAGATTTCGTTGGGCACCGGGGCTACGGCGTGCATTCATCTGTTGCCGCCTATCCTGCAGGAACTACGTGAGCGTTATCCGCTGCTGACGGTAGGAGTCACCACTGGCAATACGCCGGATATCGTGCGGGCGCTAGAAGAGAATCGGCTCGATTTGGGGCTGGTCACCTTACCCGCTAGCGGGCGTAGTCTGGAAGTCATGGCGGTTCAACGAGAAGAATTTGTGCTAATTATCGCCGCGACGCAACAGGCACCAGCGGTCACACCTGCTGTTTTACAGAATCTACCGCTTATTGCGTTCGAGCAAGGAAGCGGCACGCGTAGTCTGATTGACGGCTGGTTCCAGCGCGCTGGCGTAGACGTTCGGCCGGTGATGCAACTGGGCAGTATTGAAGCGATAAAGCGCATGGTGGCTGCCGGGCTGGGTTACAGTATTATTCCGCGTATGGCGGTTGAGGCGCCCCGAGATCGTGAAGGGCTGCACGTCAGTTCGCTGGCGCCACTTTTGCACCGCCAACTGGCGGTGGTGATGCGCCAGGATAAGATCCTCAGTAAAGGGATTGCTGAGTTAGTGAAGCTGTTGCAAAGGGCACCCTCGTGCCCTCGGGATTAATCCACCAGCTGAAGCTGTGGATGCGCAGCGGCCGTTACGTTCTCAACGCGAATATCCATCTGCGGATAGGGCAGGTCGATATGATTGGCGTCCAGCGCCTCTTTGATGTTTTCCAGCATATCGTAATAGGTGTCCCAGTAATCTGCGTTGCGTACCCACACCCGCACGTAAAAGTTCAGCGATGAGGCGGCCAGCTCGCCGAGACGGACGGTGACGCCGCGTTTACGGTCGATTCGAGCGTCCTGTTCAATCAGCTGATTAATCACGCGCTTCACGTCGGCAATGCGGCTCTGGTAGCCTACGCCAATCACCAGGTCGATACGACGGAACGGATGGCGCGAGTAGTTGATGATATTGTCGGCGATGATTTTGCCGTTGGGGATCACCACCTCTTTGCTATCGCCCGTCAGCAGCGTGGTGGAGAAAATATGGACCTTTTCTACCGTGCCGGTCATGGCGCCAATCTGTACCACTTCTCCGGCGCGGAAGGGGCGCAAGGAAACCAGCAGCACGCCCGCGGCAAAGTTAGAGAGCGACCCCTGAAGCGCCAGGCCTACCGCCAGGCCCGCAGCGCCGATGACCGCGATGATGGACGAGGTTTCAATCCCGACACGACCCAGTGCGGCCACGACAAAAAACGCGAGCGTGATGTAGCGTACCATCGCGGTGAAAAACTGGACGATGGTAATATCAACCTTACGCTTGAGCAGTAGCTTTTCCAGCCCGCGAGAGAGCAGGCGGGAGATTGCTTTACCGACGAACAGCAGAATAATGGCCGCAACCAGATTCCAGCCAAATTGAATAACCGCATCGCTGTGGCCAGCCATCCATTCGAACGCATTTTTTATTTTCGGAAATAAGGTAAAGCTGGTCATCGTGAACCCTGTCTATTTAAAAGAATGACGAAAAAATCAAATAAAGATATATAAAATATCTATATATTTGCGATTTATATCTCTAAGGAGGTATGCATTAGCGATTATTTGAGCGCTTATTGCCTTTTTTCCGCTCATTTATCAAGAGCGTAAAAAAACAGCGCGAATGGTGCGGCGATGCGAAAAGAAAATTTTGTGTATTCGTGCGGGAAGCGATTTTTTGCGCATTGACGGCAGGCGATGCGCTGTAGTGCAGATCCCTTAGCGGATGGTTAAACGGCGACTTAGCCATTCGCTAAGGAATCTTACGGGCGATTAACGTTCGTCGGTTTGCGCGGGGGGAGTCTGTTGCGACAGGCTGCTCTGCTGGGATTCTTTTTTGTCCTGGTGGTGATGCCACGCACCGATAGAGGAGTAGACGAAGCGTCCGAAGAAGAAGAGGAAACTGATAAGCAGTACGATCCGGGTCATTCGACTGTTAAATCGGTGTCGTTTTCGTAGGCTGGTAACCTGGCTCACAAAGGGGTCCTTTAGCAATACCCATAGACGGGCGATTTATACATTAAGGCACAGAGTGGCGCACGGGTCAATTGACGGGAATGTAAAAAACCGTCAGATAAAACATTAATTAATGTTATATAAGATATTATTCGTATTCACAAATATAATTTGGGAATTGAACAAATGGCAAAGAAAAGGAAATTATTAATTTTATGTACGCGGTTTCTTGACTCACATCAAACTTCATTCGTAACCAATAACTAAAATTCTCGCCATACCCGCGGGTTGCCTTCTTCTGCGGACTCCTAAGCCAGGTTGGATGCCTGTCTGAAAATACCCAGCAGGATTTGGGGTATCTATAGAGCATCTATGAACTTCTGTAAAATATATAAGCAATATCGCGATTGCTGGTGGGGTCTCCCGCTGATATTGCCGCTTCTGATATTGCCAATAATTAAATTTGCTAATACGTACACCTATGTGGACGGCGGCAAGACCTACCTTTATTATCTGCCGCTGCCGTTTCTGCTGTGTATGATGCTGTTTTTCGGCTGGAAAGCGCTGCCGGGCATGATTATCGGTATCAACTGCTACCTGACGCGCGATCTGTACATGGTAGAAGAAATTGGGCTGATGCTGCAGTTTCTCATTCCTACGCTGGTGGCGTGGGCCGGCTACCAGTATTTCAACGGTGGGCGGAAGATGGTGTCGCACGGCGACACGCGGCTTATGGCGCATAGGCTGTTCTGGCAGATGTTTATCCCGGCAACGCTGTTTATGTTCCTGCTCCAGTTTACGCTGTATATCGGGGTGTACCCGAGCCTCAGCGAAGCGCAGTGGACCTCGCCGCTGACCCAGCGCAACTTGATTAACTATCAGTCGCTGCTAATGGGCTACCTGACCGGGGTGCCGATGTGCTATCTGCTGATCAGGTTAATCCGCAACCCCTACTATATTCGCAGCTTTATCTCCCAGGTGCACCGCGACTTTGACCCCAAGGTTAAATGGTATGAAATGGTGGTGTGGATTGCGGTGGTGCTGGGGATTTTCTCCATGCTGATGAGCCCGCTGAACAACGCCAGCACCATTTTTAGCACTAACTACACCATTTCATTGCTGCTGCCGGTGATGCTGTGGGGGGCGATGCGCTTCGGCTACCGTTTTATCTCGGTGGTCTGGACGCTGCTGCTGATCGTGGCCATTCATTACCACTATCACTACGTGCCGCGCACCGCAGGCTACAGCGTACAGCTGGCGATTACCTCCTCCAGCTTCCTGGTGTTCTCATTTATCATCGCCTATATGGCGATGCTCTCCAGCCGCCAGCGGGCCATTCACGAGCGGGTGAGGCGTATGGCCTTTATCGACCCGGTGGTGAATTTGCCGAACATGCGCGCCCTGAGTCGGGCGATTAACAAAGCGCCGTGGTCGGTACTGTGCTTCCTGCGTATGCCGGATCTGGAAATGTTAACGCGCCATTACGGCATCATGCTGCGTATTAACTACAAGCAGAATCTGGCGGAGTACCTTAACGAGGTGCTGCGTCCCGGAGAAGGCGTGTATCAGCTAACCGGCAGCGATCTGGCGGTGATGCTGCACACCGAGTCCTACAAAGAGCGCATTGACGATCTCTATGCGCGCCTGAAAATGTTCCGCTACAGCTGGAACGGTATGCCGCTACAGCCGCAGATTGGCCTGAGCTACTGCTACATTCAGTCGCCAATATCGCATCTCTCGCTGATGCTGGGCGAGCTGAATACGGTCGCTGAACTGTCGCTGGTGACCGATCGTCCGGAAAACCTTGAGCGCAGAGGCGCGCAGCATCTCCAGCAGGAGCTGAAAGACAAAATCGCGATGATGGTCCGCGTTCAACAGGCGCTGGAAAACGATCGCTTCCGCCTGATGGCCCAGCCAATCGTCGGTATCCGCGGTGATGATTATCACGAAGTGCTGCTGCGCATGCTGGGCGATGATGATGAGCTGATCTCGCCGACGCTGTTCCTGCCGGTGGCCCATGAGTTTGGTATGGCCTCGCGTATCGACCTGTGGGTGCTGGAAAATACCCTGCGCTTTATGGCACGCCGCCGGGCGACTCACCCCGGTATGCGCCTGGCGCTGAACCTCGCGCCGTCAACGGCCAGCGGCCTGGGCTTTGCTCGTCAGGTGGCGCAGCTGTTGGAAGAGCACGGCATTGAGGCGTGGCAGCTGGTGTTTGAAATCACCGAAAGCCATTCGCTGGTTAACGTGGAGCAGGCGCGCCGCACCCTGCACGAGCTTCAGGATCTGGGCTGTCGGGTGGCCATCGATGACTTTGGTACCGGCTATGCCAGCTATGCGCGGCTTAAGCACATCAGCGCCGATATCCTCAGATTGACGGTAGCTTTATTCGTAATATTGCTACCAGCAGTATGGACTACCAGATAGTGGCGTCGATTTGCCATCTGGCGCGGATGAAGAAAATGCAGGTGGTGGCGGAGTACGTGGAGAACGAAGAGATTCGCCAGGCGGCGATTGCGCTGGGGATTGATTACCTGCAGGGGTACGGCATTGGTAAGCCAGCTCCCCTTGAGGAGCTGGCGGCGGCAGAGTACGAAAGCCGTGAATCAGGCCGCGACAACCTCGTCGGGGGCACGCTCCTCGGTGATTTTTAACAACCAGCCGGTGACGCTCTCCCAGTACTCCTGCTCTTTTTCCAGATCGAGCAGCACCAGCGCGTTCTGGGTAAACCAGTCGTGCGGGAAGCAGAGCGTCCAGTGGTTGGCTTCGGTCGTGAGCTTCAGCGTCGGTGGCGTCGTCGTCGCCTGACGCTGGTTGTTCAGCAGCACGCCCAGGCGCAGCAGCTGGATCATCGGCAGGAACTGCTTCTTCTTAAACAGCGTAAAGCGCGGCAGCTCGTCGAGCTTAATGGCCTTACGGTGGAAACGCACCAGGGTTGCCATCAGGTACTGCTGCTCCTGGTTGAAGCCGGGCAGATCGCTGTTTTGCAGAATGTAGGCCGAATGGCGATGCATACCGCTGTGGTTAATATTCAGCCCCACTTCGTGCAGCATCGACGCCCACTTCAGCAGCGCGTTCAGCTGCGGGTTGCCCAGCTTCGGGTTCTGCTCCAGCCACTGATCGTACATTTGCATCGTGGTTTCGAGTACGCGCTGGGCCTGCTCGCGGTCGATGTTGTACTGGTTCGCCAGGCTTTGCGCGGTGCGGCTACGCACGTCCTGATGACGGAAGCGGCCTTCCATCTCATACAGCACGCCTTCGCGCAGCGCGCCGTCCGACAGGCGCAGCTCTTTGATTGCCAGCGCGTCGAACACGCCGCAGAGAATCGCCAGCCCCGGTACAAACACGCCTTTACGCTCTTCGGAAAGGCCCGGCAGGCTCAGGCTACTGAAGTTTTTATACTTCAGCACTTCTTCCACCAGCTTTTCCAGGCGTTCCGGCGTGATAAAGCCGTCTTTCTCGCCCATCTCAAGCAGCACTTCATGCGCCGCCTTAATGGTACCGGAGGCGCCCATCGCCACGCTCCAGCCCTGAATGCGGAACTGCCATGCCAGGGTTTCCAGCTTCTGCACCGCCGCCATGCGGGCGCGCTGGAAGTTCTCGCGGTTGATGGTGCCGGCCAGGAAGAACTGCTGGCCGAAGCTCACGCAGCCCATGCGGCGGCTTTCCACCAGCTTGGGCTCGAAGTCTTCGCCAATCACCAGCTCCGTTGAGCCACCACCGATGTCGATGACCAGCTTACGGCCTTTCTCCGGCTGGGTATGCTCCACGCCCATGAAAATCAGACGGGCTTCTTCGTTCCCGGAGATGATTTCAATCGGGTAGGGGATCACTTTTTCCGCGCGCTTGAGGAACTCGGTCGCGTTGGTCGCCTGACGTAACGAGTGCGTGCCCACGATACAGACGCTGGAAGGGGAGAAGCCCTGTAGTCGCTCGGCGAATAGCGACAGGCAGCTCAGCCCGCGTTCCATGGCCTCTTCGCTCAGCATGTTGTTCTCATCCAGACCGTCGGCCAGATGAACGCGCTGCTTCAGGCGGCCGATGATCTGCATTGCGCCGTCGACGACGCGCGCAATGACCATGTGAAAACTGTTCGAACCAAGATCAACCGCCGCAAATTCCTGCGGCCGGGGTGCTTTGCTTTTTATTGGCATAGGTTAGTCAGGTTGTTCAAGTGATTTGATGTAATCGTAGATCGCCTGCTGCGAGCGGACCTTACGGCGGTTGCCGCGCGGAACATAGCGATTACTCAGTTCTTTATCAATAAAGCGGGCTTTCACCGTGTCGCTGAACAGGATCTCGATAATATCGAGAATGCGCTGTTTAAGACGCGGGTCGAGCAGCGGCGTCGCCACTTCAATACGGTAGTCGATGTTGCGGGTCATCCAGTCCGCGGAGGAGAGGTAAACGCGTTTGTCGCCGCCGTTCTCGAAAATATAGATCCTGTCGTGCTCAAGGAAACGGTCCACGATGCTAATGACGCGAATATTGTCGCTGATTCCTTCTAATTCCGGGATCAGCGAGCACATCCCGCGGATCAGCAGGTTCACCTGCACGCCGGAGCTGGAGGCCGCATACAGGCGATCGACCAGCCCTTTGTCCACCAGGTTGTTGAGCTTGAGGGTGATCCCCGCCGCGATGCCGTTCTGGGCGTTGGCGATTTCGCGGTCGATCATTTCGTACAGCAGGCGGCGCGAGTTCTGCGGTGAGACCAGCAGGTAGTCGAAGCTCACCGGGCGATACGGGTTCTCGATAAAGTTAAACACCCGGCGCACTTCGTTGGTGATGCGCGCGTCGGCGGTCAGCAGCGAGTAGTCGGTGTAAATACGCGCGGTTTTCTCGTTAAAGTTACCGGTGCCGATGTGGGCGTAGCGCACCACGTCATCGCCTTCTTTACGCGAGATGAGGAACAGCTTGGCGTGAATTTTTAGCCCCGGCGCGGAGAAAATCACGTGCACGCCCGCCTCGGTAAGGCGCTTCGCCCAGTGAATGTTGGCCTCTTCGTCGAAACGCGCCTGCAGCTCGACCACCACCGTCACTTTTTTGCCGTTGTGCGCCGCGTGGATCATGGCATCGATAATGCGCGAGTCTTTCGCCACGCGGTAGATGTTGATTTTGATCGCCAGCACGCTTGGGTCGAACGACGCCTGGCGCAGCAGCTCCAGCACGTGTTCAAAGGTGTGGTACGGATAGTAGAGCAGCACGTCGCGTTCGCGGATGGCGTCGAAGCCGTTGCGGAACTTATCGAACCACAGATGGCGAAGGCGCGGCAGCGGTTTATTGACCAGGTTGGCCTTCCCGACGTTCGGGAAGCCGATAAAGTCTTTGAAGTTGTGGTAGCGTCCGCCCGGCACAATCGAATCATAGCGGGAGATGGTCAGCTTTTTACGCAGCATTTCCACCATCGCGTCCGGCATGTCGCGCTGATAGACAAAGCGCACCGGCTCGGCGGTCAGACGCTGCTTGAGGCTGGAAGACATCAGCTCCATCAGGCTCGACTCCATTTCGTGCACCAGATCGTACTCGGCGTCACGGGTCATCTTCATGGAGTAGGCGTTGAGCGCGTCGTAGTCGAAGAAGCCTTTGAAGATATCGTCCAGGCAGTAGCGCAGAATGTTATCCAGCAGGATCATTGGCTTACGGCGGCGCGGCGTTTCCGGCGGCAGGTTGACGAAACGCGGCACTTTATCGGAAGGGATTTCCAGCAGCGCGTAGTTGATCTCATCGCCACGGATAATTTCAACCGCCAGATAGGTGTAATCGTCCTTAAGGAACTGCACCAGATCGGTTTCGCGGTTCAGCAGAATGGGCGTAATGTGCTGGCGCAGATGCTGTTTAAAGTAATGACGCAGCCAGCCCTGCTGGTTGACCGACAGCTGGCGTTCGTTAATCAGGAAGATTTGGTTGCGCGCCATCTCCAGCAGCAGCTCGTTGTACAGACCATCAAACTCCTGATCGGCCTTCAGCACCCGAGCCTGGATTTTACTCAACAGGTGGCGGGAATGTGTGGTCACGCCCTGTTCTTCGCTGATGATGATGCGACGCTTCAGCTCCGCAAAGCGGACCTTATAAAATTCGTCGAGGTTGTTGGAGTAGATCCCCAGAAAACGCATGCGCTCAATCAGCGGGTTACTTTTATCTGCCGCTTCCTGAAGGACGCGCTCGTTGAAGGACAACCAGCTCAGTTCTTTTTCGATGTACAGTTTTTCCTGACCCATTAC
Organism: Kluyvera sp.; assembly: GCF_047971185.1. GTDB lineage: Bacteria > Pseudomonadota > Gammaproteobacteria > Enterobacterales > Enterobacteriaceae > Kluyvera. Next base: position 13,579 of record NZ_JBKDZH010000038.1, read on the forward strand.
TACTCACACTCCGGTTAATTCACGGGACGCGGCAAAGTCGTCTCACTGTTTATATTGCTAGCTTTGCCGGGTTATGTCCAACTGTGTCATCTTAGTATGACAGTTATCCTGGTTTGCATAAAAAAGAGGGCCTTAAAGGCCCTCTTTTTAAGGTCGCCGGCGAACGATGTTACGCCGGGCTGCATGATTTACTCTTCTGCGGCATAACCCGCAGGCGGCAGCGGAATGTCGTCGAGCCAGGCGTGGTTATCCTGCATCTTCAGGCGGCCATCAAGGAACCAGCCTACCACCAGCGGATAAATCGCGTGCTCCTGCGCCTGCACCCGCGCGGTGATATCGTCTTCATCATCGCCGTCAAACACCGGCACTCTGGCCTGCAAAATGACCGGCCCGCCGTCCAGCTCCTCGGTGACGAAGTGCACCGACGTGCCGTGCTCGGCGTCGCCGTTTTCCAGCGCCTGGCGGTGCGTATTGAGGCCCGGATACTTCGGCAGCAGGGAAGGGTGGATATTGAGCAGCTTCCCCTGATAGTGCTGAACGAATTCGGCGCTGAGGATACGCATATAGCCGGCCAGCACCACGACGTCGGGCGCGTAGGCGTCAATCTCGTGCATCAGCTCGCGATCGAATGCTTCACGGCTGGCGAACTGGCTGGCAGACAGCGCGTGCGGGGGGATACCCGCCGCGCGGGCGCGTTCAAGGCCGAACGCGTCGGCCTTATTGCTGAATACCGCCCGGATGGTGCCGTGGATCCTTTTCTGCTCGCAGGCATCAATAATGGCCTGTAAGTTGCTGCCGTTGCCGGAAATCAGCACCACGATGTTTTTCATTTACTCGATGACCACACGCTGTTCGGAATCAGTGGCTTTGATATAGCCGATTTTCCACGCGTTTTCACCTTTTTCGTTCATCAGGGCAATCGCTTTGTCCGCCTGGTCCGCCGCCAGCGCGATAACCATGCCAACGCCGCAGTTAAAGGTGCGGTACATTTCGTGACGGCTGACGTTACCGGCATCCTGCATCCAGTTGAACACCGCCGGCCACTGCCAGGAGGATTCATCAATCACCGCCTGAGTGTTGTCCGGCAGGACGCGCGGGATGTTTTCCCAGAAGCCGCCGCCGGTCAGGTGGGCAATTGCGTGCACGTCTACGTTGGCAATCAGCTCAAGAATTGATTTAACGTAGATGCGGGTCGGCGCCAGCAGGTGGTCGGCCAGGGTTTTGCCTTCCAGCATCGTGGTGTCCGGGTTGCAGCCGCTGACCTCAACAATTTTGCGCACCAGCGAGTAGCCGTTGGAGTGCGGGCCGCTGGAGCCCAGCGCGATCAGCACGTCGCCGTCGGCCACCTTGCTGCCGTCGATGATTTCGGATTTTTCGACCACGCCGACGCAGAAACCGGCCACGTCGTAGTCTTCGCCGTGGTACATGCCCGGCATTTCAGCGGTTTCCCCGCCGACCAGCGCGCAGCCCGATTGCAGACAGCCTTCGGCGATGCCGTTGATCACGCTTGCCGCGGTGTCGACGTCCAGCTTACCGGTGGCGTAGTAGTCGAGGAAGAACAGCGGCTCGGCGCCCTGAACCACCAGGTCGTTCACGCACATGGCCACCAGGTCGATGCCGATGGTGTCATGGCGTTTTAAATCCATCGCTAAACGCAATTTCGTGCCAACGCCATCAGTGCCGGACACCAGCACCGGTTCACGATATTTTTGCGGCAGCGCACACAGGGCGCCGAAACCGCCTAATCCACCCATCACTTCCGGACGGCGCGTTTTCTTCACCACCCCTTTGATACGGTCAACCAGAGCGTTTCCTGCGTCAATATCAACACCGGCATCTTTGTAGCTGAGAGAGGTTTTGTCGGTCACTGCAAGTCTCCACGCAATTGCGATAGCAAGAAAAATCGGCGCAATTCTATCAGCCAAGGCAAACGTTTGCGAGCCTATTCTGCACCCAATTTTTTGCTCGTAGATTTTCCCGCGTTTCCATCAATAAATTGGTCAAATATGATACTGCTCACGAAAATGAACGCGGGTATTCCCTTGTCCTTGCATCCTTCTGAATGAATCCACATCATGTCACTGAAACCGGTTTCTGTTTTATTTCGTCGCGTCCGGTAGCAGATCTAAATACGGCCAGAAGGGATTGAAAGGAATGAAAATTGCTGCCTTTGATATTGGGGGAACGGCGTTAAAAATGGGCGTCGTTACCGACAGCGGCGAGCTGTTGGAAAAATGGAAACAGCCAATCAGCAACAGCGACGGCGATCAAATCCTCGCGGCGATGGAAGGCTGGATGAACGACCACCCGGAGTGTGAAGGTGTGGCCATCAGCGCGCCGGGCTACGTTAACCCGCATACCGGCTATATAGAAATGGGCGGCGCTATCCGCCGCTTTGACAACTTTGCCATCAAAGATTGGCTGGAAGAGCGTTCCGGGCAGCCCGTCGCCATTGAGAACGATGCCAACTGCGTGCTGCTGGCCGAGCGCTGGAAGGGCAAAGGCGCGGACCTGTCCGATTTCCTGGTGCTGACCATCGGTACCGGCATCGGCGGCGCGATTTTCTGCAATAACCAACTGGTGCACGGCGCGCGCTTTCGCGCCGGTGAGTTTGGCTATATGCAAACCGAAAAGCCAGGTTCCCGCGATGTGCGCCGTTACTCGATGAATGAAAACAGCACCCTGCGCGTGCTGCGCTATCGCTATGCGCAGCATTTGGGTAAAGCACTGGAAGAGGTCACCGGCGAAGAGATATTTGACCGTTTTGACGCGGGCGACGCCGTTTGCCAGCGGCTGGTGGCCGAGTTTTTCAACGGCTTGGGCACCGGGCTCTACAACCTGGTGAATCTGTTTGATCCGCAGACCATTCTCATCGGCGGCGGCATCGTCGAGCGCCCGGGTTTTCTGGCGCTGATGCGCGAGCACCTGGCCTGGTTTGGCATTGCCGACTACATCGATACCGTCAGCCACGGCAACGACGCCGGGCTGATCGGCGCGGTTTACCATTTCAATCAGCACTATTCGCAGCGACAACTTACTGATTAACGAGGGAAAGATATGTCTGGATTTAAAACGGGGTTTCTCTGGGGCGGCGCGGTAGCGGCACATCAACTGGAAGGTGGCTGGAAAGAAGGCGGTAAGGGCGTGAGCGTGGCGGATGTGATGACCGCTGGCGCGCACGGCGTACCGCGTGAAATCACCGACGGCGTCCTGCCGGGGAAAAACTACCCTAACCACGAAGCCATCGACTTTTACCATCGCTATAAAGACGATCTGAAGTTGTTCGCTGAGATGGGCTATAAATGCTTCCGTACCTCTATTGCCTGGACGCGTATTTTCCCTAACGGCGACGAGCTGACGCCGAACGAAGCCGGGCTGCAATTCTATGACGATCTGTTTGATGAGTGCCTGAAGCTCGGCATCGAACCGGTGATCACCCTGTCGCACTTCGAGATGCCGTACCATCTGGTCACCGAATACGGCGGCTGGCGCAACCGTAAGCTGATTGAGTTCTTCGTGCGTTTCGCCGAAGTGGTATTTACCCGTTACCAGCACAAAGTGAAGTACTGGATGACGTTCAATGAAATCAACAACCAGGCCAACTTCCACGAAGATTTTGCGCCGTTTACCAACTCTGGCCTGAAGTACCTGCCGGGTGAAGATCGTGAGCCGGTGATGTATCAGGCGGCGCACTACGAGCTGGTGGCCAGCGCCCTGGCGGTGAAGGCGGCCCGTGAGATTAACCCGGCGCTGCAGGTCGGCTGTATGATCGCCATGTGCCCGATTTACCCGCTAACCTGCGCGCCGAACGATATGATGATGGCCATGAACGCCATGCATCGCCGCTACTGGTTCACCGACGTGCACGTGCGCGGCAAATATCCGCAGCACCTGCTGAACTACTTCGAGCGTCGCGGTTTTGAACTCGATATCACCGAGGAAGACCGTCAGGCGCTGACCCAGGGCTGCGTCGACTATATCGGCTTCAGCTACTATATGTCGTTCGCCACCAAAGCGACCGACGATAACCCGCAGCTTGATTACGACGAAACCACCAGCCTGGTCTCTAACCCGTACGTGCAGAAATCGGACTGGGGCTGGCAGATTGACCCGGTAGGCCTGCGCTACTCGCTGAACTGGTTCTACGACCACTATCAGCTGCCGCTGTTTATCGTTGAAAACGGCTTTGGCGCTATCGACGTGATGGAGAGCGACGGCACGGTGAACGACCAGTACCGCATTGACTACCTCTCCGCGCACATCGCCGAAATGAAAAAGGCGGTGGTGGAGGACGGCGTCTATCTGATGGGCTACACCCCGTGGGGCTGTATCGACCTGGTTTCCGCCGGCACCGGCGAGATGAAAAAGCGCTACGGCTTTATCTATGTCGATAAGGACAACGAAGGCAACGGTACGCTGGCGCGCAGCCGCAAAAAATCTTTTGCCTGGTATCAAAAGGTGATTGCGACCAACGGAAGCGAGCTTTAACTCGCTGAATAGACGAAATAAAACCCCGCGAGTCGGGGTTTATTTTTATCCTGTCTTATACTGACTGGTGCTCCATTCGCCGCTTTGCTTGATCCTGGTCAATCATCATAGGTATGGCGCAGTCGAAAAAAAGCGGTATAATCCCGCGATTTTTTTTGTGGCTGCCCTATTCAAAGGAGAAAGAGAATGAAGATTGTGGAAGTTAAACACCCACTCGTCAAACACAAGCTGGGCCTGATGCGTGAGAACGACATTAGCACCAAACGCTTCCGTGAACTCGCCTCCGAAGTCGGTAGCCTGCTGACTTATGAAGCCACCGCCGGTCTGGAAACGGAAAAAGTGACTATCGAAGGCTGGAACGGCCCGGTAGAAATCGACCAGATCAAAGGTAAGAAAATTACCGTTGTGCCGATCCTGCGCGCAGGCCTGGGCATGATGGACGGCGTGCTGGAAAACGTCCCAAGCGCGCGTATCAGCGTGGTCGGTATGTACCGCGACGAAGAGACGCTGGAGCCGGTACCGTACTTCCAGAAGCTGGTTTCCAACATCGATGAGCGTATGGCGCTGATCGTTGACCCGATGCTCGCCACCGGCGGTTCCGTGATCGCCACCATCGACCTGCTGAAAAAAGCGGGCTGCACCAGCATTAAGGTACTGGTGCTGGTTGCCGCGCCGGAAGGCATCGCGGCGCTGGAAAAGGCGCATCCGGATATTGAGCTGTACACCGCTTCTATCGATCAGGGCCTGAACGAGCAGGGATACATCATCCCGGGCCTCGGCGATGCCGGCGATAAGATTTTTGGTACGAAGTAAACGAAAAAATAAAAAGAGCCGACTTTGATAGTCGGCTTTTTTTTGAATAAAAAAACCTGACTAATAACACAGAGGAAAAACACAATGACGCGCCGCGCAATTGGGGTAAGTGAGAGACCACCACTTTTACAGACCATCCCGCTAAGTTTGCAGCATTTATTCGCCATGTTTGGCGCAACCGTGCTGGTGCCCGTGCTGTTCCACATTAACCCGGCGACCGTGCTGCTGTTCAACGGCATCGGGACCCTGCTGTATCTGTTCATCTGTAAAGGGAAAATCCCGGCCTATCTCGGTTCGAGCTTTGCCTTTATCTCGCCGGTTCTGCTGCTGCTGCCGTTAGGCTACGAAGTGGCGCTGGGCGGCTTTATTATGTGCGGCGTGCTGTTCTGCCTGGTCTCCTTCATCGTCAAGAAAGCGGGTACCGGCTGGCTGGACGTGATGTTCCCACCGGCGGCAATGGGCGCAATTGTTGCGGTCATCGGCCTGGAGCTGGCGGGCGTGGCGGCCAACATGGCGGGGCTGCTGCCGCCGGACGGTCAGTCTGCGGACACCAAAACCATCATTATTTCCCTGGTCACGCTGGGCGTCACCGTGTTCGGCTCGGTGCTGTTCCGCGGCTTCCTGGCGATTATCCCGATTCTGATCGGCGTGCTGGTGGGCTACGCGCTCTCCTTCGTGATGGGCGTAGTCGATACCACGCCGATTGCCCAGGCGCACTGGTTCGCGCTGCCAACCTTCTACACCCCGCGCTTTGAGTGGTTTGCCATCTTCACCATTCTGCCTGCGGCGCTGGTAGTGATTGCCGAGCACGTGGGCCACCTGGTGGTCACGGCGAACATCGTGAAGAAAGACCTGATCCGCGACCCGGGCCTGCATCGCTCGATGTTTGCCAACGGTTTGTCGACGGTGATTTCCGGTTTCTTCGGCTCCACCCCGAACACCACCTACGGTGAAAACATTGGCGTGATGGCGATTACCCGCGTCTACAGCACCTGGGTTATCGGCGGGGCGGCGATTATTGCGATTCTGCTCTCCTGCGTCGGCAAGCTGGCGGCCGCCATCCAGATTATCCCGCTGCCGGTGATGGGCGGCGTGTCTCTGCTGCTGTACGGGGTCATCGGCGCGTCCGGTATTCGCGTGCTGATCGAATCAAAAGTGGATTACAGCAAAGCGCAGAACCTGATCCTGACCTCCGTTATCCTGATCATCGGCGTCAGCGGCGCGAAGGTGCACATCGGCGCGGCCGAGCTGAAAGGCATGGCGCTGGCGACCATCGTCGGGATCTGCCTGAGCCTGATCTTCAAACTCATCAGCGTACTGCGCCCGGAAGAAGTGGTGCTGGACGCCGCGGACAGCGACGACGCGAAGTCGTGATCCGTAAGCCGGGCGGGATCGCCGCCCGGTTCTCTGATCGGTTATTTCTGTGGTAAACTCTTTACGTTTTTTCGTAAGCCCATGTTGAGGTCTCCTCTGAACGCACCGGCACAGCTCTCTTTGCCACTTTATCTTCCCGATGACGAAACCTTTGCGAGTTTCTTCCCGGGCGATAACCCTTCTTTACTTGCTGCACTGCAAAACGTGCTGCGGCAGGAACATAGCGGATACATCTATATCTGGGCGCGTGAAGGCGCCGGGCGCAGCCATCTGCTGCACGCGGCCTGTGCTGAGCTCTCCCAGCGCGGCGACGCGGTTGGCTATGTGCCGCTGGATAAGCGCACCTGGTTTGTGCCGGAGGTGCTGGAAGGGATGGAGCAGCTCTCGCTGGTCTGCATTGATAATATCGAGTGCGTGGCGGGCGACGAACCGTGGGAAATGGCGATCTTTAACCTCTACAACCGCATTCTCGAATCCGGCAATACGCGCCTGCTGATCACCGGCGATCGCCCGCCGCGCCAGCTGAATCTTGGCCTGCCGGATCTCGCCTCGCGCCTTGACTGGGGGCAAATCTACAAGCTCCAGCCGCTCTCTGATGAAGACAAATTACAGGCATTGCAGCTGCGCGCCCGACTGCGCGGTTTTGAGATGCCGGACGATGTCTGCCGCTTTATGCTCAAGCGTCTGGATCGTGAAATGCGTACTTTGTTCCAGACGCTGGATCAGCTCGATCACGCCTCCATCACCGCCCAGCGCAAGCTGACCATTCCGTTTGTTAAAGAGATCCTCAAGCTCTAGTTTCAGGCTTCCTGCGCCCCGTAGGGGCAAAGCTGAAAAGCGCACATCATCTGGCGCGGGCAGCGCCGGAGCTCTGGCAGCGTATTGCCGGGGCAAAGCGTGCGCTCTGTGAAATAGTCCCACAGTGAGCGACTATAGGGAAAGGCGTGCAGCACCTGAATCTTCCTGACTTTCCCGTTCACCACCATGCCAAACGGCGTGTTGTTCATCACTGAACCCTGACGTAAAAAATAGTCGCCTTTACACCACAGAATCAACCGCAGGTTTTTGGCGCTGATGGCCATACTGTACATCGTCCCGGTCTCGGGGCAGACAATGAATTTCTGAATATCCCAGTTCATTTTCGCACCTTATCGTCAGGTTTTTCCGTTGTGTTAACGCAGAATTACCGATGCAGATAAGGCTGTCACTCCCGTTTAAATAGTTTTTAAAAACAGTGATTTATAAACAAAAACTGAACGTTAGTGACAAACATTATCAGCGGTAGGCGCTACGTCTGGGTGGCTCAGAGAGAAGGCTGATGATTAAGCGGCGCTTATCGAAAGGGAAATACCCGGCGTCGCGATGCTCGGCCGGGAGGGGGTTAGCGAGTGAGGGACAGATCGTTAAGCAGGTGCTGCATCAGCAGTGGAATGGGCCTGCCGGACGCCACGCTTTTGCCGCCTTCGCGCCACAGTGCCGTACCGCTGACGTCAAGGTGCGCCCACGGAATATCCGCCGGGCAGAAGTGGTGCAGCAGCCAGGCGGCGGAGGCGCTGATCGCCGCGTTATTGGTCGGCGTATTGCACAGATCGGCAATCGCGCTCTCGGTTTGCTTTATCAGCCGCGCATCCAGCGGCAGCGACCAGACTTCATCGCCGCTCTGTTCCCCGGCGGCGGTTAAGCCTGAACGCAGCGCGTTATCCTGCGTCATCAGCCCGCTCAGCTCATAGCCCAGCGCTTTCACCACCGCACCGGTCAGGGTGGCTAAATCGATGATATAGCGCGTTTGCGCATGGCGCTGACTGGCCCAGGCAATGGCGTCGGAAAGCACCAGCCGGCCTTCGGCGTCGGTGTTGTTGATCTCCACCGTCATACCGTTACAGGCGCGCGCCACGCTGCCCGGCTGCATCGCGTCGGGGCCGATCGCGTTTTCCGCCAGCGCCAGTACGCCCATCACCCGTACCGGCAGCGCCAGCTCGGCGATACTTAGCATCAGCCCCAGGACGTTGGCCGCGCCGCACATGTCGTACTTCATGGTGTACATACCCGCGCCTTCTTTCAGCCACAGGCCGCCGGTATCAAAGGTGACGCCTTTACCCACATAGCTGCGCACCGGGCCCTGGCTGGCCCCTTCATAGTGAATAGCCAGCAGGCGCGGTGGGCGGCTGGCGCCTTTGCCTACCGCGTGCAGCAGGCCAAGGCCTTGATCAACAATCTCTTGCTCATCCAGCACTTCGCAGCGCAGGGTAGGGAAGGCCGCGCACAGGCGCTGAGCTTCTTCCACCACAAACTGCGGCGAGCACTGTTCGGCGGGAATATCCGCCAGCCGGCGGGCGGCAATCATGCCGTTGGTGATGGCCTGCTGCTGGCTGAACAGGGTTTCCAGCCGCGCCAGTTCAGAGGCCGGGCAGTAGGCATGAACGTGCGTCAGGCGCACGTCGCTCTGCGCGGTGCTCTTTAAGCCGAGGTCCGTCAACCGGTGCGCCTGGTTAAACAGAAAACGCAGGGTTTTAGCCAGCACCGTATCGTGAATGTGCGTGCAGTCCAGCAGCACTTCCCGGCACACCGGCGCGGCAAACAGCGGGCGCAGGAAGGTGAGCAGCGCGTCGGTCAGGCTATCCTGCCAGGCGCTTTGCGGCACCAGCGTGATACGGGCGAACGGCCCGCAGCCAAAGCAGGTGTCCGCCAGTTGCCCCTGGGCCGCGCGCGCCGCCATCTCGGCGATCAGCGGGTTGTTGCGCAGCGCCTCTTGCTGGAGCAGGGGGCTGTCGGGCCAGGTGATGAGATGGCTCTGTTCCTGCTCGCGGGACAGCGCCGTGACTAAGCGGTAGTGAATCATCGTTTACTCCTCGATGGGGGCGCGGATACGGTCGGCATAAGCCTGCATCCAGGCGTCGTCCACCGGCTGATAATGGGTTTTCTCTTTCACGCGCTCGGCGCGGAACACCGTCAGCGGCTGCGTGGCGGTTGCTACCACGAAAGAGAAGGTTTTGATGTTGGTTGCCGCGCCGAACTCGCCCTTGCGGTTCATGCAGACCACGGAGAGATCCCCCGCGCGGCCAAAGCGCGACATCAGCTTGTCTTCCAGTTCGTACACCACCGAATCCGCCGCCTGCTGCGGGGTCATGCCCTGTTCCATGCGGCGAACGATCTCATAGCTGGTGCAGCCTTTCATCAGGTCTTCACCGACGCCGGTGGCGGTAGCCGCGCCGATTTGGCTGTCGCAGTAGAAGCCGGAGCCGATAATCGGCGAGTCGCCAATCCGCCCGCGCTTTTTCATAAACAGGCCGCTGGTGGAGGTGGCGACGCTCATCGAACCCTGCATATCGAGGGCGATAACGCCAACGGTATCGTGACCGTCGTAGGGGCTTAGCCCTTTATCCAGCGTTTCGCGGCAGCGTTTACGGTAGTGCTGCATCGCCCGTTCGGTGAGCATCTTTTTCTCGGCAAAGCCCTGGCTCAACGCCCATTCGCGCGCGCCCTGGCCGACCAGCAGCGAGTTATAGCGCTGGCGGCCCAGCGCCTGCGCCACTTTCACCGGGTTGGCGATGTCGATCAGATTGCCGACCGCGCCAAAAGCCAGGGTATCGCCGTCCATCCAGGCGGCGTCCAGCTCAACCTCGCCGTTTTCGGTCGGCAGACCGCCGTAGCCGACCGATTTATAGAACGGAAAATCTTCCACCGCGACCACCGCATCCACCACGGACGTTGTTGCCGCGCTGCCGGCCGCCAGCGCGGAAGCCGACTCGCCTACCCCTTCCAGCGCCATACGCCAGGTTGCAATAATTCCCCACATCCTCTGTTACTCCTGTTTTGCTAGCGTGCTGGATCCCTCAACGGCACTGATTTCCGCATTGCGGTACTGCTTATCGACGATGCGCATGAACGGCAGGTACAGCATCGCGCCGATCAGCAGGTTAATGATTTGCATCACGCTGCCGGAAATGTGCCCGGTCACGATAAAGCCGCTGATGACCGGCGGCAGCGTCCACGGGATAAACACCCCGGTAGTGACCGCGACCGCCCCGATTTTCATCGCCAGATACTGGATGGTGACCAGCACCAGCGGAACCAGGTTGAACGGGATCAGCATGATCGGGTTCATGATGACCGGCAGGCCAAACAGCACCGGTTCGTTGATGTTAAAGATGGAGGCGCCCGCGCCCAGCCGCGCCACTTCGCGCATATTTTTACTGCGGGCGAAAATCAGCATCGCGATGACCAGCGACAGCGTGGCCCCTGCGCCACCCATCCAGATCATGTCGAAGAACTGCTCGGTAATAATGTGCGGCGGCGTGACGCCCGCCTGAATGGCGGCGATGTTGTCGGTCTGGTTTTCCATCCACAGCGGGCGGATGATGCCGTTGACCATTGAACCGGAGTTGATCCCAACGGACCAAAGAATGGTGATGCTGAACACCGTCATCAGCGCGCCGAAGTAAGAGGTGCCGAAGTGGCGCACCGGGGTCGCGACGACGTCATAAATAAACTGGTGAATAGTGTTGTAGTGGGTGTTCTCAAAACCAATACGAATCGCCAGCACCAGAATCATCACCACCAGCGCGGGGATCAGTGCGGCGAAGGATTCCTGCACCGCCGGCGGCACGCCTTCCGGCATTTTAATGACCAGCTTTTTGCGCTTCAGCCAGCAGAACAGCTCGGTCCACAGCAGCGAACCAATCATGGCGACGAACAGACCTTTGGTGCCGATCCACTCTACCGGCATGACGGTAATGCCGCCGTTTTCGGCGACCTTAATAAACGGCGTCAGGATCAGGAAGCAGACCAGCGCCAGAATGCCGCTGGAAATTTTGTCATCGCCGTAGTGCTCGGCCAGGCGGTAGGCGACAAGGAAGCTGATAAACAGCGACATGGTGGAGAAGACCGCGTTAAACGGAATCTCGATAATAGCGCTCCAGCTGGCGCCGAAGGTGCTGGACATAAACTGCTGATAGCCCTGATTCGGGAACGATGAGATCACCAGCAGGATGGAGCCGACGATAATAAACGGCATAAAGGAAACATACGCGCCGCGGATGGCGCCGAGATGACGTTGCTGTGCGGTTTTCGCCGCAATCGGCATCAATTTCTCTTCTAAAAATCCCAGAACATTGTTCATTGTGAACTCCGTATAAGATTAACGGACATTGTGTGTGTTATGTAATAGAAAACGACGAAGGGGATTATCGGAGAAAGGCGGGTGCGGAAAGGTGAAACGGGTCACAATGCATCCACTTAATCTATATAAATCTCATATGATTAGTTATTTATTTCTTAAGGAATAGCATGGAAATTAAGCTGCACGCTAACGCCACCACCACGCCACGTATCCGCAAATATCTGCAGAAGTCGGATAAAAGTGACCGTGAACTGGCGCTGGAACTGGGTATTTCCGTGACTACGGTGCGGCGCTGGCGCAATCGCGAGCAGACTGCCGATCGCAGCACCACGCCAGGCGTCGTACACAAAGCAATGAGACAAGAACAGGTTGTGCTGATTAATGCGCTGCGCGAAATCCTCCGCGCGCCGCTGGACGACCTGCTGTTTATGGTGGTGGAAGGGCTGGGCATTTCTCTGTCCCGAGCCACGCTTAGCCGCTATCTGACGCCGTCGTACCCGAAAAATGGCGAGATGAGTGCGCAAGGCAAGAAGGCGCTGAAGGCGGGCCTCCGGCCGCAAACGCTGACCTTACATTACCGTTTGTTGTCGCTGCATATGGATGATGACGGTGACCATCACCTGCTGTGGGCGCAGGAGCCGGTGAGCGGCTGGTGCGCGGCGCGTATCTATTCGGGAATGTCGTCACCGCTGGTCATCCACTGGCTGGATGAGGTACTGGCACAGTTTCCGGGTGCTATCCAATCTGTTGAGATTAAAAGTGACGAAGGGCTAAGCGAAGCGCATTTTGCCGCGCTACGTGAGCATCTGGCGGAGAGGGGGATTGACGCTAGTGCCACCTCAGCCGGAGAAAAGCGCCAGGCGGTCGCGGTGACCGTACCGCTGGCAGAGATTATTCCGGCGGCGCGGTTCTGTACGCCGGATGAACTGGCGCTCAGGCTGTGTGGGCTATTTAACGGCGGGAAGGCGCAGAAAAAGCTGGGGAATCTGACGCCGCAGGCTTTTCTGGAAGCGCTGCGGCCTTAAGGAGAATTAGCGAACGATCTCCAGCACCTGCTCCGGCGGGCGGCCAATGCGCGCCTGGCCGTTGTTCACGACGATAGGGCGTTCGATCAGCTTCGGGTTCTCGACCATCGCCTGAATCAGCGCCTCTTCGCTGAGCTGCGCATCGGCGAGATTCAGCGATTTATAGAGATCTTCTTTCTGGCGCATCAGCTCACGGGCGCTACCCAGGCCGAGCATCTTAATCAACTTGCCCAGCGTCGCGGCATCCGGCGGCGTCTCAAGGTAGAGCACCACGTCAGGGTCGATGCCGTTATCTTTCAGCAGGGCTAATGTCTCGCGGCTCTTTGAGCAGCGCGGGTTGTGATAAATGGTGACCGAATCCGTCATCGTCTCTCCTGTTACATTTTCTGATAAGGGCGGAAGCGTTCCTGCAGCTGGCGCAGCTGGTCGATACGCGCATCGTAGCGGGCCTGCTGCAGGCTGCGCAGCTTCACCTGCGCGCTGGCGGCGCTCAGCAGGGAAATCGCCTGGTCGAGCCTGCCGACCAGCGCCATATTTTCGGCGCGCGCGGCCAGCTCCTGATCGCGGTTACCCAGTTTGGCTTCCGCCTGGGCCAGCAGATCCCAGCCGTTGGTGTCGTCTTTATAGTTGAAGGTGTAGCGGTTCAGGATGGTGGCCGCTTCGCCGGCCTGGCCTCCTTCCAGCAGGGCGTTAGCCAGGTTGAGCTGGAGCACCGGGTTGGTACGCAGCTCGCGGGCGTTTTTCAGCCGGTTAATCGCCTCGCTGGTTTTGTTCTGACCCAGGTCGATGTCGGTTGCCAGGTCAAGGAACCAGGCATTCTGCGGGTCGGCGCTCAGCAGCGGCTGGAGCAGCTTGCTGGCTTCGGCGAAGTTTTTCGCCTCCATCGCCAGCAGCGCTCGACCGTACTGGGCGGCGTGCTGCTCGCGCACGTTGCCTTTCGACCAGCTGTCGAGCAGATCGCTGCCGAGCTGGTTTTGCCCGTTGTTGTACATGCCCAGGGTACGCGCTTTGGCAAAGTAGAAGTCGGCGGAGGACTGTACCACCACCGGGCGCATCTGGTTGGCGCGGTTACGCGCATCGGACAGGCGGCTTTCCGGCAAGGGGTGGGTCAGCAGCATTTCCGGCGGACGAGAAGAGTAGCGCGACTGGTCGAGCAGCTTTTCCATAAACGCGGGCATCGCCTGCGGATCGAAGCCCGCGCGCTGGAGCACCTGAATGCCGATACGGTCCGCTTCTTCTTCATTCTGGCGGGTAAAGCTGATCATCCCTTGCTGCGTTCCCGCCAGCGTGCCGCTGAGCGCGGCCATCCCCGCCTGCGGGCTGGCCATTGCCAGCAGAATGGAGCCGAGCGCCCCGACCCACGTCAGCGGGGCGTTACGTTTCTGATCTTCCATCGCGCGCGCCAGGTGGCGCTGGGTAACGTGAGAAATTTCGTGCGCCATCACCGAAGCCAGCTGGCTTTCGGTATCTGAATAGCGGAACAGCGCCGAGTGCAGCACCACGTTGCCGCCGAAGAAGGCGAAGGCGTTGATGTCGTCGTTATTAATCAGATAAAAATGGAACGGGGTGCGCACGGAAAAGGCGTGCGAGACCAGCCGCATACCCAGCGAGTTAATGTACTGGACCAGCAGCGGATCGTTAATCAGGGGCGCGCTTCCGCGCAGTTGTCGAACATAGTAATCCCCCATCTGCATCTCCTGGCCGATGGAGAGCGTGCTTCCTGCGGATGTACCCATATCCGGCAGATTATCCGTTGCGTCCGCGAACGCGGGGGCAATCTGGCCGAAAGCGAGTGTCGCAATAAGGGATGCCAACAGCGTTTTTTTCAACTGCCTGAACATAACCTCTGTCCTGTAATGTGGGATGTGCCTGTTTTGACCAACAGCATAACGTTACGTTCCATTATGGGCTGCGTTGGCAGTGTATCATCACGAGATTACGGGCTAAAAATAAAAAGCGCAGTCTTTTTTGTGACACTTAGATACAATTCATGTTCTGTATGAACGCGATAGGCTTCAGGGAATAGATTTATGCTCGAGATGTTGACGCAATGGTATCGCCGCCGATTCAGTGACCCGGAGGCCATCGCGCTGCTGGTCATTCTGGTGGTGGGTTTTTGCATTCTGTTTTTCTTCAGCGGCCTGCTGGCGCCGCTGCTGGTAGCGCTGGTGCTGGCGTACCTGCTGGAATGGCCGACGGTGCGCCTGGAGCGTCTGGGCTGGTCGCGTACCTGGGCGACCAGCGTGGTGCTGGTGCTGTTTGTCGGCATTCTGCTGCTGATGTCGTTCGTGGTGATGCCGATTGCCTGGCAGCAGGGGATATACCTCATTCGCGATATGCCAGGCATGCTCAACAAACTCTCCGATTTTGCCGCCACGCTGCCGCGCCGCTATCCGGCGCTGATGGATGCCGGCATTATTGATGCTATGGCGGAGAATATGCGCACCCGTATGCTCACCATGGGCGATTCGGTGGTGAAGTATTCGGTCGCTTCTCTCGTCGGGCTGCTGACGCTGGCGGTCTACCTGGTGCTGGTGCCGCTGATGGTCTTCTTCCTGGTCAAAGATAAAGAGCAGATGCTCAACGCCGTGCGCCGCGTGCTGCCGCGCAACCGCGGGCTGGCCGGGCAGGTATGGAAAGAGATGAATCAGCAGATCACCAACTATATCCGCGGCAAGGTGCTGGAGATGATCGTCGTCGGCGTCGCCACCTGGCTCGGCTTCCTGCTTTTTGGCCTCAACTACTCGCTGCTGCTGGCGGTGCTGGTGGGCGTGTCGGTGCTGATTCCGTATATCGGCGCCTTCGTGGTGACCATTCCGGTGGTCTGCGTGGCGCTGTTCCAGTTTGGGCTTGGCACCGAATTCTGGAGCCTGTTTGCGGTCTACCTGATTATTCAGGGGCTGGATGGCAACCTGCTGGTGCCGGTGCTGTTCTCAGAGGCGGTGAACCTGCATCCGCTGGTGATCATCCTGTCGGTGGTGATTTTCGGCGGCCTGTGGGGGTTCTGGGGCGTGTTCTTCGCCATTCCGCTGGCGACGTTGATTAAAGCGGTGGTCCACGCCTGGCCGGATGGGCTGGTGGTGGAAGAAGAGACGTCAGATTAACCTGCCGTCAGGGGAGCGCTATGCTTCCCGGCGTCGCTGCGCTCGGCCGGGCTATATAAGGGATAACCCGGCCGATGAGTGCTACGCGTTGGCCTTCAGCCAGCCGATCACCACGTCATGGTGGTTGCTGGTTTTGAAGTCATCAAACACATGTTCAACTTTACCGTCGGCGTCAATCAGGAAGCTGATGCGGTGAATGCCGTCATAGGTTTTCCCCATGAAGGTTTTTTCACCCCAGATGCCGAACTGCTCGCAGACCTGGTGATTTTCATCGGAGAGCAGCGTGAAGTTCAGCAGCTCTTTTTCCGAGAAGCGGGAGAGCTTTTCCGGTTTATCGGTGCTGATACCCAGAACCTCAACGCCAGCTTTTTTTAGCTCGTCCATATTGTCGCGAAGGCCGCATGCCTGCACGGTGCAGCCAGGGGTCATCGCTTTCGGGTAAAAATAGACCAGAACACGTTGTCCCTGGAAGTCGGTCAAATTTACTTGCTCGCCGTCTTGATCGGGCAAACTAAATTTCGGTGCGATATCACCGGCTTTCAGTGGGTTCATTACTCAGCTCCATCCTGTTCGTCATGCTGTGAATAATTAATCACGTTTATACTGCCTTGCGCTTTCAATTCTGTACATAGGGCTTTGAACGCTTGCTCAATATTTGATGCATTTTGCGTAGCCGGGCTGTGGGCGGAAATCTGAATAAACAGCTGCGCCGCGCTCTCGTCGGTGCCCGGCTGGGTCCGCGATACCAGCTCGGCGATGTTCATCTCCCAGCTGTCGAACAGGGCGGTAAAGCGCTCGATAATATGCGGTGAATCAGGGACTTCCACCTGTACCCACACGGTGGCCGGCATTGCCGGACGCGGGCTGGCGGTGGTCCGTTTCATGACGATCAGCAGGTCCAGCTCCGCACCTTTCAGCGGCAGGGTGGACTCGATCAGCGTAATCGCATTCCAGGTTCCGGACAGCAGCATAATAAAAGTGAATTCATCCCCCAGCATGGCCAACCGACTGTCTTCGATATTACAGCCGCAGCTGCTCACATGACGAGTAATCGTATTGACGATGCCGGAGCGATCCGCGCCCAGGGCTGTAATGACCAGATAGTGTTGTAATGAGGCTGTCAAACCTGTTCTTCCTTTAAAAAGGTGCGGTATACCCTAGGAAAGCATAAAAAAAACCGGCATACAACATTCTGAAGGGCCTCAGTCTCTTGCTTTTATTACAGTACCAAACGTACCATTGAGTTTCATGTCCGCACGTCAGCACAGAGGATGGCCCATGTTCACGGGAAGTATTGTAGCGCTTGTCACGCCGATGGATGAAAAAGGTAATGTCGACCGTTCAAGCCTGAAAAAACTGATTGATTACCATGTCGCCAACGGAACCTCGGCGATTGTGTCGGTAGGGACTACCGGCGAGTCAGCGACGCTTAGCCACGAAGAGCATGGCGATGTGGTCTTAACCACCCTGGAACTGGCCGATGGCCGCATTCCGGTTATCGCAGGAACGGGGGCAAATGCAACCGCAGAGGCGATCAGCCTGACCCAGCGTTTCAACGACAGCGGCGTCGTCGGCTGCCTGACCGTGACCCCGTACTACAACCGTCCGACCCAGGAAGGTTTGTTCCAGCACTTTAAAGCGATTGCCGAGCATACTGACCTGCCACAAATCCTGTATAATGTGCCGTCCCGCACCGGTTGCGATATGCTGCCGGAAACCGTAGGTCGCCTGGCGAAAATTAAAAATATTATCGCGATTAAGGAAGCTACGGGGAACTTAAGCCGCGTTCATCAGATCAAAGAGCTGGTTTCAGACGATTTCATCCTGCTTAGCGGCGATGATGCAACCGGTCTGGACTTCATGCAGCTCGGCGGCCACGGCGTCATTTCGGTGACGGCGAACGTTGCGGCGCGTGATATGGCGGAAATGTGCAAACTGTCCGCTGCAGGAGAGTTCGCGCAGGCGCGCATCATCAACCAGCGTTTGATGCCGCTGCACAATAAATTATTTGTCGAACCCAATCCGATCCCAGTGAAATGGGCGTGTAAGGAATTGGGGCTTGTGGCGACCGACACCATGCGCTTGCCGATGACACCGATCACCGACCACGGTCGTGACGTGGTGGCATCCGCACTCAAGCATGCCGGTTTGCTGTAAAGTTTAGGGAGATTTGATGGCTTACTCAGTACAGAAGTCGCGCCTGGCCAAGGTTGCGGGTGTATCGCTGGTATTACTGCTTGCGGCCTGTAGTTCCGACTCGCGCTATAAGCGCCAGGTGAGCGGCGATGAGTCCTATCTGGACGCCACGCCGTTAGGTGAACTTCACGCCCCAGCGGGCATGATCCTGCCGCTGGAAAATGGCGACTACAACATTCCGGTCGCCAACGGCAGCGGTGCCGTCGGTAAAGCGCTGGACATCCGTCCGCCGGCTCAGCCGCTGGCGCTGGTCGCCGGCGCGCGTACCCAGTTTACCGGTGATACCGCCACGCTGCTGGTGGAAAATAGCCGTAGCGGCTCCCTGTGGCCGCAGGTGGTTAGCATTGTGCAGGCGAAAAACTACACCATCACCAAACGTGATGATGCGAGCCAAACGCTGACGACGGACTGGGTCGAGTGGAATCGCCTTGATGAAGACCAGCAGTATCGCGGTCGCTATCAAATCTCCGTGCAGCCTCAGGGCTATCAGCAGGCGGTGATGGTGAAGCTGGTTAACCTGGAGCAGGCGGGCAAGCCGGTTGCCGATCGCGCGTCTTTACAGCGCTACAGCGCCGAAATGCTGAACGTGATTTCTGCCGGTCTGGATAAGAACGCCAGCGACGCACAGGCTTCTCGCGGTTCTGCGGGCGCAACCTATGACGTGCAGAGCGCTTCTGATGACACCGGTCTGCCGATGCTGGTGGTGCGTGCGCCGTTCAACCAGGTCTGGCAGCGTCTGCCGGGCGCGCTGGAAAAAGCGGGCATGAAAGTGACCGACAGCACCCGTTCTCAGGGCAGCATCGCCGTGACCTACAAGCCGCTGTCTGATAGCGGCTGGCAGGACCTCGGCGCCAGCGACCCGGGTCTGGTCTCCGGTGACTACAAGCTTCAGGTCGGCGACCTGGACAACCGTAGTAGCCTGCAGTTCATCGATCCGAAAGGCCACACGCTGACGCAGTCGCAGAATGACGCCCTGGTCGCCGTATTCCAGGCCGCATTAAGCAAGTAATTTATCAGGGCTGGAGCAATCCGGCCCTTTTTTCTGTATAGTGACGCAAACGTGTGCGTCGACAGAAAAGCACAAATATTTATGGTTAATCATCACTGGAGTGACAAAGATGCAAAAGCTAGCTGAGTTGTATCGTGGTAAAGCGAAAACCGTATACAGCACCGAAAATCCGGATCTGTTGGTACTCGAATTCCGTAACGATACGTCAGCAGGGGACGGCGCCCGCATTGAACAGTTCGATCGTAAAGGCATGGTGAACAACAAGTTCAACCATTTCATTATGAGCAAGCTGGCGGAAGCGGGTATCCCGACCCAGATGGAAGCGCTGTTGTCCGATACCGAATGTCTGGTGAAAAAGCTGGATATGGTGCCGGTGGAGTGCGTTGTGCGTAACCGCGCCGCGGGGTCGCTGGTGAAGCGTTTAGGGATTGAAGAAGGCATCGAGCTGAACCCGCCGCTGTTCGACCTGTTCCTGAAAAACGATGCGATGCACGACCCGATGGTCAACGAATCCTACTGCGAAACCTTCGGCTGGGTGAGCAAAGAGAACCTGGCGCGCATGCAGGAGCTGACCTTCAAAGCGAATGACGTGCTGAAGAAACTGTTCGACGACGCGGGCCTGATCCTCGTCGACTTCAAGCTGGAGTTCGGTCTGTTCAAAGGCGAAGTGGTGCTGGGCGATGAATTCTCGCCGGACGGCAGCCGTCTGTGGGATAAAAACACCCTGGATAAAATGGACAAAGACCGTTTCCGCCAGAGCCTGGGCGGCCTGATCGAAGCTTACGAAGAAGTGGCGCGCCGTCTGGGCGTGAAGCTGGACTAAGTTTGTACTTCCCCGGCGTCGCGTAGCTCGGCCAAGCAACGCGACGCCGGGATCTGCCACTCATTACATTTCCAGTGGTAATCCCGCCTTTAACCGCCTACGATCGTATGAGTAATTAAAAATAAGAATCGAGGTAGTTATGCGTTGGCAAGGCCGTCGTGAAAGCGACAATGTTGAAGACCGCCGGAATAATTCCCAGTCGCCACTCTCCGGGCGCGGCCCGGGTTTCCGCATTCCCAGCGGCAAGGGCGGTATTATTCTGCTGATTGTGGTGCTGGTCGCCGGGTACTACGGCGTTGACCTCACCGGCCTGATGACCGGCGAACCAATCGGTCAGAGCCAGCAAAGCAGTCAGCGCGTCAGCAATCCTAATGAGGATGAAGCGGCAAAGTTCACCTCGGTTATCCTCGCCACCACGGAAGACACCTGGTCTCAGCAGTTTAAAGAGATGGGCAAAACCTATCAGCCGCCGCGGCTGGTGATGTACCGCGGCGCGACCCGCACCGGCTGCGGTACCGGGCAGTCGGTGATGGGGCCGTTCTACTGCCCGGCCGATAGTACGGTATATATCGACCTCTCTTTCTACGACGACATGAAAAGCAAACTCGGCGCGGGCGGTGATTTCGCTCAGGGCTACGTGATTGCGCATGAAGTCGGCCACCACATCCAGAAACTGCTCGGCATCGAGCCAAAAGTGCGCCAGATGCAGCAGGGCGCGTCGCAGGCTGAGGTGAACCGCCTGTCAGTACGCATGGAGCTTCAGGCCGACTGTTTTGCCGGCGTCTGGGGCCATAACATGCAGAAGCAGGGCATTCTGGAAGCGGGCGACCTGGAAGAGGCGCTCAACGCCGCTGAAGCCATTGGTGACGATCGTTTACAGCAGCAAAGTCAGGGGCGGGTGGTGCCGGACAGCTTCACTCACGGCACGTCACAGCAGCGCTATACCTGGCTGAAACGCGGCTTCGATAGCGGCGACCCGGCTCAGTGCAACACCTTCAGTCAATCACGCTAACCGGATGTTGAAGGTCATGGATGAGCTGCTCGCGCAGGCCGCGCGAATGGCACAGGAGGGCATCCGCCGCCTGCTGGTGGTGAGCGGCGAGCCTGACTGGAGCCATGAGCAGGCGATGGCGTTTCGTCGCGCCGTCGGCCACGACGTGCTGTGGGTTGGGCCGCAGGCAGCCGATGAACCTTATTGTCAGCCAGCAAAACTGGCTACGCTGCTGGGGCGCGAGTTCCAGCATGCTATCTTTGACGCCCGCACCGGTTTTGACGTGTCGGCGTTCGCCGCGCTGGCCGGTACGCTACGCGCCGGTAGCTGGCTGCTGCTGCTGGTGCCGGAGCTCTCGCGCTGGCCCACTCAGGCCGATGCCGATTCGCTACGCTGGAGCGATGCTCCGGAACCTATCGCCACGCCCCATTTTGTCCACCATTTTTGCCGTACCTTAGCCGCTCACCCGCAGGCCCTAATCTGGCGTCAGGGGCAGCCGCTGACGCCGCTCCATGACTCGCCGCGCCCGCGGTGGCAGCGCGCCAACGGCCAGCCCGACAACGAGCAGCAGGCCATTTTGACGGCGCTGGCACACGCTACCGTGCAGGTCTGCGTGGTGACGGCGGAGCGCGGTCGCGGCAAATCGGCGCTGGCCGGGATGCACATTCAACACATTTCCGGTACGGCGCTGGTTACCGCGCCTTCCCGCGCCTCGGCGGAGGTGATTGCCGCCTTTGCCGGTGACCGCTTTCATTTTATCGCCCCGGATGCGCTGCTGGCCTCTGATGCCAGCGCTGACTGGCTGGTGGTTGATGAGGCGGCCGCCATTCCCGCACCGCTGCTGCAAAAGCTGATGGCCCGATTCCCTCGGGTGCTGCTGACCACCACGGTCCAGGGCTATGAAGGCACCGGGCGCGGCTTTTTGCTGAAATTCTGCGCCGCGTTTCCGCATCGGCAGACGTTTACCCTCAGTCAACCGATTCGCTGGGCCGCCGGATGCCCGCTGGAAGCGCTGGTGAACGAGGCGCTGATTTTCGACGATGATGCTTTTACCACGCCGCCGCAGGGCGATTTGACGCTGCATGCTGTGCCACAGTCGGCCTGGCAAACGGCGCCAGAGCTGCCGCGCGCGCTCTATCAGCTGCTTTCCGGCGCGCATTACCGCACCTCGCCGCTGGATCTGCGACGCATGATGGATGCGCCGGGGCAGCATTTTCTCAGTGCTCAGGGCAATAACGGCCCGGCTGGCGCATTGTGGCTGGTGGACGAAGGTGGGCTTTCGCCGGCACTCAGTCGGGCGGTATGGGCTGGTTTTCGTCGCCCGCGCGGCAATCTGGTGGCGCAGTCGCTGGCCGCTCACGGCGGTAGTCCGCTGGCGGCGACGCTCGCCGGACGGCGCATCAGCCGCATCGCGGTACATCCGCTGCGCCAACGGGAAGGGCTCGGCCAGCGGATGGTTGCCCAGGCGTGGGAGGAGGCTCAGGGCTGTGATTATCTGTCGGTGAGCTTTGGCTACACCGATGCGCTCTGGCGCTTCTGGCAGCGCTGCGGCTTTACGCTGGTGCGTATTGGCACCCAGCGCGAAGCCAGCAGCGGCTGCTATGCGGCAATGGCGCTGCGCCCGCTGACGGCGGCGGGGGAGGCGTTGATGCAGCATGAGCACCAGCGTTTGTGTCGCGAATGGCGCTGGCTGCGCCAGTGGGTGGATGAAAAAGTACCGCTCCCTGACGTTGCTGAGGCTATCCTTACTGAAGATGACTGGTGGGATCTGGCCGGGTTTGCTTTTGCCCATCGCCCGCTGCTGGCGGTGCTGGCGAATCTGCATCGGTTGAGCGCGTTGAGCGAGCTGCCGCTACCCGCGCTGCGCGGGCGGCTGGGCGGTGAGAGTGAGGCGCAGCTTTGCGCGCGGCTGGGCGTGCAGGGGCGTAAAGCGCTGCTGGCGCAGTTACGGGCAGAAGCGGCGCAGGCGATGCGCAGCGTTGACGCCGAACGCACAAACCGGCTGGCGGAACAGCTCCCGCAACTGCAATTTTTTTAACTGACTCATTCAGTTAAATGGCATGGTCATTATTCTGGTGCGGCGTAAACTGACCGTCAAAACCAAGGAGACAGCCATGACACACGATCATTTTGTTGTTCAAAGCCCCGCGAAGCCCGCTCAACAGCTGCTGCTGTTGTTTCATGGCGTGGGCGATAATCCGGTGGCGATGGGGCAGATCGGTAGCTGGTTTGCGCCGCTGTTCCCGGACGCATTGATTGTCAGCATCGGCGGCGCCGAGCCGTGCGGCCCCGCGCCGGGGCGGCAGTGGTTTTCGGTGCAGGGCGTGACCGAAGAGAACCGCCAGGCGCGCGTTGATGCCATTATGCCGACCTTTATCGAAACGGTACGCTACTGGCAAAAACAGAGCGGCGTCGGCCCACAGGCCACCGCGCTGATCGGCTTCTCGCAGGGGGCGATTATGTCGCTCGAAGGCATCAAAGCCGAGCCGGACCTGGCATCACGGGTGATTGCGTTTAACGGCCGTTACGCCACGCTGCCGCAGCATGCGGACACCACGACCACGATCCACCTGATCCACGGTGGAGAAGACCGGGTTATCGATTTGGCCTGGGCGGTGCGAGGTCAGGAAGCGGTGCTGGCGGCGGGCGGCGATGTCACGCTGGATATCGTGGAGGATCTGGGGCATGCGATTGACGATCGCAGCATGCAGTTTGCGCTCGATCACCTACGCTATACCGTGCCGAAGCACTATTTTGACGAGGCGTTAAGCGGCAGCACGCCGAAAGACGACGATATTATTGAGATGCTTTAAGCGTTGAATTCCCGGCGTCACTGCGTTCGGCCGGGCTACCGTTCTGAGTAGCCCGGCCGAGCAACGCGACGCCGGGATAGCACTGTCCAGATTTACTTCTTCGGCTGGTCTTTCTTCGGCCAGTCGTCGTCATCGTCCCACTTATCGTTAAAGTCGCGATGCGGCGGCAGCTCGGGTTTATCGGCGAGGAATTTTTTATGGTCAACGCGGTTAAGATCCTTAATCACGTTGATAATCACCCCTACCAGGAACACCAGTACCAGAATCCACCAGTATTTTGACAGCCAATCCATGCGCATTACCTCTTAAAGTTGTGCCGTCAGGCGACAAGTTGTTCCATGATGCGCTGGTACATGCGTGCCAGCATCTGTAGGTCTGCGGCGTTCACGCATTCGTTAATCTTATGAATGGTGGCGTTCACCGGCCCCAGCTCAACAACCTGCGCGCCCATCTGGGCGATAAAGCGACCATCTGACGTCCCGCCGGTGGTCAGCAGCTGCGGTTCTATTTCATTATAGTGCGCGATAGCGTTCACCACCGCATCAACCAGCTTACCGCGCGCGGTGAGGAACGGCTGACCGGAGATCCACCAGTCTACGCTGTAGCGCAGCTGATGTTTTTCCAGCAGCGCAATCACCCGCTCTTTGATCATCGCGTCGGTCAGTTCGGTGCTGAAGCGGAAGTTGAACTGTACGAACAGATCGCCGGGGATCACGTTGTTGCTGCCGGTACCGGCCTGAATATTCGCAATCTGCATACTGGTGGGCGGGAAGAATTCGTTGCCCTGATCCCACTCGATAGCCACCAGTTCGTTGATCCACGGCGCGGCGCGGTGAACCGGGTTGTCGGCAAGGTGTGGATAGGCCACGTGTCCCTGCACGCCGTGAATGGTCAGGTTGCAGGTCATGGAACCGCGGCGGCCGTTTTTGACCACGTCGCCAACCACTTCGGTGCTGGACGGTTCGCCCACCAGGCAGTAGTCCAGGCGCTCGTTACGCGCCATCAGCGCTTCGACCACCTTCACGGTGCCGTGGGTGGCGCTGGCCTCTTCATCGGAGGTGATCAGGAACGCCAGGCGGCCCTGATGATTCGGGTGCTGCGCGACAAAACGCTCTGCGGCGACGACCATCGCGGCCAGCGAGCCTTTCATGTCAGCCGCGCCGCGGCCAAATAACATGCCGTCGCGAATGGTGGGTTCAAACGGCGGGTTAATCCAGCGATCGGCATCGCCTGCGGGCACCACGTCGGTATGGCCGGCAAACGCCAGGGTTTCCCCTTTGCCGCGCCACGCCCAGAAATTCTGGGTATCGCCGAAATCCATCGGCTCAACGGTAAAACCGATAGCGCGCAGACGTTCAATCATTAATGCCTGACAGCCCGCGTCATCGGGGCTAAGAGACGGGCGGCGAATAAGCTGCTGAGCCAGCTCAATGACTGGGCAAGACATAAACTAGACCTCGTTATTTTTCGTTATCTGCAAAAATCAAAACAGGGCGACGGCATCAGGAGCGCGTCTGCGCAAGCCACTGACCGTAACTGGCATCGCTAAAACCCAGCAGCATAGGCTGTGCGGGCGCGCAGAGCAATGGGCGTTTAATGATTGCCGGCATTTCGAGCATTAGCGCGGCGGCGGCATCGGCATTGTCGATGCGCATGCGCACGCTTTCATCCAGCTTGCGCCAGGTGGTGCCGCGCGTATTCAGCAACGCCTCCCAGCCCAGTTCAGCAATAAAGGACGCCAGCAGTTCCGGCGGCAGGCCGTCGACGCGATAATCATGAAAGCGATATTCAACCTGATGGTCGTCGAGCCAACGACGGGCTTTTTTAATCGTGTCGCAGTTTTTTATTCCATAGAGGATGGTCATGTTCCACCTTTATATCAGCAGGTTTTAGGGGCCTCGAATATACACGGAATTGCCGTGGCTGCCTGTTTTAATTTCACCAGCATAAACGGGCTGAAATTCATACAGTTTATCACGCTACCTACGACGAAAGTCGCAGTTTATTGACTTTGTTGTAGGGTAAATTCTTATCATATGATTCACATTCTGGTAACCATTTCAAAATGTTGCTGTTGGTCACATTAAATGTCAACGTTCCAGCCCATAGTGGCCTTAAGCAGTAAACAAACGTTGGCAGCGGCAATCAAAGTAATCGGATTTACCGTATTCACAGGTCATATATTTGTACGTAAAATACGCATAATAATAAGAGAGGTAGTTATGATCGAACGTGAACTGGGGAACTGGAAAGATTTTATCGAAGTGATGCTTCGTAAATAATTTTCAGCGATGTGAGTTATAAAGCGCTGTGTTCTTTCAATAACCATGATGGTGTTGTTTGCAGTACAGAGTGAGTGCTCAACATAAAGATAAAAAGGCGACAGTGACTGTCGCCTTTTCTGTTTTTACTCGGGCTTCTCTTTGAGCGGGAAGCGCCGACGCACCAGCACAAAGAACAGCGGCACGAAGTAGATAGCCAGGAACGTTGCCGAAATCATCCCGCCAACCACGCCGGTACCTACCGCGTGCTGGCCGCCGGAGCCCGCGCCGGTGGTGAGCGCCATCGGCAGCACCCCGAAGATAAACGCCAGCGAGGTCATCAGGATGGGGCGCAGGCGCTGGCGGCAGGCTTCCAGCGTTGCCGCCATCAGGTCTTCGCCTTTCTCATTCATTTCGTTAGCAAACTCGACGATCAGAATGGCGTTTTTCGCCGATAGCCCGATGACCGTCAGCAGCCCCACCTGGAAGTACACGTCGTTCTCCAGCCCGCGCATCCAGGTGGCCAGCAGCGCGCCGATCACCCCCAGCGGCACCACCAGCATGACCGAGAACGGCACCGACCAGCTTTCATACAGCGCCGCCAGGCACAGGAACACCACCAGCAGGGAAATGGCGTACAGCGCCGGGGCCTGCGCGCCGGAGAGCCGTTCCTGGTAGGACATCGCCGTCCACTCCAGGCCAAAACCAGTCGGCAACTGCTGGACCAGATTCTGCATCACGTCCATCGCGGTACCGGTGCTGACGCCCGGCGCGGCCTCGCCGATGATCTCCACCGCCGAGTAGCCGTTGTAGCGCTCCAGACGCGGCGAGCCGGTTTCCCAGCGCGAAGTGGCGAAGGCGGAGAACGGCACCATCTGGCCGCTATTGTTGCGAACGTACCACTGGTTAATGTCGTCCGGCAGCATGCGGTACTTCGCGGCGGCCTGCACGTACACTTTCTTAACGCGGCCGCGATCCATAAAGTCGTTGACGTAGCTTGAGCCCCACGCGGTTTGCAGCGTGTCGTTGATATCGTCGATAGAGACGCCCAGCGCCTGCGCTTTGCGCTGGTCGATATCAATCTGTAGCTGCGGGCTGTCATCCAGGCCATTGTGACGCACGCGGGTAAGCTGTGGACTCTGGCCCGCCAGCTCCAGCAGCTTGTCGCGCGCGGCCATCAGGGCATCGTGCCCCGCGCCGCCGTGATCCTGCAGTTCCATATCAAAACCGGCAGAGCTGCCCAGGCCGCTGATGGCCGGTGGGCTGCTGGCGTAGACGCGCGCCTCTTTAATCTTGTTCAGCGCTTTGGTTGCGCGCTCGATAATGGCAAACGAGGTGCCGGTGGTGCTGTCGCGATCATCCCAGTCTTTCAGGCGCACAAACATGCGCGCCACGTTCTGCCCGTTCCCCCCCGGCCCGGAACCGATGGTGGCAAAGATCGAGGTGATATTGTCCTTCTCGTTTTTGAAGAAGTAGTCTTCGACCTGCTCGACCACCTTCAGCGTCTGCTGCTGAGTGGAGCCGCTCGGAAGCTGGACCGACGTGGTGAACATGCCGCGATCCTCCAGCGGCAGGAAGGAAGAGGGCAGACGCAGGAACAGGAACACCATACCGCCCAGCAGCACAACGTAAATCAGCATCCAGCGCACGCTGCGGTGGAGGATTTTCGCCACGCCGGACTCATAGCGCCGCGCGCTAGCATCAAATTTGCGGTTGAACCAGCCAAAAAAGCCTTTGCTCCCGTGAACTTCCCCTTTATGAATCGGTTTGAGGATGGTGGCGCACAGCGCGGGCGTCAGAATCATCGCTACCAGCACCGACAGCACCATGGCTGAAACGATGGTGATCGAGAACTGGCGATAGATAGCCCCGGTGGTGCCGCCAAAGAAGGCCATCGGGATAAACACCGCCGACAGCACCATGGCGATACCGACCAGCGCGCCCTGAATCTGGCCCATCGATTTACGCGTCGCCTGCCTTGGCGTCAGCCCCTCGGTGCTCATAATGCGCTCGACGTTCTCAACCACCACGATGGCGTCATCCACCAATAGCCCGATCGCCAGCACCATCGCGAACATCGTCAGGGTATTAATACTGTATCCGCAGGCGTAAAGCACCGAGAAGGTGCCCATCAGCACCACCGGCACGGCGATGGTTGGAATCAGCGTGGCGCGGAAGTTTTGCAGGAACAGGTACATCACCAGGAACACCAGCAGGATGGCTTCCAGCAGCGTTTTCACCACGTCCTTGATGGACGCTTTAACGAACGAGGTGGTTTCGTAGGCGACTTTATACTCCAGCCCATGCGGGAAATAGGCTTTCAGTTCATCCAGACGCTGCAGCACGCGCTCGGCGGTCGCCATTTCGTTGGCCCCGGAGGCCAGCTTGATGCCGAGGCCCGAGGCCGGGTTGCGGTTATAGCGGCTGAGATAGTCGTACTTTTCCGCCCCCATTTCGACGGTGGCGACGTCGCCTAATTTAACCTCTGAACCGTCCTGGTTGACGCGCAGGGTAATGTCGCGGAACTGCTGCGGCGTTTGCAGCAGCGACTGGGCGTTAATGGTGGCGTTCAGCGCCTGATTATCGACCGACGGCGTCCCGCCCAACTGCCCGACGGCAATCTGCGCGTTCTGCGATTTAATCGCGCTGGTCACGTCGGAAGCGGTCATCTGATAGCTGTTAAGTTTGGTCGGATTCAACCAGATGCGCATTGAATACTGGGAACCGTAGGCGTCAATGTCGCCAACGCCGTCCACGCGGCTGAGCGGGTCCTGAATGTTACTGGCGACATAGTCGGAAATATCTTGCTTATCCATGCTGCCATCGGTGGAGACAAACGCGATGGTCAGGATGTTGGTATCACCGGTTTTACGTACCGTGACGCCCTGAGTCTGGACCGCCTGCGGCAGTTTGTTCATCGCCGTTTGCAGCTGGTTTTGCACCTGCTGTACCGCTTCGTCCGGGTCGGTACCGGCCACGAAGCTCAGCGTGATGGAAGCCTGGCCGGTGGCGCTACTTTGAGAGGACATGTACATCAGGTTATCGATGCCGGTCATGTTTTGTTCGATAACCTGGGTGACGGTGTTTTCCAGCGTTTGCGCGGACGCGCCCGGATAGTTGGCGGTGACGCGGACGTTTGGCGGCGCGAGGTCAGGATATTGCTCAACCGGTAATGAAATTATCGCCAGGGCCCCGGTAAGGCACAAAAGGATTGCTAGCACCCAGGCAAAAATGGGGCGATCGATGAAGAAATTCGCCATCAGGATCCGAACCTCGTGTTGGTCATTTTTTTTACGTACTGAATTGCGTCAAACACTGTAGCCGTAAGGCTCCCGGCAATCGTGGAGAAAATAAGAAGATAATGTAAATAATCATACCGCTTCGCCGAAACGGTTTGCATATCCTTACGCAAGCGGAAATCCGGCTCCTGAAACGTAATTTCATTTAAGCTGAAATTTTTTGATCTGCCACAGCTTACTGATAAATAGTCGCTGATTCTGGGCAAATGGACATTGCTTGTACCGTGACTCCTCGGCTAATAAATAGGACTTATAAATATAAGGTTTTTTAACCATAGGCTGAGTGTGTATGAACCGTTTTATTAGGGTAGATAGCCAAAAATGCATTGGATGCAGGGCGTGTGAAGTTGCCTGTGTGATGTCGCATAACGATGAGCAGCATGTGCTCGACGCATCGCAGTTTATGCCGCGCATCACGGTTGTCAAAATGAACCACCAGCGCGGGGCGGCCACCTGCCATCATTGTGAAGATGCCCCCTGCGCGCGCAGCTGTCCCAACGGCGCGATTCGCCAGATCGATGACGCTATTCAGGTCGACCAGGCGAAGTGCATCGGCTGTAAATCCTGCGCGGTCGCCTGCCCCTTTGGCACCATGCAAATCGTCCTTTCACCGACCCAGGATGGGCGCGTCAAAGCCACGGCCCACAAATGCGATCTGTGCCACCAACGTCCGGCAGGCCCGGCCTGTGTGGAAAACTGCCCGGCAGACGCGCTACAGATGATGACCAGCCAGCAACTGAGTGATATTGCGCGCACCCGCCGCCTGCAAACGGCCTGTCGAGAAGCGCAGCCCTGGCACAGCGATAGCCGCGCGGCGGCGCCGGTTGCCCAACGCAGCAAGGTGCAGCAGATGGCGCAAACGCCTGCGCGCGGCGAAGCGGACAAACTGAATCTGGCGGCGCGCAAAACCGGCTTTGGCGAAATTTATCTGCCGCTGCAGGAGCATCAGGCGCAGCAGGCCTCCGCGCGCTGCCTGAGCTGCGGTGAGCATAGCGTCTGCGAATGGACCTGCCCGCTGCACAACCATATTCCACAGTGGATCGAGCGGGTTAACGCCGGGGATATCGAGGCGGCGGCCGCGCTGTCGCATCAGACCAATCCGCTGCCGGAGATCACCGGTCGCGTCTGCCCACAGGACCGGCTTTGCGAAGGCGCCTGTACGATTCGCGATGAGCATGGGGCGGTCACCATCGGCAATATTGAGCGCTACATCTCTGATCGCGCGCTGGCCAAAGGCTGGCGGCCGGATATCGGCAACGTCGCGCAGAGCGGTAAGCGGGTGGCGATTATTGGCGCTGGGCCGGCGGGGCTTGCCTGCGCCGACATTCTGGTGCGTCAGGGCGTGGAGCCGGTGGTCTTTGACCGCCATCCGGAAATCGGCGGCCTGCTGACCTTTGGCATTCCGGCGTTCAAGCTGGATAAATCGCTGATGGCCCGCCGTCGTGAAATCTTTAGCGACATGGGTATTCGCTTTGAACTGAACTGCGAAATTGGCAAAGACGTCTCCATGGAGACGCTGCTGAGCGAGTACGATGCGGTGTTTGTCGGCGTAGGCACCTACCGTTCGATGAAGGCGAATCTGCCGAACGAAGATGCGCCCGGCGTGTACGATGCGCTGCCGTTCCTGATTGCCAACACCAAAAACGTGATGGGCCTTGGCGAGCTGCCCGACGAGCCGTATATCAACACCCAAGGGCTGAACGTCGTCGTGCTTGGCGGCGGCGATACGGCGATGGACTGCGTGCGTACCGCGCTGCGGCACGGGGCGGAAAAAGTCACCTGCGCCTATCGTCGTGATGAAGCCAACATGCCCGGCTCGAAAAAAGAGGTTAAAAACGCGAAGGAAGAGGGCGCGGCGTTTGAGTTTAACGTCCAGCCGGTGACGCTGGAGCTGGACGCCAGCGGGCACGTGTGCGGCGTTCGCTTCCTGCGTACCCAGCTCGGTGAGCCGGACGCTCAGGGCCGTCGTCGCCCGACGCCGATTCCCGGCAGCGAGTTTGTGATGCCCGCCGATGCGGTCATCATGGCCTTTGGCTTCCACCCACACGGTATGCCGTGGCTGAACGTGCAGGGCGTTGAGGTTGATGACTGGGGCCGGATTCGCGCCAACGTGCATTCGCGCTACCGCTATCAGACCTCGAATCCCCAAATTTTCGCCGGCGGTGACGCGGTGCGCGGCGCCGATTTGGTGGTGACCGCGATGGCCGAGGGACGCCATGCCGCGCAGGGGATCCTCGACTGGTTAGGGGTAAAAATCACCCCCGCGCATTGACGATACCCGGGCTTCACGGCGTAATATGGCGCGTAAGCGTTATCGCCGTGGAGCCTTTATGTCCCTTAATATCAATGTGATTAAAGATAAAATCCTGTCTGAAAACTATTTCGTCCTGCGCAATATTACCTACGATTTAACCCAGAAAAACGGCGCTGTCGTGCAGCACAAACGCGAAGTCTACGACCGCGGCAACGGCGCGACGGTGCTGCTCTACAACCCTCAGAAGCAGAGCGTGGTGCTGGTGCGCCAGTTCCGCGTCGCCACCTGGGTGAACGGCAATGCCGACGGTATGCTGATTGAAACCTGCGCCGGGCTGCTCGACGACGACGAGCCGGAAGACTGCATTCGTAAAGAGGCCATTGAAGAGACCGGCTATCAGGTCAGCAACGTGCGTAAGGTGTTCCAGCTGTATATGTCGCCGGGCGGGGTGACCGAAATCGTCCACTTCTTTATTGCCGAATATGACGAGCGCCTGCGCGATAACGCCGGCGGCGGCGTGGATGATGAAGATATTGATGTGCTTGAGCTGCCGTTCACCCGTGCAATTGAGATGATTCGCAGCGGTGAAATTTGCGATGGTAAGACGGTGATTTTACTCCAGTATCTGCAAGCTTCAGGCCTGATGGCGTAATTTCAGGGCGGGCTCAATCCGATAAATCCGATTGAGCGTTACCGCTTCGTCCTCCAGGATAGCCCCGGTAAGTTGATGCTTTTTTCTTCTGGGGTTGTACCGTCCATGCGTTACCGCGTTCTCCTTTTTTTCTTCTGCATCGGGATGCTCCCGACGTCGTTGACGTGGGCGGCCCCGACGCAACAGCGCTTTTCCGACTGGTTAGTCACCTGTAATAACCAGAATTTCTGCGTGACCCGCAACGTGGGCCTGCACTACGGGCTGGTGATGACCCTCAGCCGCAGCGCGGGGGCGCATACCGACGCCCAGCTGCGTATTGAGCTGGGCGGGCTGGTCAACCCGGTGGCCGCGGTCCCGGCGATCGAACCCCGGCTGCTGCTGGACGGTAAGCCGTTAAAACTCAGCGGTGAGCGCTGGAAAGTGCAGCCGAAGCTGCTATCGACCGGCGATAGCGTGACGATTGACGCCTTCCTGCAGCAAATTCAGGATGCCCAGGCCATTACGCTGTCGAAGGGCGTGCAGGTGATGTCGCTACAGGGGCTGAAGGCCGCGCTGCTGTTTATCGACGCCCAGCAAAAGCGCGTGGGCAATGAAACCGCGTGGATCCGCAAAGGCGACGAGCCGCCGCTGAGCGTGCCGCCCGCCCCGGCGCTGAAGCCCGTCGCGAAAGTGAATCCGGTGCCAACGCCGCTCGGGCGTGACGAATATAACGATCTGATCGATTTTGCCACCTGGCGGATGAACAACGTGCAGTGCTCGCTGGATCCGCTGCGTCGCGAAGTGTGGGTCACGGCGTTAACCGACGATAAGGCGCTGATCATGACCAGCTGTGAATCCGGCGCCTATAACACCTTCTATCGCGCCTGGCTGGTGTCGCGTAAAAAACCGTTCGCCACCACGCCGATTCGCCTGCGTCTGCCGTTCCTGCCCACCGGTAAAGAGGGGCGAGATATTGAGCTGGTGAATTTGACCTTCAACGAGCATACGCGGG
The DNA here is from genome assembly GCF_047971185.1 of Kluyvera sp. Taxonomy (GTDB): domain Bacteria; phylum Pseudomonadota; class Gammaproteobacteria; order Enterobacterales; family Enterobacteriaceae; genus Kluyvera. The sequence continues at coordinate 46,791 of NZ_JBKDZH010000038.1, forward strand.
AACTGGTGACGCTTGAGAAAGGACGCGGCCTTGGCGACTGCGGCGTGCAGACGCGCTGGCGCTTCGACGGCCAGCGTTTCCGCCTGGCGCGTTATGCCGCGCAGCCCGAGTGCGATAACTGGCAGGGCGCGGACGCCTGGGCCACCCAGTGGGTCTCCGGTTAAGACTTCTTCTCTTCCTCCCGGCGCGTCACCCGGCGCGCCGACCACGCTTTCACCTCCCCCATGTCACTTTGGTTATGGCAGACATAACAAAAAAGCATATCTGGAAATCATGATCTTACTATCGATAGTTGATAACATGGGCGACATAAATAAATAACAAAGCAAGGCGTGTTCGCAAGAGTATGGCGGCCTTCAAAGTTTACCGGGCGGCCACAGGCGATACTAGGCGCTTCCTTCGGGAGTGCATCAGGACGTAATTGCGCTTCACCCTTTTAGTTTGATACGTGAAAGGAACCCTAAATGGACGACCAATTAAAACAAAGTGCCCTCGATTTCCATGAATTCCCCATCCCAGGAAAAATTCAGGTAGCGCCCACCAAGCCTCTCGCCACGCAACGCGATCTCGCGCTGGCCTATTCACCGGGCGTGGCCGCACCGTGTCTGGAGATCGAAAAAGATCCGCTGGCGGCCTATAAATATACGGCGCGCGGTAACCTGGTGGCGGTGGTGTCCAACGGTACCGCGGTGCTGGGCTTAGGCAATATCGGCGCGCTGGCCGGTAAGCCGGTGATGGAAGGCAAGGGCGTTTTGTTCAAGAAATTCGCCGGTATCGACGTTTTCGATATCGAAGTGGATGAAACCAACCCGGACAAATTTATCGATGTGGTGGCGGCGCTGGAGCCGACCTTTGGCGGCATCAACCTCGAAGACATTAAAGCGCCGGAATGTTTCTACATTGAGCAGCAGCTGCGCGAGCGCATGAACATTCCTGTGTTCCACGACGATCAGCACGGTACCGCGATTATCAGCACGGCGGCGATCCTCAACGGCCTGCGGGTGGTGGAGAAAAATATCTCCGACGTTCGCATGGTAGTCTCCGGCGCGGGCGCGGCGGCGATTGCCTGTATGAACCTGCTGGTGGCGCTGGGGATGCAGAAACACAATATTGTGGTCTGCGACTCGAAGGGCGTTATCTACGAAGGCCGCGAGCCGAACATGGCGGAAACCAAAGCCGCCTACGCGGTGAAGGATGACGGCAAGCGTACGCTGGATGACGTGATCGCCGACGCCGACATCTTCCTCGGCTGCTCCGGCCCGAAAGTGCTGACCCAGGAGATGGTACAGAAGATGGCCCGCGCGCCGATGATCCTCGCGCTGGCCAACCCGGAGCCGGAAATTCTGCCGCCGCTGGCAAAAGAGGTGCGCCCGGACGCCATTATCTGCACCGGCCGCTCCGACTACCCGAACCAGGTCAACAACGTGCTGTGCTTCCCGTTCATCTTCCGCGGCGCGCTGGACGTGGGCGCCACGGCGATTAACGAAGAGATGAAGCTGGCAGCGGTGCACGCAATCGCCGAACTGGCTCACGCCGAACAGAGCGAAGTGGTGGCCTCCGCCTACGGCGACCAGGACCTGAGCTTCGGCCCGGACTACATTATTCCGAAACCGTTCGATCCACGCCTGATCGTCAAGATCGCCCCGGCCGTAGCGAAGGCGGCAATGGACTCCGGCGTGGCGAAGCGTCCGATTAGCGATTTTGATGCCTATATCGAAAAACTGAGCGAGTTTGTCTACAAGACCAACCTGTTCATGAAGCCGATCTTCTCCCAGGCGCGTAAAGAGCCGAAACGCATCGTGCTGGCGGAAGGCGAGGAGAACCGCGTACTGCATGCCACTCAGGAGCTGATTACCCTGGGGCTGGCGAAACCGATTCTGATTGGCCGCCCGAGCGTTATCGAGATGCGCCTGCAGAAGCTGGGCCTGCAAATTAAGCCGGGCGTCGACTTTGAAATCGTCAATAACGAATCTGACCCGCGCTTTAAAGAGTACTGGCAGGAATACTACAGCCTGATGAAGCGTCGCGGCATCACTCAGGAGCAGGCACAGCGCGAGATGCGCAGCAACACCACCGCCATCGGTGCAATCATGGTGCAGCGTGGGGAAGCGGACGGCATGATTTGCGGCACCATCGGCGATTATCACGAGCATTTCAGCGTGATTAATCCGGTGTTCGGCTACCGCGACGGCCTGCATACCGCCGGGGCGATGAACGCGCTGCTGCTGCCAAGCGGCAACACCTTTATCGCTGATACCTACGTCAACAACGATCCGACGCCGGAGCAAATTGCCGAAATCACGCTGATGGCGGCGGAAAGCGTGCGTCGTTTTGGGATCGAGCCGCGCGTGGCGCTGCTGTCGCACTCGAACTTTGGCTCCTCCAACTGCCCGTCGGCCAGCAAAATGCGCGATGCGCTGGAGCTGGTGAAAGCACGCGCGCCGGAGCTGATGATTGATGGTGAAATGCACGGCGACGCCGCGCTGGTGGAGAGCATCCGTCACGACCGTATGCCGGATAGCCCGCTGAAAGGCTCGGCGAATATCCTGGTGATGCCGAATATGGAAGCCGCGCGTATCAGCTATAACCTGCTGCGCGTCTCCAGCTCGGAAGGGGTGACCGTTGGGCCGGTGCTGATGGGGGTATCGAAACCGGTACATATCCTGACGCCGATTGCTTCCGTGCGCCGCATCGTCAATATGGTGGCGCTGGCGGTGGTTGAAGCGCAGACCCAGCCGCTGTAACCATGTAGCCCGGGTGAGGCGTTTACGCCGACCCCGGGATGGCTCCGAGCTGCCCCGGCGGCGCTTCGCTTGGCCGGGCTACAGGAGCCAGTCTTTCACTTTGATAAATTCGCTTAGCGCTGCTTCCGGGCTGTTTTCATCCGGCTGATAGTTATACTCCCAGCGCACCAGCGGCGGCATCGACATTAATATCGACTCTGTACGCCCACCGGTTTGCAGGCCGAACAGCGTGCCTCTGTCCCACACCAGATTAAACTCTACGTAGCGGCCACGGCGGTAGAGCTGGAAATCTCGCTCGCGCTCACCGTAGGCGATATCTTTACGGCGCTCGACGATCGGCAGATAGGCGTCGGTAAAACCTTTCCCCACCGCCTGCATAAAGCTGAAGCAATGGTCGAAGTCTGGCGTGTTGAGGTCGTCAAAGAACAGGCCGCCAATGCCGCGCTGTTCATTGCGGTGCTTCAGATGGAAGTAGTCGTCGCACCACTTTTTGTAGCGCGGGTAGACGTCGTCGCCAAACGGCTGACACAGATTGCGCGCGACGGTATGCCAGTGAACGGCGTCTTCGTGAAAACCGTAGTAGGGGGTTAAATCAAAACCACCGCCAAACCACCACACCGGCTCCGCGCCGGGCTTTTCGGCAATGAAGAAGCGCACGTTGGCGTGGCTGGTGGGCACATACGGATTGCGCGGGTGGATAACCAGCGAAACGCCCATGGCCTCGAAGCTGCGGCCAGCCAGCTCCGGGCGGTGCGCTGTGGCGGAAGCGGGCATCGCGTCGCCGTGCACGTGGGAAAAGTTAACGCCCGCTTGTTCAAACAGCGCGCCGTCGCGCAGCACCCGGCTGCGACCGCCGCCGCCGGCTTCGCGCTGCCAGCTATCTTCAACAAACGCGCTGCCGTCGAGCTGCTCAAGCTGCCGACAAATATCGTCCTGTAGCCCGAGCAGAAAGGCTTTGACCTGCTCTACGTTAATCGTCATCAGCGTCGCTTCGCGTGGGCTTTCTGGTTATCGAACCAGTGGAAATAGCTGATAATGCCGGAAGCAATGGCATTGGCGATTTTCTGGCGGAACGCGGCGGTACCCAGCAGCTTCTCCTCGCCGGGGTTGGTGATAAACGAGGTTTCCACCAGCACCGACGGGATCGACGGTGATTTCAGCACCACGAAGGCCGCCTGTTCGGTGCTGCGGCTGTGCAGCTTATGCACCGGCTTAATTTTTTTCAGCACGTGCGAACCGAGGGTGAGGCTATTTTTAATGGTGTCGGTCTGGACCAGATCGAACAGCACCTGCTGCAACAGATGGTCTTTATCCTTGGCCTTTTTGCCCGCCAGCTCATCGGCGGCGTTCTCGCGATCCGACAGGTATTTCGCCATGGCGCTACTGGCCCCGCGATTGGAAAGGGCAAACACCGAGGCGCCCGCCGCGGACGGGTTGGTAAAGCCGTCGGCGTGGATGGACATAAACAGGTCTGCGCCGTGCTTGTGCGCGATCTCCACCCGGTCGTACAGCGGGATAAAGGTATCGCCCGAGCGCGTCAGTTTGGCGTCGATTCCGTTTTTCTGCAAAATAGCGCGCACGTTTTTGGCAATCGCCAGCACGACGTGCTTTTCTTTGGAGCCGTTATGGCCAATTGCGCCGGTATCAATACCGCCGTGGCCCGGGTCCAGCATCACCAGCCGGCGACTCGACGATTTTTTTGCCGGTTTACTGTGCCCATTGCTGGTTTTTAAGGTGGTTTCTTTCGCGGCTGCCTGAGACGCGATTCCCGACAGCGTGAGCGCAGCCAATCCGGCTTTTAGCGCCTGGCGGCGCGAAGTCAGTATTTTTAAAGGTTTAAACGTGCTCATTCCGGCCTGAGTTGTAAAAACAAGAATCTGTATGTTATATCGTATCGCGATTTTCGTTACGACTGTTCGTGATAAGAATTGTTTTACTTTTCATTTCAATACGTGTCTGTACCTTATTATGCCATTTTTTTCACTGTGCCGCGTCAGATATTGGCTAAATTGGCCGTTCACGCCATAATCACTGTTTTTAAACCTGAAAAGGTGGGTAATACCATGGAGATACGCGTTTTTCGCCAGTCGGACTTTGAAGAGGTCATCACCCTGTGGGAGCGATGCGATCTGCTGCGACCATGGAACGACCCGGAAATGGATATTGAACGTAAGGTGAATCACGACGTCAGCCTGTTTCTGGTGGCGGAAGTGAACGGCGAAGTGGTGGGCACCATTATGGGCGGCTACGACGGCCATCGCGGCTCGGCCTACTATCTGGGCGTGCACCCGGAGTATCGCGGGCGCGGCATTGCCAACGCCTTGCTCAACCGGCTGGAGAAAAAACTGATTGCCCGCGGCTGTCCGAAAATCAACATCATGGTGCGTGAAGAAAACGACGTGGTGCTGGGGATGTACGAGCGTCTTGGCTATGAGCACGCCGACGCCCAAAGCTTAGGAAAGCGCCTGATCGAAGATGAAGAGTACTGATTTCTCCCCCGCCCACTACGATCCGCAGGGTCGCCTGCGTCTGCCGTTTCTGTTCTGGTGCCTGCTGTTGTTGCAGGCGCGGACGTGGGTGTTGTTTCTGATGGCGGGCGCGTCGCGCGATCAAGGTGACGCTCTGCTGAATCTGTTCTATCCCGACCACAGCCTGTTCTGGATTGGTCTGCTGCCCGGCGTACCGGCGGTGCTGGCATTCCTGCTCAGCGGGCGGCGGCATGTCTACCCGCGCTTATGGCGCCTTCTTCACCCGGCACTGATAGTGGCTCAGCTGATTTTGCTGCTGTGGCAGCCGTGGCTATGGCTGAACGGCGAGTCGTTATCCGGCGTGGGATTAAGCCTGTTTGTGCTCGATATTTATGCCTTGTGGTGGCTACTGAGCAATCGACGTTTACGCGCCTGTTTTCGCGATGTCACAGATTGAACGGCACTTTTTGTGTTTACTGGACTCCAATAGGCCTGACTTGAATTTATAGGACGTATTAATGAAATCGCTGCGTTTACTCTTGTGTGCTCTGCCGCTGGCGCTGACCGGCTGCTCAACGCTGTCGTCGGTTAACTGGTCGGCGGCCTATCCGTGGAACTGGTTTGGTTCGTCTGCGGGCGTTACCGAGCAGGGGGTGGGCGGTATTACCGGCACGACGGCGCTGAGCGAGCAGGCGATTAGCGACGCGCTGGGCGGCGATTACCGCCTGCGCAGCGGCATGAAAGCGCACGATGGCAATATCGTTCACTATTTTGAAGCGCTCCGTGGCGACACGCTGGCGATGGTTATCAACGGCGACAGCGGCACCGTTAGCCGCGTTGATGTGCTGGATGACGAGATAACCGCCGTCGACGGCGCGAAGATTGGCGCGCCGTTCAACACGCTCTACGACAAAGCCTATGGCCACTGCCAGGCAGCCACTAGCGACGAGAGCAACGTCGTAGAGTGTAAAGCCAAAGACAGCCAGCATATCAGCTACCAGTTCTCCGGTAGCTGGCAGGGGCCGCAGGGACTGATGCCGCCGGACGATACCCTGAAAAACTGGACGCTATCGAAAATTATCTGGCGACGCTAATTTTGTCGTCGAATTGACCCGCTTCAGCGAAAAGCGAGTACAATGTGTGAGGTTTTTATATGCCACGACGTCGTGGCATTTTATTTCAGGAGGAGCGATGTCTCAGGTTCAGAGCGGCATTTTGCCGGAACATTGCCGCGCGGCGATTTGGATTGAAGCCAATGTGAAAGGGGACGTTAATGCCCTGCGTGCCGGCAGCAAAATTTTTGCCGAAAAGCTGGCGGCGTTTCAGGATAAATTCCCGGAGGCCCATTTAGGCGCGGTTGTGGCGTTTGGCCACAATACCTGGCGCGAGCTGAGCGGCGGCGTGGGCGCTGAGGAACTGAAAGATTTTCCTCAATACGGCAAGGGGCTGGCGCCTTCCACGCAGTTCGACGTGCTGATCCACATCCTCTCTCTGCGTCACGATGTGAACTTCTCCGTGGCCCAGGCGGCGCTGGCCGCTTTTGGCGACGCGCTGGACGTGCAGGAAGAAGTGCATGGCTTCCGTTGGGTTGAAGAACGCGACCTGAGCGGCTTTGTTGACGGTACCGAAAACCCGGCCGGTGAAGAAACTCGCCGTGAAGTGGCGGTGATTAAAGACGGCGTTGACGCCGGCGGCAGCTACGTGTTCGTACAGCGCTGGGAGCACAACCTCAAGCAGCTTAACCGCATGAGCGTGCCGGACCAGGAGATGATGATTGGTCGAACCAAAGAGGCCAACGAAGAGATCGACGGCGACGATCGCCCGGAAACCTCTCACCTGAGCCGCGTGGATCTGAAAGAAGACGGCAAAGGGCTGAAGATTGTTCGCCAGAGCCTGCCGTATGGCACGGCCAGCGGTACTCACGGCCTGTACTTCTGCGCCTACTGTGCGCGTTTGCACAACATTGAGCAGCAGCTGCTGAGCATGTTTGGCGATACCGATGGCAAGCGTGACGCGATGCTGCGCTTCACCAAACCGGTGACCGGCGGGTATTACTTTGCGCCTTCGCTGGATAAGCTGGTGGTGTTGTAATACAGAGCCGCCCCCTCACCCTAACCCTCTCCCCACAGGGGAGAGGGGACCGTTTGATGCGGTTTGATATAACGAAACTGATGGTCAGGTTCGTTTTTCTCCCTCTCCTCACAGGGGAGAGGGGACCGTTTGATGCGGTTTGATATAACGAAACTGATGGTCAGGTCCGTTTTTCCCCCTCTCCCCACAGGGGAGAGGGGACCGTTTGATGCGGTTTGATATAACGAAACTGATGGTCAGGTTCGTTTTTCTCCCTCTCCTCACAGGGGAGAGGGGACCGTTTGATGCGGGTTTGATGTAACGAAACTGATGGTCAGGTTCGTTTTTCTCCCTCTCCCTTTCAGGGAGAGGGCCGGGGTGAGGGTAATTGCGACACCAATGCCTCCAGAATCTTCGCTAACACCGCTTCCTCATTGTCTATCAACTCGTTATTCCAGAATCTCAGCACCCGCCATCCTTGTCGTTCAAGCCACGCCGTTCTCCGCGCATCGTACCTGCTTCTTTCATCATGCTGCCCCCCATCCAGCTCGATAGCAAGATGTGCAGCGCAGCATGCGAAATCGAGAATATACGGGCCAACCGGATGCTGACGACGAAATTTAAAACGCGAAAAACGGCGGTCACGCAACCAATACCATAACCGACGTTCTTGCGGGGTGAGTTCACGCCTCAACCTTCGGGCAAATAGGTTCGTACTTTCCATAACGCCACTTTGTCAGCATCAGTCTGGCGTGTCAGAATCGGGTTAGGGTTCTGGAACCGCGCTTCAAAAAATCTTTCATTTGTCTTATTCCCTTTTCAACTTCCAAATCACCAAACGGTATATAAAACCGTTACGCCTTTAGCACCCGTTATAAATACACTGATGCTCAGAAAGTCCTCACACTATAGGGTGCGCAATGGCCATTAACTTACTGAAAAAAGGATACCTGACGCTGGCGGCTTCCATGCTGCTGGTCGCGCAGGCGCAGGCGACTGAGCTGTTGAACAGCTCGTATGACGTTTCCCGCGAGCTGTTTGCCGCCCTGAATCCGCCGTTTGAGCAGCAGTGGGCGCAAGAGAATGGCGGCGACAAGCTGACCATCAAGCAGTCGCACGCCGGTTCTTCCAAACAGGCGCTGGCGATTCTGCAGGGCTTAAAAGCAGACGTTGTAACTTATAACCAGGTGACCGACGTGCAGATCCTGCACGACAGAGGCAAGCTGATCCCCGCAGACTGGCAGTCGCGTTTGCCAAATAACAGCTCGCCGTTCTACTCGACCATGGCCTTCCTGGTGCGTAAGGGCAACCCAAAAAATATCCACGACTGGAACGACCTGGTGCGTTCTGACGTGAAGCTGATTTTCCCGAACCCGAAAACCTCCGGCAACGCGCGCTATACCTACCTTGCGGCGTGGGGCGCGGCGGATCGGGCCGACGGCGGTGATAAAGCCAAAACCGAGCAGTTTATGACCCAGTTCCTGAAAAACGTCGAAGTCTTTGATACCGGCGGCCGCGGTGCCACCACCACCTTCGTGGAACGTGGGCTGGGCGACGTGCTGATCACCTTCGAATCAGAAGTGAACAACATCCGCAAACAGTATGAAGATAAGGGCTTTGAAGTGGTGGTGCCGAAGGTCAACATTCTGGCGGAGTTCCCGGTGGCGTGGGTCGATAAAAACGTCAAGGCCAACGGTACGGAGAAGGCGGCGAAAGCCTACCTCAACTATCTCTATAGCCCGCAGGCGCAGACCATCATCACCGACTACTACTACCGCGTGAACAACCCGCAGGTGATGGACAAGCTGAAAGACAAATTCCCGCAGACCGAACTGTTCCGCGTGGAAGATCAGTTTGGCGGCTGGCCTGATGTCATGAAAACCCATTTCGCCAGCGGTGGCGAGTTAGACAAGCTGTTAGCGGCGGGGCGTAAGTAATGTTTGCAGTTTCTTCCAGACGCGTGCTGCCGGGCTTTACCCTGAGCCTCGGCACCAGTCTGCTGTTTGTCTGTTTGATTCTGCTGCTGCCGCTCAGCGCGCTGGTGATGCAGCTTTCTGAGATGAGCTGGTCGCAGTACTGGGAAGTGATCACCAACCCGCAGGTGGTAGCGGCCTACAAGGTCACGCTGCTGTCGGCGTTTGTGGCCTCGATTTTTAACGGCGTTTTCGGCCTGCTGATGGCGTGGATTTTAACCCGCTATCGTTTCCCGGGCCGCACGCTGCTCGATGCGCTGATGGATTTGCCGTTTGCGCTGCCAACGGCGGTGGCGGGCCTGACGCTGGCGTCGCTGTTCTCGGTGAACGGCTTCTACGGCGAGTGGCTGGCAAAATTTGATATCAAGGTGACCTACACCTGGATCGGTATTGCGGTGGCGATGGCTTTTACCAGCATCCCGTTTGTGGTGCGTACCGTGCAGCCGGTGCTGGAAGAGTTAGGCCCGGAATATGAAGAAGCCGCGGAAACGCTGGGCGCCACGCGCTGGCAAAGCTTCCGTAAAGTGGTGCTGCCGGAGCTGTCGCCTGCGCTGCTGGCGGGCGTGGCGCTGTCGTTTACCCGCAGCCTCGGCGAATTTGGCGCGGTGATTTTTATCGCCGGCAACATCGCGTGGAAGACGGAAGTGACTTCGCTGATGATCTTTATTCGTCTGCAGGAGTTTGATTATCCGGCGGCGAGCGCGATTGCCTCGGTGATCCTGGCGGCCTCTCTGCTGCTGCTGTTCTCTATCAATACCTTGCAAAGTCGCTTTGGTCGACGTGTGGTAGGTCATTAATGGCGGAAGTGACTCAATTGAAGCGTTATGACGCGCCCCGCGTGAACTGGGGGAAATGGTTTTTGATTGGTACCGGGGTACTGGTTTCGGCCTTTATCCTGCTGGTGCCGATGATTTATATCTTCGTCCAGGCGTTCAGCAAAGGGCTGATGCCGGTGCTGCAAAATCTGGCCGATCCGGACATGCTGCACGCCATCTGGCTGACGGTGATGATTGCACTGATTACCGTGCCGGTGAACCTGGTGTTCGGCGTGCTGCTGGCCTGGCTGGTGACGCGCTTTAACTTCCCGGGCCGCCAGCTGCTGCTGACGCTGCTGGATATCCCGTTCGCGGTATCGCCGGTCGTCGCCGGCCTGGTGTATCTGCTGTTTTACGGCTCTAACGGCCCACTGGGTGGCTGGCTGGAGGCGCATGACCTGCAAATTATGTTTGCCTGGCCGGGCATGGTGCTGGTGACCATCTTCGTGACCTGCCCGTTTGTGGTGCGCGAGCTGGTGCCGGTGATGCTGAGCCAGGGCAGCCAGGAGGATGAAGCAGCGATTCTGCTCGGCGCATCCGGCTGGCAGATGTTCCGCCGCGTCACCTTGCCGAATATTCGCTGGGCGCTGCTGTACGGCGTGGTGCTGACCAACGCCCGCGCCATCGGCGAGTTTGGCGCCGTGTCGGTGGTCTCCGGCTCGATTCGCGGCGAGACCCTGTCGTTACCGTTACAGATTGAACTGCTGGAGCAGGATTACAACACCGTCGGCTCTTTCACCGCCGCGGCGCTGCTGACCCTGATGGCGATTCTGACCTTGTTTTTAAAGAGTGCGTTGCAGTGGCGTTTGCATAATCAGGAAAAACGCGCGCAACAGGAGGGAAATCATGAGCATTGAGATTGCCAATATTAAGAAATCTTTTGGTCGCACCCAGGTGCTGAATGATATCTCTCTGGATATCCCTTCCGGCCAGATGGTGGCGCTGCTGGGGCCGTCCGGATCCGGCAAGACCACGCTGCTGCGGATTATCGCTGGGCTGGAGCATCAGACCAGCGGGCATATTCGTTTCCACGGCACCGACGTCAGCCGCCTGCATGCCCGTGAGCGCAAGGTAGGTTTTGTGTTCCAGCACTATGCGCTGTTTCGCCATATGACGGTGTTCGACAATATCGCGTTTGGCCTGACGGTGCTGCCGCGCCGCGAGCGTCCGAATGCGGCGGCGATTAAAGCCAAAGTAACGAAACTGCTGGAGATGGTACAGCTGGCGCATCTGGCGGATCGCTATCCGGCACAGCTCTCAGGCGGCCAGAAGCAGCGCGTGGCGCTGGCGCGCGCGCTGGCGGTGGAGCCGCAGATTTTACTGCTCGACGAACCGTTCGGCGCGCTGGACGCGCAGGTACGTAAAGAGCTGCGTCGCTGGCTGCGCCAGCTGCATGAAGAGCTGAAGTTTACCAGCGTGTTCGTCACCCACGACCAGGAAGAGGCGATGGAAGTTGCCAACCGCGTGGTGGTGATGAGCCAGGGCAACATTGAACAGGCCGACGAGCCGGAGCAGGTGTGGCGTGAGCCCGCTACCCGCTTTGTGCTGGAGTTTATGGGTGAAGTGAACCGCCTGCAGGGCACCGTACGTGGCGGGCAGTTCCACGTCGGCGCGCACCGCTGGCCGCTGGGCTATACGCCGTCCTATCAGGGGCCGGTGGATCTGTTCCTGCGCCCGTGGGAAGTGGACGTCAGCCGTCGCACCAGCCTCGACTCGCCGCTGCCGGTGCAGGTGCTGGAAGCCAGTCCGAAAGGTCACTACACCCAATTAGTTGTCCAGCCCCTGGGGTGGTACAACGACCCGCTAACGGTGGTGATGCGCGGTGACGATGCGCCACAGCGCGGAGAGCGCCTGTTTGTCGGCCTGCAGAATGCGCGGTTGTATCACGGCGACCAGCGTATCGAGTCCCATGAGACGCTTGCTCTGGCCGAAACGGCCTGATAGCTTAATCGCACGTGGTTTTGCCGGGTGGCGCTACGCTTGCCCGGCTTAAGGCCCGGTACGCGCCATGCGACCGGGCTTTTTATTGGACAGCAGAAGTGAACACATTAGAACAAACGATTGGCAACACGCCGCTGGTCAAACTGCAGCGTCTGGGGCCGGACAACGGCAGCGAAATCTGGATCAAACTGGAAGGCAATAACCCGGCGGGGTCGGTGAAAGACCGTGCGGCGCTATCGATGATCGTCGAAGCGGAAAAGCGCGGCGAGATTAAACCGGGCGACGTGCTGATTGAAGCCACCAGCGGCAATACCGGCATTGCGCTGGCGATGATCGCGGCGCTCAAAGGCTATCGCATGAAGCTGCTGATGCCGGACAACATGAGCCAGGAACGCCGCGCGGCGATGCGCGCCTACGGCGCAGAGCTGATTCTGGTGACCAAAGAACAGGGGATGGAAGGGGCGCGCGATCTCGCGCTGGAGATGGCCCAGCGCGGTGAAGGCAAACTGCTGGATCAATTTAATAACCCGGATAACCCCTACGCGCACTACACCACCACCGGCCCGGAAATCTGGCAGCAAACGGCAGGGCGTATCACCCATTTTGTTTCCAGCATGGGCACCACCGGCACCATTACCGGCGTGTCGCGCTTCCTGCGCGAACAGGCTAAACCGGTGACCATCGTCGGCTTACAGCCGGAAGAGGGCAGCAGCATTCCGGGCATTCGCCGCTGGCCTGCGGAATATATGCCGGGGATTTTTAACGCCAGCCTGGTAGACCAGGTGCTGGATATTCACCAGAACGACGCGGAAAATACCATGCGCGCGATGGCGGTGAAAGAAGGCGTATTCTGCGGCGTCAGCTCCGGCGGCGCGGTGGCCGGTGCTATTCGCGTGGCAGAAATGCATCCGGGATCTGTGGTGGTAGCGATCATCTGCGATCGTGGCGATCGCTACCTTTCAACCGGCGTATTTGGCGAAGAGCACTTCAGCCAGGGGGCGGGAATTTAAACCGCAGGTGTATCCAGCAGGTCGGTGCCGTAGGAGTTGTCTACCGTACACAGCCAACGCCCTTCCTGCTGGCGAAATACATAGGTCGCGCGGCGCGTGACCTGCGTCGTACCGCCCTCCGCCAGTGGAATATCCAGTCGGGTTTCCATAATCACCAGCGCGTTATCGCCGCCTTCGATAATTTCCATTCTGCCCTGCGTTACCACTAGCCGATGCTGAAAATAGTCGGCAATGGCGATAAACGCTTTACGGATGTTTTCCTTGCCGCTGACGACCATCCCCGGCTTCACCACCAGGGTGGCGTCGTCGGCGTAATACTCCATCAGCGTGGCGTAGTCTTCCTGCGAGATGGCGCGATCGCAGGCTTCGATAACGGCTTTTAATGATGATGCAGGCATGTATTCTCCCTATAACCGTGTGTGGTCCCGGTGGCGCTGCGCCGTAGACGAATTGGAGGACGACTGGGTCAGCTTATCAAGAAATTCCCACAGTTTCTGGTTCATTTCACGATATTCATGGGTACGCATCTCATCTACTGAGCGAATGAATGGCTTGCCTTTGGCCTCAGCCAACTCCTGTTCAGAGTGTTGAATCAGTCCTTCAACCGCCTCAGCGGTAAATTCCATATGGCACTGGAAGCCGTACACCTTATCGCCATATTGTACGATCTGACGTGGACAGCCATCACTTTCGGCCAGAATGACCGTTCCGGCGGCTAAGCCCGGCATGTCGTTATGCCAGTGGCCGACGATGAGCGGTGAGCCAAAGTGGCTGAACAGCGGGTGCTGTTGGCCTGCTGCGGTGAGGGTAATCGGGTAGTGACCAATCTCTTTTTCCGGGCTCTGACAAACGGCTGCGCCTAGCGCTTCACCAATCAGCTGTGAACCCAGGCAGATACCGACGACGGTGCGCCCGGCGTCTATCGCCTGACGAATCAACCGCTGCTCGGCTTGTGAATCAAAGTAGGGGCACTCGGCAAGCGTAGTACGTGGCGACTGAGGTCCGCCGAACACCACCAGCATATCAAAGCCGTCAGCGTTGTCGGGGACACTTTCATACCGATAGACGTGAGTCCAGCTAACGTCGTGGCCGCGAGACTCGGCCCAGGGGAGGTAAGCACCTGCGGATTCAAATGATTCGTGAAGCACAAAATGGACGCGCATGGATGTTCTCCTGTCAGAGGCTAAGCGCATGATAAATATCGGACGCCAGACGATTGATGTCGTTGTCGTTAAGGGTTGAAAGGGTGATACGCAGGCCGTGCGCGGGCGCGTTGATGCCAAACGCTTCACCTTCGCGGACCAGCCAGCCAGCTTTTGCCAGCGCAAACGCTGTACGCTGACTGGGGGTTGCAAGCGGTAGCCATAGGTTCAGGCCGTCCCCCTGAAGCACGCCGTCTACACCGTGGCGGCCCAGTGCCTCAGCCAGTTTTTGCTGTTGGCCAGCATAAAACAGGCGGGATTCGGTGAGAGTACGTTGGTAGGCTTCGTCCGCCAGGCAAGCGTAAACCAGATCCTGTAACAGATGGCTGACCCATTGGCTACCGGCGTTAAGCCGTAGTCTTAGCCTGGCTGACGTGGCCGGATCGCTGGCGACAAAAGCCAGCCGCAGGTCCGGGCCTAACGTTTTAGACATTGAGCGAACCACGGCCCAGTGCTGGGTTTGCGGCGTCAGTACCGGATGCCAGGCCGCGGACGACAGCAGCGCAAAGTGGTCATCGACAATAACCAGTACCTGCGGGTAGCGACTCAGCACCTGCTGGATAGCGGCGGCGCGAGCGGCGCTCAGGCTGTAGCCTGTGGGGTTGTGGGCGCGTGGCGTTAAAATCACCGCGCGCGCGCCTTTGGCGAGCGCCAGTTCAAGCTTTTCTGCCACCAGTCCTTCGCCATCAATCTCTACCGGGCTGGCATTAAAACCGCTGTAGCGCAGCATGCTAATGCTGCTGAGAAAGCAGGGGTCTTCCACAACCACGCTGTCGCCGGGGAGCAAGTGCGCGCAGAGCAGGCGCTCAATGGCATCCACCGCGCCGTTGGTCAGGTCGATATCGCCGGCGGCGGGCATGGCATCCTGCATCCATGCCAGCGCCCAGTCATACAGCGATGGAGATACCGGCGCATCACCGTAAAGGCGTGGCGTGCGGCTGATGTGCGAAAGATAACGCGCCAGGTCAGGTAATCTGGTCGTCGCCGGATTGCCGCTGGAAAGGTCGGTGAGCGGCGTATGTGGATTCCCACCTTCCAGTGCTGCTGGCACAGGTGTCTCTTTTACAACGGTGCCGTTGCGTCCCAGGCTTAGCGCCAGCCCTGAGGTCACCAGCCGTTTGTAGGCAGACGCCACCGTATTACGGTTTACCCCCAGTCTTGCCGCCAGTTCCCTGACCGGCGGCAGCGTTTCACCCTTCGCCAGTTGCCCGCTGGTGATATGCTGACGAATACTGTCAAAGATTTCGTTGGCGCTTTTTCCGTCGATCATTATTGACCTATGACAAAATGAAATTTAGCATATGACGATAATAGTGAGGCGCTCGCCCGCTGTCCAGAGTCATAAGGAGAAGGAGATGGGGCAGGATAGTGAAATACAGTCGGTGCTCTTCAACGATACGCACCGTGCGCTGCAAACGGATATCGTCGCCGTGCAGTCTCTGGTGGTTTACGGCAGCGTCGGTAACAGCATTGCCGTCCCGGCCATTAAGGCCCACGGCCTGCGGGTGACCGCCGTGCCAACCGTGCTGTTCAGCAACACGCCGCATTACCAAACCTTCTACGGCGGGATTATTCCCGGTGAGTGGTTCGGTGGTTATCTCACCGCGCTGAATGAGCGCGACGCGCTGCGCGAACTGAAGGCGGTGACCACCGGCTATATGGGCAGCGCAGAGCAGATTGCGCTGCTGGCGCAGTGGCTGAAAAGGGTGAAGATCACGCATCCGGATATCTGCATTCTGGTCGACCCGGTGATTGGCGATGTGGATAGCGGTATTTACGTGAAGGCGGAGATCCCCGAGGCCTATCGGACGCACCTGCTGCCGCTGGCGCAGGGGTTAACGCCGAACGTCTTCGAACTGGCCATGCTCAGCGGTAAACCCTGCGGTACGCTGAATGAAGCCATTACCGCGGCGCAGTCGCTGCTGTCCGACACGCTAAAATGGGTGGTGATCACCAGCGCGCCGGGCCAGACCACAGACAATATTACGGTGGCGGTAGTGACCGCGGAATCAACGGCCATCATTGACCATCCGCGTCTGGAAACGGACTTAAAGGGCACCGGCGATTTGTTCTGCGCCGAGCTGATTAGCGGCATCGTGCAGAAAAAATCGTTGTCGGACGCCGCGCACGATGCGGCACAGCGGGTGCTTGAGGTGATGAGCTGGACGCAGAAATGCGGTTGTGATGAATTAATACTGCCGCCGGCAGGGGAGGGGCGATGAAGAGCTACCGCCTGATTATTCGCCATAACGGCCGTCTGGTGGGCCATTTTGAGACCAGCGGGCAAAATGCGCTGGAGGATGCGTGCGTTGCGCGGGCGATATTTGGCGTGACCGGCGGCTATCAGTGCGAGCTGCTGGTGTCCGATTCCGAACGTCGAATGCTGGAGAGCGGCCCGGAGGGGATGAAAGTGCTGATGCACGAGAAGTGCTTCCGTCCGGTGACCTCGCCGTTGTAACGCGCGGGGTTATATTGCGGATAAAAAAATGGCGCCAATCGGCGCCATTTTTCATGCAGTAAGAATTACTTCTTAATGCGAATTACCGGAGTTTCACCGACGGTAACGCTACCGGAAAGCTTGGTCAGCTCTTTGATCTCGTCCATGTTGGAGATAACAACCGGAGTCAGGGTAGACTTGGCTTTCTCTTCCAGCAGCGGCAGATCGAATTCGATAACCGTGTCGCCAACTTTAACGCGCTGGCCTTCTTCCGCGATACGTTTGAAACCTTCGCCTTTCAGTTCAACGGTGTCGATACCGAAGTGAACGAACAGCTCGATGCCGCTATCAGATTCGATAGAGAAAGCGTGGTTAGTTTCAAAGATCTTACCGATGGTGCCGTCAACCGGCGCAACCATTTTGTTGCCGGTCGGTTTGATAGCAATGCCATCACCAACGATTTTCTCAGCAAACACTACGTCCGGCACGTCTTCGATGTTGACGATTTCGCCAGAGAGCGGTGCAATGATCTCAATGGTTCCGGTGTCTTTTTTATCATCAGAAACCAGAGATTTCAGTTTATCGAACAAACCCATGATCTTCTCCTAAGCAGTAATTTGGGCCGCGTCTCGTGGATCAGCAGATTGTTTTTTCTTCAATGAACTTGTTCACCAACGCCAGCAGTTCGTCCGTTGTTGGTTGTGCAAGCGCTTGCTCTGCTAAGACCTTCGCATCTTCGAAGTTCGTGTTACGGATAATCTTCTTAATGCGCGGGATAGAAATGGCGCTCATAGAGAATTCGTCCAGACCCATCCCCAGCAACAGAAGTGTAGCACGTTCGTCGCCAGCAAGCTCACCACACATGCCAGTCCATTTGCCTTCAGCATGAGAAGCATCAATTCCTAGCTTGATCAAGGTAAGGACAGACGGTGACATTGGCTGGTAAAGATGCGAAATCATATCATTTCCACGGTCAACTGCCAGAGTATACTGCGTTAAATCATTGGTGCCGATACTAAAGAAATCAACTTCTTTGGCTAAGTGACGCGCAATGGTCGCCGCTGCCGGTGTTTCCACCATCACGCCAATCTCAATGCTTTCGTCAAATGCTTTACCTTCGTCGCGCAGTTCCTGTTTGTAGATTTCGATCTCTTTGCGCAGTGCACGCACTTCTTCAACAGAGATGATCATCGTGAACATGATGCGAAGTTTACCGAAAGAAGAGGCACGCAGAATGTCGCGAACCTGGTCACTCAGGATCTCTTTACTATCCATCGCGATAAGCACGGAACGCCAGCCGAGGAACGGGTTCTCTTCTTTCGGGAAGTTCTTGTACGGCAGCTCTTTGTCGCCGCCAATGTCCATGGTACGCACGATAACGGCCTGAGAGCCACAGGCCTCAGCAACCGCTTTGTAGGCAGCGAACTGTTCTTCTTCAGTTGGCAGCGCGTCACGGTCCATGAACAGGAATTCTGTACGATACAGGC
>NZ_JBKDZH010000039.1:0-3000 GCF_047971185.1 Kluyvera sp.
CGTTCGCGTTGGCGATATGATCGAAGAGATCGAACTCATCGAGATCCAACGTACCATCGCTTAATCTTCGTTAAGATTGCCGATTGTAGGCCGGGGAAGCGAAGCGCCACCCGGCAACTATTTCACAAGTGGCTGATAGCCCCTTTTTTGTCTGGAGAATTTATTCTGGCGAAAGAATTTGGTCGCCCGCAGCGCGGGGCTCAGGAGATGCAAAAAGAGATCGCAATCATCCTGCAGCGCGAAATTAAAGACCCGCGTCTGGGCATGATGACCACCGTTTCCGGTGTCGAAATGTCTCGCGATCTGGCCTATGCCAAAGTGTTTGTGACCTTCCTGAACGACAAAGATGAAGCGGCCGTTAAAGCCGGCATCAAAGCGCTGCAGGAAGCCTCTGGCTTCATTCGCTCGCTGCTGGGTAAAGCCATGCGCCTGCGTATCGTGCCGGAACTGACCTTCTTCTACGACAACTCGCTGGTCGAAGGGATGCGCATGTCCAACCTGGTGACTAACGTGGTGAAGCATGACGAAGAACGTCGTGTGAACCCGGACGACAGCAAGGAGGACTGATGAGTCGTCCTCGTCGTCGCGGCCGTGATATCCACGGCGTGCTGTTGCTGGATAAGCCGCAGGGTGCCTCCAGCAACGATGTACTGCAGAAAGTGAAGCGCATCTACAACGCCAACCGCGCCGGACATACCGGCGCGCTGGATCCGCTGGCGACCGGCATGCTGCCGATCTGCCTCGGTGAAGCGACCAAGTTTTCCCAGTATCTGCTGGACTCCGACAAACGCTACCGCGTGATCGCTCGCTTAGGCCAGCGCACCGATACTTCCGACGCCGACGGGCAGATCGTGGAAGAGCGTCCGGTGACCTTCAGCGATGCGCAGCTGGCTGAGGCGCTTGAGAGCTTCCGAGGCGACACCCAGCAGGTGCCGTCTATGTACTCCGCGCTGAAGTACCAGGGCAAAAAGCTCTACGAATATGCTCGTCAGGGCATTGAAGTGCCGCGTGAAGCACGCCCGATTACCGTCTACGAACTGCTGTTTATTCGTCATGAAGGGAACGAGCTGGAGCTGGAAATTCACTGCTCCAAAGGCACCTATATTCGTACCATCATTGACGATCTGGGCGAAAAGCTCGGCTGTGGTGCGCACGTGATTTTCCTGCGTCGCCTGGCGGTCAGCAAATACCCGGTCGAGCGTATGGTCACGCTGGAACAGCTGCGCGAACTGGTTGAACAGGCCGAACAGCAGGGCATTCCGGCGGCGGAATTACTCGATCCGTTATTGATGCCGATGGACAGTCCCGCTTCGGACTATCCGGTGGTGAATATCCCTGTAACGTCAGCGGTTTACTTTAAAAATGGTAATCCGGTACGGACGTCAGGCGCGCCGCTGGAAGGCCTGGTGCGCGTGACGGAAGGTGACGAAGGTAAATTCCTCGGTATGGGTGAAATCGATGACGAAGGCCGCGTGGCTCCACGCCGTCTGGTGGTCGAGTACACGGAGTAAGCCAGGTTCTGTGGCTTGCGATAACCGAGCGCTGCGAGTAGAATATCGCGGCTTAACGTCTGCTTAATTGTTTAACAATTGGCAAGCGTTATCTCAGGGCTGCTGAATTAGAGATCGGCACCCTTTCTTTCTTTTAAATTTGGAGTTCAAAATGTCTCTAAGCGTTGAAGCTAAAGCACAAATCGTTTCTGAGTTCGGTCGTGGCGCGAACGACAGCGGTTCTACCGAAGTTCAGGTTGCACTGCTGACTGCACAGATCAACCACCTGCAGGGTCACTTTGCAGAGCACAAAAAAGATCACCACAGCCGTCGTGGTCTGCTGCGCATGGTTTCTCAGCGTCGTAAACTGCTCGACTACCTGAAACGTAAAGATGTTGCACGCTACACCGCGCTGATCGAGCGTCTGGGTCTGCGTCGCTAATTCTAGCGAGTTTCAGAAAGAGGGGCCTTTATGGCCCCTTTTTTCCACCGGACGACCGTCATTTATAAGAAAGTTTGCCCGTAAGACGCTGTCTGGCGTTCTGGTAATCCTGCTTGTCTGCATCTTGTTGAGACAAAATTGAGCTGAAATTACCAACACAGCAGTATTTTGAAAGATAACGGGTATAATGTATTGTTGTTGTACATATTCTTCGTTGCAGAGGTTCGCGCGGCTAATGAGAGGCTTTACCCGGCGTCGGGTTAGGGTTGTCATTAGTCGCGAGGATGCAAAGAAGATCGGTTTCATCGGTCGGCACGCCAAAGGGTGTGTCGCCACTCATTAAGAAAGGATAGAATTTTGCTTAATCCGATCGTTCGTAAGTTCCAGTACGGCCAACACACCGTAACGCTGGAAACCGGCATGATGGCGCGCCAGGCAACTGCCGCCGTAATGGTTAGCATGGATGACACTGCGGTATTCGTTACCGTTGTGGGTCAGAAAAAAGCGAAACCAGGCCAGGACTTCTTCCCGCTGACCGTTAACTATCAGGAGCGTACCTACGCTGCTGGCCGTATCCCGGGTAGCTTCTTCCGTCGTGAAGGCCGTCCGAGCGAAGGTGACACCCTGATCGCGCGTCTGATTGACCGCCCGGTTCGCCCGCTGTTCCCGGAAGGCTTCGTTAACGAAGTACAGGTTATCGCGACCGTGGTTTCCGTTAACCCGCAGGTTAACCCGGATATCGTTGCTATGATCGGCGCCTCCGCTGCGCTGTCCCTGTCCGGCATTCCGTTCAACGGCCCGATCGGTTCTGCACGTGTTGGTTACATCAATGACCAGTAAGTACTTAACCCGACTAAGGACGAACTGAAAGAAAGCAAGCTGGACCTGGTTGTTGCAGGTACTGAAGCAGCCGTACTTATTGTTGAATCCGAAGCTGAACTGCTGAGCGAAGACCAGATGCTGGGCGCTGTTGTGTTCTGTCACGAACAGCAGCATGTTGTGATTCAGGCGATCAACGAGCTGGCGAAAGAAGCTTGCAAACCGCGTTGGGACTGGCAGCCAGAAGCC
>NZ_JBKDZH010000040.1:0-44648 GCF_047971185.1 Kluyvera sp.
CTCCCGCCGGGACCGGTGACTTCGAGAAAGAGCTGCCAGTCGTAACGGTTCGCCAGCACCATAAACAGCGCAGCGAGTATCACGTCGCGCTTTTGTGGATTTTTACCGGCCGCCCGGTCGAGCCAGCGCCAGAAATTCGGCGCGTGAGTCTCCAGCATTTCGCCTTCTACCGGCGGGGTAAAATCCACGTCGCACAGCGTGCGCAGCCAGTGCGATTTATGATGTGGACTGAATATGCCGCTTTGGGTATCGAGTACCCCGTTGCGAAAGCCAATCAGACGCCGTGCCGGTGTGGCCTGCTGCGGAATAATCAGTTTCAGGGTCTCCACCACCGAGGCAATTTTCCCGGACGAGAACGGGGCGCGTAAGCGCTGGAATAAATCAGCCACATTCCGTGAAAAAGTGGCGGCAGGGATATTTTTCCAGATGCCGTTTTGATAGCGGGACAGGAGCTGGCCGTTGGCGTCCACGGCCAGCGCTTCACCGTAATGCTCATGCACCCGCATCGCCTTTTCACTGGTGCTCATGGCGGTAAATTCTGCCTCGCTCATTGTGTCGAACGGGCTTTCAGCCCGTGGCCTGATGGCACCATAAATCGCCTTGCGCGTGGTGTCCTCTCCCTGCTGCATAAAAGCATCATTCCAGTCACCGAATACCGGCGGGAGGGCAACCGTGCCCTCACAGGCCTGTGCAGCCGATGCGGCTTTGGTCTGGCCGTTCCCGCTGAGATCGCGGTCGGCAGCGAGGACAATCTGACATGCCGGGTGTTTCTGACGGGCAAGGCTCGCCAGAGAAAGGAGGTTCACGGACGAGAGAGCCACCATGACGGTTTCACCGGTCAGGTGATACACGGTGAGTGCGGTTGCATAGCCTTCCGCTATCCACAGCCGCTTTCCTGCCTCTTTTTTCCCTTCGAGGGTGTGACATGCCCCTTTAACCTGACCGCCTTTCAGGGTGCGTTTGAGACCGTCAGAATTGATAAGCTGAAGGTTAACCAGTGCGCCGGTATCGTCATACAGCGGGACAACCACATCACCGGCGCGGAACGTCACGCCGCCGGTTTTGTGTGTGGCCGACAGTACCGGACATTCCCGGTCGGGGAAGCCCTTGCGGGTCAGGTAGGTGTTGCCGCTGGCCGGTCGGGTGTTCTCCATGAGCCTGACAGCCAGCGCGGCCGCCGCCTTGCGGTCAGCCTCCGTTTCAGCCTCTGCGGCCGCAATCACTTCGGGGGCAACCGGTGGCAGGTTGACGGTCACGGCATCCACCTTTCCGGCGGCCTCTGATGCGGTCACGCCGAACACTTTCTCGACCAGCTTAAGCCCGTCACCCGCACCGCACTGATTGCAGAACCACGTCCCGCGCCCCTCTTTATCGTCAAAGCGAAAACGGTCAGAGCCGCCGCACACCGGACAGGCCTGATGCCGGTTTTTCATGACCTTCACACCCAGCGCCGGGAGAATGCGCGGCCAGTGGCCGCACGCCTGTTTTACGGTTTCCGTTACGTTCATTTTCATCGTTATTTTCTCCCTCAGTGCATAACAGGCGATGTGATATGACGGGCACAGAGTTCATCCATCACGGCGAGTCCCAGAAAGGACAGCGACGGGGTGGCCTTGAGCGGTCCGGCTTCCATTAAATCTTCCAGCAGCGCACAGGCAATTTGGCGGCCTTTTTCCTCACCGTGCTGGCGCAGGTAGAAGCCCTCCAGCACGTCGGCAATGGCGCTTTCCAGCGCGTCGAGGGTGAGGTGCGGGTAGCGGTGCTGACGTTCGCACAGGGTCAGCCAGGCACAGGCCACGGCGCGACGATACAGCGCGGCGCGTAATACG
The DNA here is from genome assembly GCF_047971185.1 of Kluyvera sp. Lineage (GTDB taxonomy): Bacteria > Pseudomonadota > Gammaproteobacteria > Enterobacterales > Enterobacteriaceae > Kluyvera. Next base: position 1,830 of record NZ_JBKDZH010000040.1, read on the forward strand.
GGCGGTAATGGCTTTTTCATACGTTGCCCTCCCCGGTCAGCCAGCGCTGATTGCAGCGCTCGACCACGCCGTCGAGCTGGGCGGTCATGAGGTAAATCACGGAGGTAAGCTGTGAATGCTGCGCAGGGTCACGACGAACGGTCGCGCAATCCTGCACCTGCATCAGCTCATTGACGAGCTGGCCGACGTTGCGCATATGCTCCAGGCATTCGAGGTCGCGGGCGGTAATGGTGGTGTGTCTCATGCACGCACCTCCGCAACCGGCAGACGGCCAGCGAATGAGAGGACGTAATCGCGAATGAGAGAAAGACGTGCGGCGTGTTCATCACCGGCAACGGTGCGAAGCATACAGATACGGGGTTTACGGTCTGCACGACGAACGGCGGCAAACACAAAGACAAACTGCGGGTGTGACGGGGTGAGGGTCGTAGCCATAGCGGCAACCTCCATAGTTAGCTGATTACAGCTACCACCGAAGTTCTCACGCAATGGTGGTAGCCCAGACGGGGGTGAGAAACCGGCAACTATGGAAACCGGCCAGCCCGAAGGCTGCCCCGCCTGAGCCACCATTACGCGATACCCACAATGGCGAAAAGGCCACTGTGTATTGAATGGGTGCATCAAGGCACAGACACAAAAAAAGACGCATGGCGCGTCCGGTGTCGCCACAGTTAAACTCGGGTTCTCACGCCCGGCTGCCGATTTTGCGACAGCAGGAAAACTATACCTGGAAACGGCGAAAAGAAGCAAGCCAGAAAAAGGGGCTGTTTGCTGAGTGGTTATCATCATGCGTCATAGCCCCGGTTACGTTCGGCAATGCGATCTGCCATCCATGCGGTGATTTCAGACTGCGCCCACGCCACGTTTTTCCCGCCGAGGGAGATTTGTTTCGGGAAGGCTTCCCGGCTGATGAGGTCGTAAATAGTCGAGCGGGACAGGCCGCACAGATGCATCACTTCGGGCAGACGGATAAAGCGCTCGTGAACGGTATCAGAAACCGGCATCAGCGGGGCGGCAGGGGCAGAAGACGGGGAAGAAAAAGCGGTGTGCATCGGGCTACCTCACAAAGTCCATACAGTGCCGGTCGTGTCCGTCCGGCTTCGGGTAGCTCTCTATTTTGTGAATATTTTCTCTCAGGGCAACAAGTCATTTTGTACTGCTCCACCACACAACAGAGCGTTTTTTATACAGTGGCAAACGTTGGCCGTTTTTTGGCAAACGTTGGCAAACCGGTGGCCCATTGCTGATTACTTTTGTTTATATAATTATTATTTTTAATCACTAAAAAGTCTAAGTGGCTGACTGGCTGAAAAAACTGAAGGGTGAACAGTGGTGAACAGACGGTGAACAGTCAGACCTTCAACTGTTCACCCTTTAACTTACTGTATTACTTATCTTTTTATTTAAGGTGAACAGTGGTGAATAGTTATAAGTAAAAAAATAAACGGTGAGTAAGGTTTTCCTGCGACCTTTCTCTGGCCAGCCAGTTTTTAAGGTCTGTTTGTGCCAGCACTCTGACAACGGCAATGAATCGTGTTGTTGTGCAGGAGGCGTCAGAATCATTTCAGGTTGAACACACGGAGAGCCTGAACATGAAACCCGAACTCATTATCAAAGCCATGCAGACCGTTATCAGTAAACAGGATGAAGGCGCGGAACAACGTATTGCCGGTGCGCTGGCCGCACTTAACGAGGCAAAAGACGCACACACGGCCAGCATGGGAAAACTCAGCGACATTGAGGCTTCCATTCAGCGTTGTGAGCAGGAACGACAGACCGCCCTCAGTGAAAGTGCACAGGCCGAACAGGACTGGCGCAGCCGCTTTCGAACCCTGCGCGGCAACCTCACTCCTGAACTGAAAGCTGAACACAGTAAACGTATCGCCAGTCGCGAACTGGCTGATGAGTTCACCGGTCTGATTACCGAGCTGGAGAAAGACAAAAGCCACGCCATGCTTGGCGCATGCTCCTCCGGTACGGCTTATATCAGCGCCCATGAAAAAGCGTTCACTACCTACGCCAACAGCGAGTGGAAGAAGGCGCTGGCCGGTATCAGCCCCGCACTGTTACGTGCCTTTCTGTTGCGTATACGGTCGCTGGAAATGAGCGGAGAAACCTCGCCGCGTGCGACCGTGACCCGCGAGCTGGGTGATGCCCTGAATCTGCAGTCAGCCCTGTATCATTTTGATATGGAGCAGGAGCCGGTCCTGTCCGTAACGGGCATGAATCGCCCGGTCATAACCGGGGTTGATATGGCGCTGTTAAGAAGCCCGGCCAGACGGATGAAACTTGCCGCTGAACTGGCCGAAAAATCCCACGAACAGGCAGAGGGCTGAATCATGTTTCACTGCCCGTTCTGCAAAAAGACCGCGCACGTCCGTACCAGCCGTTATCTGTCGGAAAACGTCAAACAGCGTTATCACCAGTGTACCAATATCGAATGCTCGGCCACTTTCCGCACCATCGAGTCGGTTGACGGTGTGATACGTGCCGCACCGGAAAAAACCGACCCCGCCCCGGTGACGCCACCGCCGCCGCGTAAAGTACAGGGCTGCTACAGCTCGCCGTTCCGGCATTAATCAGGAGAGAGACACGTGACCACTGTGACAATACAGCAGGCCTTTGAGGCCTGTCAGGCGAACAAAAACACCTGGCTGAAACGTAAAGCCGAACTGGCAGACCTTGAACGGGAATACCGTGAACAGCTCCTTGCCGGTGACGAACAAATCCCGCGCAGAATGCAGGATTTGCGCGACAATATCGATGTGAAAAAATGGGAGATTAATCAGGCCGCCGGTCGCTATATCCGCTCACATGAGGAGGTACAGCACATCAGCATCCGCAACCGGCTCCATGACTTTATGCAGCAGTACGGCGCGGAGCTGGCCGCCACGCTGGCACCTGAGCTGATGGGATATCACGAACAGCTTCCCGCAGTAAAACAGAGCGCCATGCAGCACTCGGTTGATTATCTGCGTGAAGCCCTGTCGGTGTGGCTGGCCGCCGGTGAAAAAATTAATTATTCCGAGCAGGACAGCGACATTTTAACGGCGATCGGATTCAGGCCTGATGCGGCTTCGCGGGATGATAATCGCCAGAAATTCACTCCGGCACAGAACCTGATTTACACCCGCCGACGTGCAGAACTGGCCTCACGGTAGCACGCAAAAAAATCCGCGAAAATTCCGCTATTTTTCCCGAAAAAAGCCATGCATCCATAAGGTGCATGGCTTTGCATGCAAATCCCCGTATTTTTTATCCCATGCAACACCAGTACCGGTGCGTCCTGAGGCCGTTCATGCACCTGCATTAAAAGCGACCTCTTAAGCGGGCAGGCGTGGCGGGGAGAGCATTGCGCGGCAGGGTTGGGATATACTATATTTTATTTTCAGCAAATGATAATCTGGATAACAGAATTATTACATTTATTCGGAATGTATATGTCATAAAATCAAGGAGGGAATGAATATATGTCAATTCTTATAAATTCTGTTAGGATTTCAGGTTTTAGAGGTATAAAGGAAATTGAGGTTGAGCTAGGACGTATTGCCGTTTTGTTAGGTACAAACAATGCGGGGAAAACATCCTTCCTAAAATCGTTGCAACTAGCTTTAGGTGATTACCAACGTTACTTTAGTGATGAAGATCTTCATATAGATAGTTCTGGGTTAAAAGTTAATGAAGTTATCGTTGACTTAAAAATAATACCTACGGATGAACATTATAATAAAACAGAAGAGTTTGACGAAAAATGGATTGATGTTTTCGGTGATAATATTGCAGTAGATGCAAATGGACATGAGTTTGTGGCTATTCGTACAAAAGTTCAGCCAGATGAGATAAAAGGTGGATTTAATACACAACGTTATTATTTGAATGAATGGGGAGAGTTTGAGGGATGGAAAGAGATTGTTGTAAACGAGAGAAGAAAGGTAAGAACAAAAGTTGATGCAATCCCCTATATTTGTATTGAGGCTCAGAGGGATATACATCATGAGCTTAAAGATAAAAGCTCATATATAGGGAAGGTCTTATCATATATTAAATATGAAGATGAAGATGTTACTGCACTTGAAGAAATGATAAGTTCAATAAATGAAACCGCAGTGAGTAGAAGTGAGCCGCTTCAAAGCTTAAAAAATTCACTTCAAGGGTTAAACCAATCATTTCTAGGATCAAGCCACACAGAAATAACTCCTTTCCCTAAAAAAATCCGAGATCTATCAAAGCAATTTACAGTACATTTCGGAGATGAAGAAAACCATTCATTTTCAATGGAATATCATGGCACTGGGACGAGAAGTTGGGCTTCAATGCTTACAGTTCAATCGTTTTTAAGCTTTATGCATGAGCGGCATGAGCTCGAAAATAAGGCGCTACATCCAATTGTTGGAGCTGAAGAGCCAGAAGCGCATCTACATCCCAATGCACAAAGAACCTTGTTTAAACAGTTATCATCATCTCAGGGACAAATTATACTGAGTACTCATTCACCATACCTGAGTGCAATGGCTGAGATAGAAGATATAAGATCATTCATAAAGAAAGGTGATGGAGTAACAGTAAATTGCCTGAAGAAAAGAATTGAACATGATGAAAAAAATGCATTAAAAAGGGAGATAATGTTAACCCGTGGTGAGTTGCTTTTCTCTCGAGCCTTAATTTTATGTGAGGGTGTTACAGAAGAACAATTAATACCATCAATGTTTGAATTATATTTCGGTAGGACGATGTTCAGTGTTGGAGTTAACTGTGTAAGTGTCAGTGGTAAAAATTACCCACCATTCATTAAACTTGCAAGTAATTTAGGTATCCCTGTCTGTATTATTAGTGATAATGATGGTGATACTCATGGTGAGATAAACCGTCAGGTAGCACGTTTAGTTCGTGAAGATGGCCTCGTATTGAATCCTGATTGTTTCTCCTTAGAGTTCCTCAAAGAAACAAATGATATTGAAGCTGAGTTATACAACGAGTTGAATATTCGTGAGGAAATAATTGAATCATTAGTGTTAAGTGAAACTAAAGCTAGTCCTAATGAACGGTATCGAGATGCCAAGAAAAGAGAAATAGAGGCTTTACAAGGTAGTGCTATAATTGAAAAAATGCGTGACTCAAAAGCTAGTTATGCAGGGTATTTAGGGGTGATTCTAGCACAGAATGCAAATGGAAAGAGAATTGAGGAGTTACTTCCGGAATCTGTTATTATTGCATTTAATAAAGTTAGGGGATGGCTTGAGCTATGATTGATAATTTATCACAATCTCAAATTGAAGTTGTTAAAGCTCCTATGGGAGGGGCTATACAAGTTCTTGCATCTGCAGGTTCTGGCAAAACAAGAGTGCTTACTGAGAGGGTTAGGTTCATTCTCAATAACTCTGCTAGAGGAAGTGTGGTTGCTTTAACATTCACAAATAAAGCAGCAGATGAAATGCTTGAAAGGTTAGATGATGGCTCAGAAAATCGTGATAGGATTTGGATTGCTACGATTCATTCTGTTGCACAAAGGGTACTCGAAAGTTATGGGTATACTATTGGGTTACCAAAAGAATTACATATATTTGAACGTGACCAAGATCGGATGGAGGTTTTCCTACATTCCTTAAGAGAACAGGGGGTTAATATTGATGAATACTTAGATGTTGAGGACATTAGAGAAAAGCGAAATCGTGAAAAAATTATAAGTCAATATCTTAATGTATTCTCTGTTATTAAAAGAGAGCTTTTAACTGAAGATGAAGTAAAGATAAAATTCAGTTCCAATCCGCGTATTTGGAATATTTATCAAGATTATCAGTCTGCTTTATTGGAAAGTGGTGGTGTGGATTTTGATGATATACTTTTATATGCACATAAAATCCTATTAAATCAAGATTCAGTAGCAAGAATATATCAAAAAAAATACGTTGCTTTATTTGTTGATGAAGCTCAAGACTTAAACAGAGCTCAGTACGAATTTATAAAGGTTCTCTGCGGTGATAAAATAAAAGATGTCATGATGGTTGGTGATAGTGACCAGATGATCTATGGTTTTAATGGTTCATTATCAGATTATTTTATTAAATCATTCGTGAAAGATTTTACTCCTAAAATTTATTGTTTAAACGAGAACTATAGATCTTCGAAAGCAGTGATTGAATTAGCTAATAAATTAAAACCAAATAGCCAAGTTGGTGTTAATGCTGCTCTTGATGGCTATAAATCTTTTAATGCTTTACCAGATGAAGAATCTGAAGCTATATGGGTTTGTGATAGCATTCAACATATACTGAATTTAAAAAGACATCCAGAAATTGAGGGCGATATTGATTGCTCTAAAATTGTTGTTATATGTAGAAATAGATTTGTTTTAAAATCTATGGAAAGTGAGCTTAAAAAAAGAAATATACCTTATTTCCTAAAGCGTAGTGATAGAAATGAATCGCCAGTTTCTCTTATTGGGAAAATAGTCGATCTTGCTATAAGGGTTAAGGTTAATCCAAAGGATTGGGTTGATGGGAAGAGATTGTATAAATTAATCGGTTTAGAATTAAACCCAGAATCAGATGTTACCTACGATATTAGCAAAGTCTATGCTGACATAAAAAAATCATCTAACCTAGATAAAGATTTGATTAGCTTGGTTTTAGCACATATTGATCATATGTCTGTAGACACACCTAATATTTTGAAGTTCTGTTTAGATATTAAAACAGAACTGGTGAATTTAGGAGCAAATACCAAAGATTCTGCTAAAGAAGATGATATTGCCACAGGGATTAAAGATATAGAGCAGCTTCAATCCATGTGGACACGATTCAAACGTAAAGGCCTCGGTGATAATCTATCCTCATTTAGGAATGCACTTGCTTTGGGTCAGCTTAATGATGATACCATTAAATAATGGGATTATGTTAAGTACTGTTCATACAATGAAAGGACTTGAAAAAGATATAGTTTTCCTTATCGGTATGTGTGAGGGGGTTTTTCCAGATTATCGAGCTAAGAGCAAAGTCGAGCTAGATGAAGAAAGAAATAATGCTTTTGTAGCTATAACACGATCTCGGCGTTGGATTTTTGTTACTTATCCAGAAAAAAGAATGATGCCTTGGGGGGATTATAAATATCATTCTGCATCAAGATTCTTCCTCGATATGCAGTAAGACACGCAGCATCGTCATTAAAGGCGATGCTGTTTTTTCATATTTTATTTACTCGACTTCCCCACCATGACATAAGCTCTTTACGTTGTTCTAAATACGTGGAGCGGTTATAAGCTTTTCTTACTTCATTTTTATCAGAATGGGCCAAAGCAGCCTCTATCACATCAGCATTAAATCCAGCTTCATTCATGGCCGTACTGGCAATAGAGCGTAATCCATGGGCTACTAGTTTTCCTCCATAGCCAATACGTTTCAGCGCTGCATTTGCTGTCTGACTATTCATGGCGTGCTTTGGATCATTCCTGCTCGGGAAAATATGCTCACGATGAGCACTGATAGGTTTCATCACATCCAGAATTTCTAATGCTTGTGGTGATAAAGGAACAATGTGTTCACGCTTAGCCTTCATTCGTTCGGCGGGAATCGTCCAGAGTTTGGCATCGAGATCGATCTCTACCCAGCGAGCACCAGAAGCCTCAGAAGGACGCACTAGGGTCAGAAGCTGCCACTCAATAAGACAGCGAGTCGAAACAGATAGATTTGACATGACCAGAGAACGCATCAGCTTGGGTAATTCTTCTGGTCGTAGCGTGGGCATGTTTTGCTTTTTGGGTTTCTCAAATGCCATTCCAACACCTGACGCCGGATTTGCATCAATCAGACCTGTATTAACCGCGTAAATCATTATCTCGTTAATACGCTGGACTAGGCGACGAACCGTCTCTAATGCGCCACGTGCTTTTATTGGCTCTAATGCTTCAACAATCGTTCTGGCCTTAATCTCCTGAACTGGTATCGCACCGATTGCCGGGAACACGTCTTTATCCAAAGAACGCCAAATATCCTTTGCATAATCCTCTGTGACACCTCTGCTTTTAATCTGGAACCAGTTAGCAGCTACTGTTGAGAAAATGCTGTCTAACTCAATCTGGCGTTGTTCTGACGCCTGCTCCTGTTGCTGTTGTGGATCCATGCCTTGCGCAAGCGTGATTAAGTGCTGGTCGCGTATCTGACGTGCTGCTGCGAGTGTAAGGGCAGGGTATGAGCCGAGACTCAAATTTGTGCGGCTGCTGCTTCCCGGTCGTTGATAACGGAAGCGCCAGAGTTTTTTACCGGAGGTTTTGACGAGTAAGAACAGGCCATCACCATCATGCAGGGTGAAGTCTTTTTCGCGGGGTTTCGCTTTGAGGATTTCGTTGTTAGTGAGGGGGCGTGTAATGCGCGCCATGTCTGGATCCCTTCCATTATTGGTACACGTTTAATGGACCACAGTATAGCGTGTACCTAAACGTGTACCAATTTTCTCTGGATTTAGCCGGATGTTCTCGGACAACGACAGACACAAAAAAGCCCGCAGGGCTTGTGCCGTGCGGGCTTTCTGTACTTCACCGGACGTATCCGGATCATCATTTGGTGGAGCTGGCGGAAGATGAAGCCGGGTTTATCGCCCTGCACCTGGTGACCGCGCAGCTCAACAGCGAAATGCCGGAAGTGATGCACGTCACCCGGGTGATGCAGGAAATTTTGCAGCTGGTGAAGTATCAACTGCGTCTGGAGTACAACGAAGAGTCGCTAAGCTATCAGCGCTTCGTCACCCACCTGAAGTTTTTCGCCCAGCGGATGCTAACGCGCACGGTGGTGGAAGATGACGATGCCGAGCTGCACAGCGCGGTGAAGGACAACTACGCCAAAGCGTGGAAGTGCGCGGAAACCGTGGCCCTGCATCTGCAAAACAGCTATCAGCGTTCGCTGACGACGGAAGAAATTATGTTTCTCGCCATTCACATTGAACGGGTGAGAAAAGAGGGGCGTTAGTCCTTCCACAACTGGATTGTTACTGCATCATGCAGGCAAAACCTGAGCGCGACGTCTTACCGGCGTCGTTCTCGGGTTTTTTTGTTTTTAATACTCGGTCAAGGAATATTGCATGGAATACAAAGCACTCGCGCAGGATATTCTCAGCCACGTTGGCGGCAAAGAGAATATTGTGAGTCTGGTTCACTGCGCCACGCGGCTGCGTTTTAAGCTTAAAGAGAGCGGTAAGGCGGATGCTGAAGCTCTAAAGGCCAACCCGGGCGTCATCATGGTGGTAGAGAGCGGCGGCCAGTTTCAGGTGGTGATTGGCAACCACGTTCACGACGTCTGGCAGGCGGTGTGCGATGAGGCGGGCATAACCGACGACAGCGAGCCGGTAGCGGTGAAGGGGGAGAAAACCTCGATCCTTGGTCAGATTATTGACGTCGTTTCCGGTATTTTTACGCCGTTTCTCGGCGTCATGGCCGCGACCGGACTGCTGAAAGGGCTGCTGGCCCTGGCGGTGGCGTGCGGCTGGCTGAACCCGGAGCAGGCGACCTATAAGATCTGGTTTGCCGCTAGCGACGCGTTGTTCTTCTTCTTCCCGCTGTTCCTTGGCTACACCGCCGGGAAAAAGTTCGGCGGCAATCCGTTTATCACCATGGTGATCGGCGGCGCGTTAACGCATCCGTTAATGATTCAGGCCTTTGAGGCGGCGCAGGCCCCGGGGGCGGCCGCTGAGTATTTCCTCGGAATCCCGGTCACCTTTATTAACTACAGCTCGTCGGTTATCCCGATTATCCTCGCCGCGTGGGTCAGCTGCTGGATCGAGCGGCGCAGCAACGCGCTGCTGCCGTCGGCGATGAAAAACTTCTTCACGCCGGCGATTTGCCTGGCGATCGTCGTGCCGTTGACCTTCCTGATTATCGGCCCGGTGGCGACCTGGCTCAGTCATATGCTGGCCAACGGCTATCAGGCGGTGTACGTGGTCGCGCCGTGGCTGGCGGGCGCGGCGCTGGGCGGGCTGTGGCAGGTGTGCGTGATCTTCGGCCTGCACTGGGGGCTGGTGCCGCTGATGATCAACAACATGACCGTACTCGGCCACGACTCCATGCTGCCGGTGATTCTGCCCGCGGTGCTGGCGCAGGTAGGGGCGGTGCTGGGGATCTTTCTGGCCACCCGCGACGCACGCCAGAAAGTGCTGGCGGGGTCGGCGTTTTCCGCCGGGCTTTTTGGTATCACTGAGCCGGCTGTCTATGGCCTGACGCTGCCGCTGCGTAGGCCATTTATCTTCGGCTGCGTGGCGGGCGCGCTGGGCGGAGCGATTACCGCGTTCAGCAACAGCTACGCGTTTTCATTCGGCCTGCCGAATATCTTCTTCCCCGCGCAGATGATCCCTCCGGGCGGCATTGATGCCAGCGTGTGGGGCGGGCTTATCGGCACCGCGGTGGCCTTTATCCTCGCCTGTGCGCTGACCTTCTTTGCCGGCGTACCGCGCAAAACGGGTGAGCCGGCGGTAGTTGCGAAAGCCAGCGAAAACGACGTACTGGCGCCGATGACCGGCACCGTGCTGGCGCTCGATCAGGTGCCGGACAGTACCTTCGCCAGCGGCCTGCTTGGCAAAGGCGTGGCGATTATCCCCAGCGAAGGCAAAGTGATCGCGCCGTTCAGCGGTGAGGTGGCCTCGATTTTTCAGACCAAACACGCGATTGGTTTACTCAGCGACAGCGGCATTGAGCTGCTGAACCACGTGGGGATCGACACCGTCAAGCTCGACGGCGCGCCGTTCACCGCCCACGTCAAAGAGGGTGACAAAATTCAGGCGGGCGATCTGCTCTTAACCTTCGACCGCCAGATGATTCTGGACGCCGGTTACGACCTGGCGACGCCGATTATTATCAGCAACAGCGACGACTATCCGGGGCTGGAGATCGTTGCCGCCAGCGCGGTAACTGCCGGTCAGCCGTTGTTAACCGTACAGTATTAATCACAGGAGAGAGAGATGAAAACATTCCCACAGACGTTCCTTTGGGGCGGCGCGACCGCGGCAAACCAGGTTGAGGGCGCATATCTGGAAGATGGCAAAGGGTTGTCAACGTCCGATGTCCAGCCTCAGGGCATTTTTGGCGAGGTGGTTGAGCGCGTCACGGGCGACAGCGGTATCAAGGATATCGCCATCGATTTCTATCACCGTTATCCGGAAGATATTTCGCTGTTCGCTGAGATGGGCTTTAACTGCCTGCGCGTCTCCATTGCCTGGACGCGTATTTTCCCGAACGGCGACGACGCGCAGCCGAACGAAGCCGGGCTGGCCTACTACGATAAGCTGTTCGACGAGATGGCCCGTTACAACATTACGCCGCTGGTGACGCTCTCACACTATGAGATGCCGTGGGCGCTGGTGGCAAACTACGGCGGCTGGGGCAACCGCAAGGTGATTGGTTTCTTTGAACGCTACGCCCGCACGGTGTTTGAGCGCTATAAAGGCAAGGTCAAACTGTGGCTGACCTTCAATGAAATCAACATGTCGCTGCACGCGCCGTTGACCGGCGTGGGCCTGCCGGCAGGCAGCAGCAAGGGCGAAATCTATCAGGCGATTCACCATCAGCTGGTGGCCAGCGCGCTGGCGGTGAAGGCCTGCCACGAGATCGTGCCGGAAGGTAAAATCGGCAACATGCTGCTGGGCGGCCTGATGTATCCGCTGAGCTGCAAACCGGAAGATGTATTTAAAACGTTGCAGGAAAACCGCAGCTGGCAGTTCTTCGGCGATGTGCAGTGCCGTGGCGCCTATCCGGGCTATATGCTGCGCTATTTCCGCGATAACGGAATTGCGCTGGAGATCACCGACGCCGACCGTGAAGCGCTGCGCGCCACCGTCGATTTTGTCTCCTTCAGCTACTACATGACCGGCTGCGTGACCGCCGATGAGGCGCTGAATAACCAGGCGCGCGGCAATATCCTCAATATGGTGCCGAATCCGCACCTGGCCAGCTCGGAGTGGGGCTGGCAGATTGACCCGCTGGGCCTGCGCACGCTGCTGAACGTGCTGTGGGATCGCTATCAGAAGCCGCTGTTTATCGTTGAAAACGGCTTAGGAGCGAAAGATAAAGTGGAAGCGGACGGCAGCATCAACGATGACTACCGCATCAGCTACCTCAACGAGCACCTGGTGCAGGCGCGTGAGGCGATTGAAGACGGCGTTGAGCTGATGGGCTTTACCAGTTGGGGGCCGATTGACCTTGTCAGCGCGTCGAAAGCCGAGCTGTCCAAACGCTACGGTTTTATCTACGTCGATCGTCACGATGATGGCACCGGTACGCTTGCGCGCAGCAAGAAGAAAAGCTTTGACTGGTATAAAGAGGTGATTGCCACCAACGGTGCGAGTCTGAAAGCGTAAGCTTCGGTGAATTGCCGGATGGCGCTGGGCTTATCCGGCCTACAATGCTAACGATCTGTAGGCCGGATAAGGCGTAGCCGCCATCCGGCAATCCCAACTCACACCGGCTTACGCGCGCGCAGTAAAAAGATCATCGGCCGCTCTTTTTCTTCATCCAGCGCCGGATTCGCGGCAATCTGTTGCGCCGTCGGTCCCCATTCATCCACATGCTCCACCACCAGCCCGGCGGCAACCAGCGCGTTAATCCAGCTGGCGAGCTTGCGGTGCTGCTTCTTCACGCCGTCGGCAAACCAGTTGCTGATGCGCTCCCCCTCCTGCTGATAGTGGCTGACCGGCCAGCTTTTCTGCCCGCTGTCGTCCACCCGCCAGCCCTGCTGCAATGTCGCGGTGTAGATAGGGTGCTCGGCAGAGAACACCAGTACGCCGCCCGGCGTCAGCGCCCGGTAAACGGTAGCCAGCAGCGGGGCGATATCCGGCAGATAGTGCAGCGCCAGCGAACTGTAGACCAGATCGTAGCTGTTGGCGGCGAGGGTTAAGGTTTGCAGATCTTCGCAGCGGTAGGTAATACCTTCGCCATCGGTCATCTCCTCGGCGCGTGCCAGCATGCGGCTGGAGAGATCCAACCCGGTCACCTCCGCGGCACCCTGGTCGCGCGCCCAGCGGCAAAACCAGCCGTAGCCGCAGCCGAGATCGACCACGCGTAAACCGGCGAGCGGCGGCAGCATTTGCTGGATTGCTGGCCACTCTGGCGCGCCGTCCAGTCCTTTCACCGAACGGTCGAGCGTGGCGTAACCTGCGAAAAGTTCGGGTCGTCGTAGATGTTCTGACTCATATTCACTCCATGACGCTAAAGTGTTATTAGCTGTTTTTAAGTATGTCTATTTATGTTCCCACACGCTTTACTAAAAGGATTTGATTCATTTAAATTATTATCACTTTCCTTATTTTTTAACCGACCTATCACATGAACCTGACTCTGAAAAAAAGCGTGCTGTCCGGCTTGCCCCTGCTCATCGCGCTGGCGGGCTGCGCGCCGTCGCACGACATTGGCAGCCCGATGAAACAGCAGGCTCCGGCCTCCCGCGTGGCGACGGAATTACCCGCCGCGGTGAAAAACGGCTGGCCGCAGAGCAACTGGTGGCAAGACTATCATGATGCCCAGCTCAATAACTTGATTAGCCGCGCGCTGGCGAATGCGCCGGATATGCAGATTGCCGATCAGCGAATCAAACTGGCGGAAGCGCAGGCGCGGATGTCAAAGTCGTCGCTGGGCCCGGAAGTGGATTTTGGCGCCGATCTTGAACGGCAGAAAATGTCGGCAGAAGGGCTGATGGGGCCGTTCGCCACCGATTTAGACGGAAACACCGGGCCGTGGTACACCAACGGGACCTTTGGCCTGACAGCCGGTTGGGATCTCGACCTGTGGGGGAAAAACCGCGCCGAAGTGCAGGCGCGTATTGGTGAAGTGAAAGCGCAGGTTGCCGAGCAGGCGCAAACCCGCGAGCTGCTCTCCAGCAGCGTCGCCCGCCTGTACTGGCAGTGGCAGACCGAAGCGGCCATTCACAGCGTCCTCGAGCAGGTGAAAAGCGAGCAAAATAATATTGTGAACGTCGATACCGCGCTGTTTGAGCACGGCATCACCAACTCCGCTGAAGGGGCTGAAAACGATATCAACGTCAGCAAAACCGATCAGCAGCTGGCCGACGTTGAAGGTAACATGAAAGAGATCGAGGCCCGGCTGATGGCGCTGACCAATAGCCAGAGCCAGTCGCTGAATCTGCATAAGGTTGCGCTGCCTGCGGTGGCCAGCAAAATGCCGTCCCAGCTTGGCTATGATCTGCTGGCGCGCCGTCCTGATTTGCAGGCAGCGCACTGGTACATCGAAGCCTCGTTAAGCGAAATTGACGCGGCGAAGGCGGCGTTCTACCCGGATATCAACCTGATGGCGTTCCTGCAGCAGGATGCCCTCCACCTCAGCGACCTGTTCCGCCATTCGGCGAATCAGATGGGCGTGACCGCCGGGCTCACGCTGCCGATTTTCGACAGCGGTCGGCTTAACGCCAACCTGGATATCGCCAGCGCGCAGAATAACCTGTCGGTGGCGAAGTACAACAAAGCGGTCGTCGATGCGGTCAACCAGGTGGCGAAAACCGCCAGCCAGGTAGAAACGCTAATGGTGAAAAACCAGCAGCAGGAGAAGGTAGAGAAAGATGCGCTGCGCGTGGTGAACCTGGCGCAGGCGCGGATGAACGCCGGCATTCTCCCGGGCTCGAAAGTCAGCCTGGCGAAGCTGCCCGCTTTGCAGGAGCGCATTAGCGCCCTGCGGCTGCACGGTCAGTGGGTAGATGCCAGCATTCAGCTAACGTCGGCGCTGGGCGGCGGGTATCATATCGCCGAAAATTAAGCGCGAACGGCGAACGTTTCCCTCCTGCATTTATTCCGCAGGGGGGGAATGAAAAATAAATATCTGTGATAAATAATATTCCTCGTTAATATATCTCATCATAATTTAATTTTTAATTTAATTAAAAATAATTAACTCCATTGAATTAAAATATGTCGTCGATCACGTATTTATATTTAAACGCATGACACCGCAATAAATGCCCCCTAATATCGCATCCCAGAAAAACAACATCTTTTAGTTTATTTTATTATTTATTGAAATATATATTTGCCTTGTGGATATTACAGCCAGTTCCTCACTGATTTTGTTGTTAACTTAAAAAGCAGAGGACGATTGCGTGAAAAAATTAATAACTCTTGGGATGCTGGCCTTTGTCAGCGCATCGGCGAGCGCGGTAACTATTGACCTGCGTCATGAATATACCGACACCTCGCAGGGACAGAAAGACAGGGTGCTAATTTCACACCGCTTTGCCAACGGTTTTGGCTTTTCCGTGGAAGCTAAAACCAAATCAGGCGGTGAACATTCTGATAAAGCTTTTAACGATGTAGTTGATAATGGCGATGAATATGTTCTCAGCTATCAGTTTAATGCGATGCCGAATATCGTGGTGCAACCAGGTTTTGCCCTGGAGACGTCATCATCGAAGGCAATCTATAAACCGTATCTTCGTGGGCAATATAATTTCGAAGGCGGTTTTTATGTTGCCGCACGCTATCGCTATGAATATACCCGCGATACATCGTCAGAAAAAGATGATGAACACGTCAACCGTGGCGATCTGTGGTTAGGTTATAAAACCGGGCCGTGGACGTTTGAAGGCAACTATTTGTATAAGAAAAGCGAAGATTATAATCGCTACGACAACGGTAAAGATGACTACGAGCTGGATTTCAAAGTGGCTTATAGCATCGATAAAAACTGGCGACCTTACGCGCAGATCGGGAACGTCTCCGTCAGCAGCGACGAAGACGATCGTCAGACCCGTTTCCGCGTGGGCGTGCAGTACACCTTCTGATCCTCATTACCTCTGGGCCTTACCGGGGCGCTTCGGCGCTCCGATTATTCCTTCGTCGAACGTTTTTCCCGCCGCTTGAACCACCAGCGTACCGCCACCACCAGCACGACCACCAGCGCCAGCCAGATAAGATGCTTGAGATGCTTATCCAGATGATGCAGCCACGGGCCGATCGCTTCACCGCCCAGATAACCAAGCGTAGTAAAGATCAGCGCCCAGACGATAGCCCCGACGATGTTCAACGGCAGGAAAATCTTCGGTGGCAGGCCGCTGGCGCCAATCAGAAGCGGGCCAATAACCCGAAAGCCGTACATAAAACGGGTACCAATCACGAACAGATAAGGGTGACTTTTAATCAACCGCTGCGCCTTGCGGATGCGCGCCTGATGGCGTGAAAACCGTTTAAGCAACCGCCCGCCAAACTTGCGGCCCAGCAGGTACAGCACCTGGTCGCCAATCATCCCGCCCAGCGCGACCGACATCACCACCAGCGGGAATTTCAATAGGCCCTGATGCGCCGCCACGCCGCCAAGCAGCGTGATGGTTTCGCCTTCCGCCATACTGCCAATGATCAGCGCGGCGTAGCCATAGTGGGAAATCAGGTTATTGATATCCATACAAACACTCACTCCTTACCACATCGTACTATTCATCATACACCCTCAGGGCGAGTTTGCAGGGGCCGCTATTTTTTGCGTTGTACACAAAATAATCATTGGCGTGAATTATACTTACAGCAACGTGGTACGAAGCCGTGCAGAGGAGGCGTTATGAACCATGTATGGGGACTGTTCTCCCACCCTGACAAAGAAATGCATATTATCCGCAGCGAGAACGAAACCGTTTCTCACCACTATGTGCATCACGTGCTGATTATGGCGGCCATTCCGGTGGTCTGCGCTTTCATCGGCACCACGCAGCTGGGCTGGAATTTTGGCGACGGGAATGTGGTCAGGCTGTCGCTGATGACCGGTCTGGGCATGGCGGTACTTTTCTATGCCCTGATGCTGGCAGGCGTAGCGGTGATGGGACGAGTGATCTGGTGGATGGCGCGTAACTATCCGCAGCGGCCATCGCTCAAGCGCTGTATGGTGTTTGCTGGCTACGTCGCGACGCCGATTTTCCTGAGCGGTATCGTGGCGCTTTACCCGCTGGTGTGGCTGTGCGCGCTGGTCGGGACGGTGGCGCTGTTCTACACCGGGTATCTGCTGTACGTCGGCATTCCGACCTTCCTTAATATCAACCGGGAAGAGGGGCTGAGCTTCGCCAGTTCTACCCTGGCGATAGGCGTGCTGGTGCTTGAGGTGCTGCTGGCGCTGACCGTCGTTCTGTGGGGCTACGGCTACCGGCTGTTCTGAGTCCTGATATGCATTGCTGATGTGAATTGAATTACGTCAGCAATGCAGCATTTATTCACTATTATTTTCTGGCAGATGCCGCATTCTACGCGCTATGATGAGTCATTCCGCTTCGTAACCGTTTGGTACGAAGCGGTTGTCTATCATAATGTGCATAAATAACCGCCAGAATACTCACCATGCAGAAATTTCGCGTTTCCCTGCTCAGCCTTGCTCTCGTGCTGGCTGTGCCTTTTGCGCCTCAGGCGAGTGCTAAAACCGCCGTCTCCGCCGTGGCCTCGCAGCCGGAAATTGCCTCCGGTAGTGCGATGATTGTTGATCTTGAAACCAACAAAATTATTTATGCTAACCAGCCCGACCTGGTCCGTCCGATGGCCTCCATCACCAAGCTGATGACGGCGATGGTGGTGCTGGACGCGCATCTGCCGCTGGATGAAATGCTGACCGTGGACATCAGCCACACGCCGGAGATGAAAGGGATTTATTCTCGCGTGCGCCTGAACAGCCAGATCAGCCGTAAAAATATGCTGCTGCTGGCGCTGATGTCGTCTGAAAACCGCGCTGCCGCCAGCCTGGCACACCATTATCCGGGCGGCTACGACGCCTTTATCCGGGCGATGAACGCCAAGGCCAAAGCGCTGGGCATGACCCGCACGCGTTATGTTGAGCCAACCGGGCTGTCGATTCACAACGTCTCTACCGCGCGCGATCTGACGAAGCTGTTAATCGCCACCAAAAAATATCCGCTGATTGGCCAGCTCAGCACCACCAAAGAGGATACGGCGACCTTCGCTCATCCGGCGTATACGCTGCCGTTCCGCAACACTAACCATCTGGTGTATCGCGATAACTGGAGCATTCAGCTGACCAAAACCGGCTTTACCAACGCGGCGGGCCACTGCCTGGTGATGCGCACCGTGATGAATAAACGCCCGGTGGCGATGGTGGTGATGGATGCGTTCGGTAAATATACCCACTTCGCCGACGCCAGCCGCCTGCGCACCTGGGTTGAAACCGGGAAGGTGATGCCGGTACCGGCCGCGGCCCTGAGCTATAAAAAGCAGAAAGAGGCCCAGGTGGAAGCCAGTATTGCCAAAGCCCAGCTTAGCGGGCAGACCACCCAGGACGATTAAGTTATTCCGGCAGCGTCCAGTCACCCTCGTTGAGTGGGCGCTGCATAATCACCGTATCCCGCCAGTCACCCATCTTGTAGCCGACGCTACGCAGCTGACCCGCTACCTCGAAACCGTGTTTTTTATGCAGCCGCAGCGAAGCGGTATTGTTATTCCCATCGCCGATCACCGCCAGCATCTGCCGCCACGGCCCTTGTTCACAAATGCCAATCAGCGCCGTTAACAGGCGGCTGCCAATTCCGTGCGCGGTCATGGTGGTATCGACGTAGATAGATTCTTCCAGCGTATAACGATAAGCCGGGCGAGGGCGGTAAGGGCTGGCATAGCAGTAGCCGACGATCTCTCCGCGATAGAGGGCGACCAGCCACGGCAGGCCCTGTTCCTGCACCTTGCGCATCCGCTGCTGCATTTCATCAATGGAAGGTGGCACCTCTTCAAACGAGGCGCGGCCGTTAAGAACGTGCCAGGCATACAGCGCGGCAATGGCTTGTACATCGTCAGCCTGCGCGGCACGGATTTCGATATCGGCGTCGTGGGCGACCTCAAGCGTAGACATCATCAAACTCCTCATGATTAAGCACTGGCCAGATTTCAGGCATCGGGGCTAACCGTTCTATTCTGCCATCAGAGCGGAGGTTAGGATAATTTTTCTCATTTTTTCATGGGGAGCTGTTAAGCTAGCATCTGGATAATGCGAATGGGTAGAAAAGGTAAAATAAAAATGTGAAAATTCTATAATTAAGCCACTATTTTTGTTCCTGTTTTCACATTAATTAAGTTATCGATCCACCGCTGGTTACCTACCCGTATCAATAAAAACAATTTGTTATGCGACTAAAAGCAACACTATTTGATACTCTCTGACTTATTATATTAATGACGTATTGATGTGAGATTTCTATCACTATTTTAATGATCCGTTTGTTTAAGATTGTAGGCGCTTTATTCTTATCATTACGGTGATTAATTATAATTATAGGGAATGTATTTCAATGCCTAATATTTATATTGTTAATAGAAGACGCATTGCGCTTTTAGCCAGCGTCGCCTTTATAACGTCTTTTTGTCTTTGGGTTGCGCCAGCACAAGCTCTTGAGTTTAAAAATTCTTTTGGTTCAATCAATGCCGGTTACGCTGATTGGAATAGTGGTTTCGAGGATGTAGACCGCGGCGAAGTATGGAAAGTAACCGCCGATTTTGGCGTTAACTTCAAGGAAGCTGAGTTTTACTCATTCATTGAAAGTAATGTACTGAACCATTCCGTTGCGGGACGAAATCATACCGTTTCTGCTATGACGCATGTACGGCTCTTTGATTCAGATTATACATTCTTTGGGAAAATATACGGCCAGTGGGATAATAGCTGGGGCGACGATCTTGATATGTTCTATGGTTTAGGTTATCTGGGCTGGAGCGGTAGTTCAGGTTTCTTTAAGCCATATATTGGCCTACATAATCAATCTGGCGATTATATTTCTAAGAAATATGGAGAAACCAACGGATGGAATGGATATGTTGTTGGCTGGACCGCCGCGTATTTCTTCGATTTATTTGACGAGAAATTTGTTTTATCCAACTGGAACGAAATTGAGCTTGATAGAAATGATGCCTATGCCGAGCAGCAGTTTGGCCACAATGGATTAACTGGGGGCTTAACGCTGGCATGGAAATTTTATCCGAGATGGAAGGCAAGCATAACCTATCGTTATTTTGAAAATAAGCTGGGTTATGACGGGTATGGTGACCAGATGATTTATATGTTGGGTTACGACTTTTAAAATTTGCATTGACCAAGGAACTGAAATGAAAAAAACATTAGTAGCCAGTATGGTTGGGATTGCATTGTGCGCTGGCGGTTTATCATCGCTTGCGCAGGCAGCTGATGCAAAGCATCCAAATCTCGTCATTATTGTTGCCGATGACCTGGGATACGGCGATCTGGCGACGTACGGTAATGTGATAGTGAAAACGCCTAATATCGACAAATTAGCGTCTGAAGGGGTGAGATTTACTGATTATTATGCGCCAGCGCCGTTGTGCTCACCTTCACGGGCCGGGCTGTTAACGGGGCGTATGCCGTTCCGCACCGGAATCCGTTCCTGGATCCCTGCCGGGAAAGATGTGGCGCTAGGCCGCAATGAATTAACCATTGCC
The DNA here is from genome assembly GCF_047971185.1 of Kluyvera sp. GTDB lineage: Bacteria > Pseudomonadota > Gammaproteobacteria > Enterobacterales > Enterobacteriaceae > Kluyvera. The sequence continues at coordinate 22,233 of NZ_JBKDZH010000040.1, forward strand.
AATTTGCTGAAGACGCAGGGTTATGACACCGCCATGGTCGGTAAACTTCACCTCAATGCGGGCGGCGATCGTACCGATCAGCCACAGGCGAAAGACATGGGCTTTGACTACAGCCTGGTCAATACCGCCGGTTTCGTCACCGACTCGACGTTAGACAACGCGAAAGAGCGCCCGCGCTATGGTATGGTGCACCCAACCGGCTGGCTGCGTAATGGCCAGCCCGTTGAACGTGCTAAGCAGATGAGCGGCGAATTTGTTAGCTCGGAAGCGGTGAACTGGCTCAGCAATAAGAAAGATGACAAGCCCTTCTTCCTCTACGTTGCATTTACTGAAGTCCACTCGCCGTTAGCGTCGCCGAAAAAATATCTCGATATGTATTCACAATACATGACGGCATTTGAGAAACAGCATCCGGATCTGTTTTATGGGGACTGGGCCGATACGCCGTGGCGCGGCCCAGGAGAATATTACGCCAATATTAGCTATATGGACGCCCAGGTCGGTAAGGTCATGGATAAAATCAGGGCCATGGGTGAAGAAGATAATACAATTGTGATCTTTACCAGTGATAATGGCCCGGTAACACGTGAAGCGCGTAAAGTGTATGAGCTGAATTTAGCCGGTGAAACTGACGGTTTACGTGGCCGTAAAGATAATTTATGGGAAGGCGGTATTCGCGTTCCGGCGATAATTAAATACGGTAAACACACGCCTCAGGGGATGGTCTCCAGTACGCCGGTATACGGCCTGGACTGGGTGCCGACCCTCGCGCAAATGATGAATTTCTCGCTGCCAACCGATCGTACTTATGATGGCCAGTCTTTGGTTCCCGTGCTGGAAAAACAGACGATGAATCGTGAAAAACCGTTGATTTTCGGCGTGGATATGCCGTTCCAGGATGATGAAACGGACGAGTGGGCCATGCGCGATGGCGACTGGAAAATGATTATTGGTCGTGAAGGTAAAGCCAAATATCTTTATAACCTGAAGCAAGATCGTAGTGAAGTCATCAACCTGCTTGGTAAACAACCAGAAGTTGAAAAACGGATGTATGATGCGTTTCTGAAGTATAAAAAAGATATTGATAACGACTCATTAATGAAGGCACGTGGTGATAAGCCGACAGCGGTCACCTGGGGATAATTAGTTTTAACCATAATAATATCATAGCTATGCCACTTTAGGGATGTTCCCGCCTGATTCAGTATGCTAATGCTGAATCAGGTTCTTTTATTTCATGGACAGGATTGTTATGCGAAGAAAAAGTTGTCAGGTGATGATTAAACCAACCGGGTCAGTGTGTAATCTGGACTGTAAATACTGCTTTTATCTTGAAAAAGAGAAACTCTATCCAGAGAGGAAGGCAAATTATAAAATGACAGATGATATGCTGGAAATGTTTGTCAAGCAGCATATCGCGGCACAGGATGTTGATGAGGTCATTTTTGCATGGCAGGGCGGAGAGCCAACATTAATGGGGCTTGATTTTTATCGTAAAGTCGTTGCTCTTCAGAAAATCTATGCGGCAGGAAAAAACATTGTTAATACCTTTCAGACGAATGGCATATTGATTGATGAGCAATGGGCTATCTTTTTTAAAGAACACCAATTTCTGGTAGGCATTTCTATTGATGGCGATGCGGAACTGCATGATGCCTGGCGAGTGACCCGTTCGGGTAAACCTACTCACGCTAAAGTCGAGCAGGCCGTTAAGTGTCTGGTGCATCATCAGGTAGAATTTAATACATTAACGGTTGTGAATAGTGTCAATATGCATCATCCAGTAAGTACCTATCAGTATCTTAAAAGTATTGGGTGTCGCTATATGCAGTTTATTCCGCTAGTTGAACGGGTCGGTGACGATGGCGGTGAAATAAGTCTGGCTCACCCGACTGACAAACAAGCGGTGATGACGCCATGGTCGGTTGATTCCGCCCAGTTTGGTCATTTTCTTAACGCTGTCTTCGACGTTTGGCTACGGGAAGATATCGGCCATATAGGCATTCAGCTGTTCGAGCAAACGCTGAGCGCCTGGTGTGGATTACCGGCGCAGGTGTGTGTGTTTTCTCCTGTCTGCGGTAGTGCTTTTGCGATGGAAATGAATGGTGATGTCTACAATTGCGATCATTTTGTCTATCCGCAGTATAAATTGGGCAATATTCACGAGACAACATTACGTCAGATGAATGAGGGAACTCAGAATCATCAGTTTGGTGATGCTAAAAACAGCATGATGGCGCTTGAATGTCATTCCTGTGAATGGAAATTTGCCTGCTATGGCGGCTGTCCAAAACACCGATTTTTACCCTCCGCATCGGGTCAATTGAATCAGAATTATCTATGTGCTGGCTATAAGACTTTTTTCTCACACACGGCCTCAGCGATGAAAACGATGAAGCTGCTTTATGAACATGGCATTTCGCCTACCGAGATTAGAACAATGTTTGTTTGATGAGAATATTCACAAGGAGTGAATATGTTCACACCTATTAATGTTGATGTTTGTAAAACACCAGATTGTAAAAATTTAGGCGTCATGAATAGCCCGGATTATGTTGTCCAGGGGAGTAATGTGTTATGCCAGGAATGCGGTTTCTTATTTCCTATTATTTCGACTAAATCGCTCAACACGTTCCGCACTGCGGTTAATCGTCCGTGGAAAAGCGTCGCCAGACAATGTCCTGGTTGTGGTGGTACCTCATTAAAACGCAATGGGTTTTCAGCGCAGGGTGTGCAAAGGATGCTGTGCCATCACTGTAATAAGACGTTTGTCTTACCTGCTCACAGCAAGACCACGATCCGTCAGGCTCACCTCGCCACTCTCATTAAAGAGGGCGTAGCGCCTGCTGAGATTTGCAGGACCCTTGCTATCAATAATACGACGCTGGGTCGTGAGTTAGCGCATTTATCTCATCAGGCTCACCTGGCGGAACGAGATGTCGGCGCTTCTGCGTTTGATGTCGTGCTCAGCACACGAGCATTCTATGTTAAGTTTAACGGCGGCAATAGCCGTCTCTATATTCTGGTCACCGCCGAGGAAAATAGCGGCCGGGTGGTAGCGATCTCCACCAACTATTGTCCACACCCGGTTGAAGCAGAATACCAGTATCACTCTCAGTATGAAGAGCGTCTGCCTCCCGGTACGCTGATGCATCTTGTTCAACGCAAAGAAATGCTCACTATGCGACGTCATGGAGTGCTCTTTAATATTGATTATGGCCCGGCAACGCTGCACCGCTACGATCGTGGCATGCTGGTGAAACCAGTATTGCCTGCTTATCGCCATTTTGGCCTGGTTCGTCTGTTAATCGAGCCGCATTCACTTAACGTCCAGCATAACATCGATCATGAGTGCTTTATCCTTGGAGGATGCCTGGTGGCGAACCTGGCAGATATCCAGCAAGGGCGCTGCCATATCTCATTTGTCAGAGAGTGGGGGGCTTCTCCGCCAGTTCGAGCGCTACCGCCCCGCTTATTTTATAGTGGTGGTATTCGAAATAATGTCTGGCGAACCTATTCTACACGCGATTATGCGATGGCGGTGTGCAATTTGACGGGATGCAAGAACACGCATCTATTGCGGCATGTGACTTTAAAAAGTGCGACCGATTTTATTCAGTATGTGCAAAATCATTCATTTTTTATGTATCTCAATAAGATGTCTCCGGCAAACCTAACGGCTGTGCTAGAACATATAAAACATGAGTATAACTGCTCTCTTTTACAATGATAATGTGTTGAGGTAAATCTCATTGCTGAATTGATTTTAGATGATGTTCTTTTGTTTTTAAAATTAAAAATTCTTGGTGTATTGGTTGTATAGCTTCGATGGGAGGCTATATGAATTTAATTTACCAGGAGATTTCTATGAGAGAACTACCCGCACCACGTCCGGCAGTGAATCAGCACATTGATGAAAATAATGCGATGGTAATTAGCCATAATACAATTTATCAGAGTTGCTTTGAGCAGATTACGCAAGACAATACAGCAGAAAATGCGATTATTATGTTAGATCCTTATGGCACTGCGCCACTCAGCGCTTATGCCGGGATTTGGAGTGCTGGAGCCTGTGAGATTGACTTAGTCATTCAGGATGTAGCGCAAACGGCAGAAGCCGTAGAGCATACATGGAGTCTGGAGGCAGGCGCGAACCTGGTGCCTGTACTGGGACTGCTGGCGGACACTGAAAACAAGGTCACATTATCGATTGGTGGGAATGTCGTCGCTTCATATATCATCGTAACAACGCCTTTACCCGCAACCGATTCGGCTGATGTGCAGTTAGGCTTCCCCGTTATTGAGGTCACCCAGGCAGTGACTGATGTCGATAAGATGGCATCAGGTTTGTATTTTCTGACACTCTTTGACCGTTATAATTTTGCATTGGATCAGGCTGGCTTAGTCCGCTGGTATGTCACTCAGGATCTGCCTTCATTTAATCTCCTGCGTCTTGCAAATGGCCATTTTTTAGCAACGTCTGAGGCAAAAAATACCTATCTGAATATGTATGAATTCGACATGATGGGACGAGTTTATACCGTGTATATCTTAGATAATCAGTTCCACCATTCTATCTGGGAATGGACTGAACATCGGGTTGTGGCACCGTCTGAATATACTAATGGTAGACCTGACGCTCTTAAAACGAATGAAGATGGGGTTTCTATTGTCGATCTGACCACGGGGCTGGAGGTGGCTTACTATGATATGACGGCCGTCCTGGACCCGACACGAACGGCTCGCCCATCAGGGACGGCACCGGGAGAAGATCCTACCGTTAAGGATTGGCTGCATATTAATCAGAGCTACGTTAACCAAACCAATAATTTGCTCATTGCTTCTGGTCGTCATCAAAGTGCTATTTTTGGTGTCGATATGGAAACAGCTGAACTTCGCTTTATCATGTCAACACATGAAGACTGGAATGAGGCGCTTCAGCCTTATCTCCTGACGCCGGTGGATAGTGATGGCCATCCACTGTACGACTTTAGTCAGCAGGAAGATATTGATGCTGCCGATCGTGATTTCTGGACGTGGGGGCAGCATAACGTTGTCGAAATTGCTAATGCTGAGCCAGGTATTGTGGAGTTTATCGTTTTTGATAATGGAAACTTCCGTTCTCGAGATGATAGCAAGAGCTTATTGCCGCCAGATAATTATAGTCGGGTGGTTCAGTTTATCGTTAATCTGAATAATATGACGGTCATGCGACCATTCGAATACGGTAAGGAACTGGGCCCCCGTGGCTATAGCAGTTGTGTGAGCGCGAAAGAAATTCAGCAGAATGGCAATATTGTCGTGCATTTCGGCGACTGTACATTTGATGAGAATGGTCGGGCGATTTCCTGCCAGCCGGGAGAAAGTGATGTAATTGATCCTCAGGAAGGGAGCGAGGCGATGGGGCGTCTATTGCTGCAAGAAATTGATCCCTCGTCTAAAACCGTGCTTTTTGAGGTCACTTTTTCATCGGGTTACTTTAAAGATGAAGCGACGAATGGGGAAGGTTATCGTTATGACATTACAGGTTTTCGCATCTATAAAATGAATCTTTATGCGTGATATTTCACGATATTAGATATGTATAAAGCCCGGCGTCGCTATGCTTAGCCGGGCTTTCCATCAATCATTGCCCGGGAGAAACGTTTATGCTGGCCCGGGATTTCGCAGACATCACATCAGGCGTCGCGCTTTTCACCCCAATATTTGAGCTTACTGGTTTTACCAATCCCCGGGTTCATGCTGTTGGTCGGATCGTTTTCGCGATAGTGACGCTGAAGATTTTCATCCGCTTCATACAGATGCCCGACGTTGTGCTCCGCCGGATACTGCGCCCCGCGCTCGCGCAGCAGCGCCAGCATCTGCTCCTTCAGCGCGTGGGCGTCGACGCCTTTTTTCACAATGTAGTCCTGGTGGAAAACGTGACACATAAAGTGGCCGTAGTACAGTTTGTGCACCAGCTTGCTGTCGATTTCCGGCGGCAGATGCTCGAACCATTCGGTGTCGTTACGACGCAGCGCGATGTCCAGCGCCAGAATATCTTCCACCTCATCCGCGTGCACCGCCTGATAGCGGATCGCCGCGCCCGCCGCCGCGAAGCGGTGCAGGAATGCTTTGCTGCCTTCTTCAGGCGTACAGACGAAGAAATCGCCCTCCGCCTGCTTGAAGTATTCCACCAGCCAGGCTTTAGCTTCGTCAATGCCCTCGCCGGACATTTTCAGCAGCAGGTGATGCTCATATTTATCGCGCCAGGTTTTCATGCGTTCCGGCAGGTGCGCCGGGAAGGCGTGACCCAGCTTCTGCATAAAGCGATCGGTGAAGTGCGGCTTGAACAGCGACACTTTTTCCAGCATGGCGTCAGCGCGGCCCTTCATGGTGAAGAAGAACGGCATTTTGTCGGTGCCGAGCTTGTCGATCATCAGGAAGGTGTCTTTACCGTACTGCTCGGCAATATCGTAGATATCGCGGTGCATATACTCGCCCGCCACTGGCAGGTTGTTGAATTCGGCCAGAATATGGCGGCGAATTTCGGTCAGCACCTCCGGCTGGTTGGTGCCGATGTAAAACACCTGCTGGCGTTTTTCCGCCGGGAAGGTGTCGAGACGCGCGGCGAACACCGCCAGCTTGCCCGCGCAGCCGGAGGATTCAAACAGACGCTGCGGGTCGGCGTTGTAGCGCGCCGGGGTATCGGCGTTGACGTCGCGTACCCGGTTCACGTAATCGTGGTCGTGCGCGTGACGGCCATCGTGGCGCACATCGCTGTCCTTCACGCGATCGTCGTCGAGCTTGCTGAGGATCTGCTCCGGCGTTTGGCCCAGATCGATCCCTAAATGGTTAACCAGCGTCAGCTTGCCGTTTTCATCGATGCGCGCAAACAGCGACATCTCGGTGTAGGCCGGGCCGCGCTGCACCAGCGAACCGCCGGAGTTGTTGCAGATCCCACCAATGACCGACGCGCCGATGCAGGAAGAGCCAATCACCGAGTGCGGCTCGCGCCCCAGCGGTTTGAGCGCTTTTTCCAGTGAATACAGCGTCGTGCCCGGCCAGGCCAACACCTGCTCGCCCTTATCCAGCAGGTGCAGCTTATCGAGACGCAGGGTACTGATAATGACGATATCGCGGTCGTAGTCGTTACCGCTTGGCGTTGAGCCTTCGGTCAGTCCGGTGTTGGCGGCCTGCATCAGAATAATTTTGTCCGCATTGACGCAGGCGTTCAGCACGCGCCACAACTCCAGCAGCGAGCCGGGAAACACCACCGCCAGCGCGTCGCCGTGCCCGGAACGGAAGCCTTTACGGTAGCGGGCGGTTTTGGCCGGGTCGGTCAGCAGGTGAGCGTGACCAACCAGACGGGAGAGTTCGTTAATCAGCGCGTTATTATCATTTGTGGTTTGAAAAGCCATTCTCCACTCCTTGTGGTGGGACAAATTGTCGTCTCTAAGAATAGCGCTTTGTATGATTATTGGGGGAGTGAATGTTTCTAAAAATCAGAGAATAACCTTAGCTTTCTGTACCGCGCTCCTTTACCTTTATGGCAAACTGCGGCTTTTCATCGACTCTCAGCCGCTCTACCCGGCATGGATACAAGAGACTACAAAATATGAAATGGCTATTTTCTGTTGGCGTCGCCGTGAGCCTGGCGCTGCAACCCGCCCTGGCGGAAGATCTGTTCGGTAACCATCCGCTGACGCCGCAGGCGCGGGATGCCTTTGTGACCGACCTTCTGAAAAAAATGACGGTCGATGAAAAAATCGGCCAGCTGCGCCTGATTAGCGTGGGCCCGGACAACCCGAAAGAAGCCATCCGCGAGATGATTAAAGACGGCCAGGTCGGCGCGATCTTTAATACCGTGACGCGCCAGGATATCCGCGCCATGCAGGATCAGGTGATGTCGCTTAGCCGCCTGAAAATTCCGCTGTTCTTTGCCTACGACGTGGTGCACGGCCAGCGTACCGTATTTCCGATTAGCCTGGGGCTGGCCTCTACCTTTAACCTCGACGCGGTGAAAACCGTGGGGCGCATTTCGGCCTATGAAGCGGCGGACGACGGCCTGAATATGACCTGGGCGCCGATGGTTGACGTCTCGCGCGATCCGCGCTGGGGCCGCGCATCGGAAGGGTTTGGTGAAGACACCTACCTCACCGCCGTGATGGGGCAAAATATGGTGGAAGCGATGCAGGGGAAAAGCCCGGCGGATCGCTACTCGGTGATGACCAGCGTTAAACACTTCGCCGCTTACGGTGCGGTGGAAGGCGGCAAAGAGTACAACACCGTCGATATGAGCTCGCAGCGCCTGTTCAACGACTATATGCCTCCGTACAAAGCGGGGCTGGATGCGGGCAGCGGCGCGGTGATGATCGGCCTGAACTCGCTGAACGGCACGCCGGCCACGTCCGACACCTGGCTGCTGAAAGACGTGCTGCGCAATCAGTGGGGCTTTAAAGGCATCACCGTCTCGGATCACGGGGCGATTAAAGAACTGATTAAACACGGCGTCGCCTCCGACCCGGAAGACGCCGTACGCGTGGCGCTGAAGGCCGGCATTGATATGAGCATGAGCGACGAATACTACAGCAAGTACCTGCCGGGGCTGGTGAAATCCGGCAAGGTGACGATGGCCGAGCTGGACGACGCCACCCGCCACGTGCTGAACGTGAAATACGATATGGGCCTGTTTAACGATCCGTACAGCCATTTGGGGCCGAAAGCGTCGGATCCGCAGGACACCAACGCCGAAAGTCGTCTGCATCGTGCCGAAGCGCGCGACGTGGCGCGCCAGAGCCTGGTGCTGCTGAAAAACCGCCTTGAAACGCTGCCGCTGAAGAAAAACGCCACCGTTGCCGTGGTTGGCCCGCTGGCCGATAGCCAGCGCGACGTGATGGGCAGCTGGTCCGCCGCTGGGGTGGCTGGCCAGTCCGTGACCGTGCTGACCGGTATTAAAAACGTGATGGGCGGCGAGGGCAAAGTGCTGTACGCCAAGGGGGCGAACGTCACCGGCGATAAAGGCATTATCGACTTCCTGAACCTGTATGAAGAAGCGGTGAAGGTTGACCCGCGCTCGCCGCAGGCGATGATTGACGAAGCGGTGACCGCGGCGAAACAGTCCGACGTTGTCGTGGCGGTGGTGGGCGAAGCGCAGGGCATGGCCCACGAAGCCTCCAGCCGTACCGAACTGTCAATTCCGCAAAGCCAGCAGGATCTGATTGCGGCCCTGAAAGCCACCGGCAAACCGCTGGTCCTGGTGCTGATGAACGGCCGCCCGCTGACGCTGGTGAAAGAAGATCAGCAGGCCGACGCCATTCTGGAAACCTGGTTCGCCGGTACCGAAGGCGGCAACGCCATCGCCGACGTGCTGTTCGGCGACTACAACCCGTCCGGCAAGCTGCCGATGTCTTTCCCGCGCTCCGTGGGGCAGATTCCGCAGTACTACAGTCACCTGAACACCGGTCGCCCGTACAACGCCGACAAGCCAAACAAGTACACCTCGCGCTACTTTGACGAAGCCAACGGCCCGCTGTATCCGTTCGGCTACGGCCTGAGCTACACCACCTTCTCGGTTTCCGACGTGAAAATGTCCGCACCGAGCATGAAGGTGGACGGCAGCGTGACCGCCAGCGTGCAGGTGACCAACACCGGCAAGCGTGAAGGCGCGACGGTAATCCAGATGTACCTGCAGGACGTGACCGCCTCAATGAGCCGCCCGGTGAAACAGCTGAAAGGTTTTGAGAAGGTGACGCTGAAGCCGGGTGAAACCCAGACCGTGAGCTTCCCGATTGACGTGGACGCGCTGAAATTCTGGAACCAGCAGATGAAGTATGCCGCCGAGCCGGGCAAGTTTAACGTGTTTATCGGCGTGGATTCCGCGCGCGTGAAGCAGGGCGAGTTCGAGCTGCTGTAAGAGAGCGTGTGCGAACGTCCCGGTTTATCAAGCCGCACTTAACGGTCCCCTCTCCCCCACGGGGAGAGGGTTAGGGTGAGGGGCAACCCCTCAAACCCCACTCCCGCATCATTTTGTGATCCCTATCGCTATTCCCCGCCTATCGCTGGGCAATCTGCGTCAAATGGCCCGTTTCATCCCTTAAATACCCCCCTTTTTGTGACGAACTTCACTTATCACCCGCCCCGACGCAGCGCGTTTTGTGCGCTTGCTCAAAACCCGTCTGAAGCCGCCATACCCGGCGTGACACCATTCACTAATACGTAAAAAAGCCCGTTTCTGCCCCGCGAGCGCGGCGCTGAATGCGCGTTAAATGCAGCTATCTCAACATTCGCAGGTAGCCACATGAAAATTTCACTGCATAACACCTCCCTCGACCGCAGCGGCAACACGCCGCTAACCGCCCAGCTGCAGCAGCTGATCGACGAAATCGACCGCGCGGGCGGCGGCACGCTGGTGGTGTCGCCGGGCGACTGGATGACCGGCACGCTGATTCTGCCGTCTAACTTTACCCTGCATCTGGAAGCGGGCGCGCGGCTGCTGGCCAGCCCTCGCGCCGAAGATTACCCGGCGGAGCTGACGCAAACCGTCGCCGAGCTGTCGCGCATGGCGTTGATCTACGCCCGCGATGCGCACCACATCACCCTCAGCGGCGAAGGCTGCCTGGCGGGCGGCGCCAGCGCGTGGTTTTCCGCCAGCGCCGATGCCCAGGGCTATCGCCAGCCGAAAACCATGCGTCCGCGCATGCTGGTGCTGGAAGGCTGTCAGCAGGTGCGCGTGCGCGATATCACCATCAGCGACTCGCCGATGTGGACCGCCCATCTGGTGAGCTGCAATCAGGTGTTCATTCATAATCTGACCATTGATAACGACCTGGCGCTCTCCAACACCGACGCGCTGGATATCGACAGCTGCCAGCACGTGCACATCAGCGACAGCTACTTCAGCGCCGCCGATGACGGCATCTGCATCAAAACCACCCGCAAGCCGGAAGGATTACAGCAGCCGACGCGCCACGTGGTGGTCAGCAACTGCCTGATCCGCTCGAAAAGCTGCGCCATCAAAATTGGCACCGAAACCTACGCCGATATCAGCCATATCGCGGTACACAACTGCTCGATCTTTGAGTCCAACCGCGGCATTGGTCTGGTCTCCCGCGACGGCGGCCAGTTCAGCCAGATGATCTTCAGCAACATCCTGTTCGACTGCCGCCACGGTCACCCGTGCCACTGGGGTAAAGCGGACCCGGTCTTTATCTCCGTGCGCCATCGTGACCCGCAGGTGCAGCCGGGCAGGGTGGAAGACATCACCTTTAGCCAGCTTTCCGGCGTGAGCGAAGGGGCCATCAATCTGCACAGCGAAACGCCGGGCGATATCCGCCGGGTGACCTTTAACGCGCTGTCGTTGCAGCAGCTGTCCGGGCCGTCCGAAGAGCAGGGCTGCTATGACATTCGCCCGCCGTGCAACCCGGCGAGCCCGACCGGCATGGGGCTGGACAACGCCTATCGGGTCAATCCGCAGAGCGGGCGCGCGTGGGGCGTTGACGCCTATCCGGGCGGCCTGCCGGCGCTGTACGCCAACGGCGTACAGGAACTGACGCTGCACGACCTGCGCATTCGTCGCCCCGAGCCGCTGCCGCAGGGCTGGAGCGCAAGTACCCTCGTGCAGGAAAACGCCGACGCCTGAATCTATTTGATGACGGCGCGGCTTCCGGCGCGCCGTCCTGTTTTGTTCAAGGGGATGGAAAATGATAAAAAAAGTGCGGGAGATAAAACTCCACAACTACATCTGCTATGGCCTTGCGGATGTGATCGGTTCTGGCGCCTTTACTCTGGTGAGCGCCTGGCTGCTGTTCTTCCTGACCACCTTCTGCGGCCTCACGCCCATTGAAGCGGGTTCGCTGTTTGCGGTGGCGCGTATTGTCGACGTCATCATGTGCCCATGCATGGGTTACATTTCCGATAACTTCCACAAAACGCGCCTCGGCCGCCGCTTTGGCCGCCGTCGTTTCTTCCTGCTGCTGAGCATTCCGCTGGTGGCGGTGTACAGCCTGCTGTGGGTTCAGGGCTTTAACTACTGGATCTATCTGCTGGTCTACATTCTGTTCGAAATCGTCTATTCGATGATTCTGATCCCGTACGACACGCTGTCGGCGGAGATGACCTCCGACTTCACCAAACGCTCTAAGCTGACCTGCGCGCGCATGTACATCGCCCAGTTCGCCGGCTTCACCGCCGCGTTCCTGCCGGGCCGCCTGCTGGCTTACTTTGGTTCCGACTCGGCCATCTCCTTCTTCTACGCCGGGGCGATTTTCACCGTCGCCTTTATGGTGGTGTTGTTCTTCGTCTACTTCGGCACCTGGGAGCGTTCAATTGAAGAGATTGAGCAGAGCGAGCGCAACGTTGAGCATCAAGAGAAGCAGCCGCTGGCAAAACGCCTGTTCGATATTTACTACGATTTTGTCTCTACGCTGAAGATCAAAACCTTCCGCTCCCACCTCGGGATGTATCTGGGCGGCTCGGTGGCGCAGGATATCTTCAACTCCGTCTTTACCTACTTTGTGGTCTTCGCGCTGGCCACCTCCTCGGTGGTCGCCAGTAACCTGCTGAGCGTGATCAACGGCCTGCAATTCTTCGGCGTCGGCGTCGCCACCTGGCTGACCCTGCGCTACTCGCCGTCCCGCGCGTTCGCCACTCAGGCGCTGATGGCGCTGGTTGCGTTCGTGCTGTTTGCCCTGACCTATGTCTACGGCTCCACCAGCATGTCGCTGCTGTATCTGGCGGCGGGCGTGGCCGGACTGGCGCGCGGCGGCATCTACTCGATTCCATGGAACAACTACACCTTCGTGGCCGACGTGGATGAGATTCTGACCTGTAACCGTCGTGAAGGGATCTTCGCTGGCTTTATGAGCCTGCTGCGTAAGGCCTCTCAGGCGCTCTCCATCTTCCTGGTGGGCGTGGCGCTGCAGATGTCCGGCTTTATTACCGGGCACAGCAGCCAGCCGCAGTCGGCGATCAACATGATCCTCGCCATCATGATCGTGCTGCCGGTGGTACTCACCCTGTGGGGCATCTGGTCGGCCTTCCAGTTCAAAGTGAACAGCCGTACTCACGCGGTGCTGAACGATGAAGTGGCGCGCCTGAAGCAGGGCGGCAGCAAAGCCACGGTTACCGCCGACACCAAAGCGGTGATCGAAAGCCTGACCGGGATGCCGTATGACCAGTGCTGGGGCGATAACACCGTCGGGCACGTCAACCGCAGCCTGTTGAAAGCGAAACAGCAGCAGTTAGAACAATTGCATAACGCGTAGTTGTTTGAAAATACATCATGTAGCCCGGGCGAGCGCAGCGACCCCGGGTTTTTGTGGATAACGGAAATGACCGATCAAAGTTTATATATTCAACAGGGTATCTGGGCGCGTCTGGGCCTGCCGCGCGAGCTGGTGTGGGGGTTTGTTGGCGTCTTCCTGTTTATTACCGGCGCCACCATTGAACAGAGCTGGCTGGCGTCGCTGCTGCAACAGCGCGGGCTCGATGCGGTGCACATCAGCCTGCTGTCCTCGGTATTCGGCCTGTGCGTGGCAGCTATCTCCTGGTTTTCCGGCATCGGCGCGGGCGTGCTGGGCGTGCGTCGGCTGATGTGGCTGGCGACGATCCTCTATTTTGTCGGCTCGGTGCCGTTTATTTTTGTCGCGCTGCCGGAGGGCAACTATCCGCTGATGATGGTGAGCTACGCGGTGCGCGGCATGGCGTATCCGCTGTTCGCCTACTCGTTTCTGGTGTGGATTAACCAGCGCTGCGAAAGCCGCATTCTCGGGCGCGCCGTCTCCTGGTTCTGGATTGCCTTCGGCGTGGGCATGACCATCGTCGGGCCGTGGTTCTCCGGCTTTATGATCCCGCGACTGGGGGAAACCACCACGCTGCTATCCGGTTTTATTTTCGTGCTGGCGGGCTGCGGCTGCGCCTTGATTCTGAACCGCGACAAGCCGCAGTGGCAGCAGGGGCAGGCGGTTGGCCAGGCGCTGGCGGAAGGCTTAATCGTACTGGTGCGCGAACCGAAAATGCGCATCGCGGTGGTGGTGAAAAGTATCAACGATATCGGTAAGTTCTCGCTGGTGATCCTGATGCCGGTTTACCTCCCGCGCTTTGGCTTCAGCATTGAAGAGTGGCTCACCATCTGGGGGCTGGTGAACGTGATCAATATCTTCGCCAACTACTTCTTCGGCTGGCTGGGCGACACCATCGGCTGGCGCAACACGGTGGTGTGGTTTGCCGGCACGCTGTGCGGGCTGGCGGCGCTGGCGGTCTGCTACGCGCCGGTGCTGTTCGGCCACAGCAGCGCAGCGCTGATTGCCGCGCTGGCGATTTACGCCATCGGCCTCGGCGCGTTTGGCCCGTTGAGCGCGCTTATTCCTTCTCTGTTGCCGGAAAACAAAGGCGCAGCGATCTCCTGCCTCAATCTCGGTTCCGGCCTCAGCAACTTCGTCGGGCCGTTTATCGTCACGCTGTGCGTGAATCCGCTGGGCGTGGAAGGCACGCTGTGGGTGATTGCGCTGCTCTATTTCGCCGCCAGTTTGCTGACGATCCCGTTAAAAATGCCGGAACAGGGTTGAATTCTCCATTTTCGTCTACGCTTTTTGCTTAAGCGCCTGTTAATTGAGCGCAAATAAGAGGAAAGCGTATGACGATTGCAAGGGGATGGACGCTGGCGCTGCTGGCTGCGGTGAGTCTGCCGGCGCTGGCCGCCGAGCCGGTCAAGGTAGGGTCAAAAATTGACACCGAGGGCGCGCTGCTCGGTAATTTGATTTTGCAGGTGCTGGAGAGCCACGGCGTCAGCACCGTCAATAAAGTGCAGCTTGGCACTACGCCGGTGGTGCGCGGAGCGATTACCTCCGGCGCGCTGGATATCTACCCGGAATACACCGGCAACGGCGCTTTCTTCTTTAAAGATGAAAACGACCCGGCGTGGAAAAATGCCCAGGCGGGCTATGAAAAGGTGAAAAAGCTGGATGCCGAGAAAAATCATCTGCTGTGGCTGACCCCTGCGCCCGCCAATAACACCTGGACCCTCGCGGTACGCAAAGAGGTGGCGGAGAAAAATAAGCTCACCTCGCTTGCCGATCTGAGCCGCTATCTCAAGGACGGCGGCACCTTCAAGCTGGCGGCCTCGGCGGAATTTATCGAGCGCCCGGACGCGCTGCCAGCCTTCGAAAAAGCCTACGATTTTAAACTCTCCCAGGAGCAGCTGCTGTCGCTGGCGGGCGGCGACACGGCGGTGACCATCAAAGCCGCCGCGCAGCAAACTTCCGGCGTCAACGCGGCGATGGCCTACGGCACCGACGGCCCGGTGGCGGCGTTAGGCTTACAAACGCTGAGCGATCCGAAAGGCGTGCAGCCTATTTATGCGCCGACGCCGGTGGTGCGCGAAGCGGTGCTGAAAGCCTATCCGGATATCGAAAAATGGCTGCAGCCGGTGTTTGCCAGCCTGGACGAGAAAACCCTGCAATCCCTGAACGCCAAAATTGCGGTGGAAGGGCTGGATGCCAAAACAGTGGCGGCGGACTACCTGAAAGCAAAAGGGTGGGTGAAGTAACCGATTATTTCCATGCCTCGTTGTTCTAACCGCGTGGTGGCGCTGCTGGCGCTACTGCTGCTGGCCGCCGCCGCGCTGCCGTTCGCTAATTTTGCCCCGAACCGTCTGGTGTCGGGCAACGGCCTGTGGCTGTGGCAAATCTGGCCGTTTCCGCCGCTGGCGCTGCTGGTGGTACCGGTAGCGCTGTGGATTTTATGCTGGCTGCCGGGACGCCTCCCGAGCCTGCTGATTCTGCTGTTTGCGCAGGGGAGCTTCACGCTGTTGCTGTGGTCGGCGGGCCAGGCCGCTGACCATCTTGCGGCAAGCGCCAGCCCGCTGGCGCGCACCTCGCCCGGCAGCGGGCTTTGGCTGTGGCTGCTGCTGCTGATGCTTATCTGTAACGATGCGATCCGCCGTCTTACCGCGCGCCCGCTGTGGCGCTGGCTGCTCAACGTTCAGCTGTGGCTGCTGCCGTGCTGGCTGCTGTGGAGTGGGGCGCTGGACGGACTGTCGCTCCTCAAAGAGTATACCAACCGCCAGCAAACCTTTAACGATGCGCTGTCTCAGCACCTGACGCTGCTGTGGGGTACGCTGCTGCCCGCGCTGCTGATTGGCGTCCCGCTCGGCATGGCGTGCTGGCGTCATCCACGACGGCAGTCGAGCGTCTTCACGGTGCTTAATGTTATTCAGACCATTCCCTCGGTCGCGCTATTTGGCGTGTTGATTGCGCCGTTGGCCGGTCTGGCCCAGCGCTTCCCGTGGCTGGCGACGCTGGGCGTAGCCGGAACCGGCCTGACGCCGGCGCTGATTGCGCTGGTGCTCTACGCGCTGCTGCCGCTGGTGCGCGGCGTGGTGGCCGGGATGCAGCAGGTGTCGCCGCAGGTGCTGGAGAGCGCGGCGGCGATGGGCATGGGCCGCGGACAGCGCTTTTTGCGCGTGCAGCTGCCGCTGGCGCTCCCCGTGCTGCTGCGCAGCCTGCGGGTTGTGGTGGTACAGACGGTGGGAATGGCGGTGGTGGCCGCGCTGATTGGCGCAGGCGGCTTTGGCGCGCTGATATTCCAGGGGCTGCTCAGCAGCGCGCTGGATCTGGTGCTGCTGGGAGTGATCCCGGTGATTGCGCTGGCGGTCACCGTCGACGCGTTGCTGAGCCTGGCTGCCACCTTACTTCAAGGAGAAGCCGGTGATTGAATTTTCGCAGGTCAATAAAACGTTCGGCGACCATCCGGCGGTGAAGAACCTTTCACTGCGTCTTGAGGAAGGTGCGTTCTCGGTGCTGATTGGCACCTCCGGCTCGGGGAAATCCACCACCCTGAAGATGATTAACCGGCTGGTGGAGCCGGACAGCGGGATGATTCGCTTCGCCGGGCAGGACATCCGCGAGCAGCCGCTGCTGGCGCTGCGTCGGCGGATGGGCTACGCCATTCAGTCGATTGGTCTGTTCCCGCACTGGACGGTGGCGCAGAACATGGCCACCGTACCGCAGCTGTTGAAATGGCCAAAGGCGAAGATCAACGCCCGTATCGACGAACTGATGGCGCTGCTCGGGCTGGATGCCACGCTGCGCGAGCGCTATCCGCATCAGCTCTCCGGCGGCCAGCAGCAGCGCGTCGGCGTCGCGCGGGCGCTGGCGGGCGATCCGGAAGTGCTGCTGATGGACGAACCTTTCGGCGCGCTGGATCCGGTCACCCGCAGCGCGTTACAGCAGGAGATGCGCCGGATTCACCGTCTGCTCGGGCGCACCATCGTGCTGGTGACTCACGATATTGATGAAGCGCTGCGGCTGGCGGATAACCTGATTCTCCTCGACGGCGGCGAGGTAGTACAGCAGGGAACGCCGCTGCAGATGCTCAGCGCGCCGGGCAATGAGTTTGTCCGTACCTTCTTTGGCCGCAGCGAGCTGGGCGTGCGCCTGCTGTCGCTGCGGCAGGTGGCGGACTACGTGCGCCACGGCGAACGCGTGGCAGGAGAGGCGATCGCCGATTCGCTGTCGCTGCGCGATGCGCTGTCGGGCTTTATGGCCCAGCGGCGCACGGTGTTACCGGTGGTTAACGAAAAGGGCGTGGCGTACGGGGCGCTGCATTTTGCCGACCTGCTGCGCGAGGAGTCCGGCGATGCGCGTGCTTCGTGATCCGCTATTGTGGCTGCTGTTGCTGTTTATCGGGCTGCTGATGGCGCTACCGTATAGCGAGCCGCTGTTTCACTCTCTGTTCCCCGAACAGCCGCGCCCGCTCTATCAGCAGGCGGGCTTTCTCGCGCTGACGCTGGCGCATGGCAAGCTGGTGGTCATCTCCAGCCTGGTGGCGATTGCTGTTGGCGTTGGCGCGGGCGTGCTGGTGACGCGTCCTGCGGGGCGCGAGTTTCGTCCGCTGGTGGAAACGCTGGCGGCGATGGGGCAAACCTTTCCGCCGGTGGCGGTGCTGGCGCTGGCGGTACCGGTGATGGGCTTTGGGGAACAACCTGCGATTGTGGCGCTGATTCTCTACGGTATTCTGCCGGTGCTGCAAGGCACGCTGGCTGGATTAGCATCGGTACCCGTCGGGGCGCTGAGCGTGGCGGAGGGGATGGGCATGACGCGCGGGCAGCGGTTGTGGAAAGTCGAGCTGCCGTTGGCGGCGCCGGTGATCGTGGCGGGTATTCGTACGTCGGTTATCGTCAATATTGGCACGGCGACGATTGCGTCCACGGTGGGGGCCAATACGCTGGGCACGCCGATTATCATCGGCCTGAGCGGGTTCAACACGGCCTATGTGGTGCAGGGGGCGATTCTGGTGGCGCTGGCGGCGATTATCGTCGACCGCGCCTTTGAGCGGCTTAGCCTGAGGCTCAGCCGACACCGCCGCGCACAATAAACGAATAGCCGGCGAGCATGACGCCACCGATGCCGCTGATGGCCATCAGCGCAAAAAGAACGATCGCGGCGAATTTAGCTGACTTCATTGTGTACTCCTTTTGTTAACCAAAAGATTATACCGCGAAGCTCAGCTGTTAACGAATGATTAATTAGCAGGAAGTGCGAAGGCCACGCCGTCTTCCTGCCAGCGCGCCAGCTGGTGCTGCTGTTGGGCGCTGGGGGCCGCGCCGCACCAGATGAGCAGCGTCTGGCCGGGGAACAGCTCCGGCTGAATCTGCATCAGCGGATGAGCCAGAACGTCAACGCGCCAGCCCTGTTCACAGGCCACCCAACCTTCCAGCCACAGGCGGGTAACGTCGTTGACGTTCCAGCCGACCACCAGCGCCTGCGGCCCGGATTTACGCCGCGCGGAGGCAAGGCTAAGCGCGATGTCGTTAATCAGCACGCCGTCGAGCAGGCCGAGCAGCGTCGGCAGCGCCACCTGCGCGCTTTGCAGACGCTGACGCAGTGGAGTAAAGAGGTTGTCGACCAGGGTTCGGGCGCTGTGGCTGCGGCGCAGCGCTTTCACCCACTGGCGCAGCTGCGGGAGGTTGCCGTTACGCAGGTAGCGCAGCGCGGTCTCCTGCTGTTCCTGCCAGCCATTATCCCGTTCGCTAAGCAGATTCTTAACCTTGCTGACCTGCACGCCGGTTTCTATCCAGCGCTGGATCTCACGGATGCGGTCGATATCGGCATCGTTAAACAGGCGGTGCCCGCCGTCGGTTCGCTGTGGCTTTAACAGCGCGTAGCGCCGCTGCCACGCGCGCAGCGTTACCGGGTTGATATCACAGAGCTGAGCCACTTCGCCAATCGTGTAAAGCGCCATCTTGTCCTCCGGCATGCGATCCCCCATTTAACTTTAGACCGGGTTTGCCGACGTGACCTGTTGTGGTTGTTTTTTATTCGTTTTGCTTCGGGCGGCAGTGGATAAAATGTGATCGGTAGCATTTTTTGCACTTTTTTTGCTGGGTTTCAAAGAAAGTTATGCCGACTAAGTGTATGTTACGCAGTTTTATTTCCGCTGTGGTGTTTGGGTATGTACGAGTTTAATCTGGTGTTGCTGCTGCTTCAGCAGATGTGCGTTTTTCTGGTCATCGCCTGGCTGATGAGCAAAACGCGGCTGTTCATTCCCCTGATGCAGGTCACCGTGCGCCTGCCGCACAAGCTGCTGTGCTACGTCACTTTCTCCATTTTTTGCATTCTCGGCACCTACTTTGGTCTGCATATTGAAGACTCCATCGCCAACACGCGCGCCATTGGCGCGGTGATGGGCGGCCTGCTGGGTGGCCCGGTGGTCGGTGGACTGGTGGGTTTTACCGGCGGCCTGCACCGCTACTCAATGGGCGGGATGACCGCGCTCAGCTGTATGATCTCCACCATGGTGGAAGGGCTGCTGGGCGGGCTGGTGCACAGCATTCTGATCCGCCGCGGTCGACCGGATAAAGTGTTCAGCCCATGGACGGCGGGGGCGATAACCTTTGTCGCCGAGCTGGTGCAGATGCTGATTATCCTGCTGATTGCGCGGCCGTTTGAAGACGCGCTGCATCTGGTGCAAAGCATCGCTGCACCGATGATGGTCACCAACACGGTCGGCGCGGCGCTGTTTATGCGCATCCTGCTGGATAAGCGGGCGATGCTTGAGAAATATACCTCGGCGTTTTCGGCCACCGCCCTGAAGCTTGCCGCCTCGACCGAAGGCATCCTGCGCAAAGGCTTTAACGAAGAGAACAGCATGAAGGTGGCGCAGGTGCTGATTCAGGAGCTGGATATCGGCGCGGTGGCGATTACCGACCGGGAAAAATTGCTGGCCTTTACCGGCATCGGCGAAGATCACCATCTGCCGGGCAAGCCGATCTCCTCGCGCTATACGCAAAAAACCATTGAAACCGGCGAGGTGGTGTACGCCGACGGTAACGAAGTGCCGTATCGCTGCTCCATTCACCCCAACTGCAAGCTGGGCTCGACGCTGGTGATCCCACTGCGCGGCGAGAACCAGCGGGTGATTGGCACCATTAAGCTGTACGAGGCTAAAAATCGGTTGTTCAGCTCGATCAACCGTACCCTCGGCGAAGGGATAGCGCAGCTGCTGTCGGCGCAGATCCTGGCGGGGCAGTACGAGCGGCAGAAAGCGCTGCTGACGCAGTCGGAAATCAAGCTGCTGCACGCGCAGGTTAACCCGCACTTCCTGTTTAACGCGCTGAATACCCTTAAGGCGGTGATCCGCCGCGACAGCGAGCAGGCCAGCCAGCTGGTGCAGTATCTGTCGACGTTTTTCCGCAAGAATCTCAAACGTCCGTCGGAAATTGTCACCCTCGCCGATGAAATTGAGCATGTGAACGCCTATCTGCAAATTGAGCAGGCACGCTTTCAGTCGCGCCTGCAGGTGTATCTGGACATCCCCGATGCGCTGGCAAACCAGCAGCTGCCGGCGTTTACCCTCCAGCCCATCGTGGAGAACGCCATTAAGCACGGTACCTCGCAGCTGATGGACGTGGGGGAGATTACCCTGCGCGCCCGGCAGGAGGGGCAGCATCTGGTGCTGGATATTGAAGATAATGCCGGACTCTATCAGCCCGACGCGCCGTCTAACGGGCTGGGCATGAGCCTGGTAGATAAACGCCTGAAGATGCGTTTTGGCGACGACTGCGGTATCTCGGTAGCTTACGAAGCGGATCGTTTTACCCGAGTCACCCTGCGGTTACCTCTGGAGGAGAGCGCATGATTAAAGTGCTGATTGTCGATGATGAACCGCTGGCGCGGGAGAACCTGCGCGTGCTGCTGCAAACCCAGACGGATCTGGAGATTGTCGGCGAATGCGCCAACGCCGTGGAGGCCATTGGCGCGGTGCACCGGCTGCGTCCGGACGTGCTGTTTCTCGATATCCAGATGCCGCGCATCAGCGGGCTGGAGATGGTCGGCATGCTTGACCCGGAGCATCGGCCGTACATTGTGTTTCTGACCGCCTTTGATGAATACGCGGTGAAAGCCTTTGAAGAGCACGCGTTTGATTACCTGCTCAAACCGATCGAAGAGCAACGGCTGGAAAAAACGCTCGCCCGCCTGCGCCAGGAGCGCGCGGTGCAGGATATCTCGGCCCTCGGCGAGGGCCAGCAGGCGCTGAAGTTTATCCCCTGCACCGGGCACAGCCGTATTTATCTGCTGCAAATGGACGACGTCGCGTTTGTCAGCAGCCGGATGAGCGGGGTGTACGTCACCAGCGGCGAGGGCAAAGAGGGCTTTACCGAACTGACGCTGCGCACGCTGGAGAGCCGTACGCCGCTGATTCGCTGCCATCGCCAGCATCTGGTGAACATGGCGCATCTGAAAGAGATCCGGCTGGAGGATAATGGCCAGGCCGAGCTGCTGCTGCGTAACGGCCAGACCGTACCGGTCAGCCGTCGCTATTTAAAGACCCTGAAGGAAGCGCTGGGGCTGTAAATCGTGTAAACTTAGCCACCGTTTTTCACATCAACACCGAAGGCACTATGGTCAGTAACGATATTTTACGCAGCGTCCGCTACATCCTGAAAATGAACAATAACGATCTGGTGCGTATTTTCGCGCTGGGCGAAGCTGAAGTGACGGCGGAACAGCTGACGCCGTGGCTGCGCAAAGAGGATGAGGAAGGCTTCGTACGTTGCCCTGACATTATGCTGTCGTGCTTCCTCAACGGCCTGATTTACGAAAAACGCGGCCGCGACGAATCCGCTCCGGCGCTGTCGGTAGAACGCCGTATCAACAACAACATCATGCTGAAAAAGCTGCGCATCGCCTTTGCGCTGAAAACCGATGACATTCTGGCGATCCTGACTCAGCAGCAGTTCCGCGTGTCGATGCCGGAAATCACCGCCATGATGCGCGCGCCGGACCACAAAAACTTCCGCGAATGCGGCGACCAGTTCCTGCGCTACTTCCTGCGCGGCCTGGCGATTCGCGAGCACGCGGCGAAATAATCATCCGCAGTTTCCCGGCGGCGCTGCGCTTGGCCGGGCTACGTTTCTCGCATATTGGTAGCCCGGCC
>NZ_JBKDZH010000041.1:0-11865 GCF_047971185.1 Kluyvera sp.
AATGACCAGGTACAGGAGAGCGTAAAATGAAAATTCGTTCACAAGTCGGCATGGTGCTGAATCTCGATAAATGCATCGGCTGTCATACCTGCTCAGTCACCTGTAAAAACGTCTGGACCAGCCGTGAAGGGACCGAGTACGCATGGTTCAACAACGTTGAAACCAAGCCGGGCACCGGTTTCCCGACCGACTGGGAAAACCAGGAGAAATACAAAGGCGGTTGGATCCGTAAGATCAACGGCAAGCTGGTGCCGCGCATGGGTAACAAAGCGCTGCTGCTGGGTAAAATTTTCGCCAACCCGCATCTGCCGGGGCTGGACGATTACTACGAGCCGTTTGATTTCGACTACCAGACGCTGCACAACGCGCCGGCAGACAGCAAGGCGCAGCCGATTGCCCGCCCGCGCTCGCTGATTACCGGCAAGCGGATGGACAAAATCACCAAGGGTCCAAACTGGGAAGACGATCTGGGCGGCGAGTTCGAGAAGCTGGCGAAAGACCAGAACTTCGAGAACATGCAGAAGGCGATGTACGGCCAGTTCGAAAACACCTTCATGATGTATCTGCCGCGTCTGTGCGAGCACTGCCTCAACCCGGCGTGCGTGGCGACCTGTCCAAGCGGTGCCATCTACAAGCGTGAAGAAGACGGCATCGTGCTGATCGACCAGGACAAGTGCCGCGGCTGGCGTATGTGCCTCACCGGCTGCCCGTACAAAAAAATCTACTTCAACTGGAAAAGCGGAAAATCTGAAAAATGCATCTTCTGTTACCCGCGTATTGAATCCGGGCAGCCGACCATTTGTTCAGAAACCTGCGTGGGCCGTATCCGTTACCTCGGCGTGCTGCTGTACGACGCGGACGCGATTGAAACCGCCGCGAGCACCGAAAACGAGAAAGATCTGTATCAGCGTCAGCTGGACGTGTTCCTCGACCCGAACGATCCGAAAGTGATCGAGCAGGCGCAGAAAGACGGTATCCCGCTGAGCGTGATTGACGCGGCGCAGAAATCGCCGGTGTACAAAATGGCGATGGACTGGAAGCTGGCGCTGCCGCTCCACCCGGAATACCGCACGCTGCCGATGGTGTGGTACGTGCCGCCGCTGTCTCCGATTCAGTCTGCGGCTGATGCGGGCGAACTGGGCAGCAACGGCATTCTGCCGGATGTGGAAAGCCTGCGTATTCCGGTTCAGTATCTGGCGAACCTGCTGACCGCGGGCGACACCGCGCCGGTACTGCTGGCGCTGAAACGTATGCTGGCGATGCGTCACTTCAAGCGTACGGAAACCGTTGATGGCGTGATTGATACCCGCGCGCTGGAAGAGGTCGGTCTGACCGAAGCGCAGGCGCAGGAGATGTACCGCTACCTGGCGATTGCCAACTACGAAGATCGTTTCGTGGTGCCGAGCAGTCACCGTGAGCAGGCGCGTGAAGCGTTCCCGGAGAAAAACGGGTGTGGCTTTAGCTTCGGCGACGGCTGCCACGGTTCCGACTCCTCCTTCAACCTGTTCAACAGCCGTCGCATTGATGCGGTGGATGTGACCAGCAAAACGGAGCCGCACGCATGATCGAACTCGTGGTTGTCTCTCGTCTGCTTGAGTACCCGGATGCTGCCTTGTGGCAGCATCAGGCTGAACTCTTCGACGTTCTGGCGTCATCAGACAAACTGGAGAAAGCGGATGCCCAGGCCCTGGGCATCTTCCTGCGCGATTTAACCGCGCAGGATCCGCTGGATGCGCAGGCCACCTACAGCGAACTGTTTGACCGTGGCCGCGCAACCTCGCTGCTGCTGTTCGAACACGTTCACGGCGAGTCCCGCGATCGCGGGCAGGCGATGGTTGACCTGATGAATCAGTACGAGCAGCACGGCCTGGTGCTCGACAGCCGCGAGCTGCCGGATCACCTGCCGCTGTATCTGGAGTATCTGGCCCAGCTGCCGGAAAGCGAAGCTATTGGCGGGTTGCAGGATATCGCGCCGATTCTGGCGCTGCTCTGCGCGCGTCTGCAACAGCGTGAAAGCCGCTATGCGGTGCTGTTTGAACAGTTGCTGAAGCTCGCGAACAGTGCGGTCGACGAAGCGAAAGTGGCGGAAAAAATCGCCGACGAAGCGCGCGACGATACGCCGCAGGCGCTGGATGCCGTCTGGGAAGAAGAGCAGGTGAAATTCTTTGCTGACCAGGGCTGTGGTGAGTCGGAAATCGCCAATCACCAGCGTCGTTTTGCCGGAGCCGTGGCCCCGCAATATTTGAATATCTCTAACGGAGGACAGCAATAATGCACTTCCTGAATATGTTCTTCTTTGACATCTATCCGTACATTGCGGGCGCTGTCTTTCTGATTGGTAGCTGGCTGCGTTATGACTACGGTCAATATACCTGGCGCGCCGCTTCCAGCCAGATGCTGGACCGTAAAGGGATGAACCTGGCCTCGAACCTGTTCCATATCGGTATTCTGGGCAGTTTCGCCGGTCACTACCTCGGCATGCTGACGCCGCACTGGATGTATGAAGCCTGGCTGCCGCTGGAAGTGAAACAGAAGATGGCGATGTTTGCCGGTGGTGCATCCGGCGTCATGTGCCTGGTAGGCGGCGTGTTGCTGCTGAAGCGTCGTCTGTTCAGCCCACGCGTGCGCGCTACCACGACCGGTGCCGATATTCTGGTGCTGTCCATTCTGGTTATCCAGTGTGCTCTTGGCCTGCTGACCATTCCGTTCTCCGCCCAGCATATGGACGGCAGCGAGATGATGAAGCTGGTGAACTGGGCGCAGTCGGTGGTGACTTTCCACGGTGGAGCGTCTCAGTATCTGGACGGGGTGGCGTTTATCTTCCGTATGCACCTGGTGCTCGGGATGACGCTGTTCCTGCTGTTCCCGTTCTCGCGTCTGGTTCACATCTGGAGCGTGCCAGTCGAGTACCTGACCCGCAAATATCAGATTGTTCGCGCGCGTCACTGATTGTGTGCTGATTATCTCAAACCGCCGTGTTGCTGAGGCGTATTCAGCACTATAGCGGGAAATAGCGCGGGCATGGAGATTGACTTCATGCCCGTTTTTTTGCATTTCTTATCGGGTGCATCCCGTACCTCACGACCTGCCGCAGACGCTTCCTTGAGTCCTTTGCCGACGATATGCGCAAAATCTTACCCCCCTTAATGTGATGATGTATTAATCCCTGAATTTTCCGTCATATGACGCTCAGCATAGTATGTTGGTAGATTTTAAGAGAGAATCATGGGAATGGTTTTTTAGTATATAAAATCAATTGGTTATATGCTCTTTCATAATGCGGAATTGTTATTTATGTGTTGGTAGGATGTTGTTGTGGGAAAATGTTGTTTATAAACAAAGTGATGGAATTAGAGTGTTCCCCACGAGAGCGGGGATAAACCGCAGAGATGGACAGACATTGAAACAGCAGAGTCGTGTTCCCCACATAAGCGGAGATAACCTGCAATAGGGTTTATACCTTCATTGTCAGGAACGTAAGTTGTCGTAGATAATGAAAAATTTTGAAGGGGTTGTTATCAGAGGAGAGAAAAATTGCGCAGCGCTTCATTCTTCAGGTCATTACCTGCGGCAATGCTTTTTCGCTAACACTCGAATCGAAGCTTCTCATCCTTCCCATGGGAAAAATACGGAACATTACAGATTGATTGGGGGACAGTACTTTATGAAGTGATGGTGGTGGGGGAAGGATTCGAACCTTCGAAGTCGATGACGGCAGATTTACAGTCTGCTCCCTTTGGCCGCTCGGGAACCCCACCACTGGGGTAATTCAAATTGTAGGCAGTGCATGAAGATGGTGGTGGGGGAAGGATTATTCGTCGCTTCGCGCCTCACCCTTCGGGCCGTTGCTGTTGGCAACGTTCTCTCGCTTTCGCTCGAGTCGAACCTTAATCGAAGGTTCTCACCCTTCCCCGATAAGTGCAAATTTCTGCAACGCTTATCGAGTTAACTACATCACTGTAGTGAATAATGGTGGTGGGGGAAGGATTCGAACCTTCGAAGTCGATGACGGCAGATTTACAGTCTGCTCCCTTTGGCCGCTCGGGAACCCCACCACTGGGGTAATGCTGGTTTTACTGGCCTGCTTCCTTCTTGGGAAGCGGGGCGCATCATATCAAATGACGCGCCGCTGTAAAGCATTCGTTTATCGAAAATGAACTGTTTGCCTGCTTTTTATCCGTAACGGGTTAAAGCTAATCAATTCATTTCACTAACGATTAAAGAATAATCGTCCGGTTACCGTAAACGAATACGCGCTGCGCCAGCACCTGATAAAGCGCGCGGCTCAGTACGTTTTTCTCGACGTCGCGACCGGCGCGCATCATATCTTCTGCGGTATAGGTGTGGTCGACGTGAATGACGTCCTGCATGATGATCGGGCCTTCATCCAGGTTGTCGTTAACGTAGTGCGCGGTGGCGCCGACAATTTTCACGCCGCGCTCATAGGCCTGATGATACGGGCGCGCGCCGATAAAGGCCGGCAGGAACGAGTGGTGGATATTAATGATTTTATTCGGGAAGCGGGCCACAAATTCCGGCGTGAGTACGCGCATGTATTTCGCCAGTACGACATAATCAGGCTCATGCGCGGCAATGGCGTCAGCCATCAGCTGGTCATGTTCTTCGCGAGCCAGGCCTTCATGGCTCACCAGCTGGAACGGAATGCCGAAACGCTCGACCAGCGTACGCAGGGTTTCGTGGTTGCCGATGACGGCGGCGATTTCAACGTCCAGGCCGCCGTAGTTGGCCTTCATCAGCAGATCGCCCAGGCAGTGGGCCTCTTTAGTGACCAGAATAACGATGCGGCGACGCCCCGCCGGGTTCAGCTCACGCACGGAACCTTCCGGCAGCGCGCTGTCTAAATCCGCAAGCAGGGTCGCGTCGTTGAAGATCCCTTCCAGTTCGGTACGCATAAAGAAACGCCCGGTGCGGTGATCGACAAATTCATTGTTCTGCACGATGTTCAGCTCGTGCTTGTAGCAGATGTTGGTAATGCGCGCGATCAGGCCTTTCTGGTCAGGGCAGATGGTGCGTAGAACTTTTCGTTGGATGGAGTGCATTGCCGGGTAAATCCTGTTGATAATGTTTGCGAAGCTGTTGTCGGGCGTTTATTGCCCACAGCATTTTTTAAATTTTTTCCCTGAACCGCAAGGGCAGGGGTCGTTTCTACCAATCACTGGCCGTGTACCGTCAATATAATACCACTGACCGTTTTCTTTTAAGAATCGTGAACGCTCAATGATGGCACCATTGTTGTTATTTTCACGAAAGCGGGCAATGAAGCTGACATAGCCTTCGTCCGCATGGCGGCCATCTTCGGCGGCAAAAACGGTCAGCCCTAGCCATTCGGTATGGGCAAAACCGTTGTGAATATCATCGCGAAACGCGCCTGCCTGGCAGGTGGGATGCCAGGTTTTAACAAGATAATCTGCATCCTTCTTCACGAAGGCGCAATAGCGTGAGCGCATAAGGTGTGATGGGCTCGGTGCGAGTTCATTGCCGGACAGATAACGCTGGCAACATAAGCTATACTCGAGAGCGCTCCCACAAGGGCAAAGTTCGGACAAAGAGATCTCCCTGAAGCGATAAGTGAGCGGCGATGTTACGCCTGATAGCACTATGGTAACCGAGCGGTGGAGATGATGCCACGCCAGAAGCAAGAGGATGTTCATCGGTAACAATGAGAAAGATCAAAATTGGCCTGGCGTTAGGTTCAGGGGCGGCGCGGGGCTGGTCGCATATTGGCGTGATTAAAGCGCTACAGAAAATGGGTATAGAGATTGATATCGTTGCCGGATGCTCTATCGGTTCGCTGGTAGGGGCGGCGTACGCCAGTAATCAGCTCCCTGCACTGGAAAAGTGGGTCTGTTCGTTCAGCTATTGGGACGTGCTGCGCTTGATGGATCTCTCATGGCGCCGTGGCGGCCTGCTGCGCGGTGAGCGGGTTTTTAACCACTATCGGCAGATTATGCCCAACGACACGATCGAACAGTGTGAGCGCCGTTTTGCAGCGGTGGCGACTAATCTAAGCACCGGTCGTGAACTGTGGTTTACCGAAGGCGATTTGCATATGGCGGTTCGAGCGTCGTGCAGTATTCCAGGGCTGATGGCACCGGTGCAGCATAACGGTTACTGGTTAGTGGATGGTGCGGTAGTCAACCCGGTACCGGTTTCGCTAACACGTGCGCTGGGGGCTGATATCGTTATTGCGGTCGATTTGCAACATGACGCACACCTTATGCAGCAGGATCTCCTGTCCGTCAATATTCAGCCCGATGCAGAGATGAATGAGTCACCAGATGAGCTATCATGGCATGAGCGCCTTCGCTCCCGTCTGGGACGCGTTGCTTCTCGCCGGTCGGTGGTTGCGCCCACAGCAATGGAAATAATGACAACCTCAATCCAGGTGCTGGAAAATCGGCTCAAGCGTAACCGTATGGCGGGTGACCCGCCGGATATTTTGTTGCAACCGTTTTGCCCCCAGATTTCGACTCTGGATTTTCATCGAGCTTCATCTGCAATAGCCGCGGGTCAACAAGCGGTTGAAAAAAAGACAGATGAGCTTCTGCCTTTGGTACAGAGTTCAACTTAAGGCATTTTTTTCGACTACTTCAGCAAATTCTGAAAGGCGATTATCACAATAGCATGCCACTATTTACATATCGTCGGGCAGGGGAGATATCATGACGCAGCCGTTAGCGGGAAAACAGATTTTGATTGTCGAAGACGAACCCGTTTTCCGCTCACTTATGGATTCCTGGCTTTCGTCGCTCGGCGCACGCACGCTGTTGGCTCAGGACGGCGTTGATGCGCTTTCACAGATGGAAAGCCAGCGCCCCGATCTGATGATCTGTGACCTCGCGATGCCGCGGATGAACGGCTTGCAGCTGGTGGAGCATCTGCGTAACGCGGGTGATACGCTGCCCATCCTTATCATTTCCGCCACCGAAAATATGGCTGATATAGCCAAAGCGCTGCGCCTTGGCGTTCAGGACGTGTTATTAAAGCCGGTCAAAGATTTGAACCGTTTGCGGGAAACGGTGTTGGCCTGCCTGTATCCCAATATGTTTAATTCCCGGGTGGAAGAAGAAGAGCGGTTATTTGAAGACTGGGATGCGCTAGTGAACAATCCCGCGGCGGCAGCAAAACTTTTACAAGAGCTACAGCCGCCGGTGCAGCAAAAAATATCGCAGTGTCGGATAAATTATCGCCAGCTGATGGCGGTCGACGCGCCCGGTTTAGTTTTGGATATAGCGCCACTTTCAGAGCACGATTTGGCATTTTATTGTCTGGATGTTACTCGTGCGGGCGATAATGGGGTGCTGGCTGCGTTATTATTACGGGTCCTCTTTAATGGCCTGTTACAAGAGCAGCTAGCGCATCAGGGGCAGCGCCTACCAGAATTAGGGAGTCTGTTAAAGCAGGTCAATCAACTGCTGCGTCAGGCAAATCTTCCCGGTCAATTCCCGTTGCTGGTGGGTTATTATCACAGCGGGTTAAAAAATCTTATCCTGGTCTCTGCCGGTCTGAACGGCACATTAAATACCGGCGATCATCAAATACAAATAAGTAACGGTGTACCGCTGGGTACGCTAGGAAACGCCTATCTCAACCAAATAAGCCAGCGCTGTACTTCGTGGCAGTGTCAGATTTGGGGAAACGGGGGGCGTTTACGCTTAATGTTGTCTGCGGAATGAGCAAACGCATTTTTTTACAGGGATAGCTTTAACGGCTTATCTGCCGTAGTGATACTATCTGGCAAATTGATGTGGATATACTCGTCATACTTCAGCGTGCTGGTGCGTTGAACGGACCCGTTATCTTCGGCCGAGGCGATTAACGCCACGCTGAAGTTTCTGGGCAGCGCGCCTCCTTCAGCCGGACTTTCGAGTATAAATCTTAATTCGAGGTCATCGCGTTCTTTTCGGAGCAGCCTCAGTAGGTTGTGATGATATACTCGACGCGTTATTAATAAACGAGCAAGTTCAAAGTTTGAACAGTTCAGGAGATTTGAATGGCTGCCCTAAATTCGAAAGTAAGAAAGGCTGTTATCCCGGTTGCCGGATTAGGTACAAGGATGTTGCCTGCTACCAAAGCAATTCCTAAAGAAATGCTGCCGCTGGTAGATAAGCCTTTAATTCAGTATGTCGTGAACGAGTGTATTGCAGCTGGTATCACTGAAATTGTACTGGTTACCCATTCTTCCAAGAATTCTATTGAAAACCACTTCGACACCAGCTTCGAGCTTGAAGCCATGCTGGAGAAGCGCGTAAAACGTCAGCTTCTGGAAGAAGTGCAGTCAATCTGCCCGCCGCACGTCACCATTATGCAGGTACGTCAGGGTCTGGCAAAAGGCCTGGGCCACGCGGTGCTGTGCGCACATCCGGTTGTAGGTGATGAACCTGTTGCGGTCATCCTGCCGGACGTTATTCTCGATGAATATGAGTCCGATCTGAGCCGTGACAACCTGGCTGAAATGATCGCCCGCTATGATGAAACCGGCGCAAGCCAGATCATGGTTGAGCCGGTTGCCGACGTCACCGCCTACGGCGTGGTGGACTGCAAGGGCGCGACCCTGAATCCGGGCGATAGCGTGCCAATGGTTGGTGTAGTTGAGAAGCCGAAAGCCGACGTAGCACCGTCTAACCTCGCGGTAGTGGGGCGTTACGTTCTGAGCGCAGAAATCTGGCCGCTGCTGGCGAAAACCCCTCCGGGCGCAGGCGACGAGATTCAGCTTACCGATGCTATCGATATGCTGATCGAAAAAGAGACCGTTGAAGCCTACCACATGAAGGGCAAAAGCCATGACTGCGGTAATAAGCTCGGTTACATGCAGGCGTTTGTGGAATACGGTATCCGTCACAATACGCTGGGCGAAGACTTTAAAGCGTGGCTGCAAGACACGCTGGGCATCGCGAAGTAATATCGTGAATGCAGAAAAAGCCGGGGAAACCCGGTTTTTTTATTTTTAAATAACACGAAAGGGTAAAAAATGAGCGCGCTTGTGCCGGTGAGTTATCAGGTGACTAACGATCGCCAGATATAAAAAATCCCGCCGTAGCGGGATTTTTGCGAAGCGTAAGGATTAATCCTTGATCAGGAAATCTTCCAGAGATTTACCCTGGTCGTCCATCGCTTTTTTGATTACTGCTGGGGTACGGCCCTGGCCAGTCCAGGTTTTGGTTTCGCCGTTTTCATCAACGTAGCTATATTTAGCCGGACGCGCTGCACGTTTAGCTTTGGTACCGGTTTTAGCGGCAGCCATGCTATTCAGCAGTTCGTTCGGGTCAATACCGTCAGCAATCAGCATTTCACGATATTGTTGCAGTTTACGAGTGCGCTCTTCGATTTCAGCCGCTGCCGCGTTTTCTTCTTCACGACGTTCGTTAACAACAACTTCTAATTTTTCCAGCATTTCTTCAAGCGTTTCAAGGGTGCATTCTCTTGCCTGCGCACGAAGAGTACGGATGTTGTTCAAAATTTTAAGTGCTTCGCTCATTGTAGTAATCTCAAACTTATATTGGGGGTGGTTTGTTGAAGTAATAATAGAGCGATAAAATCAGATGTGCAATAGGTAAGAATGTAAGGAATTCAAAATAACGTGTTATTTGATGCTGTCTTTAATATTTATAAGTTAAATTCTGGACCTGCTCCCTCACCGCTCCGCACTTATTGCCAGGAGGCGCAGCGGGATAACGCGCGGTGTTGGGGGGGATGATGTGTATAAATATACCCCGTATGGGTAAATATCAACCTTATGTATTAGCCAGCATGCATCCATTTTGTGCATTACTTTATCGACAATGAATGATTACGTAACTCAACCACTTTAGCCGCCTGGCAGGGCCTTTTGCCGCAGATTCCTTAACGCTATTCATCTATTTGCCTCAGAGCTTGTATGGATAAATTGTTTAGTTGAGAAAACGATTTCACCCTGCTGGCAATGGCAATACATCAGGCGACATCAGGGTTGTCGGCTTTAAGTCCATAGTTATGACGATGTTATTTCAAGCCGAGGCTGTTTAATTTACAGATAACAATGCCCAGTAGTTCGCTACACAAATTGGCGGCGATCACATTTTTTAAGACTGACTCATTAATCTTTTCAACTATTAACCTCGCTAGCTATTTCTTACGTGGTTAACCGCGTGACGTATGCGGTTCCCGCGGGCGCGAAGGGATAAATATTTCAGCGTTATGATGAAGTTACCTGACTGTCGGGTAAAAATAGGTAGGTAAGGGAGAACGAGGCGGTTAAATATCGGTTTTCCTGATGATTGCAGCCGCGACTGAACGTTTTTCGAAAGCGTTCTGCATTCGCAATGGTGAGGATGACACAGGAAGCCTGTGGGCAAAATATGTTACACTGCGCTCCGTTTAAAAAACGCATCGATTAGGATTTTTCAGCCAATGGCACAACTTTATTTCTACTACTCAGCAATGAATGCCGGGAAGTCGACCGCCCTGTTGCAGTCGTCGTACAACTACCAGGAGCGCGGCATGCGCACCATCGTTTATACCGCGGAAATAGACGACCGTTTCGGCGCGGGTAAAGTGAGCTCGCGTATTGGCCTGTCCTCGCCGGCTACGCTGTTTAATCAGAACAGTAATTTGTTTGATGAAATTAGCGCAGAGAACGCACGTGAGCCGGTTAACTGCGTGCTGGTCGATGAATGCCAGTTCCTGACGCGTGAACAGGTCTACGCGCTTTCTGACGTGGTGGATAACCTGGATATCCCGGTATTGTGCTACGGGCTCCGAACGGACTTTCGCGGCGAACTGTTTAGCGGTAGCCAATATTTACTGGCGCTCTCCGATAAGCTGGTGGAATTAAAAACGATCTGCTTCTGCGGGCGTAAAGCCAGCATGGTACTGCGCCTGGATCAAGAAGGGCGCCCGTACAATGAAGGTGAGCAGGTGGTGATTGGCGGGAACGAGCGCTACGTGTCCGTTTGCCGCAAGCACTACAAGGAAGCGCTGGAAGAGGGCTCTCTGGCCGTTATTCAGGATCAGCATCGTCAAACCTGCCGTTCCTGCTAAACGTCTCCAGACGCGTTTCAGGCCTCTGTATCATCGGAGGCGGAAACGCGTTTTTTTTTGCCGTTAAGTTGCATGAAATAAAAAAAGCCCCATCAGGATGATGGGGCTTTGTTGTTTATGCTTGTCAGCGAGCGTTAAAGCGGATTATTTCTTCGCTTTTTTCTCTGCTTTAGCCGGAGCAGCTTCTTTCTTCTCTGCTACCGGAGCGCCTTCTACGAAGTTACGACCGTAGTAGGTATCCAGCAGGATTTGTTTCAGTTCAGAAATCAGCGGGTAACGCGGGTTAGCGCCGGTGCACTGGTCGTCAAACGCATCTTCAGACAGTTTGTCAACGTGTGCCAGGAAGTCAGCTTCCTGTACGCCAGCTTCACGGATAGATTTAGGAATACCCAGTTCAGCTTTGATTTCGTCCAGCCAGCCCAGCAGTTTTTCGATTTTCGCTGCGGTACGGTCGCCCGGTGCAGACAGACCCAGGTGGTCAGCGATTTCAGCGTAACGACGACGTGCTTGCGGACGGTCGTACTGGCTGAAAGCAGTCTGTTTAGTCGGGTTGTCGTTCGCGTTATAACGAATAACGTTGCTGATCAACAGCGCGTTCGCCAGCCCGTGATGAATGTGGAACAGAGAACCCAGCTTGTGCGCCCTGGAGTGACATACACCCAGGAAGGCGTTCGCAAACGCGATACCGGCGATGGTGGCTGCACTGTGCACGCGCTCACGGGCTACCGGGTTCTTAGAACCTTCATGGTATGACGCCGGCAGGTTTTCTATCAGCAGTTTCAGCGCCTGCAGAGCCTGACCGTCGGAGAACTCAGAAGCCAGTAC
>NZ_JBKDZH010000042.1:0-151633 GCF_047971185.1 Kluyvera sp.
CATATACCCTTCGACAACCAGCAGACGCGGTGGTTCAGCGTTGTGCTGCTGGGCTTCATAAAGGCCATACAGCTGACGGCCTTTATGGAAAATATCGGTTTCCGGGGAGTTCAGGTATTTCGGCGTATCGTTACCGAGTACGCGGCCACCAAAACCAATTACCCGGCCTCGTTTGTCGCGAATCGGGAACTTCACGCGATTGCGGAAACGGTCGTAGGTTCTTCCCTGGTCGTTATTGACCAGCATTCCGGCATCGAGCAGCAGTTTCCTGTTGTCGACATTGCCGCCGAAACGTTTTAAGGCGTTATCCCAGCCCGGCGGTGCAAAACCAATAGCAAATTGCTGGACAATCTCGGCACTCAGACCGCGTTGCTCCAGATACTGGCGTGCCGGCTCGGCATTGGGTTGAGCGAAGGATTGCTGATAAAAATCATTTAACCCTTCCATTAGCTGATAGAGATTCTGACGCTGGTGACGCTCTATCTGGCTAAGACCTGTTCCGGCTTCGTACGGCACTTCAAGGTTGTGCATGGCCGCCAGTTCTTCAACGGTTTCAACGAACTCGAGCTTGTCGTAGTTCATTAAAAAGTCGATGGCATTGCCGTGCGCGCCGCAGCCGAAGCAGTGGTAAAACTGCTTATCACCGTTCACGGTGAAAGAGGGGGTTTTCTCGTTATGGAACGGACAGCACGCATGGTAATTTTTGCCCTGCTTTTTCAGCTTCACCCGGGCATCGATCAGATCGATGATGTCGGTGCGCGCCAGCAGATCATTAATAAATACGCGTGGGATTCGTCCAGCCATAGGCCCCGTTTATTTACACTTCATCCTTCAAACTGTCTCTGCGTTGGCTGCGTTCGTTCACCCCTGTCACTTACTTATGTAAGCTCCGGGGATTCACTCACTTGCCGCCTTGATACAGCATGAATGATTTTGTGTAAATGATGATTTATAAACGAAAACAAGCCGCGCATTCCTTTCGGAAGCACGGCCTTGCAACTACAACTCGGTCTGTAACCTGAGAGCCGATGCTCTCAAGAGATTAGTACAGACGAGTACGGCGTGCGTTTTCGCGAGCCAGTTTCTTCGCGTGACGTTTCACTGCAGAAGCTTTAGCGCGCTTACGTTCGGTAGTCGGTTTTTCATAGAACTCACGACGACGAACTTCCGCCAGAACACCCGCTTTTTCACAGGAACGCTTGAAGCGACGCAGTGCTACGTCGAACGGCTCGTTTTCACGTACTTTAATTACCGGCATGTAACTCTCACCTTTAATAAATTCGGTTTGCCGCTGGCATCAACGCCAGCTTATTTCAAAATGGTGCGGAATTTTACTGCAAATGCTGTTGCTTTGTAAAGCACCGACGCGTTTTTGAACGGGACTTTTTAAGGGTGAGGAGTATACACGAGGCAGCCTGCCGGGGCGAACAATGTTTTACAAGCCGGGACAGAAAACCTACACTGCGCGGTATTGAAACGAGGTAAATCTAGCCATGCGTGTACTGGGTATTGAAACATCCTGCGATGAAACCGGCATCGCAATTTATGACGACGAAAAAGGTCTGTTAGCCAACCAGCTGTATAGTCAGGTGAAATTGCACGCTGACTACGGCGGCGTGGTGCCTGAGCTGGCGTCGCGCGACCACGTGCGTAAAACGGTTCCCCTGATTCAGGCGGCGTTAAAAGAAGCGAACCTGACGGCCAAAGATATCGACGCGGTGGCCTATACCGCCGGTCCGGGTCTGGTGGGTGCGCTGCTGGTTGGCGCAACCGTAGGGCGTTCGCTGGCGTTTGCCTGGAACGTGCCGGCCATTCCGGTACACCATATGGAAGGCCACTTGCTGGCGCCGATGCTGGAAGACAATCCGCCGCAATATCCATTTGTCGCGCTGCTGGTTTCCGGCGGGCACACGCAGCTGATTAGCGTGACTGGCATTGGTGAATACACGCTGCTGGGTGAGTCAATCGACGATGCGGCGGGCGAAGCCTTTGATAAAACCGCCAAGCTGCTCGGTCTGGATTATCCCGGCGGCCCAATGCTGTCGAAGCTGGCCTCTCAGGGAACGGAAGGGCGCTTTGTGTTCCCGCGTCCGATGACCGATCGCCCGGGGCTGGATTTCAGCTTCTCCGGCCTGAAAACCTTCGCGGCGAACACCATTCGCAATAACGGCAATGACGATCAAACCCGCGCCGATATCGCCCGCGCCTTTGAAGATGCGGTGGTGGATACGCTGATGATCAAGTGCAAACGCGCGCTGGATCAAACCGGCTTTAAGCGCCTGGTGATGGCGGGCGGCGTAAGCGCTAACCGTACGCTGCGCGCGAAGCTGGCGACCATGATGCAGAAACGCGGCGGTGAAGTATTCTACGCGCGTCCGGAGTTTTGTACCGACAACGGCGCGATGATTGCTTATGCCGGCATGGTGCGCCTGAAAACGGGCGTCAATGCATCGCTGGGCGTGACCGTGCGTCCGCGTTGGCCGCTGGCGGAGCTGCCGGCCGCCTGACTTTCTGGCTGGCGCTCGTAACGAAAAGCCCTCCTGATGCGGAGGGCTTTTTTGTGCGCGTTATTCAACGTCTTTGTGCTTACGCTTTTTCAGGCGCGACCAGATTTTTGTCTCCTGACGTCGCCACAGACGCTGAATGTTGTCATGATGGCGCAGCAGAATGAGGCATGACAGCATCGATACCGGGAAGGTGTACTGGGGCTTAAACCACCAGACGTAGAACGGGGCGACCAGCGCGCTGACGATGGCCCCCAGCGACGAATAGCCGCTAAGCAGAATGGTTAAAAGCCAGGTCCCAGCCATTACGCCGGTAAGATCCCAGCCGATAGGCGCAATCGCGCCGAACGCGGTTGCGACGCCTTTGCCACCCTGAAAATGGAAGAAAACCGGCCAGATATGGCCCATACAGGCGGCAATGGCGACCAGGCCCAGCCAGAACGGGGATAAACCAAGGGCATAAGCGCCCCAGACGGGCAGCATCCCTTTCAGGATGTCGAAAACCAGGACGGCCACGGCAGCGCCTTTGCCGCCGATGCGCAGGACATTGGTGGCGCCGGGGTTGCCGGAACCACTGGTGCGAGGGTCAGGCAACCCCGCGATGCGGCAGACCAGAATGGCGCTGGAGATTGAGCCGCAAAGGTAGGCAAGGAGGATCATTCCAGGCTCGATTGCACTCATAACGCTGTTCCATTTTGAAAATGTCGAAGTATTCTCTGCATCTGTGGATAATACGCATAATTCGCCGGAAGTGGTATCCGGTTTAGCCTAAAACCAAGCAGGTCGTGATGGATATTGTATTTATAGAGCAACTTTCGGTAATCACCACTATCGGTGTTTATGACTGGGAACAAACCATTGAACAGAAGCTGGTGTTCGATATCGAATTAGGCTGGGACAACCGTAAAGCCGCCGCCAGCGATAACGTCGAAGACTGCCTGAGCTATGCGGATATCAGCGACGCGGTGGTGAAACACGTCGAAGGCAGCCGTTTCGCGCTGGTAGAACGCGTAGCGGAAGAGGTTGCCGAGCTGCTGATGTCGCGCTTTAACTCCCCGTGGGTGCGCATTAAGGTGAGCAAGCCGGGCGCGGTGGCGCGCGCCGCCAACGTGGGCGTGATCGTCCAGCGTGGCCATAATCCTAATTAATCTTATTATTCGTCATATAACTTAAACCAAAGTGATTTATACCGGTCTTAGTGCCGGGTTTATTTTATTGTTTACATTTAAGGGTTTATTTAATGAGCGATATGCACTCGCTGCTGGTAGCGGCTATTCTGGGTGTGGTCGAAGGATTGACTGAATTTCTGCCCGTCTCCAGCACCGGCCATATGATTATCGTCGGCCATCTGCTGGGCTTTGAAGGAGATACGGCAAAGACGTTTGAGGTGGTGATCCAGCTGGGATCGATCCTCGCGGTGGTGGTGATGTTCTGGCGTCGGCTGTTTGGCCTGATTGGCATCCACTTTGGCCGTCCTCCGGTGCATGAAGGGGAAGGTTCAGGCCGTTTGTCGCTCATTCACATTCTGCTCGGAATGATCCCGGCGGTGGTGCTGGGGCTGGTCTTCCACGATACCATCAAGTCGCTGTTTAACCCGATTAACGTGATGTATGCGCTGGTGGTGGGTGGTTTACTGCTGATTGCCGCCGAGTGCCTGAAACCGAAGGTGCCACGCGCGGTCGGCGTTGACGATATGACATACCGTCAGGCGTTTATGATTGGCTGCTTCCAGTGTCTGGCGCTGTGGCCGGGCTTTTCCCGCTCCGGGGCGACCATTTCCGGCGGCATGCTGATGGGCGTGAGCCGCTATGCGGCATCCGAGTTCTCTTTCCTGCTGGCGGTGCCGATGATGATGGGCGCCACCATGCTGGATCTCTACAAGAGCTGGCACTTCCTGACCGTTGGCGATATCCCGATGTTTGCCGTCGGGTTTGTGATGGCCTTCCTGGTCGCCCTGGTCGCCATCAAAACCTTCCTGCAGCTGATTAAGCGTATTTCGTTTATTCCGTTCGCTATCTATCGCTTCATCGTTGCAGCCGCGGTCTACGTGGTCTTCTTCTGAAGCCGTGCCCTCAGTCTTTCGGCTGGGGGCAACGCTGTTCCTTCCAGTTGGCCACCGCCTGAATCCGGCGTCGCGTCAGCTCTTCGCGAATTTCCGGGCCTTTAAATCCGGCCTCAATCACCTCTTTGTTGCCCACGCTTTTCGCCGCGATCCACGCTTCACGCAGCAGGCGGCCCTGCGGGTAGTCACAGGCTTCGAAGCGGGTACGCCCGCGGACGTCCGCCTCGCTGGTGAGCGCAATTTGTTCCACACGCTGCGGCTTGCGCCAGGCGTCGATGGAATCGAAAAGTTTGACCAGCGTTTTGGGCTGGAGGATCGGCAGGGTATGGATCAGGTCATGGAATTCGGCGACCAGTTTTGCCAGCTCGCGCATTTCGTTTGGTACCTTCAGGCGCTGGCACAGCTGCTCGACCAGCTTAACCCCCGCCGGGCCGTGACCGTGGTGACGCGGCCACAGCGCTTTGGGCGTCAGCCCCTTGCCTAAGTCGTGGCACAGCGTAGCGAAGCGGACGTCAATATCCGGGCTGAGCATCGCGGCCATCGATACCGTCATCAGGGTGTGAACGCCGGTGTCAATTTCCGGGTGCCATTTCTCCGGAGCGGGGACGCCAAACAGCGCGTCGATTTCCGGGAACAGCACCTTCAGCGCGCCGCAGTCGCGCAGCGTCTGGAAGAAAACCTGCGGGTTGCGGGTGCCGAGCGCGCTTTCCGTCTCTTTCCAGACGCGTTCGGGC
This sequence comes from Kluyvera sp., assembly GCF_047971185.1. GTDB lineage: Bacteria > Pseudomonadota > Gammaproteobacteria > Enterobacterales > Enterobacteriaceae > Kluyvera. The sequence continues at coordinate 5,301 of NZ_JBKDZH010000042.1, forward strand.
GTCAGGTGCGCCAGTTCGCCGGCGTCGGCCATCTCGCGCATCAGCGCCAGGGTTTCGTCGGCAATACGGAAGCTAAGGTGTGCATAGCGCGCGGCAAAACGCGCGACGCGCAGCTCGCGCAGCGGGTCTTCGGCGAAGGCAGGGGAAACGTGGCGCAGGATGCGCTGTTGCAGATCGCGCTGGCCGCCGTAGGGGTCGATAATGGCCCCGTCGGCGTCCTGGGCGAGGGCGTTAACGGTGAGGTCGCGGCGCAGCAGGTCCTGCTCCAGCGTGACGTCCGGCGCTGCGTAGCAGGTAAAGCCGGTATAACCGGAACCCGATTTCCGCTCGGTGCGCGCCAGCGCGTACTCTTCATGGCTATCCGGGTGCAAAAACACCGGAAAATCGCGGCCTACCTGCTGGTAGCCCGCATCAAGCATTTGCTGCGGCGTGGCGCCGACCACTACCCAATCTTTATCTTTGATCGGTAGGCCTAATAGCCCGTCCCGAACCGCTCCGCCGACCAGATAACTCTTCACGCCACGCTTCTCCTCATCATTTTCTTTCTGATAATACGAAAGATGTCGACGTAAGGCGAATTGGCTTAGTTCATCCAGCGATCTTTACGTTTACGGCTTGGGATGATGTGCGGCAGAACCAGACCGAGCAGTAGGCCAATACCGAGCACGCCGCCGCCGTACATAAACCACTGCATGATGATGGTGCGCTGCTTATCATCAAGCTGCAGATTCGCGGCGTTCACCTTTTTCTGCGCTACGATCAGCTCGTTTTTCAGCTTCTGGTTCTCGTTTTTCAAGCCGTTGATCACCGTATCGCTCTCGGAAACCTTTTTCTGCATTTCTGCGGTGCGCTGGTTCCAGGTGGTGTCGATGTTGTTCAGCTTGTCGGTCAGGGTTTTGACCTGATTTTCCAGATCCGGCACGCGGGTGCGCAGGCTTGGCGTGGCGGTCAGCTCTTTGAGCGGGATCCACGCGGTGCGGCCGTTGCTGTCGCGCACCTGGCCGTACTGGGTGTTTTCGTTGGTCTGCAGCAGGGTAACTTCTTCACCCGCGTTGACGGTGCCCGCCAGGCGATAGTTATCGCCCGGGCCGCTGCGTACCCAGGTGTTCAGTTCATCGGAGACGTAACGCTTTTCATCGGCATGCGCGACGGTTGAAGCGGTAAGTGCAAGTAAAGTAATGGCAATTAAGCGTAATTTTGGCATCAGATCATCGTTTTTGTCATAAAAGTGGAACGATAGTAGTGGCAACAGTCTGACGACGCAAAGCATTCTGCGGCAATCGGAATCCTCCAGGAGGAAAAAACGCCATCAGCTGCTGACCTGACAAATTGCGCATTGCATGGCAATTTGTCGCAAAATACTATCTACTGACAAAAAGAATACCTGTAAGTTCGCCGTAAAGGTATTTCCCGGCAACGAAACCATAAGAATTCAGTCATGGCTCAAGAAATCGAACTCAAATTTATCGTCGATGGCGCTGGCGTTGAAACGCTGCGCAACCACCTTCACACGCTGCCAGCAGAACACACCCCGCCGGTGCAGCTGCTGAATATCTATTACGAAACCGCCGATAACTGGCTGCGTCGCCATGACATGGGGCTGCGCATCCGCGGCGATAATGGTCGTTACGAGATGACCATGAAAATCGCCGGCCGCACCGTGGGCGGGCTGCATCAGCGTCCGGAATACAATATCGACATTAGCACCCCCGAGCTGGCGCTTGATCAGCTGCCTGCTGAAGTCTGGCCGAACGGCGAAATGCCGGAAGGGCTGGCTGAGCAGGTCAACCCGCTGTTCAGCACTGACTTTTACCGTGAAAAATGGGTGGTGAAGCACGGCAAAAGCCAGATTGAAATCGCGCTGGATCAGGGGGAGGTTAAAGCCGGTGAGCATCAGGAAGCCATTTGCGAACTGGAGCTGGAACTGCTGAGCGGCGAGACTGCCGACGTGCTGACGCTGGCGAAACAGCTGGTTGAGACCGGCCTGCTGCGTCAGGGCAGCCTGAGCAAAGCCGCGCGCGGCTATCATCTGGCGCAAGGCAACCCGGTGAGGGAGCTGCAGCCGCTGACCATTTTAGCGCTGCCGCCGAAAGCGACGGTGGGCCAGGCGATGGAAGCGGCGCTGGAAAAAGCGCTGGCGCACTGGCAGTACCATGAAGAGCTGTGGCTGCGCGGTCACAAAAAAGCGAAAGCCGAAGTGATCAACGCGCTGGGCCTGGTGCGTCATATCCTGACCCTGTTCGGCGGCATCGTGCCGCGTAAAGCCAGCGCCAGCCTGCGTGACGGGCTCACTCAGGTCGACGCGCTGATGGCCAGCGATGCTTCCGCGCATGATGCCGTCTTCAGCCGTGAAACAGCGGTGACCAAGCTAGCCTACACCGAGTGGCTGGTGACGCGCGGCTGGCAGCCGTTTATTGATGCCAAAGCCGAAGCCAAACTGGCCGACTCGTTTAAACGCTTTGCCGATATTCATCTTTCTCGTCAGGCCGCCGAACTGCGCACGACCTTCGCCTATCCGCTGGGTGATGCGTATGGCGACCAACTGCCGCGTCTGACGCGCGATATCAACACCGTCCATCTGCTGGCTGGCTACTACGACCACGAGCAGGCGGCGAACTGGCTGGCCAACTGGCAGGGCCTGCGCCACGCCATCGAAACCCGTCAGCACATTGAGATTGAACATTACCGCAATGAGGCACTGTCGGTTGAGCCGTTCTGGCTCCACAGCGGAAAACGTTAATTAACTTCAGGGAACCCGTGTATGACGCCGCTTTCTTCGCAGTTACAGCAGCACTGGCAAACGCTCCTCGATCGCGCCCCGGACGATGTTCCCCTCGGGGCGTTGAGTGCCGAAGCGCAGGCCGTTTGCACCTTCAGTGATTTTGTTCAGCAAAGTTTAACGGCGCATCCCGAGTGGCTGGCGTCGCTGGAAAGCGAGCCGCCGCAGGCGGACGAGTGGCGGCAGTACGCGGGCTGGCTGCAGGCCGAGCTGGCGGAGGTTTACGACGAAGCGGCGCTGATGCGCGCGCTGCGTCTGTTCCGTCGCCGGATCATGGTGCGTATCGCCTGGTCACAGGCGCTGTCGCAGGTTTCCGAAGAAGATACGCTCCAGCAGCTTAGCCATCTGGCGGAGACGCTGATCGTCAGCGCCCGCAACTGGCTGTATGACGCCTGCTGCCGCGAGTGGGGCACGCCGTGTAGCGCCGACGGCGTTCCGCAGCCGCTGCTGATTCTCGGCATGGGCAAGCTCGGTGGCGGCGAGCTGAACTTCTCTTCCGATATCGATCTGATCTTTGCCTGGCCGGAGCACGGCAGCACCCAGGGCGGGCGGCGTGAGCTGGATAACGCCCAGTTCTTCACCCGCCTGGGGCAGCGGTTAATTAAAGTGCTCGACCAGCCCACCCAGGACGGTTTTGTCTACCGCGTGGATATGCGCCTGCGGCCGTTCGGCGACAGCGGCCCGCTGGTGCTGAGCTTTGCGGCGCTGGAAGATTATTACCAGGAGCAGGGGCGCGACTGGGAGCGCTACGCGATGGTGAAAGCGCGCATCATGGGCGATGACGATGGCGTTTACACCAGCGAGCTGCGCGCGATGCTGCGGCCCTTTGTCTTCCGTCGCTATATCGACTTCAGCGTGATTCAGTCTCTGCGCAACATGAAAGGGATGATCACCCGCGAAGTGCGTCGTCGTGGCTTGAAGGACAACATCAAGCTGGGCGCGGGCGGCATTCGCGAAATCGAGTTTATCGTTCAGGTCTTCCAGTTGATTCGCGGTGGCCGCGAGCCGACGCTGCAAAGCCGTTCGCTGCTACCGACGTTGACCGCCATTGAGGCGCTCAATCTGCTGTCAGAAAACGATGCGCAGGTGCTGCGTGAAGCGTATCTGTTCCTGCGTCGCCTGGAAAACCTGCTGCAAAGTATTAACGACGAGCAGACGCAAACGCTGCCCGGCGACGATCTTAACCGTGCGCGTCTGGCGTGGGGCATGCATTTTGCCGACTGGGAGACACTCACGGAACGGCTGGATGCGCTGATGGCGCAGGTGCGACGGGTGTTTAACGAGCTTATCGGCGATGATGAAGAAAGTTCGCAGGAAGAGCAGTTGTCGGAGTCCTGGCGTGAACTGTGGCAGGACACGCTGCAGGAGGATGATTCACCGGCTGTGCTGATTCACCTTAGCGACGACGATCGTCATCGCGTGTTGTCGCAGATTGCCGATTTCCGCAAAGAGCTGGATAAGCGTACCATCGGCCCGCGCGGGCGTCAGGTGCTGGATTCACTGATGCCGCATCTGCTCAGCGAAGTGTGCGCCCGCGAGGACGCGCTGGTGCTGCTGTCGCGCATTACGCCGCTGCTGAGCGGCATCGTCACCCGAACGACCTATCTGGAGCTGCTGAGCGAGTACCCCGGTACGCTGAAGCATCTGATTCGCCTGTGTGCGGCTTCGCCGATGGTGGCCAGCCAGCTGGCGCGCTATCCGCTGCTGCTGGACGAACTGCTTGACCCGAACACGCTGTACCAGCCGACGGCTACCGACGCCTATCGCGACGAACTGCGCCAGTATCTGCTGCGCGTGCCGGAAGAAGACGAAGAGCAACAGCTGGAAGCACTGCGTCAGTTTAAACAGGCGCAGCTGCTGCACATTGCGGCGGCCGATATCGCTGGCACGCTGCCGGTCATGAAGGTCAGTGACCACTTAACCTGGCTGGCCGAGGCGATGATTGACGCTGTGGTGCAGCAGGCGTGGGTGCAAATGGTGGCGCGCTACGGCCAGCCGACCCACCTGCGTGAACGCTCCGGTCGCGGTTTTGCGGTGATTGGCTATGGCAAGCTGGGCGGCTGGGAGCTAGGCTACAGCTCGGATCTCGACCTGGTGTTCCTGCACGACTGCCCGATGGATGCGATGACCGACGGCGAGCGCGAGATTGACGGCCGCCAGTTCTATCTGCGACTGGCGCAGCGCATTATGCACCTGTTCAGCACCCGTACGTCATCCGGTATTTTGTATGAAGTGGATGCCCGTCTGCGCCCGTCCGGTGCGGCCGGGATGCTGGTGACGACCGCCGAAGCGTTTGCCGATTATCAGCAGAACGAAGCGTGGACCTGGGAGCATCAGGCGTTGGTGCGCGCCCGCGTGGTGTATGGCGATCCGCAGCTTCAGCAGCAGTTTGATGCGATCCGTCGTCAGATCCTGACCAATGCGCGCGACGGCGCGGCGCTGCAAACCGAAGTCCGTGAGATGCGGGAAAAAATGCGCGCTCACCTCGGCGGCAAGCAGCGTGACCGTTTTGACATTAAAACCGACGCTGGCGGTATCACCGATATTGAGTTTATTACCCAGTATCTGGTGCTGCGCTATGCCCACGAGAAGCCGAAGCTGACCCGCTGGTCGGATAACGTGCGCATCCTCGAACTGCTGGCGCAAAACGACATTATGGATGAGCAGGAAGCGCAGGCGTTAACCCGCGCTTACACCACGCTGCGCGATGCGTTACATCACCTGGCGCTTCAGGAGCTGCCGGGCAATGTGGATCTGGCGAGCTTCGTTAAAGAGCGCGAGCTGGTGAGCGCCAGCTGGCAGAAGTGGCTGGTTCAACCGTGAAATGTGCTATTATCGCGCGAAAATTTTGATTCTCTCAGGAGACACGAATGAAAGTGACGCTGCCGGAATTTGAACGTGCAGGAGTGATGGTGGTTGGCGACGTGATGCTGGATCGCTACTGGTATGGCCCAACCAGCCGTATTTCCCCGGAAGCCCCGGTACCGGTGGTTAAGGTGGAAACGATCGAAGAGCGTCCCGGCGGCGCGGCGAACGTGGCTATGAACATCGCTTCCCTGGGCGCGAATTCTCGTCTCGTGGGCCTGACCGGCATTGATGATGCTGCGCGCGCGCTGAACAAAGCGCTGGCTGACGTGAACGTCAAATGTGATTTCGTCTCTGTGCCGACGCACCCGACCATCACCAAGCTGCGCGTGCTGTCGCGCAACCAGCAGCTGATTCGTCTTGATTTCGAAGAAGGTTTTGCCGGTGTGGATCCGCAGCCGCTGCACGACCGTATCCAGAGCGGCCTGCCGAACGTGGGCGCGCTGGTGCTTTCCGACTACGCCAAGGGCGCGCTGGAAAGCGTGCAGCAGATGATTAAGCTGGCGCGTCAGGCGAAAGTACCGGTATTGATCGATCCGAAAGGGACTGATTTTGAACGCTATCGCGGCGCGACGCTGCTGACGCCGAACCTGTCCGAGTTCGAAGCGGTAGTGGGTAAATGTAAAAGCGAAGAAGAGCTGGTTGAGCGCGGCATGAAATTGATTGCTGATTTCGATCTTGCCGCGTTGTTAGTGACTCGCTCCGAGCAGGGCATGACGCTGCTGCAGCCAGGCAAAGCACCGCTGCATCAGCCAACCCAGGCACAGGAAGTGTACGACGTCACTGGTGCCGGTGATACGGTGATTGGCGTGCTGGCGGCAACGCTGGCTTCCGGTAAAACCCTGGAAGAGGCCTGCTTCTTCGCTAACGCGGCGGCGGGCGTGGTGGTCGGTAAGCTGGGTACCTCTACCGTTTCTCCTATCGAACTGGAAAACGCCGTGCGCGGTCGTGCCGATACTGGTTTTGGCGTGATGAGCGAAGAAGAATTGAAGCAGGCGGTCGCCGCCGCGCGTCGTCGCGGTGAGAAAGTCGTGATGACCAACGGCGTGTTCGACATTCTGCATGCGGGCCACGTCTCTTATCTGGCTAACGCGCGTAAGCTTGGCGATCGCCTGATCGTGGCGGTTAACAGCGACGCTTCAACGAAACGTCTGAAAGGCGAGTCGCGTCCGGTTAACCCGCTGGATCAGCGGATGATCGTGCTGGGTGCGCTGGAGTCGGTCGACTGGGTGGTGTCGTTTGAAGAAGATACGCCGCAGCGCCTGATTGCCGGGATCCTGCCGGATCGTCTGGTGAAGGGCGGCGACTATAAGCCAGAACAAATTGCCGGGAGCGAAGAAGTGTGGGCGAACGGCGGTGAAGTGCTGGTGCTGAATTTTGAAGATGGTTGTTCGACCACCAACATTATTAAGAAGATTCAGAAGGATAGCGGGAAGTAACGCTTCGCGCTTCCCCTCACCCCGGCCCTCTCCCCAAAGGGGCGAGGGAGAAAACCGAACGGTCCCCTCTCCCTTTTGGTGAGAGGGTTAGGGTGAGGGGGCAGTTCTGATTACTCTTTTTCTTCAGCAACTGGCGCCGCGTCGCGGTTTTCCAGCTCGCTAATCCGCTGCTCCAGCAGCGCCAGCTTTTCACGGGTGCGCAGAAGCACCTGCGTTTGTACGTCAAACTCTTCGCGGCTCACCACATCAAGGCGCGTCAGCTGAGACTGGATCACCTGGCGAACTTTCTTCTCTACGTCATCCCCGAACTCACGCAGCCCTTTCGGCATGGATTCGTGAACCTGGCGGGCGATTTGTTCAATTTTCTTCGGGTCGATCATCTCTGTTTCCCTGATTCTGTCGGCATTACCGCTATTGTAGTGTCTTCTCCCGATACGATAAACCAGAATTGTTCGAAGCTTATGCATTGCCGAAGATAATCATTAGCGTTATAGTGAGTACGCTTATTCTCAGGGCGGGGCGAAATTCCCCACCGGCGGTAAATCAGCTACGGCTGAAAGCCCGCGAGCGCTTCAGATCCAATCTGAAGGTCAGCAGATCCGGTGTAATTCCGGGGCCGACGGTTAAAGTCCGGATGGGAGAGAGTAACGATCCAGTTGGGTTTAGCCCGCTCGCGTTATCTATTTGCCGTTTATCGGCACTCCTAAGACTGCCCTGATTCTGGTAACCATAATTTTAATGAGGTTTTTTTACCATGAATCAGACGCTACTTTCCTCTTTTGGTACTCCGTTCGAACGCGTTGAAAACGCACTGATTGCCCTGCGCGAAGGCCGCGGCGCGATGGTGCTGGACGACGAAGATCGCGAGAACGAAGGCGACATGATCTTTGCCGCCGAAAACATGACCGTTGAACAAATGGCGCTGACTATCCGTCACGGTAGCGGCATCGTTTGTCTGTGTCTGACCGACGAACGTCGTAAACAGCTGGATCTGCCGATGATGGTGGACAACAACACCAGCGCCTACGGTACCGGTTTTACCGTCACCATCGAAGCGGCGCACGGCGTCACCACCGGCGTTTCCGCCGCTGACCGCCTGACCACCGTTCGTGCGGCGATCGCTGATAACGCGAAACCGTCCGACCTCAACCGTCCGGGCCACGTATTCCCGCTGCGCGCGCAGCCGGGCGGCGTTCTGACCCGCGGTGGCCACACCGAAGCGACTATCGATCTGGTGAGCCTTGCCGGCTTCAAGCCCGCTGGCGTACTGTGTGAGCTGACCAACGACGATGGCAGCATGGCGCGCGCGCCGGAGTGCATCAAGTTTGCGCAAGAACACAATATGGCGCTGGTGACCATTGAAGATCTGGTGGCTTACCGTCGTGAGCACGAGCGTAAAGCAAGCTAAGTGCCATTCTGCTGACGCCGGGAGAGATCCCGGCGTCGCTGCGCTTGGCCGGGCTACACCGGGCCTAGTTATAGTTAATCTTAAATAGCACCACCGATTCGAAGTGCCCCACCTTAACGTCCTCCCCCGTCACTTTAGATAACTCAGCCGTATAGTCCTGCTTCACGGAAAGCTGTGAGCCGGTAAAATCGGCATACTCCGCGTACTGGTTAAAGGTGCTGAGCGAATTGTCGCTGGCATTGCGAATTTGTAGCTGCAGGCCGTTGCCAATCAGCAGTGCGGTATCGTCGTCGCCCAGCGTTTCAGTGGTATAGAACGACGACAACACCTTAAAGCCGTCGGTGCACATGCCGTCCTGGCTTTTGGTGGTGGTGATGGAGAATTCGCGAGCCATGGCGCCGCTGGCAATTTCGTACGGGTTAAACGAGCCAAAATCAATCACCTGATTGGCCGGGTTAATATCAAAGCTTACGCTGCAATCGAGTACGCGGATATTTTCCAGACCGTTGACGTGGTATTTGAGGTTGTAGGCGTCCGGGCTTTGGTTCCAGCCGTCGGCGCCGTCAAACTGCACTAGCGTAAAGTCGCCCAGCGTACTCTGATAATCATGCGCGGGTATGGCTTTTAGCTTTACATACAACCGCATACGGGCGATAAAAGTGCGCGAATAGTGGGTGTCGTCGGCGTTTTGGCTGCACAGTCGACCTTCCCATCCCGATGCTCTGATCTGATCGGCGGTAAATTTTTCGTAGTAGACATTATCGATGCAGGTGTTGGTATCGATGCCTACCGCGCCCTGCGTGGAGTCATAGTCGACGCCCGCGTAGGTGACGCCAAGCTGATAGTACGGATCGTCGACCGAGGAATAGGGATTTAACCATGCGTACACGTGCTCGCCGACGCGAACGCCGCCTTCCGTTCTATCGCCGTTGTCGCAGTACACGGGCACTTTGATATCGCCGCTTTCCCAAATTTTATCGCCAACCTGGGCATTATTGGGCACGGCAAACTCATCGATGGTTTGATACTTCTCGGTGGGGCCGCCAGAGGCGCCAAGATAGCAGTGTACCGCCCACGCCGCCTGAAAAGGGCCAAACAGCAGCGCCAGCAGCAGCAGTGAGGAAAGTCGACGGATCATTTTTTAGCCTCCGGCACGGTAAAGGTACAGACGCCGTGGCAGTTCAGCAGTAGCATCCGCAGCGCGCCGTAGTCATCCATATAACCGAGATAGAAACCTGGCCCGCCGTTCGCCCCGACATTCAGGCTGGCAGAGCCGAACGGCGCAAGCATGGTGGTTTTAAACCCAGGGAGCACGCCGCGCAGATCGTGGCCCAGGTAGGCCAACGTAATGTAGTAGGGGGTTGGGTTGGCGATTTGCAGGGTTTTGCCACTCAGCCTGAACGTCATGGCGTGTTCCGTCAGGTCGCCTGGCTTTTTCTTTAGCGCCGTCGGACGCCAGAACATTTTTATTTTGGACTGCATCGCCACCTGCACTACGGCATGATTATCGCCGGCATCAGGCGCGGGTGGAATTTCGCGAATATTGTAGTAAAACAGCGATTCCCGATCGGCGGGCAGCGTGGCGACGCTACCCTGCTTGACGATGCGTACCTGAGTCACCGCGCCCGGCTCCAGCCGCTGCATTGGCGGCAGCGCGGCAAAAAAGGCATCGCTCTTTGTGCCCTTTTCATCTTCAATCCACGAGTAGGCCAGATAGGGAAGCTCTTTGCTGGCGTTGGTGAGCTTCAGGCTTGCCGCTTTGCTGGCGGCGTTGAAAATCACCCGGGTACGATCCGGCGAGACGGCGGCCTGCCCGGTGAGTGAGAGGGCGAGCAGTAGCCAGAGGAGTCCTTTCATATGCGTCATTTCTTCATCCTTAATCAATGACAGGGCAGGATTAGCTGCCGTGGAAGCTGAGTGAGTGAATCGGGTAAGGTAATACGGCAACGAACGTTGCCCCATTGCACGCTGAACGTCTGTCCATCGTTCACGCCGCTGAGCCAGACATGGCCTTCTTCGCTGACCATGCCAACGTCAATGTTTCCGTCAATACTCTGCACGACTGCACCAAGCGGCGGGTATTTACCGTCGGCGGTACGAATGATGGCGTTGACGTCTTTCCCGGCGCGCGAGGCCAGTGATTTATAGCCGATAGCGCCCTCGGTCCAGGTTTCCCGCAGGGTATTTTCCGCCACGGTCACTCCGTCCGGTAAGGCGTCGAGATTGACGGCTACGGTTGTGGGTTGATAGCTGGAGAGCATCGGCACTACCGCATAGCCAAACCCATTGGTGGTATTGATGTTTCCCTGAACCGGAATGTCGGCAATACCGTCGGTGCTGACCATCAGGCGCGGTTCATTACCCATGCTGCGTCGATGGAGCGCCGCGCCGTGACCGGTGGCGGTAAGGGAGCCGTTCCAGCTGGCGCTGGCAGAGGTATAGTCGCTGGCGGCGTAGCTGCCGGAAAGCTGCAGGTCGCCCATGCTGGAAAGATGCTGATAGTTGCCGCGGAACTGAGCGCCGTTGTCGGGTTTATCGCTGGCAGCGCCAGCGGAAACGCCCCAACTGTTGCGCGCATCGGACGAGTCATACCAGGAGACGGTATGCGCGGTGTTGTCGCTGTTGCGCATGTCATAGCTTAAGCGCTGGGCGAAGCCGAAGGGCACGGACACGGAGACGTAAATCTGATTGTCGTTATCGCTCTCTTCATAGTGCGTGGTGCTGAACGTGGTGGTGAGCGAAATGTTTTTCCAGCGACCGGCATCGAAGTTAAAACCGGCGGTGATGCTGGCCGAGGTTGAGGCGTCGCCGTCCCACCACATCTGGCGCAGCGCGCTAACGTACAGGTTCATGTTCAGCGGCGTAATCGGCTGGCTGGCGGAGATGCTGATAGTCTGCTTTTCGTCCTGAGTATCGCTCTCGTTAAGCTGATGGTCGATAAAATTGGCATAGCTGTGGAACGTACGCTCTGAAAAGCGATAGGCGGCGAGGGACACCTGGCTATCGGTGGCGTCAAAGCGTTTGCTGTAGTTCAGCCGATAGCTGGAGCCTTTGTCTTCCTCTCCGTTATCAAAATGGCTGACGGCGTGGGTTATATCAAACGACAGAGCGCCCAGCCACAGCATGTTTTGCCCGACGCCGAGCGCCGCGGAGCGGTAATCATTACCAGCGGCGAGCAGCCCGCCGTAAAGCGAGGTGTTGGACAGCATGCCCCAGGAGGCTTCGCTGCTGATAAAGGTGTCATTAACGACGCTGTGCGACAGGTCGGGACGCATGCGGCCCGACGTCACTTTGTAGCGCACCTGCCCCTGACGGGTTAAGAACGGCGTTGAGGCGGCGGACACCTGGAAGGTGTTAACCCGGCCATCTTCTTCTGCCACCTCAATGTCCAGCGTGCCTTGCACCGACTGGTTGAGGTCGTTAATCATAAAGGGGCCCGGCGCGACTTTGGTCTGGTAGATAACCCTGCCCTGATGCTTCACTGTCACCGTGGCGTTGGTTTGCGCGACGCCGCCGATCTGCGGGGCATAGCCGCGCAGCTCCCAGGGCAGCATGCGATCGTCGCTAATCAACGAGGCGCCGGTATAGGAAAAACCGTCAAAAATATCCGAGCTGAAGTCGGTTTCGCCAAGCGTTAGCTTTGCGCCGAGCGCGCTCAGCGGGCGAAACAGATAGGTGCGCGAAATGTTGTGCGCGCTTTCGCTATCGTCTTCGCTACGGGTCTGGCTCAACTGATAGTCGCTGCGTAAACGCCATGCGCCAAGGTTTAAGCCGCTGGTGCCGTAGGCGTTCAGGTTTTCGCTATGACCGCCGTCGTTGGGGCGATAGGTGCTGGCAAACAGGTTGTAGTCCAGCAGGAACCCCGCCACGCCGTCGTTCCACGTTGCGGGCGGCATCCAGCCGTTGGCTTTCCAGGCGATCCACGCCTGGGGAATGGCGATATTCAACTGCTGTTGCGCCATATCCAGCGTAAAGGTGACTTCCGGATGGGCGCGAAAGCTAACGCAACCCTTTTCAACCGGTAGCGTGCGGTAAAACTCTTCTTTTAACCCCAGACTTTCTGCAAGATCGATGGGGATGCAGGGGAGAACGTTCTCACCCTGTTTTTTCCAGGTAATTAAACGGCCCGATGACATCTGATTTTTATTCACGGTGACCGTAACGAAATAATCACCCGGCAATACGGAGGGTTTGTCTTTAAGCAGGGATATATCAACGCTATCGCGCATGGATTGATCCAGCACGTTAAGGTTAAATTCGGTTGCGTTGGCGGAGAAAATAAATAGCAGACCGCATCCTGAAGCAGTCATTTTATCAATATTCACGGCATCCCTACCTAATATTTATAATAAGAGGTGGCCTACCAGGCCACCTTGTGCGCTTATTTGTAGCTCAATACATAAGTCGCGTTTGAACTGACTGCGCCCGGAGTCGCTGGGTTAGCGCCGGTGGCGTCAACCAGCTCCATATAGGCCTGGAACGGCAGCGTTTGTTCTGAAGATGCCTGCACCAGTGTGATCTCTTTCGCCGTGCCGAGGGTGATATTCTGCCCATCGGCATCCAGCAGGCGAACGCCTACGCCGGTTGCGCCGCCGGTCATGGTGTTGGAAAGCAGGTCTTCGCCTTCGGTGGTCACTGCGGAGCTGGTGAAGGTCACGTCTACTTTTGTGATCGGCGACCCTTGGCCGTTATCAGAGCTTGGCAGATCGCAATCAACCAGATGAATGCTGGAGTCCACGGCATCAGAATGCCCCTTGGTGTTGATATAGGTCGCCGGGACTTCGCCCAGGTCAACCTGCTTATCAACGTCTTCCGCTTTGATGGCGCAAGGCGCGCTGATGACATCGCCGGTAAATGTGATCTTGCCGGAGCCGCCGTCAACGTCAGCGAATGCAACGCTTGAGGTTAATGCGGTCGCTACCATGGCAAACAGCACTGTTTTTCCCATTTTCATATTTAAGGTCCTTCATTTGATTTGTAGTATTACTGGTTTAAGATATTTATTTTTCGCGCTCTCTTGCTTAGAAATAGAAAGAGGTGCAAAGTAACAATAGATTTTTCAGCGTCCCTTTATCGCTATTACTACAACAACTAATGGTAATATTGTTTGTTCATAGCCGAACAATAAACGATTTAGAGGTTCTTAGGATGGTAATAGGACGAAAATAAGAATAAATTTATATTTCCAACGCTTATTCTAGAACGCTGAATATATATATTTAAGATTTCATTATCAGACGTGCCCAGGCGCATTAAAGGATGCACCTGGGTTAGTTTTATTTAAATATCAAGAAATTATCCGATCCCCATCGATTGCAGCACCACCAGGCTCATGCCCATCACCGACATTCCGCACAGCACGCCGTAGCTCGGATTATTGTTGGGATCAATCTCTTTTGCCAACGGCATTAGCTCATCTACGGAGAGGGCAACCATAATCCCGGCAACCGCCGCCATAATTGCCGCCATCACCACCGGTGACACCATACTGCCAAGAATCGCCCATGCCAGCACGCCGCCGAGGATTTCGGCCATGCCGGAAATACCCGCCCAGAACACCGCCTGACGCTTCGAACCGGTAGCGGCATAGACCGGCCCCGCGACCGCCAGCCCTTCCGGGATGTTGTGCAGCGCCACGGCCAGCGCGATGCCGAAGCCCAGCTCAAGATTGTTGCTGGCGGTGACAAAGGTCGCGATCCCTTCCGGGAAGTTGTGCAGGCTGATACCCAACGTCAGCAGCACCGCGGTGCGGCGAATATTACGCGGCAGCGGCGGGGTACTCTTTTGCACCAGATCCTGCGGATGGGCGTGCGGCAGGACGCGATCGAGGGCGAAGTAGCCCAGCAGGCCGAAGACGAACATGCCGTAGCCCAGCACCGGTGACATGCCCGGCGCATCCAGCGCCGCGGGCAGCATCTCCATCAGGGAGATCAGCAGCATAATTCCGGCGGCAAAACCGAGTGAAAACGCCAGCACGCGGTTAGACGGTTTCTGGCCAATTACCCCCAGGAAGGCGCCGATAAACGTCGCCGCCCCGGCCAATAATGTCAGAATCAGCGGTACCGACATGGTTTACTCCTTATGATAATGATTATCATTCATGATATTGAAAATCGTTTTCCCTTGCGAGAGCTGAACGCGTTCTTTACGTCATCCTTACATTCAAATTTTCTGAAGATCATCATCACGCTTATCTGAGTTTATCCTCACTGAAAACGGGTTAATGTGGCGTTATCAAATTAAAGCCTCTGAAAGGATAACACCATGTCTCGTAGCCGAATGCCAGCACTGTTTTTAGGTCACGGTAGCCCCATGAACGTACTGGAAGATAACCTCTATACCCGTACCTGGCAGCACCTGGGCGAAACGCTGCCGCGCCCGAAAGCGATCGTCGTGGTCTCCGCGCACTGGTTTACCCGCGGCACGGGCGTGACGGCGATGGAAACGCCGAAGACGATCCATGACTTTGGCGGCTTCCCGCAGGCGCTGTACGATACCCACTATCCGGCGCCGGGATCGCCCGCGCTGGCGCAGCAGCTGGTTGAACTGCTGGCTCCGGTACCGGTGACGCTGGATAAAGAAGCCTGGGGCTTTGACCACGGATCGTGGGGCGTGCTGATTAAGATGTACCCGAATGCGGATATCCCGATGGTGCAACTGAGCATCGACAGCACTAAACCAGCGGCGTGGCATTTTGAGATGGGCCGTAAGCTGGCCAGCCTGCGTGATGAAGGCATTATGCTGGTGGCGAGCGGCAACGTGGTGCACAACCTGCGCACCGCGAAATGGCACGGTGATTCCGCGCCGTACCCGTGGGCCAGCTCGTTTAACGACTATGTGAAGGCGAATCTGGCGTGGCAAGGGCCGACGGAACAGCATCCGCTGGTGAACTACCTGTCACATGAGGGCGGGGCGCTGTCTAACCCGACGGCGGATCACTTCCTGCCGCTGCTGTACGTGCTGGGGGCGTGGGATGGCGTAGAGCCCATCACGATCCCGGTCGACGGCATCGAAATGGGCTCATTGAGCATGCTATCAGTGCAGATTGGCTGACGGTTACTCGATGAAAATGTGCGGATAGAAGCGCGAGAGATCCTGCGTGATCAGCGCTCTGTCCTCACGAATACCGATCCCGGCTGGCTGATCGTTAATCAGCCAGCTGCCGATCAGCATATAGCTGTCGCCAAACTTCGGCAGCGGATGGAACTGCTGGACGATCATCCCCTCCTCGCCGTACGGGCCTTCCACCTGCTCGATGGTTTTACCGTTTTCGATAATCGAAATGTTGGCGCCTTCGCGGGAGAAGATCGGTTTCACCACAAATTTGTCCATCTGCGGATGGTCGTCTTCGGCGAAGTAGGCCGGCAGCAGGTTCGGGTGATCCGGGAACATCTCCCACAGCAGCGGCAGCAGCGCTTTATTGGAGATGATGCTCTTCCACGCCGGCTCCAGCCAGCGCACGCCGGCGTCTTCCAGCTTGGTGGAGAACATCTCGCGCAGCATATACTCCCACGGATAGAGCTTGAACAGATTGCCGATTACCTGATCCTGCAAATCGGTAAACTGACCCTTCTCGCCCAGGCCGATATCCTCGATATAGAGGAATTCGGTTGCGACACCGGCTTCCGCCGCGCAGTCCTGCAAATACTGCACCGTACCGCGATCTTCCACGGTATCGCGGCAGCAGGTCATGTGCAGCAGCTGGAATCCGTGCTGTTCGCGCAGCTCGTTAAAGCGGTCGATCAGTTTTTCCTGCAGGCTGTTGAACTGGTCGCTACCTGCTGGCAGATTGCCGGCGTTCAGCTGATCTTCCAGCCAGATCCATTGGAAAAATGCCGCTTCATACAGCGAGGTTGGCGTGTCAGCGTTATTCTCCAGCAGCTTCGGCTCGCCTTTGCCATCCCACGCCAGGTCCAGGCGCGAGTAGAGCGACGGCTGGTTGGTCTGCCATGACTGGCGGACAAAGCCCCAGGTGTGCTTCGGAATGCGGAATTTGGCCATCAGCTCGTCGCTGGCGATGACGCGCTCGACCACCTTCAGGCACATCTGGTGAATCTCGGCGGTGACCTCTTCTAGTTTTTCCACCTGCGCGAGGGTGAGCTTGTAGTACGCTTCCTCGCTCCAGTACGGCTCGCCGTACATGGTGTGGAAGTTAAAACCGTATTCGGTCGCCTTTTCACGCCAGTCCGGGCGCTCAACGATACTGATTCTTTCCATGATAATCAGCCGCCCATTGAACGGCTGGTGGTGCCGCTGTTGCTACGCTGCATGGTGGACTGTTTCGCTACCGACTCACCGAAGCCGCCGCGCGTCACGGTGCTGGTGGTCGCCGGTTTTGGCGCCATCGCCGTTTTTGGCACGTTCATCGAACGGCCCGGCTGGGCGGCACCGTAGTTTTTACCGCTGGCATCGGTGTATTTACCGTAGGCCGGGCTGGACGGGTTCTTCGAGGTGAAGACCGGCTGCTGCTGGTAGCCGCCCATGCCGCCGCTCATCATACGGCCCATCATGTAGCCCGCCATCAGCGGCATCCAGAAGCTGCCGCTGCTTTGCGCCTGCGCCTGGTTTTCACCGCTCGGTGCCATGCCCGCCTGCGCCGGTGCCTGCAGGCACTGGCCTTCACCGAATTCCGCTACGCAGTCTTCACGGCTGGCGTATTTTGGCGCGGTGCGCTCGGCTTCTTTCAACGCGTTGTTGAACGTTGTTGTACACTCTGCGCTTTTGCCCGGGTTGGCCGCGGAGCAGTCGTCGGCGTTCTGATACAGCGTGACGGTTTCGTCGGTTTTCTCGCAGCCCGCAAGCATAAAGACGGCGGTAACGGCCAGAGCAACCGGTGTTAAGTGACGCGCGCCCCAGCTTTTACGGAAAGCGGCGTGTTGAATGTTGTTTGTCCGTTTCATTTTATTCTTCCTGGACCCAGTGGAATGGTATTGCAATAGCGCTCAGGATAGTGGATGAGTGGTCGAAAATGAAGCGAAGAAGCGGCGAAAGCGGGGGATCTTTACGTTGCCTTACGTTGGCGCAAAAAAAAGGTCCGCACGAAGCGGACCTTGCTGCCAGCAAACGTCAACCTTAGCGGAGACGCGCTTTGCTGGTGGCCGGAGAGGTGTAGCCGTCGGCGCTGGCATCCTGCTGCGCATTTTCAGGCGCGATGGTGGCATTGGCGGTGGAAACCGGCTTGCCCAGGGTGTTGTTCAGCGCCAGCAGATCCTGCTCGTTCAGCGTGCCCAGTGCATTTTTGATATTCAACTGGTTGATCAGATAGTTGTAACGCGCGCTGGAGAGCTGTTGCTTGGCGTTGTACAGCGTGGTGGTCGCATCCAGCACGTCAACGATGGTACGGGTACCGACGGAGTAGCCCGCTTCCATGGCGTCTAAAGAGCTCTGCGCAGAAACCACCGCCTGTTTGTAGGCGTTGATGCTGCTGATAGAGGCGTTGACGTTGTTAAAGGAAGAACGCACGGTCTGGACCACGGAGCGGTGCGCGCTTTCAAGCTGCTCGCTGGCGCCGACGAAGTTGTACTGCGCCTGTTTCACCTGCGAGTTCACCATCCCGCCCTGATACAGCGGCAGGGAGAAGCTCAGACCGACTTTGTTCTGGCCGGCGTCGTTATCATCGTATTGCGAAGAGCCGCGAGTTTTAGAGCCGCTGTAAGAGGTGTTGGAGACCCCGGTAGAGGCGGTTAAATCCAGCGTCGGCAGATGGCCGTCCTGCGCCTGGCGAATCTGCTCACGCGCCAGGTCCTGGCTCAGGCGAGCCTGCAACAGGGAAAGGTTGCGGTTTTCCGCTTCTTTCAGCAGAGAGTTCACGCCCTGCGGCTTATCGGTTTTGAAGCTGTCGACGTTCAGGGACGCCAGCTCCGGATAGTAGTTACCGGTCACCTGACGCAGCGCTTCTACCGCGTTGTCGAGGTTGTTACGCGCGGTGACTTCGTTCGCCAGCACGGTATCGTACTGTGAACGGGCGTTCTGCACGTCGGTGATGGCAACCAGGCCCACGTTAAAGCGCTGGGTGGTTTGGTCTAACTGACGGTAAATCGCCTGTTTCTGCGCTTCGGTATAGGAGAGCGAGTCAATGGCGCTCAGCACGTTAAAGTACGCGGTGGCGGTGTTCAGGATCAGCGTCTGCTGGTCGGTCTGATAGGTCACATCCTGGATGCCCGCCGCTTTTTCTTGCAGGCTTAGCGCACGCCATTTGGACATATCGAACAGCGATTGGGTCAACTGTAGAGAGCCACTGGTGACGTTGGAGTTCACGCCGTTATTGTCGCGGAAGCCGTTGGTGTAGGTATAATCGGCACCCAGACCTAACTGCGGTAACAGTGGGCTACGCGCTTCGTTGATCTTTTCGAATGCCGCATCACGGTCTGCTGCAGATTTACGGAGATCCGGGTTACTGGTACGTGCCTGCTGATAGACCTGTAACAGGTTCTCTGCCTGGCTCATTGTACTGAAGCCCGTCAGGCTCAGGCCAATTAAGATAGGGAGCAATTTCTTCATTTGCATTTGCATTCCTTGTTGTGAAGCTTAGCGCTGATCTAATTCACAGAAAAAATATTCGCCGATTGTACCAGAGTCCGCCGTGTTAAAAAGTTGGCGTAACGTGCCATCTGGCGTTAATTTGCACCAATCTACCATAGAGTTCGTGAATCCTAAGGTAAACAGAGTTTAAATCCACAATTTCAACACAATTACTGTATAGGCCAGTCCATGACTAAATCACGTAACCCAGTGGTTACCCTCGCCAAAAACGATGTAGAAATTATTGCACGAGAAACGGTATATCGCGGTTTTTTTTCGCTTGATGTGTATCGTTTTCGCCACCGTCTTTTCAACGGTGAGATGAGCGGAGAAGTTCGTCGTGAAATTTTTGAGCGCGGTCACGCTGCAGTCTTGCTACCCTTTGACCCAGTGCGTGACGAAGTGGTGCTGATTGAGCAAGTTCGCATTGCCGCGTACGACACCAGTGAGACACCCTATCTGCTGGAAATGGTTGCCGGCATGATTGAAGAGGGCGAAACCGTCGAGGACGTCGCCCGTCGCGAATCGATGGAAGAGGCGGGGCTGGAGATTGGCCGCATGAAACCGTGCCTGAGCTATCTGGCCAGCCCCGGCGGCACCAGCGAGCGTCTGTCGATTATGGTGGGCGAAGTGGACGCGACAATGGCTAAGGGGATCCATGGCCTGGCGGAAGAACACGAAGACATTCGCGTTCATGTGGTAAGCCGGGAGTACGCTTATCAATGTGTAGAAGAGGGAAAAATTGACAACGCAGCGTCTGTCATCGCTTTGCAATGGCTACAGCTGCATTATCAGGACTTACGAAAAGAGTGGGCAAAATGAAGCGCTATACACCTGACTTCCCAGAAATGATGCGTCTGTGCGAAACCAACTTCGCACAATTACGCCGCTTACTGCCGCGTGTTGATGAAGCCGGCGAAACGGTGAACTATCAGGTGGCCAATGCGCAATATCGCTTAACGATAGTCGAATCAACTCGTTACACTACGCTTGTTTCGATAGAACAAACGCATCCGGCGGTAAGCTACTGGAGCCTGCCGTCGATGACCGTGCGGCTGTATCATGACGCGATGGTGGCTGAAGTGTGTTCAAGTCAGCAGATCTTTCGCTTCAAAGCGCGGTATGATTATCCAAATAAAAAGTTGCATCAACGCGACGAAAAGCATCAAATTAATCAGTTTCTGGCCGACTGGCTTCGATTCTGTTTAGCACATGGAGCGATGGCGATTCCGGTTTGTACATAGAACCGTTCGGGCTGCTGCCAGCGACGACGCCGCCCGAAAGGATGATGTGTATGTTTGCATCGTGAAACCTAAGGACACCATTTGGAAAGCCTTTTAAACCTTCCTCTGGCTGGTGGGGCCAGTGTCAGGGTACTGCAAATTACTGATACTCACCTGTTTGCTGAAAAAGATGAAACGCTGTTAGGGGTGAATACCTGGGAAAGCTACCACGCCGTCTTGCAGGCGATACATGCCTCGGCGCGTGAAGTTGACCTGGTGGTCGCGACAGGCGATTTAGCACAGGATCACTCATCCGCGGCCTATCAGCACTTTGCTGATGGCATCGCGAGCTTTACTGCGCCCTGCGTTTGGCTTCCGGGAAACCACGATTTCCAGCCCTCCATGTACAGCACCTTGCAGGATGCGGGCATCTCTCCGGCCAAACGTGTGCTGGTTGGCGAACACTGGCAAATTTTGCTCCTCGACAGCCAGGTTTTCGGCGTGCCGCACGGTGAGCTGAGCGACTTCCAGCTCGAGTGGTTAGAAAAACGGCTGGCGGAAATGCCGGAGCGTCATACGCTGCTCCTCCTGCACCATCACCCTTTGCCAGCGGGCTGCAGCTGGCTCGATCAGCACAGTCTGCGCAACGCCGGGTCGTTGGATAACGTGCTGGTAAACTTCCCGCGCGTGAAGCATCTGCTGTGTGGCCACATTCATCAGGAGCTGGACGTCGAGTGGAACGGCCGCCGTATTATGGCGACGCCGTCAACCTGCGTGCAGTTTAAGCCGCACTGCGCCAATTTTACGCTGGATACCGTTTCGCCTGGCTGGCGTTGGCTGGAGCTGCATGCCGATGGTTCATTAACCACCGAAGTCTGCCGTCTCGCCGGGTCGAAATTCCACCCTGATACCGCATCTGAAGGCTATTAATGTCGACGCTTCTCTATCTGCACGGCTTTAACAGCTCACCGTGGTCGGCCAAGGCCACGGCGCTTAAGCAGTGGCTGGCTGAACACTATCCCGACGTGAATATGCTGATCCCGCAGTTGCCGGCCTACCCGGCGGAAGCGGCGGAAATGCTCGAAGCGCTGGTGCTTAAGCACGGCGGCGAGCCGCTCGGCATCGTCGGGCCGTCGCTGGGTGGCTATTACGCCACCTGGCTGTCGCAGTGTTTCATGCTGCCCGCGGTGGTGGTGAACCCGGCGATACGGCCGTTTGAGCTGCTGGCGAATTTCCTCGGCCCGAACGAGAATCCCTACACCGGGCAGCAATATGTGCTAGAGTCTCGCCATATTTACGATCTCAAAGTGATGCAAATTGATCCCCTTGAGGCGCCGGATCTCATCTGGCTGCTTCAGCAGACCGGCGACGAAGTGCTTGATTACCGCCAGGCCGTGGACTATTTCGCCTCCTGCCGACAAACGGTCGAGGAGGGCGGTAATCACGCATTTACCGGCTTTGAAGATCACTTCACACAGATTATCGATTTCCTGGGGTTGCATTAAGCAGCGCCAACTACCTACGAATAGATCATGACGCAATCTTCTTATAACGCTGATGCCATTGAGGTACTCACCGGGCTTGAGCCGGTTCGCCGCCGTCCGGGGATGTACACAGATACCACACGTCCGAACCACCTGGGTCAGGAAGTTATTGATAACAGTGTGGATGAAGCGCTGGCCGGGCACGCGAAGCGTGTTGAGGTCATCCTTCATGCCGATCAGTCACTGGAAGTTATCGACGACGGTCGCGGCATGCCCGTTGACATCCACCCTGAAGAAGGCGTTCCGGCGGTGGAACTGATCCTCTGCCGTCTGCACGCTGGCGGTAAGTTCTCCAACAAAAACTACCAGTTCTCCGGCGGCCTGCACGGCGTGGGGATTTCGGTGGTGAACGCCCTGTCAAAGCGCGTTGAAGTTAACGTTCGCCGTGACGGCCAGGTCTACAGCATCGCGTTTGAAAACGGCGATAAAGTGGAAGACCTGCACGTCTCCGGCACCTGCGGTAAGCGCAATACCGGCACCAGCGTACACTTCTGGCCGGATGAAAGCTTCTTCGATAGCCCGCGCTTTTCCGTCTCGCGCTTAAGCCACCTGCTGAAAGCGAAAGCGGTACTGTGCCCAGGCGTTGAAATCGTCTTCAAAGACAAAGTGAATGATACCGAACAGACCTGGTGCTACGCTGACGGTCTGAACGACTATCTCAGTGAAGCGGTGAACGGCCTGCCGCTGCTGCCGGAAAAACCGTTTGTCGGCAATTTCTCTGGCGACACCGAAGCGGTGGACTGGGCGCTGCTGTGGCTGCCGGAAGGCGGTGAGCTGCTGACCGAAAGCTACGTCAACCTGATCCCTACCATGCAGGGCGGCACCCACGTGAATGGGCTACGTCAGGGGCTGCTCGACGCGATGCGCGAGTTCTGCGAATACCGCAATATCCTGCCGCGCGGCGTGAAGCTGTCGGCGGAAGATATCTGGGAACGCTGCGCCTACGTGCTGTCGGTGAAAATGCAGGATCCGCAGTTCGCCGGGCAGACCAAAGAGCGTCTCTCCTCGCGTCAGTGCGCGGCCTTTGTTTCCGGCGTGGTAAAAGACGCCTTCAGCCTGTGGCTGAACCAGAACGTCCAGGCGGCGGAGCTGCTGGCCGAAATGGCCATCTCCAGCGCTCAGCGTCGTCTGCGCGCGGCGAAAAAGGTGGTGCGTAAAAAGCTCACCAGCGGCCCGGCGCTGCCCGGCAAGCTGGCGGACTGCACCGCGCAGGATCTCGCCCGCACCGAACTGTTCCTCGTAGAAGGTGACTCGGCGGGCGGCTCCGCGAAACAGGCGCGCGACCGTGAATATCAGGCGATCATGCCGCTGAAAGGTCAGATCCTGAACACCTGGGAAGTCTCCTCCGATGAAGTGCTGGCCTCGCAGGAAGTGCACGATATTTCCGTGGCGATCGGTATCGATCCGGACAGTGCCGATCTCAGCCAGCTGCGCTACGGCAAGATCTGTATCCTCGCCGATGCCGACTCCGATGGTCTGCACATCGCCACGCTGCTGTGCGCGCTGTTTGTGAAGCACTTCCGCGCGCTGGTGAAAGAAGGTCACGTCTACGTGGCGCTGCCGCCGCTGTATCGTATCGATCTGGGCAAAGAGGTTTACTACGCTCTGACCGAAGAAGAAAAAGCGGGCGTGCTGGAACAGCTCAAGCGTAAGAAAGGAAAACCGAACGTGCAGCGTTTTAAAGGTCTGGGTGAAATGAACCCGATGCAGCTGCGCGAAACCACGCTTGATCCGAACACTCGACGCCTGGTGCAGCTTGTCATCAACGATGAAGATGAACAGCAGACCGATGCCACCATGGACATGCTGCTGGCCAAGAAGCGCTCGGAAGATCGCCGCAACTGGCTGCAGGAAAAAGGCGATATGGCCGATATCGAAGCCTGATTTCCAATCTCAAATTGAGCCTAAAAAGGAGACGCATGCGTCTCCTTTTTTATTGCCCACGGGCCGGCTCAATCGCCAACCTCCGAGGCTAATGAATCGATTCATTTCTAATTTCTGCGCTTTATGAAATGCCATTTTAAAATTTGGTATGACAGGTCACACTTTAGTTGTATGACTTCTACCATATTCTTCCGCTGGACATAAAACATACTTTTGAACATGGACGTCAATCTATGCAGCCAAGTGATTCGCATAGTGAATTTTATCTTTCCTTACAAGAGAATCGTCTATGTTAAGAAGAAAACTGGTTTTAAGCGTTTTATCTTTCTCGTTACTGATGGGGTCTGCGGCGGCGATGGCGAAAACGGTTTTTATCGCCTCAGATGTGCATCCCGCTGATTATCCGACGACTGCTGCGGTGATTCATATGGGGGAGAAGCTCAGTCAACAAACCGACGGGCGTATCTCCATCAGGATGTTCCCAAGCGGGCAGATGGGAGATGAAAGCACCACGCTGGAAAAGACCCGCGCCGGGGCGATTGATATTCTGCGCGTTTCTATGGCGCCGGTTGGCGGCATTCTGCCGCAGGTGAGCGTCTTCAACATGCCGTTTGTGTTCCGCGATACCGATCATCAGCACAAAGTGCTGGATGGCGACGTGGGCAGCAAACTGGCGAAAGAGATCTCCGACAGCAACCTTGGGCTGGTTTTCCTTGGCTGGATGGACGCGGGCTCGCGCAGCTTGATCACCAAAAAACCGATCACCACCCTCGACGATCTGAAAGGCGTGAAGATCCGTCTGCAAAACAACCCGATTGGCCTCGATACCTTTAAAGCGCTGGGCGCTAACCCGATCGTCCTGCCGGTTGGCGATGTCTTCGCTAGCCTGCAAACCGGGGTGATTGACGCAGCAGAAAACAACGAGCCGACCTTTGATACCGAAAACTACGTGGTGGCCGGCACCAAATATTTTGACCTCACCGAACACTTTATGATCCCGGAAGTGCTCGCCTTCTCGAAGCGTAAATGGAGCAAACTGTCGGCGGAAGATCAGACGCTGATCATGAAGCTGGCAAAAGAAGCGCAGGCGGAAGAACGCGTGCTATGGGCTGAATACGTCGAGAAATCCAAACAGCGTCTGCAAAGCCAGGGCGTGAAATTCCTGCCGGTGGATAAAAAACCCTTTGTTGATGCCACTGCGCCGGTTCGCGAAAAATATGGCAAGCAGTTCAGCGACTTAATGCAAGAAATTCAGGACACCAAATAATCCCCGTGGCGGCAGGACGGCGCGTGCTGGCCTGCCCGTTTTGATCTGGAGATAACAATGAAAAATATCTATGTCCTGGTCATGGATGGCGTGTATCGGATCTGTATCTGGCTGTCAGGGATCAGCCTGTTATTTATGACGTTTATTTATCTGGTGGGGATTTACGCCCGTTTTCGTCCTGATTTTCCGGCATGGCTCGATTTTCTCCCGCATGCCTCAACCAGCTGGCCGGAACCGTTATCGCAGATTTGCATGATCACCTTCTCCTTCGTAGGGGCGGCCGCGGCCTATCGGGCCGGCAGCCACATCGCGATTACCATGCTGGTGGATCACATTAACCCGGCGATGAAAAAAGCGCTGGCGGTGTTCGTCGATCTGGCGATGCTGGCCACCTGCCTGTTTATCATTCACTGGGGGATTATCGGTTGTATGGATGCCTGGGAGGACGTGGTGCCATCGCTGCCGTTCCTGACCTCGGGGATCACCCATTTGCCAATTCCTCTGGGTTCGTTCTTCACGCTGCTGTTTGTGGTTGAAAAACTGCTGTGCGGCCCGCAAACGCACCGCGAACTGGTGCAGTTTGGCTCGCCGAAAGTCGGTCACTAAGGGGCACAAGCAATGGACTTAACGCTGATTATATTTGTCGTGACCTTCGTGGTGTTGATGGCCGTGGGGATGCCGGTGGCCTACGCCGTGGGGTTGACCGCCGTGGTGGTGACCGCCTTCGCGGACTTCTCGCTCGATGGGCTGGTTATCACCATTTTCCACAGTACCGATAACGTCAACCTGTTGACCATTCCCTTCTTTGTGTTCGCGGGGGCGATCATGGCAGAAGGGGGAATGGCGCGACGGCTGGTGGATTTTGCCGGGCTGTTCGTCGGCTGGATCCGCGGAGGGCTGTCGCTGGTTAACATTCTGGCCTCCACGCTGTTTGGCGCGATTTCGGGATCGTCGGTGGCGGATACCGCCTCGATCGGATCGGTGCTGATCCCGGAAATGGAGCGTAAAGGCTACCCGCGTTCTTTTGGCGCGGTGCTGACCGCCAGCGCCTCGGTGCAGGCGATCCTGGTGCCGCCGAGCCATAACTCGGTGCTTTTTGCTATCGTGGCGAACACCGCGGCGGTGACCATTCCGGCGATGTTCCTCGCCGGGATCATTCCGACCTTGGTGCTGTGCGTGACGCTTATCGTTATGTGTTTAATTGCGGCACGTAAAAACAACTATCCGAAAGAAGCGCGCGTTGAGCTGAAGCGCAAGATCAAGATTGCCTCCGACGCCATCTGGGGACTCGTGACCATTGTGATCATCTCCGGCGGCATCCTCTCGGGCTTCTTTACGCCGACGGAATCAGGGGCAATTGCCTGTATCTGGGCGATGTTTGTCACCTTCTTTGTCTACCGCGAATATAAGCTGAAGGATTTCCCGAAGCTTATCCACCGCACGATCAAAACCGTCACCATGGTGATGGTGCTGATCGCTTTTGCCGCCGCTTTTGGCTCGGTTATGACGCTGGTAGGGCTGCCGCAGGAGATCTCCGCCGCATTGTTGTCGCTGTCAGATAACAAGTACGTCATCCTGTTAATCATCAACATCATGCTGCTGCTGTTGGGCTGTTTGATGGACATGGCGCCGCTGATTCTGATTCTGACGCCGATCCTGCTGCCGGTGGTGGTAGAGCTGGGGATCGATCCGGTGCATTTCGGCATTATTATGATGATGAACTTAGGCATTGGGCTGATCACGCCGCCAGTAGGTTCGGTACTGTTCGTGGCCAGCGCCGTCAGCGGGCAGAAGATTGAAACCGTCGTGAAAGCGATGATTCCGTTCTACTGCGTGCTGTTCCTGGTGCTGATTGCCATTACCTATATCCCGATTCTGTCACTGTGGCTCCCGGGGCGCTTCCACTAGCCCGCTGGCGCGATACGTGATTTTTCCGGTACTGCAAGGGGGTCTCACCGATCCCCTTTTTAAATGAGCTAATAAAGTAGGTCACTTCGGCAAACCCCACCTGCCCGGCAATCTCGCTCACCGGCAGCGCGCTGTGCAGCAGCAGCTCGCAGGCGCGGCGCAGGCGTAACGTATTGAGGTAGTCGTGAATATGCTCCCCGGTCTCGGCGTGAAAGCGGCGTGACAGATAGCTGCGCGATTTGCCCAGTTCCGCTGCCAGGGCATCAAGGCTGAATTTCTTCTGATAGTTCTCTTCAATCCAGAACATGACCGGGCTGGCAATACCGCTTGAGGTGTCGGTCATTTTTTCCTGCACCGGCGGCAGCATATTGAATAATGTCATTAACATACAGGCTATCTGTTCAGTGCTCAGCGCGGAGAGGCTGGCGGCGCGCGCGTAAAGCCCGAACAGATGATCGATATGGGGATGCATCTCGGCTAAATCGGCGACAAATGCCGGGCGGCCCCGTGTGGAAAGCATCTGCAAACGGCGGTGATTATCGGGAAAATGACGGAGAAGTTTGGCAATAGCGTGCTGATCGACGTGAATAATGGTACGGCGATAGCTGTCCTGCGCTTTCTCATCCACCATGATTTTATGCAACGTAAATGGCGGGAAGAAAAACAGTCGCCCGGGACGCATGGTGTACTGGCGATTGTCGACGATCACCACGCCAAAACCCTCTTCAACGTAGAGAATTTCCAGACACTGGTGCCAGTGATGGTAGCGCACGGTGTTGGCAAAAAGACGGCTGAATGACGCGACGGCGTCATTCAGCGTGATCAGCTCCAGATGTTCGGCATTCCAGGACGAAGTCATGTGCAATATATTTAAACTTTTACCGGTTTAATCTTACTACTAAACCACTGTTTTAAATTTTATCAAGCACCGGTTCACACAATACTATCAGTTGTGACCGGGTTAACATTTCTTCGCTGCCTGGATTCTCTATGCTTTAGCCACTTTCGAGGATGGTTAATTCAGGGGGCAGGACAGTGAGCGAAATATCAAAAGTATTGTCATCACGAGAAGACGTAACAACCACGCTGATGACGATGCTGAGCGCTCTCGATAAACAATTTCCCGCCGGCGTGGCGCAGTTTTCGCTGGGTAACACCTGCGCGCACTACACCACGGATATCGCGGAGATGGAGGGCTTATCGAGAGCGCTTTGGGGGCTGTTCCCGCTGCTGGCGGGCGGGGCGGAGGTGCCGTTCAGCGACAAGTATATTACGGCCATTAAGCTTGGTACTGACCCTCATAGCCCGTCCTACTGGGGCGATACCGGGCCGTACGATCAGCGGCTGGTGGAGATGGCCGCCTACGGGCTGGGCCTGGCGCTAATGCAGGATAAGCTCACCGCGCATTTCAGCGAGGGCGAACTGGCGAATCTGCACCGCTGGCTGAATCAAATCACCGATGCCCAGATGCCGGATAGCAACTGGAACTACTTCGCGGTGATTGTCCAGCTGGGCTTTAAACGCGCGGGCCTGCCTTACGACCAGGCGGCGATCGATCGTCGCTTCACGATGATGGAAGCCTACTACCTCGGCGACGGCTGGTATTCCGACGGCCCCGGCCGCCCGAAAGACTACTACATCTCAATGGCGTTCCACTTCTACGGCCTGATTTACGCCACCCTCAACGCCAATGATGACCCGGCGCGCGCGGCGACGCTGCGCGATCGCGCCAGCCAGTTTGCCAAAGATTTTATCTATATGTCCGCCGCCGACGGCGCGTCGGTGCCGTTTGGTCGCAGCCTGACCTACCGTTTTGCGATGGTCGCCTTCTGGAGCGGCGTCGCGTTTGCCGGGCTGGACGTCTTCTCGCCGGGGGTCGTGAAGGGCATCATCCTGCGCCACCTGCGCTGGTGGCTGGCGCAGCCGATCTTCGATCGCGACGGTATTTTAACGCTGGGCTTCGCCTACCCGAATCTGGCGATGTGTGAAGACTACAACTCGCCCGGCTCGCCGTACTGGGCGCTGAAAGTGTTCCTGATCCTCGCGCTGCCCGCCGATCACGCTTTCTGGCAGGCAGAAGAGCTGCCGCTGCCGACGCTGGAGCCGGTGCACGCGATTGCCCCCGCGCAGCAGATTTTGCAGCACGATAAGGGCTCGCAGCACGTGGTCATGCTGACCTCCGGGCAGCTTGAGCTGAACAACTACGTCAATACCGAGGCGAAATATACCCGGTTTGCCTACTCGACCCGCTTCGGCTTCACCATTGAGCGCGGGCGCTACGGCATTAAACACGCGGCCTGCGACTCCATGCTGCTGCTGTCGGATAACGACAACTACTGGCGCGGGCGTCGTGAGTGCGCCCGCGTGGAGATGCTGGACGGCGCAATCTACTCCCGCTGGCTGCCGTGGCACGATGTGCAGGTCGACAGCTGGCTGATTCCCTGCGGCGAATGGCACGTACGCGTGCACCGGGTGAATACCGCGCGTCGTCTGCAAACGGTGGAGGGAGGCTTTGCGGTGATGAAGGCTGACGCAGAAATTACCGTCGGTCAAAGCCGAATTTCTGCCGCCAACGGCACCAGCGCGGTGGTTGATCTCTCCCCGCTGGCGGTGCGTCAGGCAGACAGCGTGATCACGCCGCCGAATAGCAGCGTGATGTTCCCGGAATGCGCGTCTATCCCGATACTGGCCGGCGATATTGCGCCCGGCGAACACTGGCTGTGCTGTGCGGTGGTGGCCAGCGGCACTGTGGACGCTCCGCTGCCGGAGCTCCCGACGCTACATATTGAAAATAATGCGCTGAGCGTG
This sequence comes from Kluyvera sp., assembly GCF_047971185.1. Classification (GTDB taxonomy): domain Bacteria; phylum Pseudomonadota; class Gammaproteobacteria; order Enterobacterales; family Enterobacteriaceae; genus Kluyvera. The sequence continues at coordinate 34,947 of NZ_JBKDZH010000042.1, forward strand.
ACGGATAACGTCAGCGGGAAAATAACCCATTTGAGTTTATAACCTTCCGGATAACAGCAAAAAACCGGGATACCCCCTCGCCAGCTTTGAATTGTGATGATTCAGAGCTGGCACCCTACAAAGTTTTGTCGAGGACCGTATGGAAAAAATAACGTCTGCAAACAGGCTGGAATATTACAAAATAAGTTCGTTTATCTTTTTATATTTCTTTACCTGGTCTGCCAGTATTGGCCTTTTTGCCATTTGGCTGGGGCAAAAAGCGGAACTCAGCGGCGCGGTCATTGGTACCGTCTTTGCCGTCAACGGAATATTCTCGGTCATTCTCAAACCGATCTATGGCTATATTCTCGATAAAATCGGCATGAGTAAGTATCTGCTCTATTTTGTGGTGGTGATGTCCGCCCTGATGGCGCCGTTCTTTATTTATGTTTATCAGCCGCTGCTGCTGTCCTACACCACCCTGGGGATTATTGTTGGTGCGATTTATCTGAGCTTCGCGTGGTATGCCGGCGTCGCGGCCTGTGAATCGTATGCCGACCGCTACAGCCGTCTGAACAGCATGGAATTTGGCCAGATTCGTATGTGGGGCTCGCTCGGCTGGGCGGTGGCGTCCTCGTTCTCCGGCCTGCTGTTTAATATCTCTCCGGCCTACAACTTTATTCTCGGCAGCGTTGCCTCGCTGGTCATGCTGGCGGTATTAATCAGCCTGAAGGTCGATACTGAAAGCCGTAATGCCAGCGCGGTGATCTCAAAAGATAAGATTGTCCTGAAAGACGTTTTCGACCTGCTGAAAAGCGGCAAATTCTGGGCTTTCTGCCTGTATGTCGCCGGCGTGGCGTGGATGATGTTCGTCGCCGAGCAGCAGTTCTCGCGCTATTTCGTGACCTTCTTTGATGATGTTCATGAAGGCAATACCATTTTTGGTCTGCTCGGAACCGTGCAGTCCGGCACCGAATTTGTCATGTATATCTTTATGCCGATGTTCGTTAACTATATTGGCGCCAAGCGCGGCCTGCTGATTGTTGGCGCATTAGTCGGCGCGCGTCTGGTTATTTCCGGCCTCTGCGACTCTCACCTGCTTATTTCGGTGATTAAACCGCTGTACGGTCTGGAAATCTGTCTGCTGCTGGTGTCGGTATTTAAATATATCGCCGAGCATTTCGACAAGCGCGTTAACGCTACCATGTATTTATTAGGCTACCAGGCGATGCTGTATATCGGTAACGTCGTGGTCTCCTCACCGGCTGGATTATTGTACGACCGTATTGGCTTTGAAAAGACCTATATGATCATGGGCGGGATTGCGCTGTTCTTCACGCTGATTTCCGCCTTCACCTTATCCGCCTGTAAACGACAGAATCATCGCCAGCCAGCCCTTGATGTGGCTGAAAATGGTATTTCTAAATAAGCCTTACTGATTGAAGGAACCGAATATGTTAAACCAAATCGTTGAGGAAAAATTACGCGAATTCCCGGGCGCTCCCGTTAATCTGCAAATGTTTAACGATCAGCTGTGCTCGGCGCGTAGCCATGTCCTTAATCTGATTAGCCGTCATTTAACGGATTTCGGTGATAAATTCCCGGGCGAAGCCTGCGTCAACGGTTACTATCCGCTGACGGAAAACGTTGAGTGGACCACCAGTTTCTGGACCGGCCAGCTCTGGCTGGCATGGGAAATGACCGGTGAAGAGAAATACCGGGCGCTGGCGGAAAAACATGTGCGTTCGTTCGGCCTGCGTATTGCCGGGCGTCATGATACCAACACCCACGATCTGGGCTTCCTCTACACGCTCTCGTGCGTGGCGGCGTGGCGTTTGACCGGCAACCGCGACGCGCGCGGTTTCTCCCTGCAGGCGGCGGAAGCATTGCTCGAACGCTTCCACCGCAAGGCGGAGATCATCCAGGCCTGGGGCGTCCTCACCGACCCGGAGCAGGCCGGGCGGATGATCATTGACTGCACCATGAACCTGCCGCTGCTGTATTGGGCAACCGAGCAGACCGGCGACCCGCGCTTTGCCGATGCAGCCCGTGCCCACGTGCGCCAGTCGGCGAAGTATCTGGTGCGCGAAGATGCCTCGACCTATCACACCTACTATATGGACGTGCTGACCGGCGAGCCGCGCTTCGGCAAAACGCAGCAGGGCTACGCGGACGACTCCTGCTGGTCGCGAGGCCAGGCGTGGGGGATTTACGGCTTTATGCTGAGCTTCCTCTATACCGGTGATAAGGAGCTGATCAGCCTGTCGAAAAAGCTGGCTAACTACTTCCTTAATCGTCTTCCGGAAGATGCGGTGTGCCACTGGGATCTGGCGCTGGTCGGTACCGACGCGCTGCGCGATTCGTCATCGGCGGCGATTGCGGTGTGCGGGCTGCTGGAGCTGGTGAAGCATCTGCCGACCACCGATCCGGACCGCGAGCGCTATCAGCAGTGGGCGATGGGCATTATGTCATCGCTGTCAAAACACTACCTGATGGGGGGGGACGAGCCGGGTACCGGCGTGCTGAAGCATTCGGTGTATCACTTCGCCAGCGATAAGGGCGTGGACGAGTGCTGTAGCTGGGGGGATTACTTCTATGTGGAAGCGCTGATGCGCATGACGCAGAGCTGGAAGCTGTACTGGTAAACAGGTATGCGTAGCCTGGAGTCCGTGAAACCCCGGCGTCACTGCGTTCGGCCGGGCTACGCGTTGGGATATGTAGCCCGGACGAGGTGAGTGAGCACCGACTCCGGGAAACCCCGGCGACGGAGAATGCTTACTTAAACGCCCGCTTCCAGGATACGAATCGTCGTATCCAGCACGTCGCCTTTCACTGCTTCGCTCCAGGCTTTCATGTGCGGCGTCTGCAGGTGCGCATCAAGATGCGCCACGCTTTCCCACACTTCTACCATCACGATAGAGTCCGGCGCGGTGGTCTGGAAGCTTACGCCTGCCGCATGGTCAACCATCGGCGCATAGCCGTGGCAGCCGTCTTCTTGCAAAACGGTCGGGATAATTTTCGCGAACTGATCCAGTACCGCCTGACGGTGGTGTTGGCCCGGACGGGTACGGATTTCAGCAATAACTGTCAACATGATTAACTCCTTCTAATACCTGCCTGACAGTTAACCAAAAATTTTACCAAGATGCTCGCGGTATTCTGCAATATAACGCGGAACGTCCGGCATTTTGATAACATCATTGGTGATAAAGGTCGGCAGCGCTTCCATTCCCAGGAACTGGTTCGCTTTGTGGAACGGCAGATACACGCCGTCAACGCCGACGCCGTGGACGAACTGTTCTTTATCGGTGAAGGCCTCCATCGGCGCGTTCCAGGTCAGTGACAGCATATAGGTTTTGCCCTGAATCAGGCCGCCGGAGCCGTATTTCTTGCTGGCGTCGGAACGGGTACGGCCATCGCTGGCGTACAGCGAGCCGTGACCTTCGGTGAAGACGTCATCGATATATTTTTTCACCGTCCACGGCGCGCCCATCCACCAGCCCGGCATCTGCCAGATGACGGAATCGGCCCACAGGAAGTTCTGTACTTCGGCTTTGACGTCGTAGTCGCCGTCGGCGCGAACCACTCTAACATCATGCCCGAGGTCGCGCAGGAAGGTTTCCGCGACTTCGGTCAGGGTGTCATTCAGCTGGCCGTTGGAATGGCCGAATTTTTTCGCGCCGTTAACAATCAGGATGTTGCTCATTATCTGTCCTCAGTAAAATGCCTTTGTCAGCTATGATACCTGGCTCTTCGCAGCGGTTAAATGTGCAAAATGTGCAAAGTCTTTTGCTAAAACAGCAATAATCTTTGTTATCCGCGAACAGTGACCTGGAAACCGCCGTCGGGCGCATTACTGAAGGTGACGGTCATCTGGTGCAGCGCGGCGATGCGCTGCACGATAGACAGCCCCAGACCGCTGCCGGTTTCATCCTGCCCCGGCGGGCGGTAGAAGCGTTCACCGATGCGCGCCAGCGCCTCCGGGCTGATGCCAGGGCCGTTATCGCGTACGCTAAACCCGTCCTGGGTCAGCGTGACGTCCACCACGCTGCCCGGCGGGCTATAGCGTACGGCGTTATCCAGCAGATTGCGCACCAGCAGGCTCAGCAGCAGCGGCTGCGCGGTGCGGGTCACCGGCTGGGCGTTCAGGTGCAGACGCACCTCAATACCCGCTTTTTGCGCGCTGTGGTAGATGTCCATGACTGAGGATTGCAGCAGTTCATCCAGCGCGACGGTCTGCACGTCCGCCAGCTGTTCAAGGGAGTCGAGGCGCGAAAGGGTAAGCAGCTGCTCGACCAGCCGGGTCGCACGATCGATCCCGGTATGCAGCTGCATCAGCGCTTTGCGCTGGCTTTCGGGATCGTCCTGCGACATCTGCGCCACTTCCGCCTGCACCCGCAGCGCCGTAAGCGGGCTGCGCAGCTCGTGGGCGGCGTCGGAGGTAAAGCGCCGCTCGCGGGTCATCATGTCGTGGGTTCGGCGGAACAGCTGATTAAGGGCGTCCAGCAGCGGACGAACTTCGGTCGGCACGCCGTCGGTACTCAGCGGTTCACCGGCGTCCGGGTCGCGCTGGCTTAGGGTCCGGGTGAGCTTTTTCAGCGGCGCCAGCTCGCGGCTCAGCAGCACAATCAGCAGCAAAAACATCACCGGCAGCGCGATAAGCCACGGCGTCAGCTGGCCGGTAATGATATCCAGCGCCATCTCGCGCCGGTAGTCCCACTCCTGGCCGACGACGATACGGTACTTTTTATCGGCGGTGGTCAGCCACAGAAAACGCCAGCGGTCATCATCATTGCTGAGCTGCCCGTCATCGAAGCCTTCCCGCCGGTAGTGATAGGGAATAAACGGCCCGTTTTCGCCGTCGTGCAGTACCATTTTGCCGTCGGTGGTGTAGATGGCAAAGGCCAGCACGTCGTCATCCAGATGCCCATGCTTAACCTTTTTCGGCGCGCGTACCCACTGACGCGACGACGAAAGATCGGCAAAATCCATGGCGCTGATGCGCTTGGCGAACAGCATCTGCTGGGTATCGAACAGCTCATCCAGCTTTTTGGTGGTTTGCTTCCATGCCACGGCGCTGGCAAAGCACCAGGTGAGGGCGGCAAGCAGCATAAACAGCAGCGTCAGACGGACGCGCAGGCTAAGGCGGCGGAACAGATTCATTGGTCACCCAGGGTGTAGCCGATACCGTGAACGGTGCGGATAAACGCGCTGCCGAGCTTGCGGCGCAGATGGTGGACGTGTACTTCAATGGCGTTGCTGGACACCTCTTCATCCCAGCTGTAGAGCTTCTCTTCAATCAGCTTGCGCGGCAGCACGCGCCCGGCGTTGCGCAGCAGCAGTTCCAGCAGCGCGAACTCTTTGGGTTTGAGCGCCAGCGCTTCGCCTTTTAAGGTGGCGGTCAGGCTGCCGGGATCCAGCTCGACGTCGCCGTGACGTAATACGCTGCTGGGCTGCCCGTGGGCGCGGCGAATCAGCGCCTCCAGCCTGGCGGCCACTTCAATCAGGGCGAAGGGTTTACAGAGATAGTCGTCGGCGCCCAGACGCAGCCCTTCTACGCGTTGGCTGAGCGCATCGCGGGCGGTGAGGATCAGCACCGGTTCGCGGTGCGACTTCTCGCGCCACTCGCGCAGAATATCCAGCCCATCAATGCCCGGCAGGGTAAGGTCAAGGATCACCGCATCATAGGGGGCGTTATAGAGGGCGAGCTTTCCCTCCTCGCCGCGGGTAAACCAGTCGAGGGTGAAGCCCATTTTTCCCAGCCCGGTCTTGATGCCGTCGCCGATAAGCTTGTCATCTTCCACTAATAAAATACGCATCTCACGCTCCTTGCCTGACACTCTGAATGGCAAGTAAACCGCGCCTTTGCCGCCGCTGTACAGCAAAAAAATTTCTTTTTTTCGCTTAAGAAGTTGTTAAGAATTGGCTGATGTAATAGTGAGCATAGTCAATAAAAAGGAGAGATTATCATGAAGAAACTTGCTGCTTTCGCCGCTATTCTGGCCCTGGCATCCGCACCGGCCTTCGCCGCTAATCAGGGCGGTTTTACCGGCCCGTCCAGCACCACCACTACGCAAACCGGCGGCTTTACCGGCCCGAGTGGAACGGTCACCACCGCGGCCAACGCCAAATCAATGCGTGACGATACCTGGGTGACGCTGCGCGGTAATATCACCGAGCGTGTTTCCGACGATTTGTATATCTTTAAAGATTCCAGCGGCACTATCAATGTCGATATCGATCACAAGCGCTGGAACGGCCAGACCATCTCCCCTCAGGATCTGGTGGAAATCCAGGGCGAAGTGGATAAAGACTGGAACTCCGTGGAAGTCGACGTGAAGCAGATTCGTAAAGTGAATCCGTAACCCCACACTGCGCAAGATCGGTCAGGATTGACCGCCGCCTGGTGAGCAGAATGGGCCACAAGGAGGCAGTGATGAGTGACCTGATTAGCGCGGCTTATTCCGAACGCCTGCGGCGCGTTTGCGACCACATTGAGCGTCATCTGGATGAGCCTCTTTCGATTGAGGCGTTAAGCCGGATGGCGCACAGCTCGCCGTTTCATTTTCACCGGCAGTTTACCGCCTGGAGCGGCCTTCCGCTCTATCGTTATATTCAGTGGCTACGCCTGCGCCGCGCGTCATGGCGGCTGGCGTTTAATCCGCAGGATAAAGTCATCGATATCGCGCTGGATGCCGGGTTCCAGAATCCGGAGTCATTCACACGTGCTTTCAAAACCGCGTTTGGTCAAAGCCCGCGCCGGTTCCGGCAGTCGCCGGACTGGCTGGCCTGGCACCAGCGCGTTCCAAAACTCGCTTTACAGGAGCAGCACGTAATGGATGTAAAAATCGTTGAATTCCCCGACACCCGTGTGGCGATGCTCACCCATCAGGGGCACCCCGACAAGGTGAACGCCAGCGCGGCGACGTTTATTGAATGGCGGCGAACCAGCGGCCTGTCGCCGGTTGCCAGCAGCCAGACCTTTGGCATTGCCTGGCACGACCCGCAGACCACGCCGCCGGAGCAGTTTCGTTTTGATATCTGCGGCAGCGTCAGCCAGCCAATAGCGGAAAACGCCTTTGGCATTGTGAACGGCGAGATCCCCGGCGGGCGCTGCGCAGTGGTACGCCATCAGGGATCGCTGGACAGTCTTTCGGACAGCGTGTGGTATTTATTCCGCCAATGGCTGCCGGCCAGCGGTGAAACGCCGCGCGATTTTCCGGTCTTCTTCCAGTACCTGAATTTCGTCCACGAGGTGCCTGAACATGAACTGCTGACGGACATCTATCTTCCGCTTCGTTAACTTCCTCGCAACCTATCTCACGGTTTGTGACTCAGAACGTGAGATAGGGTATTATCTGCGGCAATATTGCCGTCCGAACGGTCAGCATGCAGATTGAGGATCCACTGTTAATGAGCGATATGGCAGAGCGCCTTGCGCTACATGAATTTACGGAAAACGCCTACTTAAACTACTCCATGTACGTCATCATGGATCGCGCGTTGCCGTTTATTGGCGACGGCCTGAAGCCGGTACAGCGCCGCATCGTCTACGCGATGTCAGAGCTGGGGCTGAACGCCAGCGCCAAATTTAAAAAATCCGCCCGTACCGTCGGCGATGTCCTGGGTAAGTACCATCCGCACGGCGACAGCGCCTGCTATGAAGCGATGGTGCTGATGGCGCAGCCGTTCTCTTACCGTTACCCGCTGGTCGACGGCCAGGGGAACTGGGGGGCGCCGGATGACCCGAAATCGTTCGCGGCGATGCGTTATACCGAATCCCGACTGTCAAAATACTCCGAGCTGCTGTTAAGCGAGCTGGGGCAGGGTACGGCTGACTGGGTGCCAAACTTCGATGGCACGATGCAGGAGCCGAAAATGCTGCCTGCGCGTCTGCCGAACATCCTGCTGAACGGCACCACCGGTATTGCTGTGGGGATGGCGACGGATATTCCGCCGCATAACCTGCGCGAAGTGGCGAAAGCGGCCATTACCCTGATTGAAAAACCGCAAACCACCCTCGATGAGGTGCTGGACATCGTCCAGGGGCCGGACTACCCGACCGAAGCGGAGATCATCACCTCCCGCGCGGAAATCCGCAAAATTTACCAGAACGGCCGCGGCTCCGTGCGCATGCGCGCAGTGTGGACCAAAGAAGACGGCGCGGTGGTGATTACCGCGCTGCCGCATCAGGTTTCCGGCGCGAAGGTGCTGGAACAGATTGCCGCCCAGATGCGCAACAAAAAGCTGCCGATGGTCGACGACCTGCGCGATGAGTCCGACCACGAAAACCCGACGCGTCTGGTGATCGTGCCGCGCTCCAACCGCGTGGACATGGAGCCGGTGATGCATCACCTGTTCGCCACCACCGATCTGGAAAAAAGCTACCGTATTAACCTGAACATGATCGGCCTCGACGGCCGCCCGGCGGTGAAAAACCTGCTGGAGATTCTCACCGAGTGGCTGGCGTTCCGCCGCGACACGGTGCGCCGTCGTCTGAACTATCGTCTGGAAAAAGTGCTCAAGCGCCTGCATATCCTCGAAGGTTTGCTGGTGGCGTTCCTCAACATCGATGAAGTGATCGAGATCATCCGCCACGAAGATGAGCCGAAGCCCGCGCTGATGTCGCGCTTTGGCATCAGCGAAACTCAGGCGGAAGCGATCCTTGAACTGAAACTGCGCCACCTCGCCAAACTGGAAGAGATGAAGATTCGCGGCGAGCAGGACGAGCTGGAGAAAGAGCGCGACCATCTGCAGGGCATCCTCGCCTCCGAGCGCAAGATGAGCAACCTGCTGAAGAAAGAGCTGCAGGCCGATGCCGAAGCCTTCGGCGACGACCGCCGTTCGCCGCTGCAAGAGCGTGAAGAAGCGAAGGCGATGAGCGAGCACGACATGCTGCCGTCTGAGCCGGTGACCATCGTGCTGTCGCAGATGGGCTGGGTGCGCAGCGCCAAAGGCCACGATATCGACGCGCAGGGGTTAAGCTATAAATCAGGCGACAGCTGGAAAGCGTCGGTGAAAGGTAAGAGCAACCAGCCGGTGGTATTTGTCGATACCACCGGCCGCAGCTACGCCATCGACCCGATCACGCTGCCGTCCGCGCGCGGGCAGGGCGAGCCGCTGACCGGCAAGCTGACGCTGCCGCCGGGCGCGACCGTCGAGCATATGCTGATGGAAAGCGATGAGACCAGGCTGCTGATGGCCTCCGACGCGGGCTATGGTTTCCTGTGTACCTTTAACGACCTGGTGGCGCGCAACCGTGCCGGTAAGGCGCTGATCTCACTGCCGGAAAATGCGCACGTGATGCCGCCGCTGGTCATTGAGGACGAGTCGGATATGCTGCTGGCGATCACCGCCGCGGGCCGGATGCTGATGTTCCCGATCAGCGACCTGCCGCAGCTGTCGAAAGGCAAAGGCAACAAGATTATCAACATTCCGTCGGCGGAAGCGGCTAGCGGAACCGATAGCCTGGCGCACCTGTACGTCCTGCCGCCGCAAAGCACGCTGACCTTCCACGTCGGTAAACGTAAGATCAAACTGCGCCCGGAAGAGCTGCAAAAAGTGACCGGCGAACGCGGTCGCCGCGGCACGCTGATGCGCGGCCTGCAGAAGATCGACCGTATAGAGATTGATTCGCCGCAGCGCGCGCAAGCGGGCAATAGCGAAGAGTAAGTTTGCCCCCGCCGCAGGGCGGGGGAAATTTTGCTGTAAAACCGTTGTTAATTCAGCCGTTGCGATTAACAATACCCTTTTGCAGGGGTCTGCAAGTAACAAAGCCCTGTCCGGTATATGTACCCCGTTATGCCTGTCTGAACATGTATGCCTGACGTACATGTCAGCCGCGCACCACGGTATAATTCTAAGCGGTTCAGGGTTCAGAGGACGCTATGCTATTTATTTTACGTGTCATTATTGTTGTCATTTACTGCATCCTGGTATGCATTTTTGGCTGCATCTATTGTCTGTTCAGCCCGCGTAACCCAAAACACGTCGCCACCTTCGGCCATATGTTTGGCCGCCTGGCGCCGGTCTTTGGTCTCAAGGTTGAGACGCGCCTGCCTGCCGGCGCGGAAAACTTCGGCAACGCCATCTATATCGCTAACCACCAGAACAACTACGACATGGTGACGGCGGCGAATATCGTTCTGCCGCCTACCGTCACGGTCGGCAAAAAGAGCCTGGTGTGGATCCCGTTCTTCGGCCAGCTGTACTGGCTGACGGGTAACCTACTGATCGACCGTAATAACCGCGCGAAAGCACACGGCACTATTGCGGAAGTGGTCAATACTTTCCAGAAACGCAAAATCTCCTTCTGGATGTTCCCGGAAGGCACCCGCAGCCGCGGCCGTGGCCTGCTGCCGTTCAAAACCGGCGCGTTCCACGCGGCGATCGCCTCGGGCGTGCCGATTATCCCGGTCTGCGTCTCCAACACCTCCAACAAAATCAAACTTAACCGCTGGAACAACGGTCAGGTGATTGTGGAAATGCTGGACCCTATCGATACCAGCGCGTGGGGTAAAGATCAGGTGCGCGATTTGGCGAAGCACTGCCGTGAAGTGATGAAGGCTAAAATCGACGAGCTGGACCAGGAAGTGGCCCAGCGCGAAGCCGCCGCGAAGAAGTAATATCCAGTTGGCGGCGTGAGGAAGCGCTCACGTCGCAGATTATTTTGCTGTCGGGAAAGTGATTTCCCACTTTTGATTTGTCAGTTTTGATGGAGCTTATATGTCACTCAGTCGGCGTCAGTTTATTCAGGCTTCGGGCGTTGCGCTTTGTGCTGGCGCTGTGCCGCTGAGAGCGCAGGCCGCGGGGAAACAGCCCGCGCTGCCGGTCCCTCCGCTGCTGGAGTCGCGTCGCGGACAGCCGCTGTTCTTAACGCTACAGCGCGCGCACTGGTCTTTCACCCAGGGCACGCGCGCGCCGGTATGGGGCGTCAACGGCCGCTATCTGGGGCCGACGATCCGCGTCTGGAGCGGCGATGACGTTAAGCTCATCTACAGCAACCGACTCACCGAAAACGTCGCCATGACCGTGCGTGGGCTACAGGTGCCGGGGCCGCTGATCGGCGGCGCGGCGCGGATGATGACGCCGAACGCCGACTGGGCACCGGTGCTGCCGATTCGCCAGAGTGCCGCCACCCTGTGGTACCAGGCCAATACGCCTAACCACATGGCGCAGCAGGTCTATAACGGCCTCGCGGGTATGTGGCTGATCGAAGACGATGTTAGTAAGTCCTTACCTTTCCCTAACCATTACGGCGTGGACGACTTCCCGATCATTATTCAGGACAAGCGTCTGGATAACTTTGGGACGCCGGTTTATGAAGAGCCGGGCAGCGGCGGCTTCGTGGGCGACACGCTGTTGGTTAACGGGGTACAGGGGCCGTATGTGGAAGTCTCACGCGGCTGGGTGCGCCTGCGCCTGCTGAATGCCTCCAACTCGCGTCGCTATATGCTGCGCATGAGCGACGGCCGCGCGCTGCACGTTATCTCCAGCGACCAGGGCTTCCTGCCCGCGCCGGTCTCAACCACCCAGCTGTCGCTGGCCCCGGGCGAGCGTCGTGAAGTGCTGGTGGATATGACCAACGGCGATGAAGTGTCGATGACCTGCGGCGAGTCCGCCAGCATTATGGACCGCATCCGCGGCTTCTTTGAACCGTCGAGCATTCTGGTCTCTACGCTGGTGCTGACTCTGCGTCCGACGGGGCTGCTGCCGTTAGTGACCGATAACTTACCGATGCGTATTCTGCCAACGGAAATTCTCAGCGGCCCGGCGATTCGCAGTCGCGATATCCAGCTTGGCGACGATCCGGGCATCAACGGCCAGCTGTGGGACCCGCAGCGGATTGATATCACCGCGCAGCAGGGAACCTGGGAGCGCTGGACGGTGCGTGCCGACGCGCCGCAGTCGTTCCATATTGAAGGGGTGATGTTCCAGGTCCGCAACGTCAACGGCGCGATGCCGCTGCCGGAAGATCGCGGCTGGAAAGACACCGTCTGGGTTGACGGCCAGGTTGAGCTGCTGGTCTATTACGGCCAGCCGTCGTGGCCGCACTTCCCGTTCCAGTACGCCAGCCAGACGCTGGAGCTCGCCGACCGCGGGTCTATTGGCCAGATTCTGGTGAATCCGGCGCCGTAAGTTCCCCCTCCGTAGCCCGGCCGAGCGCAGCGACGCCGGGACTTACACGTTCCTAAAAATTCCCGCTTCATTCATAGGGCGATCGGGCTTATAATCCCCGACCTTTGATTATTTTTTTGCCAATTTTTTGGAAGCATTATGAGCGCTATCTCCCTGATCCAACCGGATCGCGACCTTTTCTCCTGGCCGCAGTACTGGGCCGCCTGCTTTGGGCCGGCACCGTTTTTGCCGATGTCCCGTGAAGAGATGGATCAACTTGGCTGGGATAGCTGCGACATCATTCTGGTAACCGGCGACGCCTACGTCGATCACCCGAGCTTCGGCATGGCGATCTGTGGCCGTATGCTGGAAGCCCAGGGCTTCCGCGTGGGGATCATCGCCCAGCCGGACTGGAACAGCAAAGACGACTTTATGCGTCTGGGCAAACCGAACCTATTCTTCGGCGTCACCGCCGGCAACATGGACTCGATGATCAACCGCTACACCGCCGACCGTAAGCTGCGTCACGACGACGCCTACACCCCGGACAACGTGGCGGGCAAGCGCCCGGACCGCGCGACGCTGGTCTATACCCAGCGCTGCAAAGAAGCGTGGAAAGATGTGCCGGTTATTCTGGGCGGTATTGAAGCCAGCCTGCGCCGCACCGCGCATTACGACTACTGGTCGGATACCGTCCGCCGCTCGGTGCTGATTGACGCCAAGGCCGACATGCTGATGTTTGGCAACGGCGAGCGTCCGCTGGTGGAAGTGGCGCACCGTCTGGCGATGGGCGAAAAAATCGCTGAAATTCGCGACGTGCGCAATACCGCGATTATCGTTAAAGAAGCGCTGCCGGGCTGGTCCGGCGTGGACTCCACCCGCATCGACACCCCGGGGAAAATCGACCCGATTCCGCACCCGTATGGCGAAGATCTGCCGTGCGCCGACAATAAGCCGGTCGCGCCGAAAAAGCAGGAAGCCAAAGCCGTTACCGTACAGCCGCCGCGCCCGAAACCGTGGGAAAAAACCTACGTGCTGCTGCCGTCCTTTGAGAAAGTGAAGGGCGACAAGGTGCTGTATGCTCACGCCTCGCGTATTCTGCACCATGAAACCAACCCGGGCAGCGCCCGTGCGCTGATGCAGAAGCAGGGCGATCGCTATATCTGGATTAACCCGCCGGCCATTCCGCTCTCGACCGAAGAGATGGACAGCGTGTTTGCACTGCCGTACCAGCGCGTACCGCACCCGTCATACGGCAAGGCGCGTATTCCGGCGTATGAGATGATCCGTTTCTCGATCAACATCATGCGCGGCTGCTTCGGCGGCTGTTCCTTCTGCTCCATTACCGAGCACGAAGGGCGCATCATTCAGAGCCGTTCAGAAGATTCGATCATCAACGAAATCGAAGCTATTCGCGACACGGTTCCCGGCTTTACCGGCATTATCTCGGATCTTGGTGGGCCGACGGCCAACATGTACATGCTGCGCTGTAAATCGCCGCGCGCCGAGCAAACCTGCCGCCGCCTCTCCTGCGTGTATCCGGAAATCTGTCCGCACATGGACACCGACCACACGCCGACCATCAACCTGTATCGCCGCGCCCGCGACCTGAAAGGTATCAAGAAAATCCTGATTGCCTCCGGCGTGCGCTACGATCTGGCGGTGGAAGATCCGCGCTATATCAAAGAGCTGGCGACACACCACGTTGGCGGCTACCTGAAGATTGCGCCGGAGCACACCGAAGAGGGGCCGCTGTCGAAGATGATGAAGCCGGGGATGGGCAGCTATCACCGCTTTAAAGAGCTGTTCGACACCTACTCGAAGCAGGCCGGTAAAGAGCAGTATCTGATTCCGTACTTTATCTCCGCCCACCCGGGGACGCGCGATGAAGATATGGTCAACCTGGCGCTGTGGCTCAAGCAGCACCGCTTCCGTCTGGATCAGGTGCAGAACTTCTACCCGTCGCCGCTGGCGAACTCGACCACCATGTATTACACCGGCAAAAACCCGCTGGGTAAGATTGGCTATAAGAGTGAAGACGTGGTGATTCCGAAGGGCGATAAGCAGCGCCGTCTGCACAAAGCGCTGCTGCGCTACCACGATCCGGCTAACTGGCCGCTGATTCGTACCGCGCTGGAAGCGATGGGCAAAAAGCACCTGATCGGCAGCCGTCGCGACTGTCTGGTGCCGGCGCCAACGCTGGATGAAATGCGCGAAGCGCGTCGTCAGAACCGCAACACCCGCCCGGCGCTGACCAAGCATACGCCGGTGGCGCACCAGCGCCAGACGCCTGCGGGCGCAAAGAAAGCACCGGCTGCGCCGTCTCGTCCGGTGAATGCCGGTGCGAAGAAGCGCGCTAAAACGTCAGCGGGTCGTTAAGAAGGTCATCCCGGCAGCATGCCTGCTGCCGGGGATTGATTGTCTCGGTGAAAGGGGTTGTTACGAACATCTATCCGGTAATTTTCTTTTCGTTTATTTCTTCAGCGTTGCCTTATTCAGCCTACCAACGTGGCGGATGGTAACAAAAGCTACCTGGCTGCATGCAGATATCATCCATACGTGAATTGACTTGCGTTGCCGCCGTTTTTGCCGCGACGATTTCCGGGCGCAGCGCATTTATATCCTGATCCAGTCGCGCTACTTTGACGTGTAATACCTGGATGTCATGGGCCAGAGTGTCGATTTTTTCAGGATTGGCGCAGCTGCTTAGCAATAAGGTAGTGAACACCATTACCGTTGATATCCGTAATTTCCGTTTCATTTATTTCTCCATTTTATTATTACACCTCACTGATCGTAACTCCGGGTTACGGGAACGCGGCGGCTATGCCTCCGTTTGTCGAATTCTGGCAGCCAGCGCCGCTAACTTCTCATCGTCTGCCCGCTCGTGATCGTGCGAAGACAAATACCCTTCATAGCGCTCGAAAAATTTGGTCTGCCGCGACTCAATCGGCTGCCACTGGCTCATATCGCCGGTGCCGTGCATCGGGCTGAGTTTGCTGTGCACGTGGTCGACGCCGAAGCCTTCAAAGAACATTCCACTGCGCCCTACATCGTCGAAAGTTTTATCCAGCACCTTCGCCACCTTTTGGGTTGCCAGCACTAAGTCGGCCAGCGCCTGCGGCGGCATATCGAATGCATAACTGGGGTAGTGCTTTTTCGGGATCACCACCGTGAAGCCTTCGGTGTTAGGAAAGATGGATAAAAAGGCGAGGTGGTGCTCGTCTTCCCAGACCTTGTGGCAGGGGGCTTTACCTTCAACAATCTGGCAAAAAATACAGCTCATAGCGTCTCTCCGTAAACGTTGTGGCTGTTACTGTAGCAGGTGCGGGCATAAAAAAGCCCGACGATTGCCGGGCTAGAGAGGTTAACCGCCGAACTGGTCCGGATCCGGCCCTAATCGCTTGCCTTTATCCAGGGTCGCGATGTCGCCCAGTTCGTCTTTATCCAGGCGGAAATCCCAGACGTCGAAGTTCTCGGCGATGCGCGACGGCGTGACCGATTTCGGAATCACCACCAGGCCGCTGTCGAGGTGCCAGCGAATGACAATCTGCGCCGGGCTTTTGCCGTACTTGTCGGCAAGGTGGCGGATGACTTTCTGATCGAACACGCCTTCGCCACCCTGCGCCAGCGGGCTCCAGGATTCGGTCTGAATCTTATGGGTGGCGTTCCATGCGTTCAGCTGACGCTGCTGCATCAAGGGGTGCAGCTCGATCTGGTTAATCACCGGTGCCACGCCGGTTTCATCAATCAGCCGTTGCAGGTGGGGAACCTGGAAGTTACATACGCCGATACTCTTCACCAGCCCCTGTTTTTGCAGTTCAATCAGCGCTTTCCAGGCAGCGATATAGTGGTCGGAGGCGGGGACCGGCCAGTGGATCAGATACAGGTCGAGATAGTCCAGCTGCAGGTGTTCCAGGCTCTCCTGCAGCGCGTCGGCGGCGCGCAGATGCGAGTCATTCCACAGCTTACTGGTAATGAACAGGTCTTCACGCGCAACGCCCGCGCTGTGAATCGCTTTGCCCACGCCCGACTCGTTTTTGTAGGCGGCAGCAGTATCAATAGAACGGTAGCCGACCTCAAGCGCTTTATGGATCGCGGTGACGACTTCTTCATTACTGGCCTGCCATACGCCCAGGCCTAGCTGCGGCATTACATTGCCATCGTGCAGTTTAATCACGGTTGGATGTGTCATGCATTTCTCCTTTTCATCAGCTTATCGGAGCAAGCCCCGATAAGATTTGTATGATTAAGTCTGGTCGAAATATGCAAAAACGAAAGCTTGCTCGTCGCCTTTCAAGCTGCAGATGCGTTGTCTGCGTCAGCTCACCCTAGTCACTTACTTGTGTAAGCTCCTGGGGGTCGCTGCCTTGACGCCTTTCTGCTGCTCGAAATGCTTAGAGCAAGAAGTGAGGAAGGAATTATCGAGCAGCTTCGTAAATACGGCGGCTCACGTCGAGGGTAATATCCTGATTTTCACCCAGTTTGGTCATGCCGTGCTCTTCGAGTTTTTTCAGCAGCGCCGGGATGGAGCTGCCGTCCAGGCCGTAGTCGGACAGGTGAGTCGGTACGCCCATTTGCTCGAAGAAGCTGCGGGTCGCGACGATAGCGGCGTCGATACGCGCATCGTCAGAACCTTCGGTAATGTTCCACACGCGTTCGGCGTATTGCAGCAGTTTGCCGCGCTTGGTATCACGTTTTTCATTCCACAGCGCCGGCAGCACGATCGCCAGCGTTTGCGCGTGATCCAGCCCGTGCATCGCGGTCAGTTCGTGGCCCAGCATATGGGTTGCCCAGTCCTGCGGCACGCCTGCGCCAATCAGGCCGTTCAGCGCCTGAGTCGCCGCCCACATAATGTTGGCGCGTACGTCGTAGTTTTCCGGATCTTTCAGCGCTTTCGGGCCGTCTTCTATCAGCGTCAGCAGAATACCTTCGGCGAAACGGTCCTGAATTTTGCCGTCAACCGGGTAGGTAACATACTGCTCAACGGTATGCACGAAGGCATCAACCACGCCGTTCGCGACCTGACGCGGCGGCAGAGTGTAGGTGTAAACCGGGTCCAGAATGGCAAACTGCGGCTGGACGTGCGGGGACATAAAGGCACGTTTGTCGCCGGTGGTTTTACGCGAGATAACCGCGCCCTTGTTAGACTCGGAACCGGTCGCCGGCAGGGTCAGTACGGAACCCATCGGAATGGCACTGTTGACGTTGCTGCCGTAGGTTTCCAGGATTTCCCACGGGTCGATGCTGGCATCGTAGTGCGCTGCCGCAGCGATGAATTTGGTACCGTCCAGTACGGAACCGCCGCCGACTGCCAGCAGGAAGGTCACCTGCTGTTCGCGGGCAATTTTCACCGCGTTCATCAGCGTTTCATAAGATGGGTTTGGCTCGATGCCGCCGAATTCCAGCACATCCAGCCCTTTCAGCGCGGTCAGTACCTGATCCAGCACGCCGGTTTTTTTCACGCTGCCGCCGCCGTAGGTGATCAGTACGCGGGCGTCAGCGGGGATCTGAGCGCGCAGATTTTCGATAGCGCCTTTACCGAACAGAATGCGGGTCGGGGTGTGAAGATCAAAATTAAACATGGCTCGTTCCCTTCTTAGTGGATGGAAAAACAAGGCGGCGAAAGGTCGTCGCCGAATGACATCATTGTGGTCTTCGTCGCCGTACCTCTCAATGCACATTTCTGCGTTTGTCTTGCCCATTTCTCCATAAGGCTGGAGAATCGCGTTAATCACGGCCACAATGACATCGTTGGAAAAGGTATCTGGAGCCTCCGTTGATGAACCGTGACGAGATCTGTGCGCTGCTGACAGACAAAATTAAGCAGCTGAAAAATAACGAACAAAACCTGCGAACCCTGCTGCCTGACATCCAGCTGATCTACGGCAGCCAACCGAGCGGCCGTACGCCGGTGATGTACCGGCCGGGCATCGTGTTTCTCTTTTCCGGCTATAAAATTGGCTATATCAACGATCGTACCTTCCGCTACGATGCCAATGAATATCTGCTGCTCACCGTACCTTTACCCTTCGAATGTGAAACTTTTGCCACCGCCGAGGCGCCGCTGGCCGGATTACGTCTCGATGTGGATATTTTCCAGCTCCAGGAGCTGCTGATGGACATCGGTGAAGACCCGCTGTTCCACCCGGCGATGGCGGAAAGCGGGATTAACTCGGCGACCTTGTCGGAGGAGATCCTCTGCGCCGCCGAGCGCCTGCTGGACGTCATGGAGCGCCCGCTGGACGCCCGTATTCTGGGGAAACAGATTATCCGTGAAATGCTCTACCACGTGCTTACCGGGCCGCGCGGCGGCGCGCTGATGGCGCTGGTCAGCCGTCAGACCCACTTCAGCCAGATTAGCCGGGTGCTTAAGCGTATCGAAAGCCAGTACACCGAGACGCTGAGCGTCGATCAGCTGGCCGCCGAGGCCAATATGAGCCTGTCGGCGTTCCACCATAATTTTAAGTCGGTCACCAGTACCTCGCCGCTGCAATACCTGAAAACCTATCGGCTGCACAAAGCACGGATGATGATGGCGCACGACGGGCTGAAGGCCAGCGCGGCGGCAATGCAGGTGGGCTACGAGAGCGCGTCGCAGTTCAGCAGAGAGTTTAAACGGTATTTCGGCCTGACGCCGGGTGAGGATGCGGCAAGACTGCGCGGAATGTAGTTCGTAGCCCGGGCGAGGCGTTAACGCCGACCCCGGGGTAGCTCGGAATCCATTCCCGGCGTCACTTCGTTCGGCCGGGCTACGAGAGATTATGCGTCGCAGTACTTCTTCTTGATCACCACAATCACCGTGCCGAGCAGCCCGGCAACCAGCAGGAAAATAGGCAGCACCATCAGGAAGGTCATCACCTGATCTTCATGACGTTTAACAAACGGGATCATGCTGATGGCATAGCCAAGGCCGGTGACCACGCCAACCCACAGCAGCGCGCTCAGCCAGTTGAACAGCTGGAAGCGGCGGTTAGGCAGGCCGGAAATGCCCGCCATCGTTGGCAGCAGCGTGCGTACAAACGCCAGGAAGCGCCCGGCGAGCAGCGCCAGCAGACCGTGACGGTCAAACATGCAGGTGGCGCGCTGGTGATATTTATCCGGCAGCTGCGCCAGCCAGCCTTTCACCACGCGGGTGTTGCCCAGCCAGCGGCCCTGAATGTAGCTCAGCCAGCAGCCGAGGCTGGCGGCGGTCGTCAGAATCACCAGGGTAGGGACGTAGCCCATCACGCCCTTGGCAATGAGCGCGCCCGCCAATAGCAACAGGCTATCGCCGGGGAGGAATGATGCAGGGAGCAGGCCGTTTTCCAGAAACAGCGTGGCAAACATAACCAGATACACGACTCCCACAACGTGCGGATTCGCCAGTGCAGCAAAATCGTGCTGCCAAAGCGCGGCGACAATATCTTGAATAACGACCATGGACATTCCTGTGGAACAGCGTTTTCGCCTATTGTACGCCCGAATTCGTCAGAACACCTTGATCCCGGACGCAACAAATGAAGCCGCATTGTTCAGCCAGGCTGACAACCGGGTGAAATTTGTTTACGCCTGGCAGTGTGAACTCGGGAACCGACTGTTCTCAACATCGGTGGCGCCTCCGCGGACGCGCCAAAAATATTGCTAACCCGCCCGGCACTGACCGTACCGGGCCAGGGCTATGTTACACGATGCGGGCGAAACCTGCCGCTAAATCCGCAATCAGATCGTCAACGTTTTCCAGACCAATATGCACGCGGATTAACGTACCTTCGAAATCAATCTTCCCGTCCGGACGAATGCTCGCCAGCTCTTCCGGCTGGTTGGCCAGAATCAGTGATTCAAAGCCGCCCCACGAGTAGGCCATGCTGAACAGCGAGAAGTTGTCGAGGTAGTTCGCCAGCTCGTCGTTATTCAGGCGTTTATTGAGCACGAAGGAGAACAGGCCGCTGCTGCCGGTGAAGTCGCGTTTCCAGAACTCATGTCCTTTGCTGCCCGGCAGCGCCGGGTGGTTAACGTGCGCCACGTGCGGCTGCTGCGCCAGCCATTCAGCGACTTTCAGGCTGCTTTCATGGTGCTGACGCAGACGCACGCCGAGCGTGCGCAGGCCGCGGCTGGTCATATAGGCCGTATCGGCGTCCAGCATCTGGCCCATCAGATAGGCGTTTTCGCGCAGCTGCGCCCAGCAGCGTTCGTTGGACACCGCCGTGCCGACCATCGCGTCGGAGTGGCCAATCAGGTATTTGGTGCCCGCCTGAATCGAAATGTCGATGCCGAAATCGAGCGCTTTAAACAGCACGCCCGCCGCCCAGGTGTTGTCGATCATGATAATCGCGTCGGGGGCGACGCTGCGCACGGCGGCGACGATCGCCGGGACGTCGTGCACTTCCATGGTGATGGAGCCAGGTGATTCGAGGAACACGATTTTGGTGTTCGGCTGGATCAGATTCGCAATCCCGGCGCCAATCAGCGGATCGAACCAGCTGGTGGTGACGCCAAGTTTGGCGAGAATTTTGGTACAAAAGTCCTGGCTCGGCTCGTAGGCGGTGTTGGTCATCAGCACGTGGTCGCCCTGCTCAACGAAGGCCAGAATGGTATTCGCTACCGCCGCCGCGCCGCAGGGGAACAGCGCGCAGCCGGCGCCGCCTTCCAGTTCACACATCGCTTCCTGCAGCGAGAAGTGGGTCAACGTCCCGCGACGCCCGTAAAACAGCTCGCCGTTGGCGCGATTGTGGGTCGCGTGTTTCTTGGCGGCGACGGTCTCAAAAACCAGCGAAGAGGCGCGCTGAATCACGCTGTTCACCGATCCCTGAGTGAATTTTTTGCTGCGTCCGGCGTTCACCAGCGCGGTATCAAGGTGCTTGTCTGCCATGTCCGATCTACCTGTTTTTATACGTCTGGACGTCTAAACTAACATGATTGCGCGCCTGATGTAGCCGCCAGAATGCATACAGCAGAAAATATTGCCAAAAAGCGCGGAGAAAACTTTTTTACTGCGTAAGCGCAAGGAAAATAAGTGTGATTTGAGTCAATATGTAAATACTAATGAGAACTACTATCAATTCGGCGTTGTTTTGATATTATTGTGCTCAGATTTTGTGATTTACGTCCTGGAGATACACAGTGGGTAATAATTTGATGCAGGCGGATCTCTCCGTTTGGGGTATGTATCATCATGCCGACATCGTGGTTAAAGTAGTCATGATTGGTTTGATACTGGCATCCGTCGTCACCTGGGCTATTTTCTTCAGCAAAGGCGCAGAGCTTATTTCTCATAAGCGCCGCCTCAAGCGCGAACAGAAACTGTTAGCCGATGCGCGTTCACTCAACCAGGCGCATGAAACGGCCGCCGCGTTCGACGCGCGCAGCCTGAGCAGCCAGCTTATCAACGAAGCGCAGAACGAGCTGGAGCTCTCTGCCGGTTCGGAAGATAACGAAGGGATTAAAGAGCGTACCGGTTTCCGCCTTGAGCGTCGCGTGGCGGCGGTTGGCCGTCATATGGGACGCGGTAACGGCTTCCTGGCGACCATCGGCGCGATCTCGCCGTTCGTCGGCCTGTTCGGTACCGTATGGGGTATCATGAACAGCTTCATCGGTATCGCCCAGACGCAAACCACTAACCTGGCGGTCGTTGCGCCGGGTATCGCAGAAGCCCTGCTGGCTACGGCGATCGGCCTGTTCGCCGCGATTCCGGCGGTGGTCATCTATAACGTCTTCGCGCGCCTCATCGGTGGCTTCAAAGCCAACCTGAGCGATGTGGCCGCACAGGTTCTGCTGCTGCAGAGCCGCGATCTGGATCTCAGCGCCAGCGGCGTGCATCCGGTTCGTACCGCCCAGAAATTACGAGTAGGTTAATGCCCCATGGCGATGCGTCTTAATGAAAATCTGGACGATACCGGCGAAATGCATGAAATCAACGTGACGCCGTTTATCGACGTCATGCTGGTTCTGCTGATTATCTTCATGGTGGCCGCGCCGTTGGCCACCGTGGATGTGAAAGTCAATCTGCCGGCCTCCTCCAGCCAACCGCAGCCGCGTCCGGAAAAACCGGTCTACCTGTCGGTGAAAGCGGATAAATCAATGTTCCTCGGTAACGATCCTATTACCGACGACAGCATGGTTCCGGCGCTGGAAGCGCTGACGGAAGGCAAGAAAGACACCACCATCTTCTTCCGCGCCGATAAAACGGTGGACTATGAGACGATGATGAAGGTGATGGATACGCTGCATCAGGCTGGCTATCTTAAGATTGGCCTGGTCGGCGAAGAAACCGTCGCCAAAAAATAAAGCATCCGGATGGCGCGTTCTGCGCCATCCGTTATTATTTCCCCAGTAATATAATATTTCCCTTAAGTTCTATTAATACGCATTACTTACGCAAATATTTAAATATTATTTAGCGCCACTTAAATTCCGTAATCTATTTTTTATAGAAAGTAGCCAGCCTGAAATAATCTTCCTACGCTTAATTCTGAACGCTAACAATAATATAAATCTACAGCGGACGGAAAATATCATGGCCATAATGACTGTGCGACAAGCGGAAGGTTCGCAGCGCGACCTGATCTCTTTATCCTCCATTCGTCAACGAGCCGACCGGCTGCTACTGGTGCTGGCCTGGGTTATGTGGGCGATTTCACTGGGCGTGGGCTGGATGAATGACAATCCCGGCCTGGCGCTGCTGGTGGCGACGATGCTGGCAGCGCTGGCGACGCTCATGACGCTGCTGTTTGCGGGCAAACTCCTGACGCGCTTAACCTATGCGTTTATCCTGATGGCCTATTCCGCGCTGTTGATTCAGCTTGGCGATGGAGAAACCGAATATCATTTCTCCGTTTTTGTGCTGCTGTCTGCGCTGCTGGCGTGGCGCGACTGGCGGCCGTTAATTATGGGGGCGGGAGTGATTGCCGCTCATCATTTAATATTTAATTATTTACAGGAATACGGGCTGTTTAATATCACCGTGTTTATGTATTCCGGGCTGCACATGGTGATTATGCACGGCGTGTACGTGGTGGCGCAGACGGTATTTCTGGTGTTTCTTGCGGTGCGGATGGAGCAGGACGCGCGCTCGGCCAGCGAAGTGGCGAAGCTGGCGGCGGTGATTAACCGCGAGTCGGGCTACCTGACGCTGGAGCGCGATAGAAAAACCAGCCGTTCCCCCTTTGCGAAAACCTTCAGCCTGACGCTGGATGCCATGCGCAATACGCTTGAGCAGGTGAGCGGTAATGTGTCGCAGCTGCTGGATGCCTCGCAGACGCTGCTGCAACGCAACACGGCGCTGTCCGAGCGCACCGACAGCCAGGCGCGCTCGCTGGCGGTCACCGCCAGCGCCATGGAACAGCTAGCCGGCGCCGCGTCGTTGACCAGCGAAAAGGCCGGTGAAGCACGGGAGCTGGCGGAGCAGGCCAGCGGCGTGGCGCGCGAGGGCGGTGAGAATATCCGTTCAGCGATGGCCTCCATGTCGCAAATCCGTGATGAATCGCTGAAGATCGGCGGCATTCTGGAGCTGATCGATGGCATCGCCTTCCAGACCAACATCCTGTCGCTCAACGCGTCCGTGGAAGCCGCGCGGGCGGGCGCCCACGGTAAAGGGTTTGCGGTAGTGGCGGCGGAGGTGCGTACGCTGGCGTTGCGCTGTGAGGGCGCGGCGCGGGAGATTCGCCAGCTGATTGCCGCTTCGGTAGAGCGCACCCATCAGGGCGCGGAACAGGTGGAGCGGGCGGGCAAAACCATGGCGGCAATCATCAGCCATATCGATAGCCTGCAAGCCTGTGTCGATGTGTTCTCCTCAATGAGCGACCAGCAGCGCGCCAGCGTATTACAGATGAAAGGCAGCATTGCCCATATCGACGCCAGCGTGCAGGAGAACGTGCAGCACGTGGCCCAGACCATTCAGGTTGCGCATCGACAACAACAGCATACCGGCGAGCTGAAGACGGCTATTTCGGTTTTCAGACTGGTGTAAGCTCACAAAAAACGAAAGGTGTATGACAAATAATCCAGTTATGTGACAACTTACGCAGTTGCCAGAAAACGTAATAGCGGTACGAAAAATGACAATATAATTGCCCACCCCATCCTCCTACAGTGAAACCACTTCAATTCAGGAGGATATACGTGTGGCAAACGATACGAAGTTGTCTATTACCGAAAAGCTGGGATACGGCATGGGCGATGCCGCCTGCGGTATTGTCTACTCTTCGGTCACGATGTTTTTGACCTGGTTTTACACCGATATTTACGGTCTTTCCGCGGCGGCGGTAGGGGTGATGTTCCTGGTGACCCGCGTGCTGGATGCGATTACCGACCCGCTCACCGGCATTGTGGCCGACCG
Source organism: Kluyvera sp. (assembly GCF_047971185.1). Taxonomy (GTDB): domain Bacteria; phylum Pseudomonadota; class Gammaproteobacteria; order Enterobacterales; family Enterobacteriaceae; genus Kluyvera. The sequence continues at coordinate 59,359 of NZ_JBKDZH010000042.1, forward strand.
GGTAAAAACCCGCTGGGGCCACTTCCGTCCGTGGCTGATCTGGTTTGCGATTCCCTACGCCGTGCTGGCGGTGATGACCTTTACCACGCCCGCTTTTGGCGCTTCTGGTAAGCTGATGTACGCCTACCTGACATACACCTTGCTGATGCTGTGTTACACCTTTATCAATATTCCCTACTGCGCGCTGGGCGGCGTGATCACGCGCGATGAAAAAGATCGCCTGTCCGCGCAGTCTTACCGCTTTACCATCTCTTCCGTGGCCGGGCTGATGGTCTCCGTCGCCACGCTGTTTCTGGTCGACTATCTGGGCAAAGAAGACAAACAGTTCGGCTTCCAGGCCACCATGGGCATTATGGGGGCGATCGCCATTGTGATGCTGGCCTTCTGCTTCTTTTCCACCAAAGAGCGCGTGGCGCCCGCGGTGGAGCAGCAGGGAAGCATTCGTGAAGATCTGCGCTCGCTGCTGGCCAACGATCAGTGGCGGATCGTGGCGATCATCACCTTCTTCTCCAGCATGGCCGGGGTGATGCGCAGCGCGGCAACACTGTACTACGCCACCTATCTGATGATGGGCGGCGTCGAATCAGCGGCGGGAACGGCGATGAAGTCGGCGTTTGTCTCAACCAGCGTGGTCGGCACCATTATCGGCAGCATCGCGGCGGGCTGGCTGGCGAAGCGCTATCGCGCGGTATCGCTGTTTAAAAACATCAACCTGCTGCTGGTGGCGGTGGGCGTGGTGATGTTCTTTGTGCCGCCGACCTGGCTGCCGGTGGTGTTCCCGCTGTACTTCCTGGTGGGCTTCTTCCATCAAATGTATCAACCGTTTAAGTGGAATATGATGGCGAACGCCGCCGACTACGGCGAGTGGAAGTTTGGCCGCCGTATTACCGGCCTGTCCTACTCCGGCAACCTGTTTGCGCTGAAAATGGGTATGGCGGTCGCGGGGGCGGTAGTGGGTTTCTCGCTGGGGCTGTTTGGCTATCAGGCGGGCGTCACCGAACAAACCCCGATGGCGACGATGGGCATCGTGGGCCTGCTGACGCTGGGGCCATCGCTCTCCTATCTGGTGCTGTGGTGGTTGTCGCGCTTCTATAAGCTGGACGACCGCGCCATGGCGACCATCCAGCGCGACCTTTCCGCGCGCCAGCAGGCGGCGGTGCAAGCAGAACCTGAAGCCGTAAGCGGCGTATTACATAAAGCCTGAGGAGACGGCAATGACTTCCCACGATTACCATAACCCGATCCTCTGCGCCGACTATTCGGATCCGGATATTGTTCGCGTCGGCGACGACTTCTTTATGGTCTCGTCGAGCTTCAACCATATGCCCGCGCTGCCGATCCTGCATTCGACGGATCTGGTGAACTGGCGGATCATCAACCATGTTTTCCAGTCACTGCCGCTGGCGGGTTATGACCAGTATCAGCCGGGAAAGGGCGTATGGGCACCGTCGATTCGCTGGCACGCCAATCAGCTGTGGGTCTTTTTCAGTACCCCGGATGAAGGGATTTTTATGTGTCGGACCGACGATCCGTGGGGCGAATGGAGCGCGCCGCACTGCGTGCAGCCGGCGAAAGGCTGGATCGATCCCTGTCCGTTCTGGGATGACAACGGCGACGCCTGGCTGGTCCACGCTTTTGCCCATAGCCGCAGCGGCATCAAACACCAGCTTCAGCTGTTCGCCATGTCGCCTGACGGCACCGCGCTGCGCGGGGAAGGGCAGATTATTTACGACGGCAGCTGCGACCAGCCAACGCTCGAAGGGCCAAAAGTCTACAAGCGCGGCGGCTGGTACTACATTTTTGCCCCCGCGGGCAGCGTTGAAACCGGCTGGGAAACGGTACTGCGCGCCCGCAGCATGAGCGGGCCATGGGAGGCGAAAAACGTTCTGTTTCAGGGCAATACTCCGGTTAACGGCCCTCATCAGGGCGGCTGGGTGGCGCTTGACGATGGTGAGTGCTGGTTTGTCCATTTCCAGGACGCGCATCTCTACGGGCGCATTGTGCACCTTCAGCCGATGCGCTGGGAGCAGGACGGCTGGCCGCGCATCGGCGAGCCGCTGGGGGATGACGGCGTCGGGCAGCCGGTGATACGCTGGCCGCGTCCGGCGAGCTTAGCGCCGTCATCGCCATCGCAGCCGCAAACCAGCGATGATTTTGCCTCAGGCGTGCCGGGGCTACAGTGGCAGTGGCAGGCTAATCCGAATCCCCTGTGGCTGCTGGCGGGCGAAAGCCAGCTGAATCTCCGCTGCTGTGCGCTACCTCGCGGCGAAGAGAAACAAAACTTTTACTGGCTGCCTAACCTGCTGTTGCAAAAATTCCCGGCCTGGCAGTTTAGCGCCGAAACCACGCTGACGCTGAACGCTGAAGCCAGCGGCGATGCGGGCGGTCTGGTTATCTACGGCGAGCGTTATGCCGCGCTGCTGCTGGAGAAACGTGACGGGCGGCATCGGCTGCTGTGGCTGACCGGCTGGATGAGCGATGCGGGCGTGGTCCGTGAATGCCGCGAGGTCATTGCGACGCTGGATAGCGCCAGCTGCGCAATGCGGGTAGAGGTCTCTCACGGCGGTATATGCCGCTTTGCCTGGCGCAACGGCACGGCGGACTGGCAGCGGGTGACTCAGCCTTTCGCCGCGGGTAAAGGGAAGTGGGTTGGGGCAAAAGTGGGGCTGGTGGCGGTGTCCTTAGACAGCCAGTCGCCGCAGGGAAGCTGCACGTTCGATCACTTTGCCATCGACATCAGCGGCTGATCCGCGCGTTTTTCGTCTTCCTTTTCCACTTTCAGGATGACGTTAGACGTCTGGTAATCACCATCGGCGAGGCCGCGGCTAATCTCAAGCGTCGCGGCCTCCCGGTTCAGCACGCGCTGATAGCAGGATTCGGTATGCGCGAGGATCTTGTCGCGCAGGTGCGGGTAGCGCGCCATCACTTCGCACAGCGCCGCGCCAAAGATCTCTTCTTTGATTTGATAGGCATAGATTTCTCGGCGATGCTGCCACTTCATTTTCACCAGCGCGGCAGGGATCGGCTCAGCAAGGCCGGAAATACGTCGCCCCTCGGCGTTTTTTTCCTCGCGCAGCGTCTGCAAATTACGCTGAAGAAGGGTTTCATCACTCAGCTGTGGGCTTAACGCAATATTAGCCGCGCTAACATCGACCAGTTTCATGCCGACTTTTCCGTCAGATTATAAAACATTGGCGTGCTTCTTTCTTCAGTCATTAAATTAAGCCAGATTTTATTACCGTCCTCATTTATCTCCTGAGTTTTTAGCTCCATAATTTGACTTAACTCCAGCGCAGAGATCTCCCCCTGCACCACCAGATTATTTAGCATAAGTGCAAAAGCTTCAATTTTAGCGATGCGATATAATCTGTCTTTAATATGACGGTCGCGTTCTTCGAGCAATGGATTACGTGACTGACCGCCGCCAATCAATATCTCGTCCTGCCAGTCTGCGAGCGAGACTGTCTCCGGCTCGGCCCGCTGGCTTGCCTGCGCGTCCTTGTTTTCCGCATCTATTGCGGCGATGCAGAAACGGGCTGGGATAAGGGTTTCAGCTATCATATAGGCGTCGTCTGTTAAATGGCTGGAGAATGATTTTTATTATAGTGAGGTTCGTTGACATTAACATGGCGCACTTTTAAAATCAAAAAAAGTGGAGAAAACCATGAGCGGTATTATTTATTTTGTGATGGTGTTGCTGTTACTTACCGTCGTTATTTTATTTTTTATGTATGGCCAAAATAACGAAACGGCTGAAACTAATAATGAAACCGTTCCCCCTCCGGCGCCTGCTCCGCTGAACAAAGATCAGGGCGAAAACCATTTTGCCGGGCTGATGAGCCGGGTCACTCCGTCGTGGTACTGGCGTATTAATCACGAGTATATCGATTTTGTCCAATCAACGATTAAGCGTCTGTCGATAGACCAGCTAAAAGCAACGCCGGGTCTGTTTGAAGCGCAGGAGCGCTGCCGCAACCTCAACGGCGCGGTCTATGAATATTACGATGAAATTAAGCGCCGCTGCCTGAAAGGCGAGCGGGTGGCCGACGTCGATCCGGTGGTACTCAGCCTGCAAAAGTGCTACGAAGAGTTTGCCCTGGAAGCCTATCCCGAGCTGGTGGCGTTGGTCTGGCCGGACGTCCAGCGGCCGTTTGTTCGTACCCACGATGTGTGATCTGAAGTGTTGATGTGATGTTGCATGATTACGATATACTAGGGCGAATCTGACTCAAAAACAGGACACTATGGAACGCTTTCTGGAAAATGCGATGTACGCATCGCGCTGGATCCTGGCCCCGGTTTATTTTGGCCTCTCGCTGGCGCTGCTGGCTTTAACCCTGAAGTTCTTTCAGGAGATCCTGCATGTGCTGCCCAATATCTTCAGCATGGCGGAAGCGGATCTGATCCTCACCCTGCTGTCGCTGGTTGATATGACCCCGGTCGGCGGCCTGCTGGTGATGGTGATGTTCTCCGGCTATGAAAACTTCGTTTCCCAGCTCGATATCAGCGCCCATAAAGAGAAGCTGAACTGGCTGGGCAAAATGGACGCCACCTCGCTGAAAAACAAAGTGGCGGCGTCGATTGTGGCCATCTCCTCCATTCACCTGCTGCGGGTGTTTATGGACGCCAAAAACGTGCCGGATAACAAGCTGATGTGGTACGTGATTATTCACCTGACCTTCGTGCTGTCGGCGTTTGTGATGGGTTACCTCGATAGCCTGACGCGCGCCAAAAAAGCCTGATACAAGCCTTCCGGGGAAGGCGCTAACCCGACCCCGGGATTGCCTTATTTATCCGACGATGCCTGCCACAGGTTTAGCTGACCATCCGCCACGTGCTGATCAATCTGCGCCAGCTCCTCGGCGGAGAAACGCAGATTCGCCAGCGCCTTCACGTTCTCTTCAATCTGCTCCGGGCGGCTGGCACCAATCAGCACCGACGTCACGCGGCTATCTTTTAACAGCCAGCTTAACGCCATTTGCGCCATTGACTGCCCGCGCTGTTTCGCCATCTCGTTGAGCAAACGCAGGCTGCTGAGGTTGCTTTCGCTAAGCATATTTTCCGTCAGCCCGCGCGCTTTTTTGCCTTCCGCCTGCATCCGCGAACCGTCCGGAATGCCGTTGAGGTACTTACCGGTCAGCAGCCCCTGCGCCAGCGGCGTAAAGGCGATACAGCCGACGCCATTCTGTTCAAGGGTATCGAGCAAGCCGCTCTTGTCGACCCAGCGGTTCAGCAGGTTATAGGAAGGCTGATGAATCAGCAGCGGGATTTTCCAGTCGCGCAGCAGGTCTACCATCGCCTGGGTACGTTCAGAAGAGTAGGACGAAATACCGATGTACAGCGCCTTACCGCTTTGTACCGCCTGGGCCAGCGCGCTGGCGGTTTCTTCCATCGGCGTTCGCTCATCCACCCGGTGGGAATAGAAAATATCCACGTAATCCAGCCCCATCCGCTGCAGGCTCTGGTCGAGGCTGGCCAGCAGATATTTGCGCGAACCGCCGGAACCGTATGGCCCGGGCCACATGTCGTAGCCCGCTTTTGTCGAGATAATCAGCTCATCGCGATAAGCGGCAAAATCGTCGCGCAGCAGATGGCCAAAGTTCTCCTCGGCGCTGCCCGGCGGCGGGCCATAGTTATTGGCCAGGTCGAAGTGGGTAATCCCGCAGTCAAAGGCTTTGCGCAGCAGCGCGCGCTGGTCATCAAGCGCGTGAATATGACCAAAACTGTGCCATAGGCCGAGGGACAGCGCAGGAAGCTGTAAACCGCTGCGGCCACAGTAGCGATACTGCATCTGCTCATAACGGGCTGGATTTGCTTGCCAGGCCATAACATCTCCTTCTCTTATTTTTGAAACGCTGTTTCCAGAATACGTGCTTTGCGGGCGCGTGCCCGTTGGCGCGATCACACTGCCGGGAATTGGCTGGCGGCATGCGCTTCAGGGTCGTATTCAAATAGCGCTAGCCAGCGCTCAAATAATCGCTATATAATTTTATATATAACGATTAGGGGGAGACAGATGGATAACCATTTTGGCAAAGGGTTGATGGCGGGGCTGAAGGCGCCTTATGCCGACAGCGCGCAAAAAGTCATTGGCTTTTGCACCGACTATAAACGCGGCTTTGTGCTGGGCTTTTCGCACCGGATGTTTGAAAGGACGGGCGACCGTCAGCTTAGCGCCTGGGAAGCAGGGATCCTGACCCGCCGCTACGGGCTGGATAAAGAGATGGTGATGGACTTCTTTAAGGAACACGACTCCAGCACCACCGTGCGCTATTTCATGGCTGGATATCGGCTGGAAGGGCAATAAAACCGGGCGCTGAGCGCCCGGTGGTTTAACGTCTACTGTTGACGCTTATCTTCGGTGTTGGTGTCAAAATCGCTGGCGGCGTGACGTTCGTGCAGCTGTTCATTCAACGGGCCGTTGGTGCGGTTGACGATACGGCCGCGCTTCACGCCCGGACGGCTGGCGATATCCTGCGCCCAGCGCATCACGTTTTTGTAGCTTTCCGCATCGAGGAATTCCGCCGCGCCGTACACATTGCCCAGTACCACGTTGCCGTACCACGGCCAGATGGCGATATCGGCGATGGTGTACTCTTCTCCCGCCACGTAGCGCCCGCGCGCCAGCTGCTTATCCAGCACGTCGAGCTGGCGCTTGGCTTCCATGGTAAAGCGGTTGATTGCGTACTCAATTTTCACCGGCGCATAGTTGTAGAAGTGGCCAAAACCGCCGCCCAGGAACGGGGCCGAACCCTGCAGCCAGAACAGCCAGTTGAGGGTTTCGGTGCGCCCGGCCGGGTCTTTCGGCAGGAAGTGGCCGAATTTTTCCGCCAGGTACAGCAGAATATTGCCGGACTCAAACACGCGGGTTGGCGGCGTGGTGGAGTGGTCGCTCAGCGCTGGAATTTTCGAGTTGGGGTTCACTTCCACAAAGCCGCTGGAGAACTGATCCCCTTCGCCAATGCGAATAAGCCACGCGTCGTACTCCGCTTCGGTGACGCCCAGCGCCAGCAGCTCTTCCAGCATGATGGTGACTTTCTGGCCGTTCGGCGTGCCCAGGGAGTAGAGCTGCAGCGGATGATGGCCGACCGGCAGCGCCTGTTCATGGGTTGCCCCGGAGATCGGGCGGTTAATGTTGGCGAATGCGCCGCCGCTGTTCTGCGTCCACTCCCAGACTTTGGGTGGCTGATAGGTGTTCTCTGACATAATCGCTCGCCTTCTCTTATGTTGATGATGTGTTGGGATAATGAAGTTTAGCAGCCTCAGGCAAAAATCCGCGCCGCCCAGACGCTGACGTCGTCGCCGCTGCTGAGATCGGGCTGTACCAGGCCGTTAACCATAAAGGTTGGGGAGATGTGAATCCCGTTCTGACGCGCGTAACGTGCGTGCCATTTAATCTCTTTTTGCAGCTCCGGCTGGGCGAACGCCTCGGCCAGCGCCACGCCGCTGTAGCGCTCAAGACGCGTGATAATCTCCTGCGGAGTTGCGTTCATATTCGGGCCGCTGCAATGGTCGGTAAACTCAAACTCTTCGCGATGATCCGCCACCGCCTTCATCACCTTATGCGCGGCGGCCTTGCCGTCCGGCAGGGTCGAGGCGGCAAGAATGCAGCGAACAATCACGCCGGAAAACAGATGCCACGGCTGGGACTGCAAACGAATTTTGACGCTGACGTTCTCCTCGCCCGCTAACGCCAGCAGCGCGTCCAGCTTGTTGAAGGTCTTGACGGAAAACGGGCAGGTAGGTTCCAGGAATACGTCGAACGTGCGTGCGCCGTGGCCCCATACCAGCGGTTGTGCCTGTAAACTCATGTGGACTCCTGATGTCATCAATGTGCATTTTGCGGATGAATATTTTCTCTCCCGGTGGGTCATCCTCGCATACACGGGTGTATGATTAATCCACTTTTGTTGGATTAATTTCAACGTGCGGGCGAGAAAATCGCACGCGATGTTTGAGGAAGGTTCATGAGCAAGGGAAGTACCAATAGTGACGCCCCATTTGGCACGTTGTTGGGGTATGCGCCGGGTGGCGTAGCGATTTACTCTTCAAATTACAGCAGCTTAAAACCGGGCGATATGCATGACGACGCGTCGTTCCGCAGCTATATCGACAACGAATACATGGGCCACAAGTGGCAGTGCGTCGAGTTCGCCCGCCGCTTCCTGTTTATCAACTACGGATTTGTCTTCACCGATGTGGGCATGGCCTACGAGATTTTCTCCCTGCGCTATCTGCGCCAGGTGGTGAATGACGCCATTCTCCCGCTTCAGGCTTTTGCCAACGGCTCCCGCCGCGCGCCGCTCGTCGGCTCCTTGCTTATCTGGCAGAAGGGCGGCGAGTTTAACGAAACCGGCCACGTGGCGGTCATTACCCAGCTGCTGGGCAACAAGGTGCGCATTGCCGAGCAGAACGTGCTGCACTCGCCGCTGCCCGCCGGGCAGCAGTGGACCCGCGAGCTAACGCTGGAGGTCCAGGACGGGCGCTACACGCTGCACGATACCTTCGACGACACCACCATTCTCGGCTGGATGATCCAGACCGACGATGCGCGCTACAGTCTGCCGCAGCCGGCGATTGCCGGAGAGGCGCTGAAGCTTGGCGGGGCGCGGCTGGAGAATCACGGCCAGTTCGACGGTAAATGGCTCGACGAGCAAGATTCCCTTCAGCAGGCGTATGTCGCCGCCAACGGCCATGTCATTAACGGCGACCCGTATCAGTACTTCACCATCACCGAGAGCGCCGAGCAGGAGCTGATTAAAGCCACCAACGAGATGCACCTGATGTATCTCCACGCCACCGACAAAGTGATGCGTGATGACAACCTGCTGGCGCTGTTTGATATTCCTAAAATCCTCTGGCCGCGTCTGCGCCTTTCGTGGCAGCGTCGTCGCCACGATATGATCACCGGGCGCATGGATTTCTGTATGGATGAGCGCGGCCTGAAGGTCTACGAGTACAACGCTGACTCCGCTTCCTGCCACACCGAAGGCGGCCTGATTCTCGAACAGTGGCTGAAAACCGGCTATCGCGGCAACGGCCACAACCCGGCGGAAGACCTGCTGGGCGAGCTGGTGGGCGCGTGGAAACACAGCCAGGCAAGGCCGTTCGTGCACATCATGCAGGACAACGATCTGGAAGAAAATTACCACGCCCAGTTTATGCAGCGCGCCCTTGAGCAGGCGGGCTTCGAGAGCAAAATTCTCTACGGCCTCGACGAGCTACGCTGGGATGCTGCCGGTCAGCTGATTGATGGCGACGGTCGTCTGGTGAACTGCGTGTGGAAAACCTGGGCGTGGGAAACGGCGATTGAGCAGGTGCGCGAGGTGGACGAAGACGAATACGCCGCCGTGCCGATTCGTACCGGTCACCCGGATAACGAAGTGCGCCTGATTGACGTGCTGCTGCGCCCGGAAGTGATGGTCTTCGAGCCGCTGTGGACGGTGATTCCCGGCAACAAAGCCATTCTCCCGGTGCTGTGGTCGCTGTTCCCGAACCATCCGTATCTGCTGGATACCGACTTTGAGGTGAGCGAGCATCTGGCCAAAACCGGCTATGCCATCAAGCCGATTTCCGGGCGTTGCGGCAGCAATATCGATCTGGTCAGCGGCCACGATCAGCTACTGGATCAAACCAGCGGTAAATTTAATGACCGGAAAAATATTTACCAGCAGCTTTGGTGCTTGCCAAACGTGGCAGGAAAATATATTCAGGTATGTACCTTTACCGTCGGAGGTAACTACGGCGGCACCTGCCTGCGCGGCGATGAATCTCTGGTGATTAAAAAAGAGAGCGACATCGAACCGCTGGTGGTAATAAAAGATAACGAATAAAGGTGAGTAGCCCGGACGAGGCGTTAAAAACGCCGACTCCGGGGATGTTCCCGGCGTCGCGTTGCTCGGCCGGGCTACGGTAAAAGAAAGCCTGCAACAAACACAACAAGACAGAAAAGGAAAAGAATATGCACGATCGGCGACTGGCCGTGCGCGCGGGTGAACTCAAACCCTCCGCCGTCCGCGAACTCCTAAAACACAGTAAACTGCCCGGCGTGATTTCTCTTGGTGGCGGCATTCCGGCACCGGAGCTTTTTGATACCGAAGGGCTGGAGCTGGCGGTGCAGAAGGTGATGAGCGAACGGTTTAACGATGCGTTCCAGTACGGGCTGACCGAAGGCTATCCGCCGCTGCGTCAGGCCGTGAGCGAACTGTGTCAGGCGCGCGGCGTGGCCTGTCAGGCAAGCCATGTCTATATCACTTCAGGCTCGCAGCAGTCGCTGGATATTGTGGCCCGCACGCTGCTCGATCCGGGCGATACTATCGTCGTCGAACGCCCTACCTACCTGGCGGCGCTGCAGGTGTTCCAGCTGGCGCAGGCCAACATCCTGAGCGTGGATACCGACGATAACGGCATGCTGGTGGAACAGCTCGCCGAGCTACTGGCCACCACGCGCGTCAAGGCCGTTTATCTGGTGCCCACCTTCGGTAACCCCGGCGGGAAAACGCTGAGCGACGATCGCCGCCGCCGTCTGGTTGAGCTGGCGAAGCAGCATGACGTGGTGATTATTGAAGACGATCCGTACGGCGAGATCAGCTTTACCGACGAGGTGCAGCGCCCGCTGTACCAGCATGCGGTGGAGCTGGGCTGTGAAGATCAGGTGGTTTATACCTCGACGTTCTCCAAAATTCTGGCGCCGGGGATGCGTATTGGCTGGATCGTCATGCCGGACTGGCTGGCGCAGCAGACGGTGATCGTCAAGCAGGCCGCCGATCTGCACACCAACATGCTGTCGCAGGTGATCACCGCCGAGTACCTGAGCCTGGGCCGTCTGGATAAGCAGATCGCGCTGATCCGCGAAGACTATCGGAAGAAGTGCGATGCGCTGGCCGACGCGCTGGAAAGCCGTCTCGGCGAGCATCTGGAGTTCAGCCGTCCGAAGGGCGGGATGTTCCTGTGGGCGCGCTTCCGCTATCCATTCGATACCATGAAGTGGCTGGAAAAAACGCTGGAAAATGGCGTGGTGTACGTGCCGGGTGAAGCGTTCTACAACGACAATCCGGATACCCGCACGCTGCGTTTATCCTACTCTACGGTGTCGCTGGAAGGGCTGCAAACCGCCGTCGAACGTCTGGCGAAATCGCTGTAATTCTCACCGTTCCGCGCCGCTCCCTGGCGCGGAACGTCATCCACGGATTTATTCCGTTTCCGCAATTCTGTCGTCAAGCCAGATCAGCATCAGCGATGCTAAAAAGGCGACGGTGATAGTGCCAATAAATAACCACATCAGAAATACCTCAGCTTATTGTTGTTATTATTCTGCTGTTCACTACCGCTTTCGCATTATTCATAGCTGACATCGCAGGGCTCGATAAAAAAGAAAGATGAAAAATAAGAGGTTGTTCGTATCAGATCAACCCCAATTTTCGTGTGGCGTCCGCGTTTTTCCCTGCGCGAGGGGGGGAATCGCTATGCTCCCAGAGGGAGCTGCAGACTAACCCGTACAGCGTATAGCCGCCGTACCTCGTGAAGAGGAAATCTTTAGTCCAGAGAAATTGCTACCGTAGTCGCCATTGAAATCGGGTACAGAAAAAGCGGTAAAAATGAGCAAGGGCGTTCCGGGTATAAGCGGCTATCAAGGGCCTGCGGGTGGATGGGGTGCGGTAAAAGCGGTTGGTGCATCGGTGTTTTCGCAAAAGGCCGTCGCGCGCGACGTGATCGCGATGTTTCGCATGAACCAGGTGAAAGGTTTTGACTGCCCGGGCTGCGCGTGGCCTGACCCCGCTCATCGTTCGCCGATGGAGCTGTGCGAAAACGGCGTGAAAGCCGTCTCCTGGGAAACCACCAGCAAGAAAGCCTCTCCGGAATTCTTCCGTCAGCATACGGTGGCCGAGCTGTGGCACTACAGCGACTATCAGCTGGAGAACGCGGGTCGCCTGACCCATCCGATGAAATACGATGCCGCCACTGACCGCTGGCAGGCCGTCGAATGGCAGGTGGCGTTTGCCGAAATCGGCGAGCGCCTGCGCAGCTACGACTCCCCGGAACGCGTGGAGTTTTATACCTCCGGGCGTACCTCCAACGAAGCCGCGTTCCTCTACCAGCTGTTTGCCCGCGAATACGGCAGCAACAATTTCCCGGATTGCTCCAACATGTGCCATGGGCCAACCAGCGCCGGGCTGACCAGCGCTATCGGTCTGGGTAAGGGCACCGTCGAACTGGATGATTTCGAGCATTGCGACCTGGTGATTTGCATTGGTCATAACCCGGGCACTAACCACCCGCGCATGTTGACCACCCTGCGTGAAGTGGCGCAGCGCGGCGCGCGCATTATCTCCATCAATCCGTTGGCAGAGCGCGGCCTTGAACGTTTTAGCTTCCCGCAAAGCCCGACGGATATGCTGAAAGGCCATGCCACGACTCTCAGTAACGACTACTACCAGGTCAAAATCGGCGGTGACGCCTCGCTGCTGAAAGGGGTAATGAAGGCGCTGATTGAAATGGATGAAGCCAGAATTTTGCTTGGCCAGGAGCCGTGCCTCGACCGCGCGTTCCTGGCTGGGCATACCCACGGTTATCAGGCGCTGTATGACGATCTACACCGTTGCCGCTGGGCGGATCTGGAGCAGGACTCCGGCCTGACCCGCAGCCAGATGGAAGACCTGGCCTACCGTTACGACCGCTCAAAGGCCACCATCATCTGCTACGGCCTGGGGATCACCCAGCATAAAAACGGCACCGAAAACGTACAGCAGCTGGTGAACCTGCTGCTGTTGAAGGGCAACATCGGTAAACCGGGCGCCGGTATCTGCCCGCTGCGCGGTCATTCGAACGTGCAGGGCGACCGTTCGGTCGGCATTAACGAGGCGGCGCCGGAAGCGTTTCTGGCGCGTCTGGAAGAACATTTCGGTATTCGCGTCTCCCGCAAACACGGGCGTTCCAGTGTGGAGAGCATTCGCGCTATTGAGCGCGGCGAAGCGCAGGCGCTGATCTGCATGGGCGGCAATCTGGCGGTGGCGATGCCCCAGCCGCAGCGCACCTTTGCGGCGATGAAAAAGCTGGATCTACAGGTTCACGTGGCGACCAAACTGAATCGCTCGCACCTGCTGATGGCGAAGCACAACTACCTGTTCCCGGCGCTGGGCCGTACCGAGCGCGATCTCCAGGCCACCGGCGTTCAGTCGGTGACCGTTGAAGATGCCATGTCGATGGTGCACGCCTCCTGCGGAGCGCTGAAACCGGCGTCGCGCTGGCTCAAGTCAGAGCCGGCCATCGTTGCCGGGCTGGCGCGCGCGACGCTGCCGAATTCGCCGGTGAACTGGGAAGCGATGAGCGGCAACTATGCGCTGATTCGCGAGGCTATCGCCAGCGTGATTCCGGCGTTCGCCGACTATAACGCGCGCATCGCGGCGCCGGGCGGCTTCCGGATGGATACGCCAGCCTCGCGTCGCGAATGGCATACGGACACCGGCAAAGCGAACTTTGTCGTCAGTCATCAGCGGGCGGTAGCGCGTCAGCAGCAGCCGGGCGATGCGCTGGTGCTGGCGACGCTGCGCAGCCACGACCAGTACAACACCACCATTTACGGGATGAACGATCGCTATCGCGGTATCACCGGCCGTCGCGACGTGGCGTTTTTAAGCCAGGCCGAAGCCGAGGCGCGGGGGCTGGTCGAAGGCGACGTCATTAACATTCAGGCGCTGGACGATAGCGGCGAGCCGAGCGCCGATCGCGCGATGTACGGCCTGACCGTTGTGGTATACAGCATGGCGACCGGTTCGATCGGCGCTTATCTGCCGGAGGCGAACGTGCTGCTGTCGCTCGACGCGGTGGATACTCAGAGCCTGACGCCAGCCTACAAGAGCGTGCCGGTGATCATCCGCAAGGCGGAGTGACGGCGAATAAAACAGAGGCTGGTGCCGAAGGGCACCAGCCTGCGCTTAGCGTGACAGCTCAGCCTGAGCTTCCGCCAGTTCTTCTTTCGCTTCAGCCACTTTCTGCTGGCGTTCTTTCAGTAAAGAAGCGTCGGTACAGTTGGCCTCAACCTCTTCCAGCGCCGTGGTCAGCCCGTTAACCCGATGCTGATTATTGTGCGCGCGGGCCTGATCGATCTGGCGGCTGATTTCTTGCTTTTTCGCCGCGCAGCCGGTTAATTCGGCTGCCGCGGCGCTGTGGCTGGCGATGAAAAGAGCAGGAACAATAACCAGCGAACGAATAATGGTGTTTTTCATTAATAACATTGAGTGAATATCCCAGAACAAATGAAATGTAACTTAAGTTAAATCCTAATGTACTATCTGTTAATAAACACCAAAAGACAATGTTATTGCTGTGGATATTTAGCGGTATGATATCTATGGATAAAAAATAGGATTTTTCTTCGTCATGACGACGCGCCTTTCTGCTGACGTTTGTCGATGGTACGCAGCGCGGTAGACATGCTGTCCGGCGAGACCAGGCTATTGATGCGGAAGAACAGAATATCAAACGCGATCATCTGCAGGATTTGCGGCGTTACCATGCCAAGCTTCTCGTGCGCCTCGGTATAGCTGTAGGGAATCACGTGGTCGGCAAGCTGGCTGACCTTATTTTTGCCGTAGCGGGTGATGGCTATTGTCTGCGCCCCGCGTTCACGGGCCAGGCTCAGCGCCTCCACCACCTCTGCGGTTTCACCGCGCGCCGAGACCGCCAGCAGCACGTCGCCGGGCTGTAGCAGCGACGCCTGCACAATTTGCGTATGATAATCGTAGTTAAACTGTACGTTCAGCCCGCAGCGAATCAGCTTGTGGTTGATATCCAGCGCAATCAGCGCCGACGTGCCGATGCCGACGAGGACGATTTTACGGCTGTCGATCAGCAGCGTGGCGCAGGTGTCGACGGTGGCCGGGTCGAGCAGATCCAGCGACTGGTCGATTTTACTGGCGAACAGCACGCGGGCTTTTTCGACCATCTGCTGGGTGGAGTCGCTCGCTTCAATCCCTTCATAGATTTCCTGGCGCACGCTCTCTTTTTGCGGTCGGCCG
This sequence comes from Kluyvera sp., assembly GCF_047971185.1. GTDB lineage: Bacteria > Pseudomonadota > Gammaproteobacteria > Enterobacterales > Enterobacteriaceae > Kluyvera. Next base: position 74,376 of record NZ_JBKDZH010000042.1, read on the forward strand.
GCTGCGGCGAGCCACAGCTTCAGCTCCGGAAATCCGCTGCAGCCGAGCGCTTTGGCATAGCGAATAACGGAAGAATCGCTGATGCCCAGCTCCTGCCCCATGCGCGTGGCGCTGAGGTCGGAAATATCAAAATTGCGCGCAATCAGAAACGTCGAGATACGACGGTCGCCGCCGTTTTTGGCATGCGCCAGCGCCTGAATTTTGCTGATGATGGATTCCATTACGTACCTTATTTCTCGTCATCGGGAAGGGCGCCTGGCGCCCTGTACCTGATTATGACTATTCCTGCGGGTCGGTAAAGCCCAGGATCATGGCGGCGATAAACCCGACGACCCAAGCGCTGACCACCGCCAGCAGGAACGGCAGGATCTGCCCGGCGCCCACTAACGGCAGCAGCGACAGCCCGGCGGTGCCAAACGGGATAATAATCCCCACCTTACAGGCGGCAATGACCGCGCCGCCCGCCGCGCCGCCGATACAGCCGGCGATAAACGGTTTACCCAGCGGTAAGGAAACGCCGAACAGCAGCGGTTCGCCAACGCCGATAATGCCCACCGGCAGCGCGCCGGAAATGGTTTTCTTCAGGCGCGGATTTTTGGTTTTCAGATAGACGTAGGCCGCTGCGCCAACCTGGCCCATACCACCCATCGCGAGGATAGGGAACAGATAGTTGAGACCAAACGTATCGAGGATCTGCGCATGAATAGGAATCAGCCCCTGATGTAAACCGGTCAGCAGCAGGAACAGGAACCCGCCGCCGAGCAGGGCGCCCACCACCACCGAGCCCGCCGAGTTATTCAGCAGGGAAAGCGCCACCAGGTCGCCCAGCCATTGGTTTATGGCGTGCGCCAGCGGTTGCAGAATCAACAGTGCCGCCAGCGAAGAGACCAGAATGGTGACCATCGGCGTTAAAATCAGATCCAGGCTCTCTTTGCAGTAGCGACGGAACCACAGCTCAAATTTGGCGGCAAAGACGCACACCAGCAGCACGGCGAAAATCCCGCCGCCGCCCGGCGTTAATGCGCTGCCAAACAGCTTGATGTTGGCGAGATCCGGCGCGGTCAGCACCGCCGCCATCACCGCGCCGATTGCCGGAGAAGCCTGTAGCTCTTTGGCGGTATTCATGCCGATCATCACCGCCAGCACCGTAAACACCGCCTTGCCAATCACCGTCAGCAGGGTAAACAGATCCTGATGGCTGGCGACAAATTCAGGGCCAATCAGGCGGCAGACGTTCACCAGCCCGAGGATCAACCCGCAGCCGATCAGCGCCGGGATGGTGGGGACAAAAATGGCCGCCAGAATATTCAGGCAGCGGCGGATAGAGAAAGGCTTACGCTCCCCGTCGTCTGCGGGCGCAGGGGCGACGCCCGAGCGGCTCATGCGTTTGGTCAGGATGCCCGTCACCTTCGACGCGGTGCCCGCGCCGACGATAATCTGGAACTGCTCTCCGGCGTCGACGGTGCCTTTGACGCCGTCGGTTTTGCGCAGCGCTTCGGTGTTAAACTGGCTGCGATCGCGCAGCACTACGCGCACGCGGGTCATACAGTGGGTCAGGGTGGCAACGTTGCCAAAGCCGCCAATGTGTTGCTCGATGGCGTCGGCGATAAGCTCCAGGTGTTCTATTTTATTGGCCATGACAGGCTCCTGAAAGTAGCTGATCTTTTAGGGCGACAAAGGGTTGGGCGGCTAATGCCAGCGCCGCATCAGGGGCGAGGTTCAGCAGATTGCTCAGCACCGCTGCGCGCACGTTGTAGTTCACCTGCTGGAGCAGCGCCTGCGCCGTGGCGTTATCCACTTCACAGATCTGCACCACCATATGCTCGGCGCGGCGCAGCAGCTTTTTGTTGGAGGCTTTCACGTCGATCATCAGGTTGCCGTGCACGCGCCCCAGTTGGATCATGGTGGCGGTGCTGATCATGCCCAGCAGCATCTTCTGCGCGGATCCGCTTTTCATGCGGGTTGAACCGGCCAGCGCTTCGGCGCCGACGTCCGGAGCCACCGCCACGTCCGCCTTGTCTGAAATCAGACCAGGGCCGCGGGTGGTGAGCGCAATGGTCTTTGCCCCCAAGCGGCGCGCAAAGTCGAGCGCCGACATCACGAACGGCGTACGGCCGCTGGCGGCGATACCCAGCACCACGTCCCGTTCGTTCAGTCCGCGCACGCGCAGTTCGGCAACGGCGGCTTCGCCGTCATCTTCCACGTTTTCCACGGCGCGCAGCATGGCGTCCAGCCCGCCGGCAATGACCGACTGCACCAGATGCGGATCGGTGCCGAAGGTGGGCGGGCACTCGGCGGAGTCTAGCACCCCAAGGCGCCCGCTGGTGCCCGCGCCGACGTAAAACAGTCTGCCGCCGCTTTTCATCTGCTTCACGATCAGGCAAACCGCCTGTTCCACCTGCGGGAGGACGGCCCGGATCGCCTGCGGGACGCGGGCGTCGTGTTCGTTGAGCAACGCCAGCATCTCTGCCAGCGGCAAGTCCGCCAGGTGGCAGGTATCGACATTCTGTTCTTGCGAGATGGTGAAAGCGAGCGGGTTCATGCATTACCTCTGTTGTGTTTCGACATTTTTAATATAAATAAATGTCGAATATCGACAACAAGCAAAAAGCGGAACTGTGATACAGCGCGAAGAACGGTGGTTACATGGTAATGAGATTTATTATCAAAAACGCTTTACAGTCCAACCTTAAAGATGTATTTTGAATGCATGTTTATAGCCGGAGGTTAATATGAGCCATCACAGAATCCCTAAAAACTGGACGATCAAACGTTCAACCCCATTTTTCACTAAAGACAATGTCCCGGCTGCGCTGCTGAGCCACCACAATACCGCCGCCGGTATTTTCGGCCAGCTGTGCGTTATGGAAGGGACGGTGACTTACTACGGCTTCGCTGATGAACAGGCCACGGAGCCGGAAGTGAAGGTGGTAATTAACGCTGGCAGCTTCGCGACCAGCCCGCCGCAGTACTGGCACCATATTGAAATGACCGATGACGCGCAGTTCAACATCAACTTCTGGGCCGAACCGTCATTCTCCGGCGACGAAGTTTATAGCGCCAAAAAATCCTGATTCTGCTGCTCCTCCACCGAACGGTGGGGGAGCCCCATCCCGACAGTGTGAATACATAATGTTCAAATTCTTCAGACACTCTTCGACGCAGGTCGATTACGGTGAGCAGGAGTTCTGCGGCGACCTGGCTTTGTTGCACGTTGCCGAGTACCAGGAATACCTTTTGTGTGAGGCTCCGTCATGCCCAGCCCTGAGTCTGGAAAAACACGTTGATTCCATGCCTTCCCACTAATTTGCAGAGATTTTAGCCATGAAGATTGTCGCGATTGAGGCGAATATCGCCGCCGGAAAAACGACGCTGCTGGAGCCGCTCGCCCAGGCGCTATCGCAGAAGACGGGCGCTCGCTGGCAGGTGATTAAAGAGCCGGTAGATGAAGATCCGGTCTTTCTGGAGCTGCTGCAGGTCTTCGTGGAAAACCCCAGCGATGCGGACGCCCGGGTCGCTTTCCAGTTGTATATTACCCGCAGCCGACAGGCGCTGTTAAAGGATATCCCGGACGGTAACTACATTGTTGAGCGCTCGCTGTTTAGCGATATTGTTTTCTGTCACGTCAATTTCCTGATGACCGAACAGCCGTCGGCTCGCTATATGTCCTATTTCTATCAAATTAAGCACTACCTGAAGAGCTATCCGCAGATCGATCTGGTGGTCTATATCGATCGGGACGTTGAGTCCTGCTTTAACGCGTGTCTGGCGCGCGGTCGTTCCGGGGAGAGCCAGTATACGCTGGACTACTTTGCGGATCTGAAAGCGTTTCACGACGCCTGCCTGCCGCAGATTACTCGGCAGTATGGTTCGAAGCTGCTGACCCATTGCGTCGCATCCGGGTTTGCTTGCCCGGATGAGCTGGCAAACGCGGTGGTGGAAAGTCTGAGATAGCGTGCTTATCTACATGGCGCAGCGTTCTTGAATGAACGCTGCGCCGTCATTTTTCTCCTCTTTATTCTCCCCCCTTCAAAACCAATCAAACGTCAGATTGACGTCTATACTCACTACCGAACGGCGTATTCGCGTCTTTATTTCCCTTCACGTGCTGGATTTATGGCTGGTGATTGATGCGAGATCAATAAAATGATTTTTGTTTAAACTCTGTGAATTGATTTAGGTCAATTTATGTGTTTGTGAAATTTAAGTTAAATTGCGCTTCGGGATATGCTATTTACATAAAATTACAATTAACCTGCGATGCATATTAATACGAACAACTTCTTATTAATTGAAAAATCCTAAAAATAGATTATCTATTTCATTGATCTGCTTGTTTTTATTTATTAATTGATCGAACAAGGCGATCTATACGCCATAAATCAATTGCCGATATCTATCAATAATAATCAATTGATCGTTTTTGACGATGTATATTTGCTGTGTATATAATTAAATCGTAGTTTAGGGTACAGGTTCTGGAAACAGGAATTATGGATATCAAATAAAATAAATCGGATTTGGATGTTGGGGTAATATATGAGGAAATGTATTATCTCGGATAACAGTTTTTTCCTTTTGGCATTGCAAGATGATGAAGTTATTCGGAGAGGGAACGTTTCTGCGATCCACTCCACACAATTAAAGTCGAAATGTTACTTACACACGTCGGTCAGCGATATCTTTGTGATTTATATTTCTGATATTGCTGAACGACATCGCATACTTGGCTTAATTGCAGCACCATGCTCTCCTTGCCGAATTGTACTGTTATACAAGATGGATGGTTCTCCCGGATGTGCCTTCGAGGGGCCTTTCCCCTGGCTCATCTCTGAAAAGATAGGCTTTTCTGAACTTTACTTATGCCTGTATAGGGCGGGTAAGTCTATTTTTGATCGGCGAGATTTCTCTGAACAAGAGTTGATTGTCTTTCGCTATCTTTGCGAAGGGTACTCCGTGTCACAAATTAATAAGCTGGCAGGGTTCAGCGAAAAACATATTTATTATTTGCGGCAGAAGACCAAACGAATGTTTGGGCTACGTGGCAATAATGCTGCAACGATGTCGTTTTATCTGGATATCTCCAGACTGAATCGGCGCTGGTGAAGTTATTTCTGATATCCAGATAACGATGCGGTTATTGGGATGTGGCTGTCTTCACATAAATAATCGATGTGCGTCAGGTGGAACCTCTGGGCCCTGCCTTCAGCGCTGTTTTTAACAACCTGAGAATAATATTCTCAATGAATCAGGAGTAGGTTTTATGGGAATTAATAAAGTTGCGCTGGTAATTATGTCTGCGCTTTCCTTCACTTCAGCGGTCGCGCTGGCGGATACCACCACCGTTAACGGCGGCACCGTGCATTTTAAAGGTGACGTGGTTAACGCGGCCTGTGCCGTCGATGCGGGCTCCACCGACCAGACGGTACCGATGGGCCAGGTGCGCTCGGCCAAGCTGGCGACGGCGGGCAGCACCAGCTCGGCGGTCGGCTTTAACATCCAGCTGAACGATTGCGATACCAGCGTGTCGACCAAAGCCTCGGTAGCGTTCTCCGGCACGGCGATTGATGCCACCAACACAACCGTGCTGGCGCTGCAAGGGTCTGCGTCGGGCGGCGCAACGAACGTGGGTATCCAGATCCTCGATAACAAAGGCAAACCGCTGGCGCTGGATGGCGCGACCTTCAGCTCCGCCACCACGCTGAACGATGGTACTAACGTGATTCCATTCCAGGCGCGTTACTACGCCACCGGTGCGGCAACGGCTGGTTCCGCGAACGCCGACGCGACCTTTAAAGTGCAGTACGAGTAATTCATCAGGCAGGGACGCGACGAGGGCCAGGAGGGCCCGTTATCACGAAGGAACGGAGACTCATTATGCGCTGGATATCAGGCTGGCTACTGGTTTTGCTGCTGCCCATCGCCGTTCAGGCCGGAAACCGCTGGAACGTGACGTTACCCGGCGGGAATTTGCGTTTCCAGGGCGTTGTTATCGCTGAAGCCTGTAGCGTGGCGGCGGAAGATCGCCTGATGACGGTGAAAATGGGCCAGGTTGCCAGTCACCGTTTCCATGCGGTGGGGGAAGAGTCCAATCCCATCGCTTTTGATATTCATCTTGAAGATTGCAGTACGGCAGTCAGCCAGCAGGTTGGCGTGTCGTTTCAGGGCGTCGCTGACGGTAAAGATCCCAACGTTCTCTCCGTCGGGGAAGGGGCGGGAATGGCTACCGGTATCGGCATTGCGCTGTTTGATGACCAGGGCAGCCTGATTCCGCTCAACCAGCCGCCCGTTCGCTGGGCGCGACTTCACGAGGGGCCGACTACGCTGCATTTTGCGGCCAAATATCGCTCGACCTCTCGGCAGGTGACCGGCGGCACGGCCAATGCGCAGGCCTGGTTCGCATTGACCTACCAGTAATTAACCGAACGCAGGAAATGACGGTGAGTACAACAAGGGTAACTATGAAAACAACGGTGATGATGATGCGCGGCGCGCTGGCGGGGCTGCTGCTGATCGCGGCGGCCGGGGTCAGTCATCGTGCAGAAGCGGGCGTGGCGCTGGGGGCGACGCGAGTCATTTATCCGGCGGGGCAAAAGCAGGTACCGCTGGCGGTGACCAACACCGACGACAGTAGCACCTATCTGATTCAGTCATGGGTGGAAAATGCCGATGGCGTGAAAGACGGGCGCTTTGTGGTGACGCCGCCGCTGTTCGCGATGCAGGGCAAAAAAGAGAACACCCTGCGCATTGTTGATGCATCCAATAACCAGCTGCCGCAGGACCGGGAAAGCCTGTTCTGGATGAACGTGAAGGCGATTCCGGCGATGGATAAATCGAAGCTCAACGACAACACTCTGCAGCTGGCGATTATCAGCCGTATAAAGCTCTACTACCGCCCGGCAAAGCTGACCATGCCGCCGGAACAGGCGGTAGAAAAACTGACGTTTCGCCGCAGTGCGGGCATCCTGACGCTGAACAACCCCACGCCGTACTACCTGACGGTCACCGAGCTGAACGTCGGCAGTCGGGGGCTGGAAAACGCGCTGGTGCCGCCGATGGGCGAAGCGCGGGTGAAGATACCGGACAGCGCGAGCGGCGACATTACCTTCAGGACCATCAACGACTATGGCGCGCTGACGCCGCGCATGATCGGCGCAATGCGTTAAGCAACGGGGCTCCCCGTATCCCTTAAACACAATAAGAAACGCTAGCCGGGTGATGTTAAACCGGAGGGACTATGTCATATCGAAAATTTGACCTCGTCTATTTACAGGTCCGGCATCTGCGGCAGCTTCCCGTTGCCATTTTGCTCGCCTCACCCACTTTTTTCGCCCAGGCGGAGCTTTACTTTAACCCACGCTTCCTGGCCGATGACCCGGCCGCCGTTGCGGATCTCTCCGGTTTTGAGCAGGGGCAGGAGCTGCCGCCGGGAACCTATCGCGTCGATATCTACCTGAACGATGGGTACATGACGACCCGCGATGTGGTCTTCAACGCGCCCGAAGATGGTGATGGGCTGATGCCGTGCCTGACGCGCGGGCAGCTTGCCGGCATGGGGTTGAATGTCGCCGCCGTCAGCGGGCTGAATGTGCTCGCGGCAGACGCCTGCGTACCGTTAATCACGATGATTCAGGATGCGACCGCCCGTCTGGATGTGGGACAGCAGCGCCTTTATTTGACCATTCCGCAGGCTTTTATGGGAAACCAGGCGCGCGGCTATATACCGCCGGACATGTGGGATAGCGGTATTACGGCCGGGCTCCTCAACTATAACTTTACCGGAAATAGCGTTCAGAACGACATCGGCGGGAGCAGCCAGTATGCCTATTTAAACCTGCAAAGCGGGCTGAACGTTGGCGCGTGGCGGCTGCGTGATAACAGCACCTGGAGCTACAGCAGCGGCTCGGAAAGTGAAAACAAATGGCAGCACGTCAATACCTGGCTGGAGCGTGATATCACGCCGCTGCGCGCTCGTCTGACGCTCGGCGACAGCTACACCAACGGCGACATCTTTGACGGCATTAACTTTCGCGGCGCGCAGCTGGCTTCCGATGACAACATGCTGCCGGACAGCCAGAAAGGTTTTGCGCCGGTGATTCGCGGCATTGCCCGCGGCACGGCGCAGGTCTCTATCAAGCAAAACGGCTATGAGATATACCACAGCACGGTGCCGCCAGGCCCTTTCACCATTGACGATCTTTATGCTGCGGGTAACGGCGGCGACCTGCAGGTGGTGATCAAAGAGGCGGACGGCAGCAGCCAGAGTTTTAGCGTGCCGTATTCTTCCGTGCCGGTGCTGCAGCGTGAAGGCCATACTCGCTACGCGCTGACGGCCGGGAAATACCGTAGCGGCAACGATCTACAGGATGACCCGACGTTCTTTCAGAGCACCCTGCTGCACGGGCTACCGGCGGGCTGGACGCTGTACGGCGGCACTCAGCTGGCGGATCGCTATCGCGCCTTTAACCTTGGATTGGGGAAAAACATGGGCGCGCTGGGGGCGCTGTCGGTGGACGTCACCCAGGCCAACGCCACGCTGCCCGATGACAGCCGACAGCAGGGCCAGTCGGTGAGGTTTCTTTATAACAAATCGCTCAATGAGTTAGGCACCAATATTCAGCTGGTGGGCTATCGCTACTCCACGCGAGGCTACTTTAGCTTTGCCGATACCACCTATCAACGCATGAGCGGACACAGCGTGGTGACTGAAGATGGCCCGGTCTACGTGAAGCCGAAATTCACCGACTACTACAACCTTGCCTACAGCAAGCGGGGCAAGGTGCAGGTGAGTATTACTCAGCAACTGGGGCGTACCGCCACGCTGTATCTGAGCGGCAGCCAGCAAACCTACTGGGGGACCGGCAACGTCGACGAGCAGTTCCAGGCCGGGCTGAATACTGCCGTCGACGACATTAACTGGACGCTGAGCTACAGCCTGACTAAAAACGCCTGGCAAGAGGGGCGTGACCAGATGCTGGCGGTGAACGTCAATATACCCTTCAGCCACTGGCTGCGGTCCGACAGCCAGTCCGCCTGGCGACACGCCAGCGCCAGCTACAGCATGTCCGACGATCTCAATGGCCGGATGAGCAACCTGGCGGGGCTGTACGGCACGCTGCTGGAAGATAACAACCTGAGCTACAACGTGCAGACCGGCTATGCCAGCGGCGGCGAAGGCAGTAGCGGAAGCACGGGCTACGCCGCGCTCAACTATCGCGGCGGCTATGGCAACGCCAACGTGGGCTACAGCCATAGCGACGGCATTAAACAGCTCTACTACGGCATGAGCGGCGGGGTGCTGGCCCATGCCAACGGCGTCACCCTCAGCCAGCCTCTGAATGACACGGTGGTGCTGGTCAGCGCCCCGGGAGCAAAAGGGACAAAAGTTGAAAACCAGACCGGCGTCCGCACCGACTGGCGCGGCTACGCCGTGTTGCCGTATGCCACCGAGTACCGGGAAAACCGCGTTGCGCTGGATACCAACTCGCTGGCGGATAACGTCGACCTGGACGATGCGGTGGTCAGCGTGGTGCCGACGCACGGCGCAATTGTGCGCGCGGAATTCAAAGCGCACGTCGGGATGAAGCTGCTGATGACGCTAATGCACAACGGTAAACCGGTGCCGTTTGGCGCGATGGTGACCTCGGACGGCAACCAGAATGGCAGCATCGTGGCCGACAACGGCCTCGTTTACCTCAGCGGTATGCCGCTAGCCGGTAAGGTGCAGGTGACGTGGGGGCAAGGCGCGAACGCGCGCTGCGAGGCGGACTATCAGTTACCTAACGAGAGCCAGCGACAGCCGCTGATTCAGCTGTCGGCGACGTGCCGCTAAGGACATGATGATGACCAAATCTTTTTACCTGCTTAGCGCGCTCCTTTCGCTGACCGCCGCCGACGCCCTGGCCGCAGATAGCACGATCACCATCAGCGGCTATGTCCGGGATAACGGCTGCGCGGTGGCGGGCGAGTCGAAGGACTTTATCGTCGATCTACTGGATAACGCCGCGAAGCAGTTCAACGCCGTGGGCGCGACCACGCCGGCGATACCGTTTCGTATTGTGCTTTCACCCTGCGGCGGGTCGGTCAGCGCCGTAAAGGTGGGCTTTACCGGCGTGGCGAATAACGACAACACCAGCCTGTTAAAGCTGGATGGCGGCACCGCCGCCGCGGCGGGTATGGGGGTGCAGATCCTCGATGGGCAGCAGGCAACGTTGCCGATCAATGCCTCATCCTCGGCGATTCCGTGGACGACGCTGACGCCCGGTCAGAGCAACACGCTGAATTTTTATGCGCGATTGATGGCCACGCAGGTGCCGGTTACGCCGGGCCACGTTAGCGCCACGGCGACGTTCACCCTTGAATTCCAGTAAGCGGAGGCGCTGATGAAACGGACCTATTACGGTGGATTGCTGGCGCTGGTGCTGGTCGCCTTCTCTTCGGCGACCTGGGCCGCCGATGTGACGATTACCGTCAACGGCAAAGTGGTGGCGAAGCCGTGCACGGTGTCGACGACGAATGCCGACGTTGAGCTGGGCGATCTCTACACGTTCAGCCTGCTCGCCGCCGGTTCGACCTCGGCCTGGCATAGCGTCGCGCTGGATCTGAGCAACTGCCCGATTGGCACATCGCGGGTCACCGCCAGCTTCAGCGGCACGGCGGACGCCACCGGCTATTACCAGAATCAGGGGACCGCCAGAAATATTCAGCTGGAGCTACAGGATAACGGAGGCAAGACGCTGAATACCGGCGCGACCACGACGGTTACGGTGGATGAGTCCTCGCAGTCCGCGCGTTTTCCGCTGCAGGTGAGGGCGCTGTCGGTTAACGGCGGCGCGACTCAGGGAACCATTCAGGCGGTGATTAACGTCACCTATACCTACGCCTGACCAGGAGAAGAGAATCATGAAGAGAGCGATAACCCTGTTGACGATGCTGCTGATAAGCGTCTGGTCGTTTAACGCCTGGTCATTTGCCTGCCGGACCGCCAGCGGGACGACGGTGCCCATTGGCGGCGGCAGCGCGAACGTGTATGTGGATCTGGCGCCTGCGGTGAACGTGGGGCAGAACCTGGTGGTCGATCTCTCGACGCAGATTTTCTGTCATAACGATTACCCGGAAACGATCACCGACTACGTGACGCTGCAGCGTGGTTCCGCCTACGGCGGCGTGCTGTCGAGCTTCTCCGGCACCGTCAAATACAACGGCACCAGCTATCCGTTCCCTACCACCACCGAAACGGCGCGGATCACCTACAACTCAAAAACCGAGAAGCCCTGGCCCACGGTGCTCTACCTGACGCCGATCAGTTCCGCCGGGGGCGTGGCGATTAGCGCCGGAACGCTGATCGCGGTACTGATTCTGCGCCAGACCAACAGTAAAGACAGCGATGATTTCCAGTTTGTCTGGAATATCTACGCCAACAACAACGTGGTGATCCCAACCGGGGGTTGCGACGTTTCGGCGCGAGACGTGACGGTGACGCTGCCGGATTACCCCGGCTCTACGGCCATTCCGTTGACGGTTTACTGCGCGCAGAGCCAGAAGCTTGGCTACTACCTGTCGGGAACGACCGAGGACTCGGCGAACTCCATTTTTACCAACACCGCCTCGGCTTCACCTGCGAGGGGAATTGGCGTTCAGTTGACCCGCAACGGTAGCGTCGTACCCACCAACAGCACGGTGTCGCTCGGTACGGTAAACACCTCAGCGGTAAGCCTCGGGTTAACGGCAAACTACGCGCGCACCAGCGGCCAGGTCACGGCGGGAAACGTGCAGTCGATTATTGGGGTGACGTTTGTTTATCAGTGAGTGAGTGCGGCTCTGCATCAGGCGCTGGCTGATTAACGACATTAACCGCCGTCAGTCCGACTTAAGTCTATACTTCATATCGAAATTATAAATGACTGAAATAACGTTACTTATATTATGACGTAGCGGCTGACGGCGTACCGGAACGGGTGCTACTCTGCGATCCATTCCCACGGTCAGGACGCCGAGCAAACGCCCATGAGTAAACCCATCAAGCGGCTGGAAATCATCAAAAATGCCATTGAACTGGAAGATGATGAGATCATTGCCAGTCAGATTTCGCACCTGAAAGGCGACATTGACGATCCTGCGATTGACGCCATCATTCAGGCGCTGGAGACCCGGCGCTATGGCGAGGCGATGAACGCCATCGTCAGCTGGCTGCAAAGCCAGCGGTCGATCACCCACTGGCAGGATCCACGCATTGCGGCCAGCAAGCTGGAGCTAAAAACGCTGGAAACGCAGCTGCGAGCGCTGATTGATGCCAGAAACGCAAGGCTGGCCCAGCTTGATGAGTTTAACGATCTTTATATGCAGCATCTCGGGCCGCTGATGGCCGAGGTGCTGAGGTTGCGTAAGATCCTGGCAGAAGCCACGCTGCGCAAGCGAGCGGCAATGTGCCACGGTGAAGATACCCGCGAACGCCAGGCGCGTGACGAGGCGCGTGAGCAGTATGAAACCTGGCGCGATCAGCAGCAAAAAGCGCAAAAGCGTCGCGAACATCATGAAAATATGGCGCAGGAAGATCGGCATGAACTCAAACGGTTGTGGCGTCAGGCGAGCAAACTGTGTCACCCGGATCTGGTCGACGATGCGCTAAAGGCGGAAGCTAACGAGATGATGGCTCAGCTCAACCAGGCCCGACAGCGCGGCGATTTGCCTACTATCCGTAACCTGCTTGCGCGGCTGATGCGCGAGCATGAGCCCATGACGGCGAGCGAAAGGCTGAACGATCTCACGCTACTGCTGCGTAAAATCAGCGATACTCAGCGGCAAATTACCAGCCTGCAGACCGAAATGCTCGCTCTGGAGAAGGAGAAATCCTGGCTGCTGGTATCAACGCTTGCCGACCCGCAGGCCTATTTCCGCCAGCAGGAGAAAGCGCTGTCGAACACGATCGCCTCTCTGCGCAAGCGCATCTTTGAGTCAGGGCTGGATGAGGTGGCTTAGCCGCCGACATCTACCGGAACCCCAAAAAGCAAAAACCCAGCCATAGGCTGGGTTCTTTAAATAGTGGTGCCCGGACTCGGAATCGAACCAAGGACACGGGGATTTTCAATCCCCTGCTCTACCGACTGAGCTATCCGGGCAACGGGGCGCATTAAACCGTAATCGCCTCGACTCGTCAACGAAATTTATAAAATTTGCGGCGAGTTGCACAATCTATCACCACTTTGCGGTTTTTGCACGCCGCGTCAGGCAAAAAATGCCGTCCAGGCGGCGGAAATCGGCATCGCCAGCAGCAGCGCGGGCAGCATATTGACCACCGCAAACATCTTAATACCGCAGATGCGCAGGCCGGTGGCCAGCAGCAGCAGGCCGCCAACGGCGGTGAAGTCGGCCATCATCGCCGGGGTGGTCAGCGGCAGGATAATAAACGCGCAGAACGCCAGCGTCAGCTGGATAACCAGCATCGGCACGCTGATGATGCAGACCGCAAAGCCCAGCGAGCAGGCAAAAATCATTGCGGTAAAGAAGTCGAGAAACGACTTGGCGATCAGAATGGTCGGGTCACCGGTCATGCCTTCGTGCATCGAGCCAAAAATCCCGGTACCGCTGGCGCAGAACAGCACGATGATCGCCACGTAGCTCTGTATAAAGGTTTCATGTTCGCGACTTTTACCCGGCTTAATCAGCCGCTTTTGCACCCGGGAGACGCCGTTGTTGATCCCTTTTTCCAGGTGGCAAAATTCGCCGATCAGCGCGCCGACCAGCGTGGCCAGCACCATCACCGGCATGTTGGCGCACTTGATGACCAGCAGTAGCCCGATGCCCAGCGAAGCGAGGCCGAAAATAGAGGTCATTGAAACGCGGATGCGCTCCGGCAGACGCTGGCTCAGCAGGGCGCCGATCAAACCGCCGACCAGCACCGCACCGGCATTGATAAATGGGCCAATTACCACATTAACTCCTGTTATTTATCGATAAGTCCTGCATTATTATGGACTGATTAATCGGTTCAGTGCTTGTTTCAACGTGGTATCGGCGCATAAAAATTTCGTCTTGCGCCCTCTGGTGAATGGTGCCATGATGCGCGAAATTTCTCCTTTCCTGAATCGGGGCCGCCTGCAATGACATCTCTGCCATTACATCGCCAATGCCGTTTCGCCCGTACGCGAAGGTCTGCCCCTGTCTCATCGCTCACCATGCGGTGAAGCCAACGCACGCTCACTGCAGGACAACAGTAAGATTAGACCATGTCTGCTTTTACTGATGTCTGGCGGTCGGAGCTGTAACCCAGTTGCACCCAGACGCTTCGTGGGGCAGAGCCAGACGCTCTGCCCGGGGCCTTTACTCTCCCTGAGTGGAACGTTGCGCTTATGAAATCAATGAACATTGCTGCCAGTCGTGAACTGGTCTCTCGCCTGTCTACCCATCGTGGGGTGGTGGCGCTGGATAGCACCGACTTTACCGATGTGGCAGCACTCGTCATTACCGTGGCCGACAGCCACAGCGGTATTCTTGCGCTGCTCAAGCGCACCGGTTTTAAGCTGCCGGTGTTTGTGCTGACGACCGACGATATCAGCGCTCCGAGCGGCGTAGATGCGATCATCAGCGGTAAAGAACAGGAGTGGCTGGAGCTGGAAGCGGCCGCCCTTCGCTATGAAGAAGATCTGCTGCCGCCGTTCTTCGACACCCTGACCCAGTATGTTGACATGGGCAACAGCACCTTCGCCTGCCCGGGGCATCAGCACGGCGCATTCTTTAAAAAGCACCCGGCGGGCCGTCAGTTCTACGATTTTTTTGGTGAGAACGTCTTTCGTGCCGACATGTGCAACGCCGACGTGAAGCTCGGCGACCTGCTGATCCACGAAGGTTCGGCCAAGCACGCGCAGAAGTTTGCCGCGAAGGTCTTCCACGCCGACAAAACCTACTTTGTGCTGAACGGCACCTCCGCCGCCAACAAAGTGGTGACCAACGCGCTGCTGACCCGCGGCGACCTGGTACTGTTCGACCGCAACAACCACAAATCGAACCACCACGGCGCGCTGATCCAGGCCGGGGCGACGCCGGTCTATCTGGAAGCGGCGCGTAACCCGTTCGGCTTTATCGGCGGCATTGATGAACACTGCTTTGATGAGCGCTATCTGCGTGAGCAGATCCGCGAAGCGGCGCCGGAGAAGGCCGATGACGCGCGTCCGTTCCGGCTGGCTATTATTCAACTGGGTACCTATGATGGCACCATCTATAACGCCCGTCAGGTGGTGGATAAAATCGGCCACCTTTGCGACTACATCCTGTTTGACTCCGCATGGGTAGGCTACGAGCAGTTTATTGACATGATGGCGGACACCTCGCCGCTGCTGCTTGAGCTGAACGAAAACGATCCGGGTATCTTCGTCACCCAATCGGTGCATAAGCAGCAGGCGGGCTTCTCGCAAACCTCGCAGATCCACAAAAAAGATAACCACATTCGCGGCCAGGCGCGTTTTTGCCCGCACAAGCGGCTGAACAACGCCTTTATGCTGCACGCCTCCACCAGCCCGTTCTACCCGCTGTTCGCGGCGCTGGATATCAACGCCAAAATTCACGAAGGGGAGAGCGGACGCCGTCTGTGGGCTGAGTGCGTCGAGCTGGGGATTGAAGCGCGCAAGGCGATTATCGCCAACTGCAAGCTGATCCAGCCGTTTATCCCGCCGAGGGTGGATGGCCGCCCGTGGCAGGATCACCCAACCAAAACGATGGCCAGCGAACGCCGCTTCTTCAGCTTTGCGCCGGGCGCGCGCTGGCACGGCTTTGCGGGCTACGCGCAGGATCAGTATTTCGTCGATCCGTGCAAGCTGCTGCTGACCACGCCGGGGATCGACGCGGAAACCGGGCAGTACACCGGATTCGGTATTCCAGCGACCATTCTGGCGCACTATCTGCGCGAGAACGGCATCGTGCCGGAGAAATGCGATCTGAACTCGATTCTTTTCCTGCTGACGCCGGCGGAAACGGCGGAGAAAATGGCGCAGCTGGTGGCGATGCTCGGCCAGTTTGAACAGCACATTGAAGACGACACGCCGCTGGCCGAGGTGCTGCCGACTATCTACAACAAGTACCCGGTGCGCTACCGCGACTACACCCTGCGCGAGCTGTGCCAGGAGATGCACGACCTGTACGTCAGCTTCGACGTTAAGGACTTGCAAAAGGCGATGTTCCGCAAAGAGAGCCTGCCGCCGGTGGTGATGAACCCACAGGACGCCAACAGCGCGTTTATTCGCGGCAACGTTGAGCTGGTGCGCATCAGCGAAGCGGAAGGGCGCATTGCCGCCGAAGGCGCGCTGCCGTACCCGCCGGGCGTGCTGTGCGTGGTGCCGGGGGAAGTGTGGGGCGGCGCGGTGCAGCGCTACTTCCTGGCGCTGGAAGAGGGCGTGAACCTGCTGCCCGGCTTTTCGCCGGAGCTTCAGGGGGTGTACAGCGAGAAGGATGCCGACGGGATTAGCCGGCTGTATGGGTATGTTTTGAAGTAAGGTGCGGGGGAACCCCTCACCCTTACCCTCTCCCCATGGGGGAGAGGGGACCGTCAGGTGCGGTGATTAAAACCAGCACCTGGTCTGTTTTTCTCCCTCTCCCCACCAGGAAAGGCGATACCTTAGTGCGTGACCGGCACCGTGCCCGGCGCAACACGCTCATGTTTATATTTGAACAGCCCAACGAACGCCACCGCCAGCACCAGCGAATAGGCGGCGAAAATCAGCCATACGCTTTGCCAGTCGGTAATGCCGTCCACGGTGTACATCTCCACCACTTTGCCGCTCGCCATTCCGCCGAGGATGCAGCCGAAACCGTTGGTCATCATCAGGAACATGCCCTGTGCGCTGGCGCGGATTTCCGGACGCACTTCTTTCTCAACGAATACCGAGCCGGAGATATTGAAGAAGTCGAAGGCGCAGCCGTAGACAATCATCGACAGCACCAGCAGCACGGTGCCGAACGGCGTCGGGTCGCCGTAGGCGAACAGGCCGAAGCGCAGCATCCACGCGAAAATACTGATCAGCATGACGTTCTTGATGCCATAGCGGCTTAAGAAGAACGGGATGGTGAGGATAAACAGCGTCTCGGAGATTTGCGAAATCGACATCATCACCGACGCGTGCTGCACGATAAAGCTGGTGGCAAACAGCGGATCTTTATCGAAGCTGTGCAGGAAGGTGTTACCGAACATATTGGTGATTTGCAGTTCCGCACCCAGCATCATGGAGAAGATAAAGAAGATCGCCATGCGTTTGTTTTTAAACAGCGCGAAGGCGTCCAGCCCCAGCATGCTGCTCCAGCTCTGTTTCTGCTGCTGATTCGATACCGGGATGTGCGGCAGCGTCAGGGTGAACAGCACCAGCACCACCGACAGCGCGGCGCCGATATACAGCTGCATATGGCTCAGCTCGAAGCCAGAGAAGCTCACCGCCCACATCGCCAGAATAAAGCCGATGGTGCCCCAGATACGGATAGGCGGGAAGTCGGTCACGATATCCATGCCCGCCGATTTCAGGCGGTAGTAGGAGATGGTGTTAATCAGCCCCAGCGTGGGCATATAGGCCAGCGAGTTAAGCAGAATCACGAAGAACATCGCCCCCGGCGTGGTGACCTCGGCGGCCATAAACAGCGTCCCGGCCCCGACCAGGTGACAGAAGGCATAGACCCATTTGGCGCTAATCCACTTATCCGCCACGATGCCCAGCAGCGTTGGCATAAAGACGGCGGCGATACCCAGCGAGCTGTACACCGCGCCGATGGAGGCGCCGTCGAACTTCAGCGTCACAAACATGTACGAGCCGAGCGTGGTCAGCCAGCTCCCCCACAGGCAGAACTGCAGGAACGACAGTATCTTAAGCTGCAGCTTTAAATTCATGTTAATTTCCTCACAAATATAACCGGATAAGTGTTCGTGTAATAACATCCGAAGGCATTATTTGTGCTGATGCTATCAATTGCCGTGATGTGACATTGTTAAGCGCCGCAAAAAATTGCAATTATTTTTACTTTGCACAACGAAATAGTGACAAAACTAACATTTTTGTTCGGGATTCAGGCGGGGAAACCGCTTCATGCTGTGAAAACAGGCAAGAAGCGGCTGATTTTGTGAGAATTATTACTTCCGGCGATAGCCTTTCTGCGCGGTATTGACCTTGTAGAGATAGCGACGCGATTCCGCTGACGGATGACGGGTGGTCAGGGTCTGATAGACATCGCCCGGCGACATGCTGTTGATGATATTCGCCGCCTTCACCTTATCGTTAGAGAAGACGCGCAGCACGCTGCCCGCGCCGCCGTTATAGGCGGTAATCACCGCATAGCGGCGCGACGTCGGGTTGCTGATACCGCCAAGATAGATATTGTTGAGGATCGCCAGATAGGCGGTCCCGGTATCGATGTTGCTGGCCGGATCGAACAGGAAGCTGCGGCTCGGCGTACCGGATTTCCCCTGCGAGCGGAAGACATCTTTCCCGGCGGTGTGCTGCACCACCTGCATCAGCCCCATCGCGTCGGAACGGCTCACCGCATACGGGTTGAAGGACGATTCGGTCTGCATAATCGCCAGAATCAGCGACTCGTCGATGCCGTATTTGCGCGAAGCCTGCCGCACCATCCCCAGATATTTGTGCGCACGCTTATCGAGGTGGTTCGGCACCAGATTAATGGTCACGCTGTAGATAATGTGCAGGCCGCTGCTGCGTTTTTTCATCCGCGTTTGCAGCAGGTAGTCGGCAAAGCGCGCGGCGCGCCACTCCCAGCGAATGGCTTCGCCGGTATTGTCGACCACCTGGCCATACAGGAATGGCTCTTTGGAAATCTGAATATCGTCGACGTCGGAATAGAGGTCAACCGAGCCGGGGTCGTCGCCCATGAGCAGCGTGGTGATAATAGCCTGGCGCAGGCGCGCGGCCGGGTCGGTGCCGGCGATAGTCTCGACGGTGATGGTACCGTCGTCGAAGTTAATGTGGCTACGGGTCTGGTAGCCATCGGTGTATTTAACGTAGTCCTTCGGACCGGCGATCAGGACTTCGTTAAACCCCCAGATGTTTTCAATGTTATGGGCGAACTGCCCCATCAGAATGTCAAAACCGTTGGTGTCTTTTACCCAGGCTTCGTTGTAGGCATCGCCTTTTTTCGAACCCGAGCAGGAGACCAGCAACGGCGCGATCAATGCCAGTGCGAATATTCTTTTTTTCATCATTCCGGGAGCGCGTGTTGTTGTTGTCTTAAAGGGCCGTCGGGGCCTTACTGTTTTTCTGGCGGCGTGTAGCCTTCAATGTGCACATCTTTGCCTTCAAACAGGAAGTTGACCATTTCTTCTTCCAGAAGCTTACGGTGCTCCACGTTCATCATGTTCAGCTTCTTTTCATTAATGAGCATGGTCTGCTTGTGCTGCCACTGCTTCCAGGCTTCTTTCGAAATCTCGTTATAGATGCGCTTTCCCAGCTCGCCAGGGTAGAGCTGGAAATCCTGTCCTTCGGCGTCGCGCTGCAGGAAAGTACAAAAAATGGTTCTGCTCATAATAAATCCTCTTATTTCGCCGCTCGCTAAACGAGGGAATCGGCGCGTAACTGCTGCAACAGGCGCTCAACCGGTGCGGCCAGCCCGACGACGGGCGGCTGGGCTAAGTTATACCAGAGAGCGCTGCCTTCATCCATGCATGAGGCGAATGAGGACACACTAAGCCACATAGGCACAATATCCAGATGGAAATGGCTGAAAGTGTGGCGGAAGGCGGTCAGTTGGGTCAGCTTGTCTGCCGGAATCTGCCGCTCGGCCAGCCAGTCGCGCAGCGCCGCTTCATCGGCAAACTGCGGGAAACAGTATAGACCGCCCCACAGGCCGCTAGGCGGACGCTGCTGCAAAAACACCTCGCGGTCGTGCTGCATCAGCAGAAAATAGCCGGTGCGCTCGGGGATCGTCTGCTTCGGTTTTTTGCCCGGATACTGCGCCCAGCTGCCGTCGGCGGTGGCGAGGCAGCCGTTTTCCAGCGGGCACAGCGAACATTTTGGCTTCGAGCGGGTGCAGACCATCGCTCCGAGATCCATCATCGCCTGGTTAAAGCGCGACACGCCGTTGGCAGGCGTCACCTGTTCGCTGATATCCCACAGCTTTTTCTCCACCTCTTTTTTGCCCGGCCAGCCGCCGACAGCGTAGCAGCGTGCCAGCACGCGCTTCACGTTGCCGTCGAGAATCGGAAAATGCTTGCCGAGCGACAGGGATAAAATCGCCCCGGCGGTAGAGCGCCCGACGCCGGGCAGCGCGGCCACTTCGTCGAAGGTTTCCGGGAAACGGCCGTGATGCAGCGTGGCGACCTGCTGCGCGGCTTTGTGCAGGTTGCGCGCGCGGGCGTAGTAGCCCAGCCCCGTCCACAGATGCAACACGTCGTCCAGCGGCGCGTTGGCGAGATCGGTGATCGTTGGAAAGCGTGACATAAACCGCTCAAAATAGGGGATAACTGTGGCAACCTGCGTCTGTTGCAACATCACCTCAGACAGCCATACTTTGTAGGGTGTCTTTTCAATTTGCCAGGGCAGGGTTTTACGCCCGTATTTGTCGTACCAGTCCAGCACCTGGGCTGAAAATTGAGACGCTTGCATGGTCAAAGCCGTGTTTCCGATATCGTCCGATTAAGGGGCCAGATTGCAGCACAGCGGTACTATGCTGTAAACAGGAACTTTCCGGTGCTTGCATCCGGCAACTAACTTTGGATAATGCCCGTTTCCCGAACACTCTCACAAGCAGACTTAACTTTTATGAAGAACGACGTCATTTCACCGGATTTTGATGAAAACGGCCGCCCGCTGCGCCGCATTCGTAGTTTTGTTCGTCGCCAGGGGCGACTGACCAAAGGGCAGGAACACGCGCTGGAAAACTACTGGCCGGTGATGGGCGTTGAGTTCAGCGAAGAGCCCGTCGATTTCGCCACGCTGTTTGGCCGCGACGCGCCGGTGACCCTGGAGATTGGTTTTGGCATGGGCGCTTCGCTGGTGGCGATGGCCAAAGCGCGACCGGAACAGAATTTCCTCGGCATTGAAGTGCACTCGCCGGGCGTCGGCGCGTGCCTGGCTTCGGCCCACGAAGAGGGCGTCGATAACCTGCGGGTGATGTGTCACGATGCGGTTGAAGTGCTGCACAAGATGATCCCGGACAACTCCCTGAACATGGTGCAGCTCTTTTTCCCTGACCCGTGGCATAAAGCGCGTCATAATAAACGCCGTATCGTGCAGGTACCGTTTGCCCAGTTCGTGAAGAGCAAGCTGAAGCTGGGCGGCGTTTTCCACATGGCGACCGACTGGGAAGCCTATGCCGAGCACATGCTGGAAGTGATGTCCTCAATCGACGGGTATCAGAACCTGTCTGAAACTCAGGATTACGTACCGCGCCCGGATTCGCGCCCGGTAACTAAATTTGAACAGCGTGGTCATCGTCTTGGCCACGGCGTATGGGACTTAATGTTCGAGAGGGTGAAATAAATGGCAAAGAATCGTAGCCGTCGTTTGCGTAAAAAAATGCACATCGATGAATTTCAGGAAATCGGCTTCTCCGTGGCGTGGCGTTTTCCGGAAGGCACCAGCGAAGAACAGATCGACCAGACCGTCGACCAGTTTATCGATGAAGTGATCGAGCCGAACAAGCTGGCGTTTGACGGCAGCGGCTATCTGGCCTGGGAAGGCCTGATTTGCACCCAGGAAGTGGGCAAATGCACCGAAGAACATCAGGCGCTGGTCCGCAAGTGGCTGGAAGACCGCAAGTTTGAAGAAGTGCGCACCAGCGAACTTTTCGACGTTTGGTGGGACTAAATAAGTATACGGGGCCAGCATTTGCTGGCCCGATTTGTACTGAGGGAAAGTTATGATGCGCAAAACGCTGCTGACGGCAGTACTCTCGTTCTCGGCGATGACCGCCCACGCTGACTACCAGTGCAGCGTCACGCCACGCGATGACGTGGTGCTCAAGCCGCAAACCGTGCAGGTGCAGGGCGAAAACGGCAATCTTATTATTACCCCCAACGGCGATGTCACCTACAACGGCAAGGCGTATACGTTAACGCCAGCCCAGCGTGAGCAGGCCAAAGATTATCAGACCGAGCTGCGCAGCGCGTTGCCGTGGATCGACGATGGCGCACGCAGCCGGGTAGAAAAGGGCCGCGTGGCGCTGGATAAAATCATCGCCAAAGAAGTCGGCGAAAACAGCAACATGCGCGGTCGCCTGACCAAGCTGGACGCGCAGCTCAAAGCGCAGATGAACCGCATTATTGAACGTCGTAGCGATGGCTTAACCTTCCACTACAAAGCCATCGACCAGGTTCGCGCCGACGGCCAGCAGCTGGTCAATCAGGCGATGGGCGGCATCCTGCAGGACAGCATTAACGAGATGGGCGCCAAAGCGGTACTGAAAGGCGGCGGCAACCCGCTACAGGGCGTGCTGGGCAGCCTTGGCGGCCTGCAAACCGCCATTCAGAACGAATGGAAAAACCAGGAAGCGGATTTCCAGGCGTTTGGTAAAGACGTGTGCAGCCGCGTGGTGTCGCTGGAAGATAGCCGCAAGGCGCTGGTCGGCACGCTGAAGTAATACCCTCCCGGCTACCTGCATTTCTGCGGGTAGCCAGATTCAGATTTTGTTTATCCGTCTCCCTTTCGCAGATTCCGTATGATGCGCTTTTCATACTAAAAGGAATTTGCCATGAAACTCGCCTGGAAATACGCGGCGCTTCTGCTGTGCTGCGGCTCTGTCCATGTGTTCGCCAGCGGCAACACGCCCACGGATGACGTTATCAAGCAGCAGTTCGCGAAGCAGTCTGGCGGCATGATGCACCTGGGGCATATCACGCTACGTCGGCTTGACGCCGTCGGTAATCAGGCCACCTATTCGGTTGAAGGCGATATGGCGGCTGACGACAATCTCTATCGCATGGTGGGGATGGCGGGGGATTACCTCTTCTATGAAAATACCTGGGTAAAAGACCGTCCGGTAAAATTTTCAGCGATGATGACCGCCGTGGGTACCCAGGCTTCGGGCTGGACGACGACGTTTTTTTCCATGCAAACGGCGGCGAAAAATGCCGGCAGGCCGTTTAGCCCAACGGAGGATCTGAGTAAGACGCTGGTGGTTAACGACAGCGGCTTTATGGCGCAGTTCGCGAAGCTTGATACCCAGTTTGCCGAAAGTAAAACCACGGTGGAAACCCAGCAGAAACAGTACGATGAGCTGAAAAAGCAGGTGATGGATTTAGACGAGCAAATAAAGCGCTCATGGGGAACGGACGCCAGCGGTAAATCGCTCGACCGCAGCGCGGTATTGCAGGCGATGAACGCTGAGATGTACGCCGTCGACCATAAAAACGACATGACAAAGTTCAGCAATCAGTACTACATCAACGTTTACGAACCCGCGCTGGTCGCCTGCCAGAAAAAGGCGGTGTGCGATGCCGAGCCGATTCGCACCGCGCGCGACGTTGCGCTGGAAGAACAGCGACGCGAATATCATCGCCAGCACGATCTGATGCAGGAAAAGATAACGAAAGCGATCGCGGAAAAAGACGCGAAGGTGGCGCCGCTGAGAAAACAGCGCGAGGCGTTACGTGGGCAAATGGTGGTGCTGGAGGCCAGCAACCAGGAGCTAACGTATAATGCGAAGCGCTGGCAGGAAGGGGTGGCGCGGATGCGTAAAGAGGGAGCAATTCCTTGATAACCCGGAGTCGGCGCGTTCGCGCCTCGTCCGGGTGACGTGGGTGTTACATCAACCCCAGCAGCTGCGGAATAAACAGCGAAATCTGCGGGATGTAGGCGATCATCATCAGCGCGACCAGCAGCGCGGCGTAGAACGGCAGCAGCGGTTTAATCAGTTGCTGGATTTTGACGCCGGAGATAGAGCAGCCGACGAACAGCGCGCTGCCTACCGGCGGCGTCAGCAGGCCGATACACAGGTTGGCGACCATCATAATGCCGAAGTGCACCGGATCCATACCCAGGTCCTGGGCGATCGGCAGGAAGATCGGCGTGAAGATCAGCACCGCGGGTGTCATATCCATAAAGATGCCGACGATCAGCAGCACGATGTTAATCAGCAGCAGGATCACCAGCGGATTCTCCGAGATCCCCATCAGCGTGTCGCTAATCATGTAAGGAATATCCGCGTTGGTCATCGCCCACGACATGCCGACGGAAAAACCGATTAGCAGCAGCACGATTGAGGTGGTCACTACCGATTCAAGAATCAGCTTCGGCAGATCGCGCCACTTCACTTCGCGGTAGATAATTACCGACAGGATAAAGGTATAAACCACCGCGATGGCCGACGCTTCGGTGGCGGTGAAAATCCCGCCCAGAATCCCGCCCATCACGATAATCACCAGCAGCAGGCTCGGCAGAGCGTCGAGGAACGCTTTCGCCGCCTGGGCGCAGGTCGGGCGCTCGGAGACCGGGTAGCCGCGGCGCTTAGCGATAATCGCGCAAACCACCATAATCGACAGCCCCATCAGAATGCCCGGCAGATAACCGGCCATAAACAGCGAGGCCACCGATACGCCGCCGGCGGTCAGCGAGAAGACGATCAGCACGTTAGACGGCGGAATCAGCAGCCCGGTGATGCACGACGAGACGTTAACCGCCGTTGAGAAGGCCGGATCGTAGCCCTTTTTCGTCTGAATCGGGTGCAGCGTGCCGCCTACCGCCGCCGCTGCGGCCACCGCCGAACCGGAGATAGAACCGAACATCATGTTAGCGAGCACGTTGACGTGGCCCAGCGAGCCGGGAACGCGCCCCACCATCACCTGCGCGAGGTTAATCAGGCGGATGGCAATACCCCCGCTGTTCATCAGCGTACCGGCGAAGATGAAGAACGGAATCGCCAGCAGGGCAAAGTTATCCAGACCGTTGGCCAGGCGCTGGGAAACAGTAATGACGGCGATATCCCACGGGAACATCAGCAGCATCGAGGCGACGGTGGCGATACCGATGGAAAACGAAATCGGCACGCCGATAAACACCAGCACGAAGAACGCGCCAAACAGCGTTAAAGCAATATACCCGTCCATTAGTGCGCTCCTTCTGTGGACTGTTTCAGGCTAATCAGGCCGTTGGCGATAAACCACAGGGCGTAAAACATCATGATGAGGCCGGACAGCGGCAGGATCAGATAGACGTAGCCCATCGGAATTTGCATCGCCGCGGAGACCTGTGCGGTAGCCAGCGTTTTCGCTATCAGCTTCAGGCCGCCGGTGACGATCACCGAACCGGAGAAGATAAAAATCAGCAGGTTAATCACCACGCCCAGCAGCGTTTGCTTACGCGGCTTGAGCGTCATGGCCAGCAGATCGATCGCCAGATGGCGCTGTGCGCCGACGGTATAGGCCGCGCCGAGCAGGCCCACCCAAATCATCAGAAAGCGCGCCAGCTCATCGGTGAGAGTGCTGGGCTGGTTTAATACGTAGCGGCTGAACACCTGCCAGACCACGCAGACGACCAGTGCCACCATCACCGCGACGGAGAATGCCGCGATCGCGCGGTCGACCGCGCGGTTAGTGCGGGTAAAAATCATCGTTTATTATCCTGGTGAAAGCGGGCCAGAAGCTGGCCCGTAAAAAGGGAGTTACTCGGCGGCGGCTTCAAATTTGGCCAGCAGCGCGGCCTGTTTTGGATCTTTGTTGAAATCGTCAAACAGCGGCTGGACGGCGGCGCGGAACGGCGCTTTGTCGACTTTGACGATCTCACCGCCCATCGCTTTCGCCTGAGCGCGGGTATCGGCGTCGATTTTATCCCACAGCTTCTGCTGGAAAGCTTCCGAGTCTTTAGCCGCTTTGGCCAGAATCTGCTGCTGCTCCGGCGTTAGCTTGTCCCAGGTTTTGGTGGAGATCACCAGGAAGTCAGGAATAGAGGCGTGCTCATCTTCGGAAAAGACTTTGGCAATTTCGATATGGCGCGTTTGTACCCATGACGGGACGTTATTTTCCGCGCCGTCAACCACCCCTTGCTGCATGGCGGTATACACTTCGCCAAATGAAATTGGCGTTGGCGAGCCGCCCATTAATTCAATCATTTTAATGGTGGTGGGGCTGGCCTGAACGCGAATTTTAAGCCCTTTTAAATCTTCCGGTTTGGTAATTGGTTTTTTAGCGTAAAAACTACGGGTACCGGCAACATAAGCGGAAAGCGCGAAGAAACCTTTCTCTTTCGTTGAGTCCATAATTTCTTTACCGACGTCACCGAATACTACTTTATTAAAATGTGCCTGGTCTTTAAATAAGAACGGTAAATTATAAATGGCGTAAACGTTATCAAACGATTCCAGATCGCTGGCGGAGCCTTTGGTCATATCCAGCGCGCCGTTCTGTAACAGCTCCATCGTTTCACGGGCGCTGCCCATCTGGCTGCTGGGGTAAATACGAATCGTCATTTTACCGTCTGATAGCTGCTTGACTTCTTTAGCCATTTCTTCAAAAGCCTGGTGTACAACGTGGCTACGCTCAAGGTTGTGCGCCAGCTTTAGCGTTACTTTTTCAGCGGCAGTGGCCCCAGCGGAAAGCAATGCGAAAAGCGATGCGCAGATCATCGTCTTGCGAAAAGAGAGAGATTTCATTAATAGGCTCCATGCACATTCATTATTGTGGTTTATATCTAGAGGGACAGCGTTGAATTTCTGTATGACATATTATCCTGGTTGTCTGACAGCTTTACGCTACCACTCTCACACTTTTAAATTATCTACGCATTAAATGCGGTTTTTGTGCGCTGGATTATATTTATTATGTATTCGTTATTGGCTATTAATATTTTTATTAAATATTAGCAGTGGAATTATTCGGTAAGTATTGCGGTGATCGTTCGGTAAAGATGAGTGATATATATTTCGCCATTATAAATAACGGCGAAATATATTTGTTTTTTATTCGCTGAGGAACAGTTCAAGCAGTGAGTTTAAAAACAGCTTACCGTGCTCGGTTATCTGCCAGTATTGCTCGCACTCGGTCAGGTAGCCCTGAGCCAGCGCTTCATCGAGCTGCGGGCGGATGACGCTCTCATCCAGGCCGGTATAGGCACTGAATTCGGCGCGCGGCGCGGCTTCCAGCAGACGGAAGCGGTTCATAAAGAACTCGAACGGCTTGTCGGCGTTTTCGACATCGTGCTGGCGTTCGAGGTAGCGTCCTTCCATATAGCCGCGCGGGTGGCGGGTTTTCGCCGTGCGCAGGATGCGGCCGTCGGGGAAGGTGACTTTACCGTGTGCGCCGCAGCCAATGCCCAGGTAGTCGCCGAAGCGCCAGTAGTTGAGGTTGTGCTGGCACTGGTAACCGGGTTTGGCATAGGCCGAGGTTTCATACTGCTGGTAGCCCGCGGCGGTCAGCAGCTGGTGGCCCTGCTCGAAGATATCCCACAGCGAGTCGTCGTCCGGCAGTACCGGCGGGCGCGAGCCAAACAGGGTGTTCGGTTCGATGGTCAGCTGATACCAGGACAGATGCGGCGGTGCCAGCTCAATCGCCTGGCGCAGGTCGCTGAGCGCCTCTTCCAGCGACTGATCCGGCAGGCCGTGCATCAGGTCGAGGTTGAAGCTGCGCAGCCCCAGCTCGTTCGCCAGCCGCGCGGCGCGTTTTGCCTCTTCCGGGCCGTGGATGCGGCCAAGCCGCTGGAGCTTGCTTTCGCTAAAGCTCTGCACGCCGATCGAAATGCGGTTAACGCCTGCCCGCTGGTACTCGACGAAGCGGTCGGCTTCAACGGCGCCCGGGTTTGCTTCCATGGTAATTTCTGCATCAGGGGCCAGCGTCAGACGCGCGCGTACGCCGTCCAGCAGGGCCTGCATCGCCGGGCCTGACAGCAGGCTCGGCGTACCGCCGCCGATGAAGATGGTCTTCACTTCACGTCCCTGGGCGTAGGCGATATCGGCGTCTAAATCGCTCAGCAGATGCTGGACGTAGTCGTCGTGCGGCACTTCGCCCTTCAGCGCGTGCGAGTTGAAGTCGCAGTACGGACACTTCTGCACGCACCACGGGATGTGAATGTAAAGACTCAGCGGAGGCAGCTTAACCATTGCGCATCGCTTCCAGTAACAGCTTCAGCGCCTGGCCGCGGTGGGAGATAGCAATCTTCTCTTCACGGCTCAGCTCGGCGGCGGTTTTGCCTTCCGACGGCACGAAGAAGATAGGGTCGTAGCCAAAGCCGCCCTGGCCTGCCGGCGAGCGGGTAATGACGCCCGGCCAGCTGCCGTGGCACACCAGCGGCGTCGGGTCTTCCGCGTGGCGCATATACACCAGCACGCAGTGGAACTGCGCCTGACGCTGGTCGTCCGGCACGTCTTTCAGGGTTTCCAGCAGCTTTTCCAGGTTTTGCTGGTCCGTGGCGTCGACGCCGGAGTAGCGCGCGGAATAAATGCCCGGCGCGCCGCCGAGTACGTCAACCGCCAGGCCGGAATCATCGGCGATAGCCGGTAAGCCGGTGACCTGTGCGGCGTGGCGCGCTTTGAGAATCGCGTTCTCAATAAAGGTCAGCCCGGTCTCCTCGGCGGACTCTACGCCAAGCTCGGTCTGGGCGACGATATCAAGACCAAAATCGCCGAGCAGCGAGGCAAGCTCGCGCACTTTACCGGCGTTACCGGTCGCGAGGACAACTTTTTGCATGGGATATCCTAATGTGTCAGGGCGTCGACGCCCGATGGGATCTGTTGCGGATGAATAATTTTAACCTGTTTATGTCGCCCCAGTTCACCTTTCTCGATGATGACCTGGCTTTTGGCGACCTTAAACTGTTTGGCGAGATATTTCACCAGATGGGCATTAGCCTGCCCATCCACGGGCGGGGCGGTGATGGCGACTTTAAGCTCGTCGCCATGCACCCCAACAATCGCGTCCCGGCTGGCCTTTGGCTGAATATACAGCCGCAGCACCAGCCCGTCATCGCAGGGAGTGACGGCACTCATAGCGCCATCCACAGTCCTGGCAGCAGCATGTTGCCGGTGGCTTGCAGCACTTCGGCGATGCCCATATTAATGACGTACAGCAGCAGCACCAGCACCATCGGGGAAAAATCGATTCCCCCCATGGACGGCAGCAGCCGACGGATAGGGCGCAGCAGCGGCTCGGCCAGCTGCATCAGAACGAACTCAACCGGGCTGCGGCCCTGGCTGACCCAGCTCATGATCGCCATCAGCAGCAGTACCCAGAAGATCAGCAGGCCGATAGTCTTGAGCAGAATCAGCACCGCCGAGATCCAGATAATCGGCTGGAAGGTGATGACCATAAACAGCACGATGGCTTTCACCACGCACAGAATAAAGGCCAGCAGCAGCGAAGAGCTGTCCAGCGGGCCCATCGGCGGAATGACGCGGCGCAGCGGCCCGACGATAGGCTGGGTGATTTTCACCACAAACTGCGAGAACGGGTTGTAAAAATCGCAGCGCGCCCACTGCATCCAGACGCGCAGCAGTAGCACCATTGTGTACAGTTCAATCACTGTAGAGAGCAGGAAGGTCAACGTCTTCATGGCGTTCCTTGGGGTTCCTTATTTTTTTGTGTAATCACGCGCACCAAAAATCGCGGTGCCAATGCGTACCATTGTACTACCTGCCGCAACAGCGGCTTCCATGTCGTCAGACATACCCAGAGATAGCGTGTCTACGGTCGGGTAGTCTGCTTTCAACCGCGCGAATGCTACAGCCATTTCGCGGGCCACGGCAAACTGCCGGTCGTACTCTTTTTCCGGCGCGGGAATCGCCATCAGGCCGCGCAGGCGGACGTTCGGCAGCGCGGCGATTTCAGCCGCCAGCGCGTCAAGCGCCTCCAGCGGAATGCCTGATTTGCTCTGCTCATCGCTGATGTTGATTTGAATCAGCACATTGAGCGGTGCTAGCTCCCTTGGGCGCTGTTCGCTCAGGCGAACCGCGATTTTCAGCCGGTCTACGGTATGGCACCAGTCGAAGTGCTCGGCAACCAGACGACTTTTATTGGACTGCAACGGGCCAATAAAGTGCCATTGCAGCGAGGTGACGCCCTGCTCGCGAAAGTGGCGAATTTTTTCTACCCCTTCCTGAACGTAGTTTTCACCAAATGCGGTCTGGCCCGCCGCAACGGCTTCTTCGACGGCGCTCGCAGGTTTTGTTTTACTCACTGCAAGCAGCGTTACTTCTTCTGAATCCCGGCCGCAACGCGCTGCTGCCGCTGAGATTTTCTCCCTGACCTGTGCCAGGTTATGCGCAATATCGTTCATATGGGCTGGTGGGTCTATGGATATACAAGAAATCGTGGCGCTTAGTGTAAAGCATAACGTGTCGGATCTACACCTGTGTAGCAGCGCAAACGCGCGCTGGCGCAGGCGGGGCAAGCTGGAAATTGCGCCGTTTCCCGCCCCGGATCCCGAAGCATTAATGGCGAGCTGGCTGAGCGACGGCCAGCGGCAGGCGTGGCAACGGCACCGACAGCTTGATTTTTCCGTCTCGCTTTCCGGCTGCCCGCGTTTGCGCGCCAGCGCGTTTGCGCACAGTCAGGGAACGTCGCTGGTGCTGCGCCTTCTGCCCACGCGCTGCCCAACGCTTGCCGAGCTGCATACGCCGGTCGCGCTGGCCGAAATGCTGCAAGAAGAGAGCGGGCTTATTCTGGTGACGGGGGCGACGGGCAGCGGGAAATCGACCACCCTGGCGGCGATGGTGGATCACCTCAACCAGCATCTGGCGGGGCACATTCTGACGCTGGAGGATCCGGTTGAATTCCTGCACACCAGCGGCGGCTGCCTGATTCAGCAGCGTGAAGTGGGGGAGCATACCGCCTCTTTTGCCGACGCGCTGCGGGTGGCGCTGCGCCAGGATCCGGATGTCATTCTGCTGGGGGAGCTGCGCGACAGCGAAACCATTCGCCTGGCGCTGACGGCGGCGGAGACCGGCCATCTGGTGCTGGCGACCCTGCATACGCGCGGTGCTGCGCAGGCGATTGAGCGGCTGGTGGATGTGTTCCCGGCCCAGGAGAAGGACCCGGTGCGCAACCAGCTTGCCAGCAGCCTTTGCGCGGTGCTGGCGCAGAGGCTTCAGCCGGATAAGCAGGGCGGGCGCGTCGCGCTGTTCGAAATGCTGATTAATACCCCGGCCGTCGGTAATCTGATCCGTGAGGGGAAAACGCATCAGATTGCCGGCGTCATGCAGACCGGGCTACAAACGGGCATGCAGACCTTTAGCCAGAGCTATCAGCAGTGGGTGAAGGCGGGGATGCTATAAAAGAGGAAAAGGCGTCTGGTTTTTAGCCAGCACGATCGACTGGCGGCAGTCGTCCTGAAACAATTATGTCGGCTATCACATTATTTAGCGCAATAATGTGATGGCTGTTTTGTTTCTCAACTCAACGTTTGTTTAATAATCAATATGACTTTTAATTTTGTAAACTTACTTATTAACGCTGTTGCGGGAATGTACCTTTTTGTAATTACCGAGTGATATTTAGCGAGGCGGAAACAAAACTTCCTACGACGTTTATTCTAATATGTTATTCGTTCCTACGCCATAGGGATGAGATTTTTGCAATGGGTTAATTACATTATGTTGCGTAGACTTACAAAAAAGGGTGATATTCTTTTGACACTTCTAAGGTCTTCGTTCTATCCTATTTATGTAATTAGGACTAATCTTATAAAATAATGTTTCACTTACTGGTTGGTTCTTATTATTAATGGTATTAGGTTTACCTTTGCTTTGACTTATTAAATCACCATGATGGTGGATATAGACTATGGAGAGTTTCAAAATGTTTGAAGTAACTGAGAGTGTATCTAATTCCCGCAAGATTATCTTAATCACCCATCCGTCAGTACAAGCCAACGCGTTTTCAAACTACCTCACTGAATTGCTGTCAGTTTCTGTCGAAGTACATAACATCAATAAGCCGTTGATGCAGCGCCTGAGTAAGGGCACCGTGGTATTGTTTGATATCGCCGTTTCCAACAAAAAGCTGAACGGTATCTGGCGTGATATTATCCGCACACAGTTTGATTCACCACGCCTGTTAATTATTAACAGCGCGCAGAAGTATGAATTATACGAAATGGCGCAATGGCCAGCACTGTACGGCGTTTTCCGTCATGACGACGAAGAATCGCGCTTAATTGAGGGCGTCAAAGCGGTCTTAAACGGCGAGCAGACGGCTGAATTGAGCGTGATGCACCCGGCAATGTATGCCGTTGAACACGCTGCGGAAAACCACGATAGCGTGCCGCTGACGGAACGTGAATGCGAAATTCTGAATGAATTACGCCACGGCGCGACCAATATGGATATTGCCCGTGCGCTGTTTATCAGCGAAAACACCGTGCGTACCCATCTGTATAATGTTTTCCGTAAACTGAGCGTGAAGAACAGAACGCAGGCGGTCAGCTGGGCCAATGAAAATCTGCGCCACTGATCGGCGAGATGCGTATTCTGGCGTGTTCCCGGGAAAAGATTCCCGGGGCTGCCTACGGCTAGTAACCCTGCTCGAAATAGCTTTCCAGAATCACCACGGCTGAGGCGGAGTCGACGCTGCCTTTGTTCAACGCTCTGAATCCCCCATGTTCAAACAGCCCGGCGCGAGCCTCAACGGTGCTCAGACGTTCGTCATGCAGCGTGATCGGCACGCCAAAGCGGCCGTGAATTTTATTGGCAAAATTACGCGCGCGGGCGGTCAGCGGCTGCTCGGTGCCGTCCATATTCAGCGGCAGGCCGACGATAACCGTCTCTGGCTGCCACTCTTTAAGCAGGCGGGCAATGATGTTCCAGTCGGGCGTGCCGTCCTGCGCCTTGATGGCCGCCAGCGGCCGGGCGGTGCCGGTAATGCGTTGGCCAATCGCTACGCCGATGCTGCGGGTGCCAAAATCGAAAGCCAGCAGTGTTCCACTCATTATGCGTGCCCCGCAGCGCCTGACATGGTCAGAATATTAATGCCAATCAGCTTCGCCGCTTCTTTCCAGCGCTCGCCAATCGGCGTTTTAAACAGAATATTGAAATCAGCCGGGGCGGTAAGCCAGGCGTTATCGAGGATCTCCTGCTCCAGCTGGCCCTTCTCCCAGGAAGCATAGCCCAGCGCCACCAGCACTTCCGACGGCTGACGTTCGGTGCCGAGCGTTTCCAGCACATCGCGGGAGGTCGTCACGATCGTATTGTCGGAGATGCGGATGCTGGACGAAAACGACGCCGGGGGTGTGTGCAGAATAAAGCCGCGATCTTCCGCCAGCGGGCCGCCGAGCATGACCGGTTTATCCAGGCGAATCGACGGATCGCGCGGTTCCGGATCGATCTTCAGCTTTTCGAGGATCCCCTCGATCTGCAGGTTTTCCAGCGGCTTGTTAATGATGATGCCCATTGCGCCGTCGTCGTTGTATTCGCAGATGTAGACCACGGAACGGCGGAAGATAGGATCCTGGAGGGTTGGCATAGCAATAAGAAAATGATGCTGTAAATTCATTATCAGAGGTTCTTGTCCTGTTTTAAAAAGCAGCAATGCCCAGTATGAGGGGAAAGCGCACGGCTGTCACCTGGCTGGCCTGCGTATATGCAGCGCTGGTTGCCAGGCTGGCGGCGGGTTCCCTCCCGCCGTGTTAGAGCAAGCGACTATTTTTGCAGGCGTTTTTCGATAGCGTCCATCAGCATACCGGTGATGGAAATCGGATATTCCGCTTCAATTTCGCGCACGCAGGTTGGGCTGGTGACGTTAATTTCCGTCAGACGATCGCCAATGATGTCCAGACCGACGAAGATCAGCCCCTTGGCTTTCAGCGTTGGGCCCACTTTACGGGCGATCGCCCAGTCGCTTTCGCTAAGCGGGCGCGGTTCGCCACGGCCACCGGCGGCCAGGTTGCCGCGGGTTTCGCCGCCCTGCGGAATACGCGCCAGGCAGTAAGGCACCGGCTCGCCGTCGATGACCAGCACGCGCTTATCGCCGTCTTTAATTGCCGGCAGGTAGTTCTGCGCCATGCAGTAGCGGCTGCCCAGTTCGGTCAGGGTTTCGGCAATCACGCCGATGTTCGGATCGCCTTCCTTCACGCGGAAGATCGACGCACCGCCCATGCCGTCCAGCGGCTTCATGATGATGTCGCCGTGTTTTTCCCAGAACGCTTTCAGCTGCGCCTTGTTACGGGTGACCAGCGTTTCCGGCGTGAGGTCGGAGAACCACGCGGTGAACAGCTTCTCGTTACAGTCGCGCAGGCTCTGCGGCTTGTTGACGATCAGCGTCCCTTTCTCTTCCGCGCGCTCAAGGATATAGGTGGCGTAGATAAATTCGGTGTCGAACGGCGGATCTTTACGCATCAGGATTACGTCGAGATCGGCGAGCTTAATCTCCTGCTCGCTGCCGAATTCGTACCATTTGTCGTAGTTCTGCTCAACGCTCAGCAGACGCGTACGGGCGTGCGACTCGCCGTTCAGCAGATAGAGATCGTTCATCTCCATATAGTGGAGTTCGTAGCCGCGACGTTGTGCCTCCAGCAGCATAGCGAAGCTGGTGTCTTTCTTGATGTTAATGCTTGCGATGGGATCCATCACGATGCCGAGCTTGATCATTATTTTTCTCCTTTAACCCAGGTCACCAAAGCGCACCTGCAGTGCGGTGATGGCGGTGAGTGCGGTAGTCTCTGTGCGCAGAACGCGAGGCCCTAACAGAATATCAGTAAACTGGTAATGTGCGGTCATGGCAATTTCATCAGCGGACAAACCGCCTTCCGGGCCAATCAGCAGGCGGACGCGTTCCACCGGCAGCGGCAGCGTGTTGATGCTGGCGCTGGCGCGCGGGTGCAGGTTGAGCTTGAGGGCGTTATCCTGCTCGGCGCACCAGTCTTCTACGTCCATTGCCGGGCGAATCTCCGGCACCACGTTACGGCCGCACTGCTCGCAGGCGGCGATGGCGATTTTCTGCCACTGCTGAATCTTTTTATTCAGACGTTCAGCGTCCAGTTTAACCCCGCAGCGCTCGGAAAAAAGTGGCGTAATGAGGCTTACACCCAGTTCAATCGATTTCTGGATGGTGAATTCCATTTTATCGCCCCGCGACATCACCTGGCCCAGATGAATGTGGATGGGGGATTCACGATCGTCCAGCGTACCGCTCTGGATCTCCACCATCACATTTTTCTTGCTTGCCTCGGTAATGACGGCGTCGAACAGCTGGTTGCTGCCGTCGAACAGCTGAACGGCCTGGCCCTGGCCCATGCGCAGAACGCGGCCTACGTGATTGGCGGCGTCCTCGCACAGCGGGATCTGCGTGCCGACGGTGATCGGTTCCGGGTGGTAGATGCGAGGGATACGCATAAGTCTGAATTCCATCTGTGGCTTTGCCCCCTCGCTCGGGAGAGGGCAGGAGCAAATTAACGATTGCCGCTAGTGTAGGTTAGCTGTTTTGTGCCTGGCAAGCCCGCAGCACATAGGGATTATGGTTGCCCTGAATTTTGGCGATGCGCTGGTCGCGTTCGCACTCCCAGCTGCTGACCGGATACATTTTGTCCCAGGCGTTAAACAGCTGAGTCTGCTGGCGGGACAGGGTGAGGCTATACTGGTCGCGCATATAGAAGTAGATACGGGCAATGGCACCGCGCGAACGTTCCGGCGGCTCGGCCACTTTCTGCTTAAAATCGACCTTCATGGCGCACTGGCCGTACTGACCCTCGCCGCCGTTCCACTGGCTGTACATAAAGTTGCCGCGGTCGCCGTTCACTTCGCCAACGGCGGGCTGAAGGTTGTGCATATCGCTTTCCATCTTGCGATATTCCGGATCTTTGGAACAGTTCTTCCTGCCGCCGTCCTGCCAGCACTGGCGCTGATGGCCGAACTGCCAGGCGGGAACGACGTGCTCCCATTCGACGCGGCTGGCGCGGTTCTCATTTTTACGCACTTTATAGCCGCACGATTCCAGATCGATAACGCCTTTTTTGCCCTGCCAGTTGATTTTGCAGCCGCAGTAGAAATCGCCGGGGACGTCGCTGTTAACCTTCACGCCCGCGCTTTTCGCTTGGGAAAAACTGTTGATACCGGTGGCCAATGCCTGGCCGGAGAGAGCCGCTGCCAGAAACGCAACGGTGAAAGAAAAATGACGGTACATCACGAACTCCATCTCAAAACGAGCTCGCAACGTAACGAATGTGGTTGTCAGATGCAATCAGTTAGCGCGGAAAACTTCCTGTTATTTCCAATGGTTACATTTCTGCAACTAATGGCTCACCGCAGTGCACGCAGCGGTAGGTGGCTTCACCGCGCAGCACACGATTATGGCGGCGAACCGTTAACTGATGCAGCTGGCAGCCGCAGCGGTAGGGAAAGGTTTGTCGACGCACCGAATCCAGTTCGAACTGGTGCGTGCGCCGCGCCGGTACGCCGAGCACGCTCTCCATCATCCATTTCCACTCTTTGCCGTGCGGCGCGACGCGGCCAAAGTGTTTCCACACCAGCAGGTGGGCCAGCTCGTGCGGCACCACTTCATCAATAAACGCCTGTAGGTTTTCCTGAAGCAGCACCGGGTTGAGGCGAATCTCATACTGCTGTAGCCAGGCGGTGCCCGCCGAGGTGCCGCGCTGCTGATACACCAGCTTAGGTTCAGGGTAGCTGCGGCCCAGCGCCAGATTGGCCTGGGCGAGTTTTTCCCGCAGGCTGCGCATCACGTTTTGCTGAATGGCGATAGGAATTCGAGGGGTTTTCATAACGGCTGAGAATAGAGCGAGACGCGGGGCGGTGCAAGGGGAAGCTTCCTCCCGGGCGGGAGGAAGCGGGATGAAGGTTAGTCGCGAGCGCCAATTTCGCGCAGCGGACGGCCCTGCATCAGGTTACGTTCAATGTGTTCCAGAGAGACGTTTTTGGTTTCTGGAATCAGCCACAGGGTCAGGAAGATGAACAGCACGTTCAGGCCGCCGTATACCCAGAAGGTGTTGGCGCTGCCCAGCGAGTTCAGCATGGTCAGGAAGGTGGCCCCGACGATCATGTTGGCAATCCAGTTGGTGGCGGTGGAGCAGGTGATACCGAAATCGCGGCCTTTCAGCGGCTGGATTTCAGAGCACAGTACCCAAATCAGTGGACCGGCGCTCATGGCGAAGCCGACGATGAACATCAGCAGCATCAGCACGGCGACATACTGCCCCGTAGCGGAGTGGATGCCGACGTGCATCATGGAACCCAGCACGCCCATGCCGACGGCCATCACGATAAAGCCGAGGATCAGCGTAGGTTTACGGCCCCAGCGGTCAACCAGGCCGATGGCGATAAAGGTTGCCAGTACGTTGGTCAGGCCAACGATCACGGTGCCCCACATCTGTTCGGTGGTGTTGGTGTAACCGGCCAGTTCAAAGATTTTTGGCGCGTAGTACATGATGACGTTCATCCCGGTGAACTGTTGCATCACCTGCAGCAGTACGCCGAGGAACACTGCGCGTCGGAAGTTGCTGTTTTCTTTAAACAGCGCCCAGCCGCTTTGTTTAACCTTCAGGCTTTCACGAATTTCATCCAGCTCGCGTTTGGCTTCAGCGCTGGTGTCACGCAGGCGCAGCAGCACCCGTTCCGCATCGTTAAAGCGACGTTTCGCTGCGAACCAGCGCGGGCTGTCCGGCAGGAAGATCACGCCAATCAGCAGCAGTACCGCCGGAATGATGATCACGCCCAGCATCCAGCGCCACGCGCCGCTGTAGCTGAAGGCGGTGTCGGAGAGATACGCGCCGAGAATACCGATGGTAATCATCAACTGGTACATGGAAATCATGCTGCCGCGAATTTTTTCCGGTGCGATTTCAGACAGATACAGCGGTGCGGTGTAAGAGGCCACACCGACTGCCAGACCGAGCAACACGCGGGAAATCAGCAGCACTTCAACGTTTGGCGCAGCGGCGGAGAACAGCGAACCGGCCACGAACAGAATCGCGCCGATCATCAGGCTTTTCTTACGGCCGAGCTTAAAGGAGAGCCAGCCGCTGCCGACGGCACCGACGGCGGCACCGAACATCATGGAGCTGACCACCCACTCCTGCGTATGGGCGCTGAGCTGGAAATCGGTGGTAATAAAGGGCAGGGCACCGGCAATCACGCCGATATCAAGGCCAAACAGCAGTCCGGCAAGGGCGGCTAAGAAGCAGACAAAGAAGGTCATTGTCTTGTTCGAGCGACCCTGTTTTTTATTGTTAGGCATGATGCCCTCCAGTTGAGTCATTGATTTTATCGATGCTTAGGGTAGGAAAGTCCGAGGTAAAAAAATGTGATAACAATCACGACTGTGTAATCGGTTACACTAACATTCATGTTGTGTATGAGTTAAATATCAATTAAATCATACATGTGAGTATATTTTAGAGGGAAAGAAAAAAACTATAATGAGATTTTACTGAAACATGACGCAATAAGGTGAAATGTTGTTTCATTAATGGCGCGAAAGGCTTGCAGGCTAGAATGCACTAAGATGTAATCGCTTTCATCAAAGTGTTTGGAAATGTAAATTGATAGCGGAAAGGGCCAAATCGCAGGCATAAAAAAGCCAGCGCGAGGCTGGCTTTTCTGGTGCGGGGGTGGCTTATTTCAGGCCAGCCGCTTCGCGCAGCTGAGCCGCTTTGTCGGTTTTTTCCCACGGGAAGGTTTCGCGACCGAAGTGACCGTAGGCAGCCGTCTCTTTGTAGATCGGGTGCAGCAGGTCCAGCATCTGGATCAGGCCGTACGGACGCAGGTCGAAGAACTCGCGCACCAGACCAATCAGCTGTTCAGCGGGCACTTTCTCAGTACCGAAGGTTTCCACCATAATGGAGGTCGGTTCAGCCACGCCGATAGCGTAGGAAACCTGAATCTCACAGCGGTCGGCCAGGCCAGCGGCAACGATGTTTTTCGCCACGTAGCGCGCTGCGTAGGCCGCGGAACGGTCCACTTTTGATGGATCTTTACCGGAGAACGCGCCGCCACCGTGACGCGCCATGCCGCCGTAGGTATCAACGATGATTTTACGACCGGTCAGGCCGCAGTCGCCCATCGGGCCGCCGATCACGAAACGGCCGGTCGGGTTGATAAAGAATTTGGTCGAGGCGTTCAGCCACTCGGTCGGCAGAACCGGCTTGATGATCTCTTCCATCACCGCTTCCTGCAGCGATTTCTGATCGATGCTTTCCGCATGTTGGGTAGACAAAACCACCGCATCAATACCGACCACTTTACCGTCGTCGTACTGGAAGGTAACCTGGCTTTTCGCGTCCGGGCGCAGCCACGGCAGGGTGCCGTTTTTACGCACTTCAGCCTGACGCTGCACCAGACGGTGGGCGTAGGTGATCGGCGCTGGCATCAGCACGTCGGTTTCGTTGGTGGCATAACCAAACATCAGGCCCTGGTCGCCCGCGCCCTGTTCCAGCGGATCGGCACGGTCAACGCCCTGGTTGATATCCGGAGACTGCTTACCAATTGCGCTCAGTACGGCACAGGAGTTGGCGTCAAAGCCCATATCCGAATGCACATAGCCAATTTCGCGCACAGTTTTACGGGTGATCTCTTCGATATCAACCCATGCGCTGGTGGTGATTTCACCACCGACCAGCACCATACCGGTTTTGACGTAAGTTTCACACGCTACGCGGGCCTTCGGATCCTGCTCGAGGATGGCGTCCAGCACGGCGTCGGAAATTTGGTCTGCGATTTTGTCAGGATGCCCTTCGGATACAGACTCGGACGTAAAAAGGTGTTTTGCCATATTAAATTTCACCCAATAAGAATTTGGTTAGCTCAAACTGTTGCATTGAATAGTCACGATGGAAGATTCTACCACGGACTTATAGGTTACTGTCACTGGCAGTCTGAGTGTTAATCGGTATAGATGGATTAACATCTGGATGGCTATTCTAGGTCACTTCTTCATCTCTTTGCCAGTTTTTTTTGATTCAGCTCCCATTCCTCTCCTCAATAAGATGGAAATTTTTCCTGACAGCGCCGGCAATGCGCACATTTATATTTTGCTTTTTGGGGTGGTTATCGGTATAAAACGCGGCGCGCGGCTCATACCAAAAAGCACACGACGTTTTCCTCGTGTCGCCACTTCCAGCCGGGCTAAAACAGTGCTTTGGCTTAAAGGTTCGTCTTTCGGGGCGGCCGTGGAGGTGATACGAGATAATGAACCGTTGTATTCTGCCGACTCTGTCGTGCCGTCCTGGCGCGAGCATGTTCCCCGCAACCCTCATTTCTGCTTTGCATACCAGCCGATGTTATACCCATTTCGGCGCTTCTCAGGATTCCCGAGCCGGTCGGTAACGGAAACTGAACAAGGGCGCTCTTGCTACGGCAAGGGTTTTCTCGTGGTTTCGCTGAACCGTCATACCCGGTTCAGGTGCGTGTTTTACAATGATATGAAAAAGAAACCGGTCGCACAGTCGGCGCGTCAGCATGTTCTGCTGCCTCATCGGGCTGTTTATGGGTTGTTATCGCAACGTCACGCTGCGATAGTAGTTAACTGTTTTACACTTGTTATAAATAATTGAGGTTCGCTATGTCTGACGACATTTCACTGGATTCGCATTCGTCAGCAGGCGAACGCGGTGTACTACGTTCCATGCAGGAGGTTGCGATGAGCTCCCAGGAAGCCAGCAAAATGCTACGCACATACAACATTGCCTGGTGGGGCAATAACTACTACGACGTCAACGAGCTGGGCCACATCAGCGTCTGCCCGGATCCGGATGTACCGGATGCGCGCGTTGACCTCGCCGAATTGGTAAAAGCTCGCGAAGCCCAGGGGCAGCGTCTGCCCGCGCTGTTCTGCTTCCCGCAGATTCTGCAGCATCGCCTGCGCTCGATTAACGCGGCGTTCAAGCGCGCGCGTGAATCCTACGGCTACAACGGCGACTACTTCCTGGTGTACCCGATTAAGGTTAACCAGCACCGTCGCGTCATTGAGTCGCTGATCCACTCCGGTGAACCGCTGGGGCTGGAAGCGGGCTCTAAAGCCGAGCTGATGGCGGTACTGGCGCACGCGGGCATGACCCGCAGCGTGATCGTCTGTAACGGTTATAAAGACCGTGAATACATTCGTCTGGCGCTGGTGGGTGAGAAGATGGGCCACAAGGTCTATCTGGTGATCGAGAAGATGTCTGAAATCGCCATCGTACTGGAAGAAGCTGAACGCCTGAACGTAGTGCCGCGCCTCGGCGTGCGTGCGCGTCTGGCCTCTCAGGGCTCCGGCAAATGGCAGTCTTCCGGCGGCGAAAAATCCAAGTTTGGCCTCGCGGCCAACCAGGTACTGCAACTGGTGGAAATTCTGCGCGAGCGCGGCCGTCTGGACAGCATTCAACTGCTGCACTTCCACCTCGGTTCGCAGATGGCGAACATTCGCGATATCGCCACCGGCGTGCGCGAATCGGCCCGTTTCTACGTTGAGCTGCACAAGCTGGGCGTCAATATTCAGTGCTTCGACGTCGGCGGCGGCCTGGGCGTGGACTACGAGGGAACCCGCTCGCAGTCTGATTGCTCGGTCAACTACGGCCTGAACGAATATGCCAACAACATTATCTGGGCGATTGGCGACGCCTGCGAAGAGCACGGCCTGCCGCACCCGACGGTGATCACCGAATCCGGCCGCGCGGTGACCGCGCACCACACCGTGCTGGTGTCGAACATCATCGGCGTTGAGCGTAGCGAACATACCGAAGCCACGCCGCCTGCTGACGATGCGCCGCGCGCGCTGCAAAGCATGTGGGAAACCTGGCAGGAGATGCACGAGACGGATAACCGCCGCTCGCTGCGCGAATGGCTGCACGACAGCCAGATGGATCTGCACGATGTGCACGTCGGCTACTCTTCAGGCACCTTCAGCCTGCACGAGCGCGCGTGGGCCGAGCAGCTGTATCTGAACATGTGTCACGAAGTGCAGAAACAGCTCGACCCGAGCAACCGCGCGCACCGTCCGATTATCGACGAACTGCAGGAGCGAATGGCGGAT
This sequence comes from Kluyvera sp., assembly GCF_047971185.1. Lineage (GTDB taxonomy): Bacteria > Pseudomonadota > Gammaproteobacteria > Enterobacterales > Enterobacteriaceae > Kluyvera. The sequence continues at coordinate 116,233 of NZ_JBKDZH010000042.1, forward strand.
AAGATGTACGTCAACTTCTCGCTGTTCCAGTCAATGCCGGATGCGTGGGGTATCGATCAGCTGTTCCCGGTGCTGCCGCTCGAAGGGCTGAACCAGGCTCCGGAACGCCGCGCGGTGCTGCTGGATATCACCTGTGACTCCGATGGCGCCATCGATCACTACGTCGACGGCGACGGTATCGCCACCACCATGCCGATGCCGGAGTACGACCCGGAGAACCCGCCGATGCTGGGCTTCTTTATGGTCGGCGCGTATCAGGAGATCCTCGGCAACATGCACAACCTGTTCGGCGACACCGAAGCGGTTGACGTGTTCGTGTTCCCTGACGGCAGCGTTGAGGTTGAGCTGTCCGACGAAGGCGATACCGTGGCGGACATGCTGCAGTACGTTCAGCTGGATCCGAACAAGCTGCTCACCCAGTTCCGCGACCAGGTGAAAAACACCGATCTGGACGCCGAGCTGCAGCAGCAGTTCCTCGAAGAGTTTGAAGCCGGTCTGTACGGCTATACCTACCTGGAAGACGAGTAATCTCGCTCGCCCGGCGGCGTCTGTCCGCCGGGTATTTCCACCTGTCTTTTCCCTTCATCGATAATGATCACAAAATCGTTCGCTCAGAATGTGATGTCTATCACCCGATATTTTCCATAACCGTGATGGCTTTCACTCTTTACGTCAGCGAATACCTTCAACCGCGATTTGTACCGGCTACGCGGATTTACTTACCCCCGCGGCGACTTCATCCTTAATCATTATCAAGACTGGCAATCAACGTGGTGATGCGCTGCGGATTGAGCAGGGTGGCAAAGGCGCTGGGATGGGCGTCCCCGTGCTGGCTAAACCAGGCCTCCAGCTCGTTGTTCTGCTGCCGGAAGTTGCGTAGGGCGCTGGCAAACTGCGTACGGATATCGGCCTGTTCACCGTACTTACGCAGCCACAGCTTGAGGCTAAGCGCCTGGGTAAAGGCGCTGTAGATATGGGTATATTTGAGGGCGCGAACCGCGCCGTCGGCGATAGCCTGCCGGGCAGGCTCGGCCAGGCCGCTGTCGGGCAGCAGCTTCAGCGAACGGCTGTAGAGGTAGTCGGCAAGAAAGCGGCTGCGCTGGTTTTCCAGCTCGATAAGCTGGCATTGCTGAACGCCGAGTTCGCGATCGTCGCTGGGCATCAGCGGCTGAAAAGACTGCGTCCAGTTTGCGCCGCGGGTATCGAGATGCAGCAGATGCAGCGTGTGTTCTAAATCAGCCGGTGGGCGGCTGTGGCATTGCAGCACGCGGCCCAGCAGCGTGGGCGTTTTGCAGCTCCATTCATGGCTGGCGATGACGATATTGCCGAGTGCGTTGAGCGTGTGCTGCGGCGCAGTGGGGGCCTGCTGCTGTAGCCAGCGGTGAACGATGTGGCGCGGATCGACCTCCGGCTCGTTGATGAGCGGGGCAAGGCCGAACAGGTTAAGTTCGTTCTGGCTATCGCTAAGCGCCAGGTCGGGCATCCACTCCCAGTCGATGCGCACGGTGATCGCTTCGGGCGCGCCGCCGCTATGCTGGTTAAGCCAGGCGAGACGCTGCTGGATCTCCTCCAGCAGATAGCACGGGAGCAGCGTCCAGCCGTACTCCAGGCCCCAGAGGTCCAGCTCCAGCCATTTGCGGTTGCTCTGGATATTCAGCAGGTTGGGGTTGCTGGCAAAGCCCGGGCGGTAGTCGAGTTCAGTGGCCTTAATCGAGGCGCGCACGTCGTCAGGGAGCGTTTCCAGCGCCGTACGCAGCATCTGCCGCGGCCAGGTTTTGTCCTGATAATCGCGCAGGATCAGCTGGCGGCCAAGCTGGCGAATGCCCTGATAGAGGATTTTTAACGACGTTTTCCAGTGCTCATTGCTGACGTCCGGAGTGGATAACGAAAGACGCAGGCCGCGCACCGCCGGGAGCGCCGCGAGAATATGCGGAATGGTGTGCTGGAAAAAATGCTGAATAAACGCGTCGTGATTATTGTCGGAAAGAAAGAACTCAGGGAACTTATTTTTTAATTCCTGGCTGTCGGGCGTGGCTTCACCCTGTAACCAAAGCTGTAAATGGTGTTTCTGGCAATAGTCGCCCACCCTCCGTAAATAGAGAATGGCATGTTCCTGGGCTAGCGTCAGATTAATTAATTCGCTGCCTTTACAGGATCTGGAGGGGGGCGCTAAGCGGGCTAATAACGATTGCTGATGAATAACGATACCCTGAAACCCATAGCGCAGCGCCTGGCGTACGGTGTATTCCACAAAAGACCAGCGCCAGATATCCGGAGAATTAATCTCCACGATCAGTAAAGGCGTTGTGGCTGTCATGGTTCACGCTCCTGTGCCCGATGGGAGCAGGGATGCTAAATCCGCCGCGCTGAAAGGTCAAACGCCGCGGCGACTGTAAACACTAAAATGTGAGCCTGCTCGACCCGCTCACTCTGGCTTTGCTTATCACGTTAAATTCGAGGATTTATTATGGCTAAAGGTTCGACGCTGCAACTGGATTTTGAACATTATATTGATAGCGATACCGGGGCGAAAGTCACCCGCTTTACGCCGGTCGATGTTATTTGTCATCGTAATTATTTTTATCAGAAGTGTTTTATCGATGGCGGTAAAAAATTAATCTTTGCCGGGGAATTTGATAGATACCGTAATTATTATTTACTGGATATTGCCAGCGGCCTCGCCACGCAATTAACCGAAGGTCCGGGCGATAATACCTTCGGCGGCTTTTTATCGCCGGATGAAACCGGGCTTTATTATGTGAAGGCCGAGCGGAATTTAATGCGCGTCGATTTAGCCACGCTTCAGGAGACGGTGGTGTATCGCGTACCGGACGAGTGGGTGGGCTATGGCACCTGGGTGGCGAACTCCGCCTGCGACAAGCTGGTGGGCGTGGAGATCCACCGCGATAGCTGGCGACCGATCAGCGACTGGAAGGTGTTTCAGGAGTTCTTCGACGAGCAGCCGCGCTGCCGGGTGATCCGCATCGACCTGCGCACCGGCGAGCGGGAGACGCTGCTGGAAGAGAACCAGTGGCTGGGCCACCCGATCTACCGCCCGAACGACGATAACACCGTGGCGTTCTGCCACGAGGGGCCGCTGGATCGCGTTGACGCGCGGATGTGGCTGATGGATGAGCAGGGCGGCCATATTCGTAAAGCCCGCGAACCCGCGCCGGGAGAAAGCTATACCCATGAGTTCTGGGTGCCGGACGGCTCGGCGCTGATGTACGTCACCTATGTCAAAAACAGCCCGGTGCGCTATTTGTGCCGCATCGACGGCGAAACCGGCCAGGATGAACGCCTGATGGCGATGCCGCCGTGCTCGCACGTGATGAGCAATGAAGACGGCTCGCTGGCGGTGGGTGATGGCTCCGGTATTCCTATTGATATCGCTGATAACGCCGGCTATGGCGATACCCGCGACCCGTGGCTGTGGCTGTTCGACCTGCGTCATAAGAAGGCGCACAAAATCGCCTGCCATAGCTCGTCATGGCAGGTACTCGACGGCGATCGTCAGGTCACCCACCCGCACCCGTCCTTTACCCCGGATGAAAAAGCCGTGCTGTTCAGCAGTGACAAAGACGGGAAACCGGCGCTGTATCTCGCCGAAATACCCGACGCCGTTTTACAGCAAATTCACGCTTAAACAAGGAGTTACCGATGCATAAGCTTATCGCCCCCGTGGCGGCGTCATTGATGCTTGCGTGTTCCTGCCTGTCCGCCGCGCAGGCGACCGAAATTCGTATCTCCTGGTGGGGCGGCAACAGCCGCCATCAGGCAACGCTCAACGCCATCAAGCTGTTTGAGGAGAAATATCCGGATATCAAGGTGAAGGCGGAATACGCCGGCTGGGAGGGCTATCTCTCGCGTCTGACGGTGCAGATTGCGGGCGGCAACGAGCCGGATGTCATTCAGACCAACTGGAACTGGCTGCCGCTGTTCTCGCGCGACGGTAAGGGCTTTTACGATCTGTATCAGCAAAAGGCGGTGCTCGATCTCCAGCAGTACGATCCGCAGTCGCTGACCACCACTACCGTCGACGGCAAGCTGAACGGGCTGCCGGTGGCGGTGACCGCCCGCAACTTCTACTACAACAGCAAACTGTGGCAGGAGATGGGCGTCAGCTATCCGCAAAGCTGGGACAAGCTGATGGCGGCAGGGCGCGCCTTTAAAGCGAAGGATGAAGAGAAATATCCGCTGGTGCTCGACTATATGGAGTCGCTGACGCTGGTGCAGTCGTGGATGGTGCAGAAATACAACATCCCGGCTATCGACGAGAGCAAAGGCAAATTTACCTACACGCCGCAGCAGTGGCAGGACTTCTTCCAGATCTACAAAGATCTGGTGGATAACCACGTTTTCCCGTCGATGCGGGTGCTGGCCTCCTACGGCAAGAGTAATACCTGGGAGATGAAGCCGTGGATTCAGGGCAAGTGGGGCGGCGTGTATATGTGGAACACCAACGCGGTGATGTACGAAAACAACCTCACCGCGCCGTACAACACGCTGGAGCTGGGGCCGTTCTTTATGCTGCCGGGGGCGAAAGACGCCGGGCTGTTCTTCAAGCCGACCATGATGTTCAGCATCGGTAAAACCACCAGGCATCCGCAGGAAGCGGCGAAGCTGATTAACTTCCTGATGAACGACCCGCAAGGGGTGAAAGCGATGGGGCTGGAGCGCGGTACGCCGCTCAGTAAGGCCGCGTGGGATCAGCTCAAAGCGGACGGCCTGATTCAGGAGGACAACATTACCGTCGCCGGTATCAACTCCTCACTGGCGCTGCCGCACGATATTCCGACCTCGCCTTACTTCGACAACCCGCAGTTGGTGGAGCTGTGGCGCAATACCATTGAGAACATTGACCACGGCAAATTCACCGTTCAGGAGGCGGCGGAGCACTTCTCCCGCGGCGCCAGCCGTATTTTAACCAAAGCCATGCGATAACAATCCGGGCCAGCGTTGACGCGCTGGCCCGCAAAAAGGTGAGCGAATGATCAAATTTAGCGCAACGTTAACGTGCCGTTATGACACGCTTTTTTCGCCGTTTCCGCCTGAGAAGCTTGAGCAGGGGCTGGCGTGGCTGGCGCAAAGCGGTTTTGATGCCGCCGAATTCTGTATTAATGATTATGAAGGGATGGATGTCGCGGGCCTGAAGCAGCGTCTGGACAGCTATGGGTTAGGCTGTACGACGATCGCTACCGGGCAGGCCCGCCGGCGCGACGGCCTGTCGCTGCTGTCTGGCGATAACGCGGTGGTGACGCGCACCCGCGCACGGCTGGCGGAGCATATTGAGGTCGCCGCGCTACTGGGCAGCCACGTCACCATCGGTTCGCTGCGCGCGCCGGACAGAGAGATGAGCAAAACGGCGTATATGCACGAGCTGGCGGAGGCGATGCGCCCCTGCGTGGAGCTGGCCCAGCGCTGCGGCGTAACGCTGGTGCTGGAAGCGCTCAACCGCTACGAAATCAGCCATCTGCACAGCGCGGCGGATATGCTCGAATTTCTCACCCTCAGCGATGCGCCCGATAACGTCGGCGTGCTGTGGGATATCTTCCACGCCAACATTGAGGATCGCGATTTTTCTGCGGCGATTGCGCTGCTGGGGCATCGTCTGAAACACGTCCACTTTGCCGACTCCAACCGCGCCTTTCCCGGCTACGGTCACCTGCCGATAGACGACATTTACCGGGCGCTGAAGCAGTCGGGCTATCGCCACGCCGTTTCGCTGGAGTGCCTGTGCGCGCCGTCGGTGGAAACCCTGCTGGAGGAGGCCGGGCCGCTCATTGCCCGTTTGCGTCGGCTATAATTGTGGTCTGGAGCAAGGAGGGGGGCCGATTGTTTTGAACGTACTTGAACCCGTACAGATTAACGGCGATAATCGCCCCCATACAAGCAGTACCCCCCATTCAAACCCTTCCTCGTCGGGCCTAACGACGCGGAAGGGTTTTTTTATATCGACGTAAAAGAGGTCACAGCCCATGAGCACCTTAGGTCATCAATACGATAACTCCCTGGTTTCCAACGCGTTTGGTTTCCTGCGTCTGCCGATGAACTTTATGCCGTACGACAGCGACGCGGACTGGGTCATTACCGGCGTACCGTTTGATATGGCGACCTCAGGTCGTGCCGGTGGCCGCCACGGCCCGGCGGCGATTCGTCAGGTTTCCACCAACCTGGCCTGGGAGCATAACCGCTTCCCGTGGAACTTCGACATGCGCGAGCGCCTGAACGTGGTGGACTGTGGCGATCTGGTTTACGCCTTCGGCGACGCCCGTGAAATGAGCGAGAAGCTGCAGGCGCACGCGGAAAAACTGCTGGCGGCGGGCAAACGCATGCTCTCCTTCGGCGGCGACCACTTTGTCACGCTGCCGCTGCTGCGCGCCCACGCCAAACACTTTGGCAAAATGGCGCTGGTGCACTTTGACGCGCACACCGACACCTACGCCAACGGCTGCGAGTTCGACCACGGCACCATGTTCTACACCGCGCCGAACGAAGGGCTGATCGACCCGAACTACTCGGTGCAGATTGGTATCCGTACCGAGTTCGACAAAGACAACGGCTTCACCGTGCTGGACGCCTGCCAGGTGAACGATCGCAGCGTGGACGACATCATTGCTCAGGTTAAGCAGATCGTCGGCGATATGCCGGTCTACCTGACCTTCGACATTGACTGCCTTGATCCGGCGTTCGCGCCGGGTACCGGCACGCCGGTGATCGGCGGCCTGACCTCCGACCGCGCCATTAAGCTGGTGCGCGGCCTGAAGGATCTGAACATCGTCGGGATGGACGTGGTGGAAGTGGCTCCGGCCTACGACCAGTCCGAGATCACCGCGCTGGCGGCGGCGACCCTGGCGCTGGAAATGCTCTACATCCAGGCGGCGAAAAAAGGCGAGTAAGCCTTAAACGCTCACTGCTGCTGCGCGACGCATGCGCAGCAGCAGCATTCCGCCTGCCAGCAGCGTGATAATCTGCGATGCCACCAGTACGGAAAAACCGGAACTGACCGACCCCACCGACTTCATCACCACCCCCATCAGCAGCGGAATAAACGCGGCGCAAATATTGCCAATTCCGTTAATGATGCCATAGGCGCTGCCCACCGCTTCCCGCGCGGCATGGTGCTGCACCACGGCAGGAATCGCCGCCCCCTGTAACCCCCAGAAGACGTTCGCCGACAGCATAAACAGCGCCAGCCAGGCCGGCTGCTGGCTTAGCATCAGCGCCAGCACTGAAAGCGCAGTCAGCAGTCCGCCGATAACAAACAGCACTGGCGCCTGCTCCGGGCGCATTTTGTCGAGCAGCACGCCGCCGAGAAACTTAGAGCCGAGGCTCAGCAGGAACGGAATGGCGGCCAGAAAACCGGTCGCATGCAGCGAGAAGTGGTGCTCATCGCGCAGCCACGCGGGTAACCAGGCGCTGCTGCCCCACAGATAGCTCAGCGTGGCGATCTCGACCAGCAGGATCCAGCCCAGCAGCGGCGTGTGCCAGGCCAGCGCGAAGGTTTGCTTAAAGCCCGGTTTAGCCCGTGGACCAACGGCGCGCGGTGCCGGGAGAAAGCGCCAGACGAGCCCGCCGCCCAGCAGCAGGTTCAGCACCGCCAGCGCGTAAAACGACCCCATCCAGCCCAGATTCGCCATCAGCCAGGTGACCAGCGGGAAGCCGACCGCTAGCCCCAGCGAAACGCCCAGCGCGGTGACGGCATTGGGTTTGCCAATTTCATCGGCATTGAAGTTATCGCTGATAAAACGCGTTTTGAGCGAGAACAGCGGCCCTTCGGCAATCCCCAGAATGATACGCGCTATCAGCATCCCCATCAGCGAACCGAGCAGCGGCGACACGGCGCAAACCAACGCCCAGATGGCAATGCTGCCCAGCAGCCCCTGGCGGTAATGCCAGCGGCTTTCAATAACTGGTGTTAATAATAAAGCCGAAAATCCATAACCCAGAAGAAAGCATGTCATCAGCATGTCTTGTAACATTCTGTTTTCATTTAACTGAAAGTGAGCCGCAAAATCCGGGTTGAGAATCATCACCGAGATATTAACGCGATCGATGTAAGAAATAATTATTAACAACAGTAATGCGATTGTACCTTGCCATCTTGCCGTCATCACTTCCGCCTTAATGCCTTTATGAGTTTATATTTTTATTCACGAAACTATCACGCAGCTAAAATGATTCACCTATGAAACTCATTGTATTTAAATGAAAAAATAATTACCTGTTTCACCTGTGAAACTGCATCATCGTTCGAGGTAATAATTTTTTAGAGTGCGATGAGAGCACAAGTCAATATTTATTATTCAAAATGAGAGGCCATTACAAAAAAGTATTATTCCCTCGCCGGTGATGAAAATTTCATATCGCTGCATTTTTTCGTGATCGTTTGCACACTTAGCCAATTAAACGTCGTTTAGTTAACAAATTCGTCACATCCACGCTTGACGAAACATTCATCGCTTTTATATTGACCGTATTAAATAAGAAACAGAGTTTCATATATGAAACAAAAGCCTGGAGGATCGCGATGAGCTGGATAGGCGTGTGTGATGCAGAACAAGTACAGGAAGATTTCCCTTTTAGCGGCAACGTCGAAGGTAAAGAGATCGGCGTTTATTTGATTGACGGCGAGTACTACGCGCTGGAAGACGTATGCCCTCACGCCTATGCGCTGCTGAGCCAGGGGTTTGTGGAAGATGGCAAAGTCGAGTGCCCGCTGCACGAAGCGGTTTTCGATGTCAAAACCGGGCAATGCCTGCACGGCCCCGGCGGCCGCAACCTGAATCGCTACCCGGTTCGGGTATTTGAAAACCAGATCCAGATTACGTTTATCGAGGAGACCGTGGCATGAGTGACACCCTGAACTTTAACCCCGCGCTGCCGGAAAGCCGCCAGTTCACCCCGCCCGCCGAAGGCGGCAACGGCGCGATTCATAAACCGGGTCACTACGACAATCTGATCTGGCAAACCCGCAGCCGCGTACCGGAAAACTGGGAGCTGAAGCTTATCGCCGCGCTGGAAGAACTGTTCGAGCAGGGCGCAGAAACGCTGCCGGAACTGGTGAATGGGCTTAACGCTATCAAGATGCACGACCAGCAGGGCGAGCCGTGGAGCGAAGCCAGCTTCGCCGCATTCTTACAGGTTAACGGATACTGAGGGCAACGCGATGACGACTACCGTACAAAACTATCTCGATAAAGGTCTGCGCGGCCTCTGGTATCCGGTGCTGGCAAGCTGGGAAGTGCAGTCCGCGCCGGTGGGCATCACCCGCCTGGGCGAGCAGATTGTGGTGTGGCGTAACAAAGACGGCCAGGTGCAGGCGCTGGAAGACCGCTGCCCGCACCGCGGCGCGCGCCTGTCGATGGGCTGGAACCTTGGCGACCGCATTGCCTGCTGGTATCACGGCGTGGAAGTGGCGGGCAACGGCGAAGTAAAAGATGTGCCCGCGGTGGATAAATGCCCGCTGGTGGGGCAGCAGTGCGTGCGCAGCTACAACGTGCAGGAAGCGCACGGCGCGATTTTCCTGTGGTTCGGCGTGACCGCCGACCAGCAGCCGGATGAACTGAGCTTCCCGGCCGAGCTGGCCGATAGCGAAGACTACAGCAACTTCCTCTGTACCGCGGCGTGGAAATGCAATTACCAGTACGCGCTGGAAAACGTCATGGACCCGATGCACGGCACCTATCTGCACTCTTCCTCGCACTCGATGGCGGAAGGCGACCGTAAGGCCGACATGGTACTGCAACCGACCAAAACCGGCTTTATCTTCGAGAAAAAGGGCCAGAGCGGCGTCAACTTCGACTGGGTTGAGCTGGGCAATAGCGGCACTTTCTGGATGCGACTCTCCATCCCGTATAAAAAGCGCTTCGGGCCGGGCGGCCACTTCTTCATCGTCGGCATGGTGGTGCCGGAAGATAACGACAACTGTCGCGTCTTCTTCTGGCGTATTCGCCGCGTGCAGGGCTGGCAGCGCGATATGTGGCGCTTCATGTACCGCAATCGCCTGGAGAAGCTGCATTGGGAAGTGCTCGAGCAGGATCGCGTGGTGCTGGAATGTATGGCGCCCGATGCGCGCGAGCATGAATACCTCTATCAACACGACGTCGGCCTCTCCCGCCTGCGCCGCATGATGCAAAAAGCCGCCAAAGAGCAGCTGGCGGCGCGTGAAGCACAGCAGGGAGCTGCCTGATGAATGGCCTGCTGAACGGTAAACGCATCGTGGTGACCGGCGCCGCGCGCGGCCTGGGCTATCACTTTGCCGAGGCCTGTGCGGAACAAGGCGCGGCGGTGGTGATGTGCGACATTCTGCAAGGCGAGCTGGCCGAAAGCGCCCAGCGTTTAGCCGCGCAGGGTTACGCCATTGAGCCGCACGCGATCGATCTGGCCGATGCGGCTTCCATCGACGCGACGTTCAGCGCTATCGCTGCCCACGGCCCGATTGATGGGCTGGTGAACAACGCGGCGATGGCCACCGGCGTCGGCGGCAAAGATATGATCGATTACGATCCGGATCTCTGGGATCGGGTGATGACCGTCAACGTCAAAGGCACCTGGCTGGTCACCCGCGCGGCGGTACCGCTGCTGCGCGAAGGCGCGGGGATCGTCAACGTCGCGTCTGATACCGCGCTGTGGGGCGCGCCGCGGCTGATGGCCTACGTCGCCAGCAAAGGCGCGGTGATTGCGATGACCCGTTCCATGGCCCGCGAATTGGGCGAAAAACGGATTCGAATTAACGCCATCGCGCCGGGGCTGACCCGCGTCGAAGCGACGGAATATGTCCCTGCGGAACGTCATCAGCTGTATGAAAACGGTCGCGCGCTCAGCGGCGCGCAGCAGCCCGACGACGTCACCGGCAGCGTGGTCTGGCTGCTGAGCGACCTGTCGCGCTTTATTACCGGGCAGCTGATTCCCGTCAACGGCGGCTTTGTTTTTAACTGAGTTTCGGAGTGGATATGGCCAACGATCAGGAAGTGAAGTATCTGGTGCCGGGGCTGGAGCGCGGATTGCAGCTGCTGCTGGCCTTTGGCGAGCAGCATCGCGAACTGACGTTTGCCGAGCTGCACCGGCTGGTAGATATGCCGAAAGCCACCGCCTACCGGGTGGTGCAAACGCTGGAATATATGGGCTTTCTCGAGCGCAACCCGCGCGCCAATACCTTCTCGCTCGGCATGAACGTGCTGCGCCTTGGCTTTGAATACATCGCCTCGCTGGATGTGGCGCAGGTTGGCCAGCCGGTGATCGAACAGCTGCGCGATACCAGCCAGTGCAGCAGCCATCTGGCGATCCGCGACGGGCGCGACATTATCTATATTGCCCGCGTCAGCGCCGCCGGTTCGCGGATCAATCAGGTCAGTATCGGCACGCGTCTGCCGGTGCACTGCACCTCGCTGGGCCGCATGTTGCTCACCGACCTGAGCCGCGCCGAGTTTGAACACCTGTTCCCGCACGAGCGCCTGCCGGGCAATACGCCGGGCCAGCTTCAGGAGCGTGAAGCGCTGTGGCAGATGGTGCAGCAGGATAAAGCGCGCGGCTACGTGATTGGCGAATCCTTTTTCCGCCACGGCATTTCTTCCATCGTCTACCCGGTGTACGACCGCAGCGGTAAGGTCGCCGCCGTCGTCAGCATTCTGGTGCCGTCAGAAGAGATCCCGCAGAGCGATCGCGAACGGCTGCAAAGCGAGGTCAGCCTGGCAGCAGACAAGATTTCCGGCTTCTTAGGGTATCTCTCTAAAGCAAGCTAAATCAGAAGGTTAACTCCAGGCGCCTGGCGGCGTCGGGCATGTTTTACGCCCAGAATCGGGCGATGAACGGTAAATGAGGCAACGAACGATGAGCGTAATCGGAATTGAAAAGCTGGAATTTGGCGTCGACAACCTGACCCACTGCGCCAAATTTATGCGTGATTTTGGCCTGAAGGGCGACGCCAGCGGCCAGCGTTTTACCACCCTCAGCGGCGCGCGCGTCGAACTGAACCCCATTGATAGCCCGGAGCTGCCACCGGCATTTGAAGCAGGTAACACCCTGCGCCGGATGACCTGGGCGGTGGCCAGCGAGCAGGCGCTGGCGGCGTTAAAGCCGAAACTGGCGCAGCAACCGGGCTTTCGTGAGGTGGACGGCGGGCTGGAGTGCCGCGACCCGAACGGCATGACTCTGCGGGTACAGGTGAGCCAGCAGGTGCCGGTTGAGCTGAACGTCGAGCCTATCAACCAATGGGGCGACGCCCGCCGTATCGATACGCCAAGCCCGGTCTACAGCAGCGCCGAACCGATCAACGTTGGCCACGTGGTGTTCTTCGTCGAGGAGCTGGCGGCGGTCGAGCAATTCTATCGCGAGGTGCTCGGCTTCCAGGTCTCCGACCGCTACATCAACCGCGCGGTGTTCCTGCGCTGCGGCGCACGCGGCGGCCACCATAATCTGTTCTTACTGCAGTTGCCGAACCGCAAGCGCGGCCTGAATCACGTAGCCTTTACGGTGCGCGATATTCATGAGGTGATCGGCGGCGGCATTGCGATGAATAAAAACGCCTGGAGCACCTTTATCGGCCCGGGCCGCCATCCGGTGTCCTCGGCCTATTTCTGGTACGTCAACAGCCCAACCGGCGGCGCGTTTGAGTACTACACCAACGACGACTACCTGACGGAAAACTGGCAGCCGCGCGAGCTGGAGCATTCGCTGGTCTCCTTTACCGAATGGGCGGTGGAAGGCGGTATCGACCACGACACGCGCCGTCAGCAGAAGAAGACGGAGGCCGTATGACCACGCGTATTGTGATTATCGGCGGCGGCCAGGCGGGCGGCTGGGCGGCGAAAACCCTGCGTGATGAGGGCTTCGACGGCGAGATTTGCGTCGTGGCGGAAGAGGCGTGGGATTTCTACGAGCGCCCGCCGCTGTCGAAAGCCACGCTGCTGGAGCCTGACGCGGCGCTCCCGCGCCTGTTTACCGACGAGGCGCAGCGGGCGATGAACCTGAGCTGGTACCGTCCTCTGCGCGCGGAGCAGATCGACCGCGACGCGAAAACGGTACGTTTAAGCAACGGTGAGCTACTTAGTTACAACATCCTTTTGCTGGCTACCGGAGGGCGGGCGCGCCTGCCGGGTGAGGCGTGGGCAGCGCATCCGCAGGTCTATACCCTGCGCCATTGGCAGGATGCACAGCGCCTGAAAGGCCGGCTGGCGGAAAGCCAAACCCTGGCGATTATCGGCGGCGGCTGGATCGGCCTGGAAATCGCTGCGTCCGCGCGCAAAAGCGGCGTGGCGGTCACCCTGTTCGAGCAGCAGCCCGCGCTGTGCATGCGCTCGGTGAGCGGCGAGGTGTCGCAGCGCTTAGCAAACCTCCATCGTGAACAGGGCGTGGCGATCCGCACCGGCTGCGGCGCGCTGGAGCTGGAGGACGACGGCGGTCTGCCGGTTATCCACTGCGACGGTCAGCGTGAAACCTTCGACGCTGTGGTGGTCGGGATCGGTGTCGATCTCAACCTGGAGCTGGCGCGTGACGCCGGATTGGATATTGACCGCGGGATCGTGGTGGATGCTCACGGGCGCACTTCGGATCCGTCCATCTTTGCCGCCGGTGACGTCGCGCAGCATCACCAGTACGGCCTGTGCATCCAGTCTTGGGCCTTTGCCCAGAATCAGGCGGTGGCGACGGCCAAAGCGATGCTCAACGCCGGGGCCGCAGGCTACGACGACGCGCCGTGGCTGTGGTCGGATCAATATCAGCACAACATTCAGATCCTCGGCATTCCGCTTGCCGGAAGCCGGACGGTCGTGCGCGAAGAGTCGCTGTACTTCTCGCTGGACGAAAATGGGCGGCTGACGCAGCTGGTGGCGTTTAACGATGCGCGCACCGTCAAGCTGGCGAAGCGCTGGATGGCGGCGGGGCGAGACCTGTCCGCGGTTCCGCTCGCCGACCCGACCTTTTCACTGATGTCATTGCGATAACCAACGCGCGCCCTTAGGGGGGATAAATGACCACATTCGAGACGAACACCGCGCCTGCTGAGGCGAGCGGTGAGGGGACCCGTACGCCTGAAAAAGCCGTTCGCTGGGCGATCCCGCTGTCGCTGCTGGCCTGCGTACTGCTGGCGTTTTTCGACAAAATCAGCATTGCCGCGCTGTTTTCCGACGGCCATTTCCAGCAGGCGATGGGCATTGATTTTGATACCACGCGCCTCGGCATTCTGATGAGCGCCTTCCTGCTGAGCTACGGATTTTCCTCCGTATTTTTAAGCGGGCTGGGCGACAAGATTGCCCCGCTGCGTCTGCTCACGGGCATGATGGCGGTGTGGTGCGTGCTGATGGTGGCGATGGGCTTCACCCACAACTACACCCTGATGATCGTGCTGCGCATTCTGCTCGGCGTGGCGGAAGGGCCGCTGTTCCCGCTGGCGTTCGCCATCGTGCGCCACAACTTCCCGCAGCATTTGCAGGCGCGCGCCACCATGCTGTGGCTGCTCGGCACGCCGGTGGGCGCGGCCATTGGTTTCCCGCTCTCTTTGTGGCTGCTGAACACTTTTGGCTGGCAGAGCACCTTCTTTGTGATGGCGATGCTGACCGTCCCGGTGCTGATTTTTGTGCGCCTTGGCCTGCGGGGCATTCGCCTTGACGCGAAACCCACTACCGCCCAGGCGACGCAGGAAGAGCGCAGGGCGGCGCGGCGCGAGCTGTTCGTCAGCCTGCACTTCTGGATTATCTGCATCTTTAACATCGCCTTCCTGACCTACCTGTGGGGCATTAACGGCTGGCTGCCGGGCTACCTGATTAAAGGTAAAGGCATTCACCTGGAGCATGCGGGCTGGCTCTCGTCGATGCCGTTCATTGCCATGCTGGCCGGTGAGGTGATTGGCGCGTGGCTGTCGGACCGGGTCGATAAACGCGCGGCCGCCTGCTTTATCTCCATGGCGGGAGCGGGCGCAGGCCTGGCGGTGGTGATGCATCTGGATACCCCGCTGGCGATTATCGCGGCGATGAGCTTCAGCACCTTTATGTGGGGAACCGGTGCGCCGAACATTTTCGCGCTGCTGGCCAAGGCTACTCATCCACGGGTGAGCGCCACCGCCGGCGGCATCTTCAACGGGCTGGGAAACTTTGCGGGCGCGCTGTCGCCGGCGGTGATGGGGGCGCTTATCGCCTTCACCCACAGCATGGATTCCGGGCTGATTTTTCTGGCGGTGATGGCGGCGGTGGGCTGCGTCCTGTTACTGCCGCTGCTGAGACGTTACTGAGGAGAGTGTCATGACAGATTCAACCGTAAGCGTAAAAGCGGGCATTAAACCCGACAACCTGACGATGGAAGAGTGGGTCGAGTCGCGCATTGCGCGCTTCGAAGGGCGCAAATACGACTGGAACGCGCTGAAATTCCAGGCCGATTACGACCCGAAATACCGCCGCGCGCAGATGCGCTATATCGGCACCGGCGCGACCGGCGTGGTGAGCGATACCAATACCGTTGCCGCCGAGCACTTCACCTTCTCCACCATGGTGCTACCGTCGAAATGCGAAGGGCCGCTGCATTTGCACGATGATGTCGAAGAGGTGTTCTTCATGCTGAAGGGGCAGATCACGCTGATGATTCAGGACGGTGATAACTACCTCGAAACCATCCTGCGCGAGCGTGATCTGATTTCCGTCCCGGCGGGGATTTATCGCGGCCTGTTTAACCACGGCGAAGAAGAGGCGCTGATGTGCGTAATGCTGGGCACCAAAAAGCCGGAAACGCCGACCTATCCGGCCGATCATCCGCTGTCGAAAGTGAAGCGGAACTAAGGAGGCGCTATGACGGGTTTTCGTGAACAGGGTAGCGGTATTCCCCTCACGCTGCTGCACGGTATCAGCTCTGGCGCGGCCTCGTGGCACAAGCAGATGGCGCTGACCGGTTTTCGCGTGCTGGCCTGGGATATGCCCGGTTATGGCGAAAGCCCGATGCTCGAAGCGGCTCGCGCCAACGCCGGGGATTACGCCGATGCGCTGGCGGTGATGCTGGATCGCGCGGGCGTTCGTCAGACCATTCTCGTCGGCCATTCGCTCGGCGCGCTGGTGGCCAGCGCGTTTGCGGCGAAATACCCCGACCGCGTGCTGCATCTAGTGCTGGCCGATGCCGCGCAGGGTTACGGCCAAAGCGAGCCGGAGCAGCGTGAGCAGGTCTGGCGCAGCCGCGAGCAGCAGATGGCGCTGGGGGGCAACGTGCTGGCGCAAACCCGGGCGGCGAAGCTGCTGCATCCCGCCGCGCGTGAAGCGGATATCGCCACCGTAGCGGCGGGCATGCGCAAACTGCGTGCCGAAGGCTATCTCGCCGCCGCGTGGATGCTGGCGCACGACGATATTCACGGCTGGCTGGCGCGCTACGGCGGGGCATTTGAAGTCTGGTGCGGCGAGCAGGACGCCATCACCCAACCTGAGCGGGTACAGGGGCTGGCGCTACGCTACGGCATGCCGTTTACCGCCATCCCGCTGGCCGGGCACGCCAGCTATCTCGATAACGACACATTTTTTAATCAACAGCTGTTACGTATTCAACACGAGGTGCGCGATGAATGCACAAATTGACGGGCGTGTAGCGGTAGTCACCGGCGGCTCTTCGGGTATCGGTTTTGAGACCCTGCGCCTGCTGCTGGGCGAAGGGGCAAAAGTGGCTTTTTGCGGCCGCGATCCGGATCGCCTGGCCAGCGCCCACGCGGCGCTACTGAACGAATATCCTGAAGGCGACGTATTTTCATGGTGCTGCGACGTGCTGAAAGCCGAAGAAGTACAGGCATTCGCCGAGGCGGTAAACGACCGTTTCGGCCCGGCGGATATGCTGATCAACAACGCCGGACAGGGCTACGTGGCACACTTTGCCGATACCCCGCGCGAGGCGTGGCTGCATGAGGCCGAGCTGAAACTGTTCGGCGTCATTAACCCGGTGCAGGCGTTTTTGCCGCAGCTTGAGCAGTCGGATATCGCGTCGATCACCTGCGTAAACTCGCTGCTGGCGCTCCAGCCGGAAGAGCACATGATTGCCACCTCCGCCGCCCGCGCGGCGCTGCTGAATATGACGCTGACGCTGTCGAAAGAGCTGGTGGACAAAGGCGTCCGCGTGAACTCCATCCTGCTTGGTATGGTCGAGTCCGGGCAGTGGCAGCGCCGCTTTGCCAACCGTAGTGATAAAAATCAGAGCTGGCCGGAATGGACGGCGGATATCGCCCGCAAGCGCGGTATTCCGATGGCCCGTCTCGGCAAGCCGCAGGAACCCGCGCAGGCGCTGCTCTTCCTCGCTTCGCCGCTGGCTTCCTTTACCACCGGGGCCGCGCTGGATGTCTCCGGCGGTTTCTGTCGTCATCTGTAAGGGAACATCATGAAAAAGATCATGTTAATCGGCTATGGCGCCATGGCGCAGGCGGTGATCGAGCGTTTACCGCCGCAGGTGGCGATCGGCTGGATCGTGGCGCGTGAATCGCATCATGCGGCGATCCGCGAACAGTTTGGCGATGCCGTGACGGCGCTGACGACGCCAATGGACTGCGCTGAAACGCCGGATCTGGTGCTGGAGTGCGCCAGCCAGCAGGCGGTCGCGCAGTATGGCGAAGCGGTGCTGGCGCGCGGCTGGCATCTGGCGGTGATCTCCACCGGGGCGCTGGCCGACAGCGAACTCGAACAGCGCTTACTGAACGCGGGCGGTACGCTGACGCTGCTTTCCGGCGCGGTGGCGGGTATCGACGGGCTGGCGGCGGCGAAAGAGGGCGGGCTTGAGCGCGTCACCTATCAATCGCGTAAAAGCCCGGCCAGCTGGCGCGGCAGCTACGCCGAGCAGCTTATCGATCTCAACGCCGTTTCCGAAGCGCAGGTGTTCTTTGAGGGCAGCGCCCGCGAGGCCGCCAGGCTGTTCCCGGCCAACGCCAACGTCGCGGCCACCGTAGCACTGGGCGGTGTGGGGATGGACGCCACCCGCGTGCAGCTGATGGTTGATCCCGCGACCCAGCGCAATACCCATACCCTGCACGTCGAAGGGCTGTTTGGCGAATTTCATCTGGAGCTGAGCGGGCTGCCGCTGGCCACTAACCCGAAAACTTCCACCCTGGCGGCGTTAAGCGCGGTACGCGCCTGCCGTGAACTGGCCCAGCGCTGAGAGGCTCAGATGGATGAATTAATGATTTTTATCGGAGGCCAGTGGCGACGCGGCGGCGGCGAGGCGATGCGCAGCACCTTCCCGGCGGACGGTACCCTCAACGCCACGCTGCGAGCGGCGAGCCTGGACGATCTCGAAGAGGCCATCGTCTGTGCGGAGAGTGCCTGGCGCGATCCGGAATGGCGCAACGCGCTACCGCATCAGCGGGCGAAGGTCCTGCATAAGGTGGCGGATGAGATTGACGCGCGGCTGGATGAGCTGGCGCAGATGCAGAGCCGCGATAACGGTAAACCGCTCGCCGAGGCGCGCGGCCTGGTCATCAGCGCGGCGGCAACCGCCCGCTATTTTGCTGCCGCCTGCGAACTGCTGGAAGGCGAGCTGCCCACGCCGCGCCAGCCGGATCTGTTAACGCTGAGCCGCTATGAAGCGATCGGCGTGGTGGCGGCGATTACTCCGTGGAACTCGCCGATCGCCAGCGAAATGCAGAAAGTGGCCCCTGCCATTGCCGCGGGCAATGCGGTGATCCTCAAACCGGCGGAAGCCACGCCGCTGATGGCGCTGGAGCTAGCGCGGATCTTTGAACGCGCCGGCTTACCCGCAGGCCTGCTGAGCGTGCTGCCGGGGAAAGGTTCGGTGATTGGCGATGCGCTGGCGCGCCATCCGAAGGTGCGCAAAATTTCGTTTACCGGCGGCACCGCCACCGGTCGTCATCTGGCGCACGTGGCGGCAGAAAAGCTGATCCCCACCTCGCTGGAGCTGGGCGGTAAATCGCCCACTATCGTGCTGGAAGATGCCGATATTGAGCGCGCGGCGCGCGGTATCTGCTACGGCATTTTCAGCTCCGCCGGGCAGGCGTGCATTGCCGGGTCGCGGCTCTTTATTCATCAACAGGTTTACGCCCCGCTGATGGCGCGACTGCTGGAGCTGACCCAGGGGTTACGCGTCGGGCATCCGTTCAGCCGCGACACGCACGTCGGGCCGCTGATTAGCGAAGCGCACCGCCAGCGGGTGCTGGAATATGTCGAGCTGGCGAAACAGGAAGGCGGCCGTGTGCTGTGCGGCGGCGAGATCCCGGCCGATCCCGCGTTGGCGGCGGGAAGCTTCGTTCTGCCGACCATCGTTGAGGGGCTGAAGAACAGCGCGCGCACCTGTCAGGAAGAGATCTTCGGGCCGGTGGTGGTGGCGCTGCCCTTTAGCGATGAAAGCGAACTGATTCGCGAAGCCAATGACTCGGTCTACGGGCTGGCGGCGGGCATCTGGACGCGCGATACCGGGCGCGCGCTGCGCCTCAGCGAACGCCTGGAAGTTGGCACGGTGTGGATTAACACCTACAAAGTTTTTGCGATTTCGACCCCGTTCGGGGGCTTTAAAGAGAGCGGTCTGGGCCGCGAAAAGGGTATTCAGGGGCTGAAAGCCTGGATGCAACAAAAAAGCATTTATCTGGCGACGGGTAATAGCGTCAACCACTGGTGTGATTGAGAAAAGGTGAGTGAGCAATGAGCGAAATGATAACCGTCGGCGACGCCATCGCCAGAACGCTGGAGCAGTATCAGGTTGAGGCCATCTACGGCGTCATCTCCATTCATAACCTGCCGATTGCTGATGCCGTCGGGCAGCGCGGCAACATCCGCTTTGTGCCCGCACGCGGGGAAGCCGGGTCGGTGACGATGGCCGATGCCCACGGCCGTTTCTCCGGCCTTGGCGTGGCGCTGACCAGCACCGGCGCGGGGGCGGGGAACGCGGTGGGGGCGTTGGTA
This sequence comes from Kluyvera sp., assembly GCF_047971185.1. Lineage (GTDB taxonomy): Bacteria > Pseudomonadota > Gammaproteobacteria > Enterobacterales > Enterobacteriaceae > Kluyvera. The sequence goes on from NZ_JBKDZH010000042.1 coordinate 136,095, forward strand.
GAGGCGATGAACGCCTGCACGCCGCTGCTGCACTTAACCGGTCAGGTGGAAAAAGCGTGGCTGGATGCCGATACCGGCTTTATTCACGAGACGCGCGACCAGCTGACCTTCCTGAAGGCCAGTTCCAAGCGCGCGTACCGTATCAGCAACGCCAATCAGGCGATCGCGATTCTGCATAAAGCCATTCAGGAGGCGCAAACGCCGCCGTGCGGGCCGGTATCGGTTGAAATTCCGATCGATATTCAGAGCACGAAAATCCCGGCCTCGCTGGTGACCGCGCCGGTGAAAGCGCAGACTGCGGCGAGCGTGGATAGCCGTGTGGTGGACGCACTGTGGGCGCAGCTCAAGCAGGCGAAGCTGCCGCTGCTGTGGCTGGGCGGCGGCGCGCTGGATAGCGCCGAGGCGGTGAAAAAACTGGCCGATGCCGGGGTGACCGTGATCTCCAGCACCCACGCGCGCGGCGTGCTGCCGGATAGCCACCGCGCGAGCCTGCGCGCTTTCCATAACTCGCCGTCTATTGAGGCCGTGATTTCCGCCTGCGATTTTACGCTGGTGGCCGGGTCGCGACTGCGCAGTAATGAAACGCGCTCCTGGACGCTGGCGCTGCCGCAACCGCGGGTACAGATTGATATCGACCCGGCGGCGGCCAGCCGTAACTATTTGATGGATAACACCTTGATTGCAGATTGTTCCGCGCTGCTCTCCGCCCTGGCGGCGAAAGTGCAGGGGCGCGAATGGGGGAACGCGCAGTGGGATGCGCTGGTGAGCAGCGCGGTGGTCAAAGCGGAGCAGGATCTGCGCGAGCAGTGCGGCGAGTACGCGAAGCTCAACGATGCCATTGCCCAGGCGCTGCCGGAAAACGGCCTGCTGGTTCGTGATATCACCGTCTCCGGCAGCCTGTGGGGAAGCCGGCTGTTCCGCGCCAACGGCCCGCTGATGAATATTCACTCGCTCGCTGGCGCGATCGGTATGGGGCTACCGATGGCGATTGGGACGGCTATCGCCAACCCGCAGCGTAAGGTGGTTGGGCTGGTTGGTGACGGCGGTCTGAGCCTGAACCTGGGCGAACTGGCGACGCTGGCGCAGGAGAAAGCCAACGTCACGCTGCTTATCATGAACGACGGCGGCTATGGCGTGATGCGTGGCATTCAGGATAAATATTTCGGCGGGCGGCAGTATTACAATGCGCTGCACACGCCGGACTTTACGCTGCTGGCGCAGGCTATCGGGCTGCAGGCCTGGAGCGTGGAGCGGGCGGATGATTTTAACGCCGTGATGACGGAAGCGCTGGCGATGCCGGGGCCGTCGGTGGTGGAAGTGAAGATGGGGCAGATTGGCGCGCTGAAGTTTGCCGGGCCGCCGCAGAAAACGCTGTACTGAGGGGATACCCCCTCACCCCGGCCCTCTCCCCGTGGGGGAGAGGGAGAAAATAGAGCCTGGACGGTCCCCTCTCCCCCACGGGGAGAGGGTTAGGGTGAGGGGCAAGTATTAAAACGCGTTGAACGGGTATTCAACGTACACGCGAACTTCATTACCGCTGACGTTATAGTCGCTGGCGTTGCTGGAGACGCGCAGCACCGAGTAGCGGACTTTAAACTTCAGATCTTTCGCCGGGCCGTCCTGGACCTGGTACTGCACCTGGTTAAACCACTCGTGCTCTTTACCGTTGTTGGTTTCCGCCGTCTTGATGTTGTCGCCGCGCACGTAGGCGGTGGTCCAGCTCAGACCCGGCAAGCCCAGGCCGCCGAAGTCCAGCGCGTAGGACGCCTGCCATGAGCGTTCATCTTCGCCGTTAAAATCAGACCAGTAGGAGTTCGCCAGCCAGATGGTGTTGCCGCCGTCGCCGACGCCGCCCTGATTCTGGTAGCCGCCATAGTTATAGCCGGTGCTGCCGCTGCTCTGCTGGTAGGCAATTTTGAAAGTATGAATATCCCAGATGTAGCTGGTCGCCAGGCTCCAGATGCTGTTGCTGCGCCCGGTATCCAGCGAGTCGGCGTATTCCTGCTCCAGACGAGAGTTATAGCCGTTGAAGTCGAACACCAGCTTCTGGTTTTCGGCCAGCGGCTGGGCGTAGTTCAGGCCGAGGTACTGCTTGTTGAGCACGTCCTCCACGTGGGAAGCGTACAGCGCGCCGCTGAGCTGGTCGTTGAACTGATAGCTCGCGCCGCCGAAGGTAATGCTTTTCAGGCCGCTGTTGTGGCTATCATCGCTCTTACGCTGTTCGTCGGTGAAGTAACCGGCGTTCACTTCCAGACCGGCGATCTCTTTTGAGGTCAGCATCGTCCCGGTGTAGGTTTCATACAGCAGACGAGAGTCGTCGGCGTACAGAATAGGCAGCGTCGGGCGCTGGGTACCGTAGCTCAGCACGGTGTTAGAGAAGCGCATTTTGGCGGTTGCGCCAAACTTGGCGAGGTCGGACTTGGCGCGGCCGTCGTTGTCCTGCGCGAAGAAGTCAATGCCGCCCGCGCCGCTGTTACCGCGGCCGCCGTCCAGGCGCACGCCGTACTGGGCGATACCGTCTACGCCAAAGCCGATCGGGCCCTGAGTAAAGCCGGATTCAAAGGTGGCAATAACGCCCTGGCCCCATTCGCTTTTATCGTGCAGCCCATCGCGATAGTCGCGTTTGATATACGCGTTACGCAGGAACAGATCCAGATGACTGTCGTCAATAAAACCCTGGCTATCAGATTGCTGGCTCGCAAAAGCCGGTGCAGAGGCAATAATACTTAAGGCAACTAATGTTAATTTCTTTTTCACGGAGGGAACTTCTCTGTTTATAAAACTGTCAAATTGTGTTGTTACAATTTGGATATTCGCCTGAATAAGTATCAAAAGCAATCATTGTATGAAGGGATGTTTCGCCAGCGGGCGCGCCGTAGGTCACGCAGCGCGTGCGCTGGCTGAGGCGCTATAGACTATTTGAAAATACGGAGAATGCGCTTTATAGAAGGTAAATAATATAATGTTATTTTCTTTCTCAGGATAATTATCCAGCGTGTGCGGCTGAGGCTTATATATTCCGCGTAGGTGTCAGCTACGTATATTTAACGGTTTGTGCGCTTAACTTATCAATTAGTGCCGTTTACCGGTTTTAATATTTTTTTCTTATTTATGCAAGGGGGGCAATATTGCCCCCCGGTGACGCTTTATTTAATCCCGTCGGCCTGTAGGCGCTCGCGGATATGCTGGGCGCGTTCCTGGGACGCCGGGTGATCGTCAAACATGGAGCTTTGACGGCCATCTTCCAGTTTCGACAGCTTCTCGAAGCTGGTGGCGAGACCGGTTGGGTTGATGCCGCGTTTACGCAGCAGGTCATAGGAGTAGTCGTCCGCTTCCGACTCCTGGCGCTGGGAGAACTGCGAGTTCACCAGCTTCTCGCCCAGATCGCCAATCTGCGACTGCGACAGGCTGCCGACGATGCCGCCCGCAGAAGCCGCTGCCGCGCGCAGGGCGTTGGTGCCAATCGCCACCTGCATGCCTTTCTTCACGTGGCCCAGCGCAACGTGGCCCATTTCGTGGCCGACGACCGCTTCCACTTCGTTGTCACTCATCAGGTCCATCAGGCCGCTATAGACGCGAATGCAGCCGTTGGCCATGGCGAAAGCGTTCACGTCTTTGGCGACGTAGACTTTGTAGTTCACCGGTTGGCCGTTAATGTTGTCGCCAAGCGCGGCGGCGATTTTGTTCAGCCGCTGGGTATAGGCGCTGTTGGACGGCGCGATGGTCGCCTTGCTGTCCATATCCGCACAGGCCTGGTCGCTCAACGCTTGCACCTGCTGATCGCTCAGGGAGAACGCCTGTAAAGCGCCGGTGCCTGAGCTTAATAAGCCATTTGAATCCATATTCTGACAGCCACTGAGCAGCAAAGTAGCGCCAAAAGCCAGAACAACCGCCCGTTTTTTCATGAGAATGCTTCCAAAGTCGTTTATCTGAAAATGCCCTGGAATTGCGACGCCAGAGTTAGGCTAAGTATAAAGAATTTCGCGGGTTGCGAGCGAGGATATTACATCTTGTTAACCGCTGTTCCAGAGATTTCTGAAGCCGTAAAAGGATGCTCCATGTACATGCTTTGTCGCATAGGTTACATTGTTGGCACTTTTTTCTGGCAAAGCCCGTAACGTGCGTGCCTTGTGCCGTTAGGGTCGCCTTCAACAGTCCGAACTGGAGTCAAAATGTCCTCACGTAAAGAGCTTGCTAATGCTATTCGTGCGCTGAGCATGGACGCAGTACAGAAAGCCAATTCCGGTCACCCGGGTGCCCCGATGGGTATGGCTGACATTGCCGAAGTCCTGTGGCGTGATTTTCTGAACCATAACCCGCAGAATCCGTCCTGGGCTGACCGTGACCGCTTTGTGCTGTCTAACGGCCACGGCTCCATGCTGATCTACAGCCTGCTGCACCTCACCGGCTACGATCTGCCGATGGAAGAACTGAAGAACTTCCGTCAGCTGCACTCTAAAACCCCGGGTCATCCGGAAGTGGGTTACACCGCAGGCGTTGAAACCACCACCGGCCCGCTGGGCCAGGGTATTGCTAACGCTGTCGGTATGGCGATTGCAGAAAAAACGCTGGCGGCGCAGTTCAACCGCCCGGGTCACGACATCGTTGACCACTTTACCTACGCGTTCATGGGCGATGGCTGCATGATGGAAGGCATTTCTCACGAAGTGTGCTCCCTGGCCGGTACCCTGAAGCTGGGCAAACTGATCGCCTTCTACGATGACAACGGCATCTCCATCGACGGCCACGTTGAAGGCTGGTTCACCGATGACACCGCGAAGCGTTTCGAAGCCTATAACTGGCACGTGATCCGCGGTATTGACGGCCACGACGCTGACGCGATCAAACGTGCGGTAGAAGAAGCGCGTAAAGTGACCGACAAGCCGTCCCTGCTGATGTGCAAAACCGTGATTGGTTTCGGTTCTCCAAACAAAGCGGGTACCCACGACTCTCACGGCGCGCCGCTGGGGGCAGAAGAAATTGCGCTGACCCGCAAACAGCTGGGCTGGAACTACGGTCCGTTCGAAATCCCGGCAGACATTTATGCGCAGTGGGATGCGAAAGCCGCAGGCCAGGCAAAAGAAGCGGCATGGAACGACAAGTTCGCCGCTTACGCGAAAGCCTTCCCGCAGGAAGCCGCAGAATTCACCCGCCGTATGAAAGGTGAGATGCCGTCTGACTTCGACGCTAAAGCGAACGAATTCATCGCTAAGCTGCAGGCTAACCCGGCGAAAATCGCCAGCCGTAAAGCGTCCCAGAACGCAATTGAAGCGTTCGGTCCTCTGCTGCCTGAATTCCTCGGTGGTTCCGCTGACCTGGCGCCGTCTAACCTGACTATCTGGTCCGGCTCTAAATCCATCAACGAAGACACCGCGGGTAACTATATCCATTACGGCGTGCGTGAATTCGGTATGACCGCGATTGCCAACGGTATCTCGCTGCACGGTGGTTTCCTGCCGTACACCTCCACCTTCCTGATGTTCGTCGAATATGCCCGTAACGCGGTGCGTATGGCGGCGCTGATGAAGAAACGTCAGGTGATGGTCTACACCCATGACTCTATCGGTCTGGGCGAAGATGGCCCGACTCACCAGCCGGTTGAGCAGATTGCGTCCCTGCGCGTGACCCCGAACATGAGCACATGGCGTCCGTGTGACCAGGTGGAATCCGCGATTGCGTGGAAATATGGCGTAGAGCGTCAGGACGGCCCGACCGCGCTGATCCTCTCCCGTCAGAACCTGGCGCAGCAGGACCGTACCGAAGCGCAGCTGGCGAACGTCGCGCGCGGCGGCTACGTGCTGAAAGACTGCGAAGGCCAGCCGCAGCTGATCTTCATTGCGACCGGCTCTGAAGTTGAGCTGGCGGTTGCCGCGTACGAAAAACTGACCGCTGAAGGCGTGAAGGCGCGCGTGGTTTCCATGCCGTCCACCGACGCGTTCGACAAGCAGGATGCGGCCTACCGCGAATCCGTGCTGCCGAAAGCCGTCTCTGCGCGCGTGGCTATCGAAGCGGGCATCGCGGACTACTGGTTCAAATACGTGGGCCTGAACGGCGCTATCGTTGGCATGACCACCTTCGGTGAGTCTGCGCCGGCTGACCAGCTGTTCAAAGAGTTCGGCTTCACCGTAGAAAACGTGGTTGAGAAGGCGAAAGGCCTGCTGTAATCCGTTTTGCTAAGTCAAAAGGCCGCGAATGCGGCCTTTTTTTATGGGCGAGGTACATCAGGATAGATCGGCATGAGCCACGCTGAGATCGAGCGTCAGGTGGTCATAGCCTTGCAGCACCGTTTTCTCCGTTTTTTCACCCAGCGCGTTGCACAGGTAGCCGAACCAGGCCTCCGGCACCGCCAGCGCGTCTGGCGAGGGGTTATACAGGCGCACCAGGGTTTTACCGTACAGCACATCAACGCCGCTCACGACCCAGCCTTGCGGCAGATGGGGCAACAGCTGGCGGTGAAGGACATCCCGTTTTGCAATCAACAGATCAAAATTGTCCAGCCGCTGAAGGCCCTGCTGGTCGCTCTGCCATTGCCACAGCCGCACCGGCGCGCTGTATCGCTGTTCACGAATCGCCAGCTGCGCCTGAGAATGTTCACCGAGACACAGCGCAAAGTGAAACTTCAGCTCGCCGGGCAGATTGCCTTCTGGCGTGGCCTGTCGCTGGCCGGAAGCGCGTCCGGGGCGATACAGCAGGTCATCTTTACCCAGCTGGCCGACGCCGCGGAAAAGCGTCAGGCGAAGCTGCTGGCCCTGCCAGGCATACTCTTTCAGGCCGCGGGCGAAAACGTGAAAATTGGCATGAGGGCTGAGCCGATGCATAAAAGGCTCCGTATCAACCGGGCGCTCCGCGTAGCCCGCGGCATCGTGGATATGCTGATTGGTGCGCGTCAGCGTCCCAAACGGCACGTCGGCGCAAACCGCCTCGATGGTTTTTCCGGTGTTGATCAACAGCTGCATGCGGTGATCGCGCACGGTATTGTCGATAGTCAGGTCGCCGCGCAGAATATCGTCTTCCAGCGTCAGCGCGAGCGTAACGTTTACGGTGCGCAGGCGCTCACTGCGTGCCAGCCGATCGTCGCCGATCGCTTCCGGCAGCAGCAGCGCGGCGCGCAGGCGCAGGGTTTGCTGCCACGGATGCTGCTGAATGCCATCAAGGGTAAAGTGCGAGAAGGTCAGGCCGCTATCGCCGGGCAGGGGTGAAAAGTCATACAGATCGCCGTCGTCGCTGATATCGCGCAGCGCCAGCAGCGGTGCCAGCGTCCGGCCGGTGCTTTTCTCCAGCAGCTGTAGCTGGTTGCCCTGCAGGCTCAGGCGATAGTGTGCGTTTTCGATCGCCTGCGCTTCAGGACAGGAGATGGGAAGCACGACCGGCGATGGGCAGGGGGCGACGTAAAAGATCGCGAAACCCAGCGGCGGCACCGGCACGTTGAGCAGATCGACGCGATTTTCGTAATACCAGCACTGCTGTTCGGTTTCAACTTCACCGTCCGGCGTCAGCAGCACGTGGCGCGGTAGCTGCACCTGCCGCTGCTGGTGCACGACGACGCAGATCGGCTCACCGTTTTCGCCAATCAGCGCAAACTGCGCTGCGGGGGTGATGAGCGTTTGTTGGCGGACGTCGACCGCCGGGCTGCTGGTGCCGTTGAGCACCAGAAAGCGATAGGGCGTTTTCGCGGCGAGATTGGCGAGCAGCTGGCGGGCGTGGAGGCTGAATATCGCCTCGCCGATTTGCTGCGCCTGACGACAGCGGTGCAGAACGTCACGATTGGTTTCATCGCTGTTGCAGCCGCCCATGCTGTCGTGAGCGTGCGACTCTAATAGCCCGCACCACGCCTGCTCCAGCATCTCTTCGCCTTCGTCAAAACCGCTGCGCCGCGCCAGCGCCAGCATCGGCTCCGCCAGCCGGGTCAGGCACATTTCCGCATCGTAATTGGCTTTTTTAATGTCGTAGCGCGACGAACCGATGCTTTTGTGCACCCGGGAAAGGCGCGGAATACGAAACTCACCGCGCCAGCGCGGCAGGGGCTTATCGGCCAGGGTGGCGAAGTAGCGCTCATAGCTGCTGACTTCCCAGCGATCGTCGCTGATGGCGTCGATCGCCGCGATCAGCCGATCGAAGTCGGCATCGCCGCTTACCTGGTCGCCGCCGATAGGGCACAGCAGGTCTGGCGACGGCGATAGCGCTTTGATACGGGCAATCAGCGGGAACGTCTCTTCGTCAAAATGCGCGGGGCGGAAGTTGCGCCAGCGGCCGCCGCGCTCGGGATGCGCAAGGGAGTAGCCAAACGGCGTGATAACGGTGGTGGCGCAATCGCCATTCAGCGCTTCCCAGCACAGCTCCGTCGGCCCCATCACCTGCGGATCGTAACCGCGGCGCAGCAGAATGTGGCGGAGGCCAAACGCGCGGGCGATCTGCGGTAGCTGGGCGTGGCTGCCAAAGGTATCCGGCAGGTACAGCACCGACATGCAGTAGCCCGCCTGCCGGGCGTGATGGATGCCGATGCGCAGGTTGCGGAACATCGACTCGGTGGCAATGTTAAACAGGTCCGGCTGGGTGTACCATGGGCCGATCAGCAGCCGCTTCTCGCCAACGAGGCGGCGCGCGCGTTCGGCCATATCCGGCTTCAGGCGAATAAAGTCGTCAAAGATTGAGCTCTGGCCGTCAAGATGGAAGACAAAGCGCGGGTTATGCTCCAGCGCCTCGATCAGTTCGCTAAAGGCCTTAAGGGCAAAAAGCTGCGTATCGAGCGTCGAGAAATACCATTCGCGATCCCAGTGGGTGTGCGAGACGGCATGAATAGTGCGGACATCGCTCATGGCTATTCCCCCCTCTGACTAAAATAGACGCGGTACTCCGCGTGGATGTCATCTTCGTACCACATCGGGAAGTTGGTGCCCCAGACGTTGTTATAGAGCTGGCCGTAGAGGCTGACGCGCGGAGGAAGCGGTTCGCCAAAACACAGAATTCGCGGCTGGTACAGCCCCAGCAGCGGCGCATCCAGCGGTTCCAGCGTCCACTGCTCGGTGAGGGCCAGCTCTACCGCGTGCAGGTTGTGGTTGCCATTGCTGACGACGTTAAACCAGTCGATGGGGTAGCCCAGCTTCTGGCAGGTGCTCTGCCCGACGTTTGCCAGCCCTAGCTGGAGCCAGATCTCTTCGGGCAGCCGGTTGGCCTGCTTGCCGTAAATGCTCAGGCGCAGCGAGAGCGCGTGGCGAATCTTGCTAAAACCGTACTCCAGCACGATCTCGCTGGGCAGCCTGAGTTCAAGGCCGGGTGCGTTATTGGGCTGAATAATGGCCTGTACGTACCAGGCATCCAGCTCGCCGCGAAAGCGAACCTCTTTAAGCGAGAATTTTACCTGCTGAGTAGTGACGGGGCGCGGCGTCAGTTCCAGACCGGGCTTCGTGAAATCGGAGAGCGCCCACGGCGAAGTGACATCCAGATTCTGCAGATAGCGATCGCGGAAGCGGTCATACTCCTGCGGCCCAATCTGCCGATAGATAAGGCTGGCAAAGGGCGCATCCAGCATCGGCCTGCCATGGATATTGAGCGCCGACAGGCTGCCGTCGCTCGCTAAAGCAAACTCATAGTCGCCGAAGGAGAACTGGCGCAGATCGGTCGCCATACCTTTGACAACAACGGGGCCCGCGCCGGTGGTGTCACACAGCGGCGCGGGCAGTTGCGCGCAGGCGCTATCGATATAGCGGCGCTGCTCCTCCCAGGATTGGCTGAAGTGGCGATAGCTGCGGGCGCTTTTATGGGGAGATTGCGCAATAAATTGCTGAAGCGAATCGTATTTTAAAGGAACCGGCGACGTGACCCTCTCCCGCGCGCGCGCGGCGCTGAACGCCTCCGGCAGGTAGTGACAGTAGTCGGGGAGGTGTAGCTTGAGGTCCATGCCCCAGGTATGCTCAGGCACCATCAGCAGCGCATCAAGCGCTGCGGGCGGGCAGACAATCTCCTGCTGGAGACGGCGGTTTAAGCGGCGATAGCGGCTGACTTTTCCCGGGTCGGTCGCCAGCCCATGATTCCACGTGTCGCCAATTTCGGCCTCGACGATCGGCAGCGTGTGGCGGATGGTCTCCACCCGCGCGGCGAAGGCGTCGAGGGTTGATGCGCTGACCCGCGCCTCTGGGTAGCGCTGCCGGTAACGTTCAATCAGCCGCATCACCTCGGCCGCCGTTGGCGGAGAGCAGTTATCCTCAGCGTGGCAAAAGACCAGCAGCTCGTCCAGCGCTTCACACCAGGTTGCGTTACCGTAGCCGCCGAAAGAGTAGTTGACGACGATCTCGTGCTGGCCATATTTCCAGATAAACAGCGGCGGGACGTCCGGCGGGCAGGAGGCCGCGTTGACGCCCAGATGCAGATAACGTAGACCGGCCTCGGCCAGCCACGGCACGATGGCCTGAGGATGGCCCGGCACGTCGGTCATTTTGGCGGCGATGGTCCGGCTGTGGAAGCGCTGGTCCAGATTTTTGCGGTAGGAGAGCGCGTGCTGCATTAGCGTGGGCGTCAGCAGTTCGCTATGGGTGGTGAACGGCAGACCATGCCAGACGATGTCGCCGGCGGCGATCGCATCGTACAGCCGCGTGCAATCTGCGGGGGCGGCGCGCTGTAGATAGCGGTGGATAAGCCAGCTACCGCAGGTCCAGATAAAGTTTTTCTCTTCTCCAGCGTTGACCTGCCGGGCGAGGTTTACCACCGCCGGAATAAAGTCCGTGAGGTATTTATCTTCAATCGCCTGGGCATAATCGGTGAAGCCAATATCAAGATGCGTTTTGTAGATGATATGAACACGCTGCATGTTCACTCCCGGAAAATGGGGTTGGTAATCAACTGAGCGCAACGGCCATCGTTCACCCGCAAGAAGGCAAAACGGCTGTCGGCCCAACGAACGTCCTGCTGCACGCGGCCGTTGTGGTGGGGTAATTCAAGCACCTGGCGCTGGGTATACAGCAGCACCTGGTGGTGGTCTGGTACGTCGAGATCGATATGCAGCGTTGGGCTGGTGGTAGTGCCGCCGATTTCGGCTTCGCCGCCGCTAAAGCGCGTTAGCCGGATGTCGTCGTGGCTCTGCATATAGCTGCGTCCGTCGGCGATGGCCTGCAGGATATCGTCACGCTCGCCGCCATGGCTGCGGACGGCGAGGGTCGGAAGCGTGAGCGCTTTTTCTTTGTGGAAATCGCTGCCGGCGGTGACGGCAATAGTTTTCCCTGCGCGCAGCTGCTGAAGCCAGTAGTGAAAGGTGTCTTCGTTGCGGGTTGCTGCCTCCCACGGCCCGTTCCACAGCTCCAGCCAGTCGTAGTGGGCCAGCGGTAGTTGCCACGGGCAGTGCTGGCAGAAGGGATGATTAATCCCGATCCAGGCGCCGTTGCTGCGCGCCTCGGCCATTCTTAGCGTGATGTCGAGCTCCGTCGCGCAGGGAAGAAAGCTGCGGACCGGCCGGTCTACGCCGATAAAATTGACGTGCCCAAGCGGGGTGGTGAGCTCCATGCCTGGAATGAGGCATAGCGAGGTGTTGAGGCCGTCAATCTCCCGGTTTTGCGTCATGGTGTTGTGATCGGTAAAGCAGAGGAAATCGTGGTTGTGCGCACGTGCGCGGTCTACCAGCGCCGCGACGCTCAGCTTGCCGTCGCTGTGTTCGGAGTGGATATGCGTATCGCCGCGCCGCCAGCGCCAGGCTTTGTGGTAGCGAACGATCTCAATATGAATGCGGCATGCGCCGATGATTTTATGTAAACCCAGCAGCACGTATCCTCGACCTGAAGGCAGCGCGCCGCGCCGATAGCCAGGCGTGGCGAAACGCTCGCTGACCGTCATCTGCTGCCGCGCGCCGCCGCTCCAGCCGAGGGTTTCTTCGCCTATTTTTAGCCCTAAATCAACCGCGTTGCCTTCATCAAAGCGGTAGCTGATGTCCAGCCGCTCAACCTCCAGCCCCATATCAAAGGGCAGTGCGAGGATCTGTTTTTGTTCATCGGGATGGGCAACGTATTCGATGTGTACAGTAGAGAGGTTATCCATCACGCCTCCTCAAGCAGCTCTTTGCAGTCGCCGGCAATCATCACCACTTCCGTGCCGTAGATGATTTGCCAGCCCTTTTCGCCGACGCGCACTACACCTTTTGCACGCAGGTTTTTCTTCCACACGTCGTCGTGGGCTACGCGCGAGGGATCTATCACTTCAACGCGTAGTCGGGAAATACAGTTATCAAACTGGGCAATATTTTCTTTACCGCCGAAAGCGGCAATAATTTGCGTGGAGAATTCATTCGCCTGTGATGTCGTGGCCGTTGTCATACTTTTATTTTTAAAATCCTGCTTGCTGAACAGCTTCACATCGTCGTCTGATGAATGTTCATTTTCACGGCCCGGGGTCATGACGTTAAAGCGAGTGATGAGATAGCGGAATGCAAGGTAATAGATGCCGAAAAATAGCGGCGTTAACCATAAATATCCCCAGAGATTTAACTTTCCGGGCTGCAGTAATACCGGGAGAATATCTTTCAGGCAGCCGCCGTAAATAGAGACGTTAGCCATTTCCGTTAATACAAAGATTAAGCCGGTCAGCGGCACGTGAACCAGATAAAAGAGCCACGGCGCGACAAACAGGAAGGTGTATTCGATGGGTTCCGTCACGCCGAAGAGCATCATGGTGGCTACGACCGGGAGCAGAAGGCCCGCGACCACCTTTTTATGCTGAGAGCGGGAGCAGTGGTACATCGCCAGCGCGGCCCCGGGCAGCGCGCCGAAGTGGGTCACCACGCGCCCGGATTGAAAGCCGCGCACCAGCAGTTCTGACGTCTCGCTACAGCCCAGCTGCGCCATGTAGATATTCGTGGTGCCGCTGACCAGATTACCGCACACCTCCATCGAGCCGCCGAGTTCAGTCAGGCGAATAGGCGTGGTGATAAGATGGTGCAGGCCAACCGGCAGCAGCGATTTGTCGGCAACGGCCCAGATAAAGGTGCCGAACAGGCCGGAGTCACCGATCAGTTTGCTGAACTGCGCCAGCATCCAGCCGATGGGGGGCCAGACAAGGTAGAGCACTGAGCCCATCAGCGCGCCAACGACCAGCGTCACGATGGGGACGGTACGCGTACCGGCAAAAAATGACAGCACCAGCGGGAGCTTCACGTTATAAAGGCGATTGTGCAGCCAGGCGGTCGCGAGGCCGACCGCCATGCCGCCAAACACGCTCATTCGGTAGGTGAACATCCCTAATTCGGTGGTGTAGATGGAGGCTTCCTGCACCGCGGCGATCGGGTCAAGGTGGCGCTGGCTGATAAACCAGCTGGCGGTGGTGGTCTGCTCGTTCAGGCCGTGAAGCGTCAGCAGCGTGCTGAGGATAAAATGCATCGACATAAAGCACACGGCACCGGAAAACGCCGCCCAGCCTTTCTCCTTTTTGGCCAGACCGAAGGCGACGCCGATGGCGAAAAAAAGCGGGAGATTCCTGAAAACCACATCGCCCGTTGCTTTCATCACGCTGAACGCCATAAATAACGGCGATGCTTTATTAAATAATACGCCAAGATGTAACGCCTCCAGCGTCTCTTTATTGGTAAACGCGCTGCCGAAACCCATAAACATCGAGCCAATGGTGATAATGGATATCGGGACTAGCATGGCTTGCCCAATCATTTGCATTTGCTGTTTCATAAATCATCCTTGTGAATATTTTAAACCGGCGTGACGGTGGGTAATTTCAAATGAAGATTATTGAAATTAGCGTTAAAAATATTTTCTCAATGAATATGTTTTGCGGTCGTTATATTTTGCTATGGCGATATTAATTATTTTAGATGTCTGTTCTTCTCAGCTTTTTTTATAATGGCTGGTGAGTTTATCATTACGAAAAGAGGATTCTGTGACTCGCGCAGCGATAAGCTAATAATATTAGTTTTTCTTCTGCCCGCGCTTATTGCTTCGGGTAACGAACGAAAGCGGTCGCGGCGAGCGGGGGCAAGGCAGGGAGACAATGGAATTTCTGTGGTGATTATTCCTGTAAAAATGTGACGAATGTCAGATTACTGGCGCGTTTGTCTGGACAATCATTCCTTTTATTCCATATTTCGCTTATTCTAGCTGAAGCGTTTCAGTTGACGAATTGTTCGACATTTAACCAATCAGTCACGGTTTGTGGCGGGTAAGGTTTCCCTGAACGAGCGGCTGCATTACTCTGTTGGCCACTTTGCTTCGGGATGACCTTGCAGGAGACCTATGAGCGTACGCGTAGCTATTAATGGCTTCGGTCGCATTGGCCGTAATGTGGTTCGTGCTTTGTATGAATCCGGACGCCGTGCGGAGATCACCGTGGTCGCCATCAACGAACTGGCAGATGCCGCTGGCATCGCGCATTTGTTGAAGTATGACACCAGCCACGGGCGCTTTGCCTGGGATGTTCGCCAGGAGCGCGAGCAGCTGTTTGTCGGCGATGACGCCATCCGTCTTCTGCACGAACGTTCTATTGAAGCGCTACCCTGGCGCGAGCTGTCGGTCGATGTTGTCCTCGACTGCACCGGCGTATACGGCAACCGTGAAGACGGTGAAGCGCATATCGCCGCTGGCGCGAAGAAGGTGCTCTTTTCACATCCTGGCAGCAACGATCTCGACGCCACCGTCGTTTATGGGGTCAACCAGCACGAACTGCGTGCGGAGCACCGCATTGTTTCCAACGCCTCCTGTACCACGAACTGCATCATTCCCGTCATCAAATTGTTGGATGATGCCTACGGCATAGAGTCCGGTACGGTCACGACCATTCATTCTGCGATGCACGACCAGCAGGTGATTGACGCCTATCATCCGGATTTACGCCGTACGCGTGCGGCAAGTCAGTCGATCATTCCGGTAGATACTAAACTTGCTGCGGGCATTGCCCGTATTTTCCCGCAGTTTAGCGACCGTTTTGAGGCGATTGCGGTGCGCGTGCCCACTATTAACGTGACGGCCATTGACCTGAGCGTGACGGTGAAAAAACCTGTAAAAGCAAGTGAAGTCAACCAGTTGCTGCAAAAAGCAGCACAGGGTGCATTTCATGGTATAGTTGACTATACGGAATTACCGTTGGTCTCAACTGATTTTAACCACGATCCGCACAGTGCCATTGTCGATGGTACTCAGACGCGGGTCAGTGGGGCGCATCTGATCAAAACGCTGGTCTGGTGTGATAACGAATGGGGCTTTGCTAACCGAATGCTCGACACCACGTTAGCAATGGCCGCTATTGGTTTCAGGCTCGACGCTTGAGCGTCGACAAAACTTTAAGTATCAACGAGAGGATTCACCATGTCTGTAATTAAGATGACCGATCTGGATCTGGCTGGTAAACGCGTTTTCATCCGTGCGGATCTGAACGTACCGGTTAAAGATGGCAAAGTGACCAGCGACGCGCGTATCCGCGCCTCCCTGCCGACCATCGAACTGGCGCTGACACAGGGTGCTAAAGTAATGGTTACTTCTCACCTGGGTCGTCCGACCGAAGGCGAGTCCAACGAAGAATTCTCTCTGTTGCCGGTTGTTAATTACCTGAAAGTCAAA
>NZ_JBKDZH010000043.1:0-1550 GCF_047971185.1 Kluyvera sp.
CACACACGAACGCAGAGAGAGAGAGAGAGAGAGAGAGAGAGAGAGGGTGGTGGGAGAACTGGAGGGGGGAGAGGAGAGGATGGGAGGGGGGAGAGGTGATAGAAGGATGGGTGTGCGAGGGGGATGGGGGGAGCTTGTTGGTGGGGGGATGAGGGAACTGATGAAGGGGAGGGGGGGTAACTCGACTTGTCTGAACCTTTGCTCTGGTGTTTGGGTTCTCACTGACTACAACTTAAAATCGTAAGAGTAAACTCCTAAAGTATATAAATTTGACTAACTCCTATAACATTATAAATTACGGCGGGGTGTTGTAAACATTGTGTTAGACTGTCATAACTGTCCGACTAATAGCCTTGAAGATATTCCCGAAAAACGATGCCACATCGGGTCTGAAATAGTTAGTAATTTACCTTGGTCTCTTTACAGGTACGTGCGAGGGTGAAGATGGGGAAGTGTGAAGCCAGGTCCGGTTAGGTAAGGTCAGGTGATCACGTCTTAAGTAGTGTTACGTAAGGTGAGGCCAGGTAAGGGATGGACGTCTGGCTGTCTGACTGTCTGGCTGGGAGAGGTGAGTTAAGCTTGTTCAGTGTGTGTGTGTGTGTGTGTGTGTGTGTGTGTATTGCTGTTTGCTAATTTTGCTGTTTATGTAAGACTAAATAACTCTTTTCATATCCTTTTTTTAAATATAATTTGGTGGGTGTTTACTGTAAGGGTTTAGTGTGTGTGTGTGTGTGTGCTTTTGTGTGTGTCAGTTATCACCACCTCATAACACAACGGCATCATCTAAACTCTTTCTCGCCTTCGTTGAATTCCACTTAATTCACCTCTAATGCCTTTGTTCCTCGGCTGACTTGCGCTGCACTATCACAAACAGAGAAATCAGTGTGTAGAAAGTGGTTCATAGCAAGCTCGTAGGGAACGGCGTCTGGGAAACTGATATTGTTGGAACTGACCTCGAGGGAATGGCGTAGCAAGAGAGAGAGAGAGAGAGAGAGAGCTTGTAGTACTGGGATTTGTCTTACTGGGTTGATATTTAATAATTCTCGTTGGGCGTCTGTCTCTATCTTCTTTTTGTGGACGTAGCACGGTGCGGGAATTCTCTTATGTTATTCCTCTGCCTCTCGTCTGGCTTCTGTACCGCAAACACAAGAGATTAGAAAAAATTCACCCAGGTCATGTTTTTGCTATGTATCTCAATTATTCACACGCAAAATACAGGAACCAACATTTGTAAACACGCGTGTAAGCAAGGTATTTAAAGTAAGTTGCAGTTCAAAGAGACGCGTCCTCACTTTCGCCAAATCAAAATTAAGAAGGAAAAATGAGGAGGCACTTTTCTCTTGCGTTAGAAATTCGTATCTAAATTATCGGTCTTAACCCTATCCGATCCGACCCTTTCAAATTTTAGCGCTCGTAACAGCTAGCATCGTATTCATTTATCTGAACAACTATAACGCTCATGAACACTAACTACTGGTAGTCGAGTCAATAGTGTATAACAATAATGAATAGTAAGTGACAAGAAGCCAGTGGAAAGTAAAAAAAAAAAA
>NZ_JBKDZH010000044.1:0-110690 GCF_047971185.1 Kluyvera sp.
AAACGTTGACATTTATTCCCGTAGCCCTATCAATAAAGGTGTTACGATCCATACCACACAAGGAAACGCAAGCATGAATGCTGCTATTTTCCGCTTCTTATTTTACTTTAGCACCTGAACTCAGGAGGCTTGCGCGTGAAAGAAGAAACGAAAAATCAGCGCCAAAAAGACTCCGGATGGAGGCTTATTTTGTAAGTGAAATCGAGATTAAGTCCACCAAACCGGTGTCTGCACCGACATAATGAGGAAAACCATGTCACATCTCGCAGAGCTGGTTGCCAGTGCTAAGGCAGCCATTAACCAGGCTTCAGATGTTGCCGCGTTAGACAATGTCCGCGTCGAATATCTGGGCAAGAAAGGGCATCTGACCCTTCAGATGACCACCCTGCGTGACCTGCCGCCAGAAGAGCGCCCGGCCGCAGGCGCGGTGATCAACGAAGCGAAAGAGCAGGTACAGCAGGCACTGAACGCGCGTAAAGCCGACCTGGAAAACGCCGCGCTGAACGCCCGTCTGGCCGCAGAGACCATTGACATCTCCCTGCCGGGCCGCCGTATTGAAAACGGAGGGTTACACCCGGTCACCCGCACCATCGACCGTATTGAAAGTTTCTTCGGTGAGCTCGGCTTTACCGTTGCAACGGGCCCGGAAATCGAAGATGACTACCACAACTTCGACGCGCTGAATATCCCAACGCACCACCCGGCACGTGCTGACCACGACACTTTCTGGTTCGACGCTACCCGCCTGCTGCGCACCCAAACCTCTGGTGTCCAGATCCGTACCATGAAAGATCAGCAGCCGCCGATTCGCATCATCGCGCCGGGTCGCGTGTATCGTAACGACTACGATCAGACGCACACCCCGATGTTCCATCAGATGGAAGGGCTGATCGTTGATAAAAACATCAGTTTTACCAACCTGAAAGGGACGCTGCACGATTTCCTGCGCAACTTCTTTGAGGAAGATCTGCAAGTTCGTTTCCGTCCGTCCTACTTCCCGTTCACCGAACCCTCCGCTGAAGTTGACGTGATGGGTAAAAACGGCAAATGGCTGGAAGTGCTGGGCTGCGGCATGGTGCACCCGAACGTACTGCGTAACGTGGGCATCGACCCGGAAGTGTATTCCGGCTTCGCCTTCGGTATGGGCATGGAGCGTCTGACCATGCTGCGTTACGGCGTCACCGATTTACGTGCGTTCTTCGAAAACGATCTGCGTTTCCTCAAACAGTTTAAATAAGGGCAGGACAACATAATGAAATTCAGTGAACTGTGGTTACGCGAATGGGTTAACCCGGCTATCGACAGCGAAGCGCTGTCGGGGCAAATCACCATGGCAGGCCTGGAAGTCGACGGCGTTGACGCGGTTGCCGGTAGCTTCCACGGCGTAGTGGTCGGTGAAGTGGTGGAATGTGGTCAGCATCCGAATGCGGACAAACTGCGCGTGACGAAAGTGAATGTGGGCGGTGAACGTCTGCTGGATATCGTCTGCGGCGCGCCGAACTGCCGCCAGGGCCTGAAAGTGGCCGTGGCAACCATCGGCGCTGTGCTGCCGGGTGATTTCAAAATCAAAGCGGCAAAACTGCGTGGCGAACCGTCTGAAGGCATGTTGTGCTCCTTCTCCGAGCTGGGTATTTCCGACGACCATAGCGGCATTATCGAACTGCCGGCCGATGCGCCGCTGGGTACCGATATCCGTGAATATCTGCAGCTGGACGATAACACCATCGAAATCAGCGTGACGCCAAACCGTGCCGACTGCTTAGGTATCATCGGCGTGGCTCGCGACGTTGCGGTGCTGAACAAGCTGCCGCTGAACGCGCCGGAGATCGCCCCTGTAGCGGCGACCATCGCTGACGTACTGCCGATTGAAGTGGAAGCGGCTGACGCCTGCCCGCGCTATCTGGGCCGCGTAGTCAAAGGGATCAACGTTAAAGCGCCAACCCCGCTGTGGATGAAAGAAAAGCTGCGTCGCTGCGGTATTCGCTCCATTGATGCGGTCGTTGACGTGACCAACTACGTCCTGCTGGAACTGGGCCAGCCGATGCACGCCTTCGATAAGGATCGCATCGACGGCGGCATCAAAGTTCGCATGGCGAAAGAGGGCGAAACCCTGGTGCTGCTGGACGGCTCTGAAGCCAAACTCAACGCCGACACCCTGGTGATTGCCGACCACAACAAAGCGCTGGCGATGGCCGGTATCTTTGGCGGCGAGCACTCTGGCGTAAACGACGAAACTCAGAACGTGCTGCTGGAATCCGCATTCTTCAGCCCGCTGTCCATCACTGGCCGTGCGCGTCGCCATGGTCTGCATACCGATGCCTCTCACCGCTACGAACGCGGCGTGGACCCGGTACTGCAGTACAAAGCCATGGAACGCGCTACCGCGCTGCTGATTGAGCTCTGCGGCGGCGAGGCGGGCCCGATCATCGACGTGACTAACGAAGCCACGCTGCCGAAGCGTGCGACCATCACCCTGCGTCGCAGCAAGCTGGATCGTCTGATTGGCCATCACATTGCTGATGACCAGGTCACCGATATCCTGACTCGTCTGGGCTGTGAAGTCACCGTCGGCAACGACGAATGGCAGGCTGTAGCGCCGACCTGGCGTTTCGATATGGAAATCGAAGAAGATCTGGTGGAAGAAGTGGCGCGCGTTTATGGCTATAACAGCATCCCGAACGAGCCGGTACAGGCCGGTCTGGTGATGGGCAGCCATAAAGAAGCCAATCTGTCGCTCAAGCGTGTGAAAACCATGCTGAACGATAAGGGCTATCAGGAAGTGATTACCTACAGCTTCGTTGACCCGAAAGTGCAACAGCTGGTGCATCCGGGTGAAGAAGCGCTGATTCTGCCAAGTCCAATCTCCAGCGAGATGTCCGCTATGCGCCTGTCTCTGCTGACCGGCCTGCTGTCGACGGTGGTGTACAACCAGAACCGTCAGCAGAACCGCGTGCGCATCTTCGAGACCGGCCTGCGCTTCGTTCCGGACACTCAGGCACCGCTGGGGATCCGTCAGGACGTGATGCTGGGCGGGGTTATCTGCGGTAACCGCTACGACGAACACTGGAATCTGGCAAAAGAGACCGTTGATTTCTATGATTTGAAGGGCGATCTGGAATCCGTTCTCGATCTGACCGGTAAATTATCTGAAATTCAGTTCAAGGCGGAAGCCAACCCGGCGCTGCATCCGGGCCAGTCTGCCGCGATTTATCTGCACGGCGAACGCATTGGTTTCATTGGTGTTATCCATCCGGAACTGGAACGCAAGCTGGACCTGAACGGCCGCACGCTGGCGTTTGAACTGGAGTGGAACCAGCTCGCAGACCGCGTGGTTCCTCAGGCGCGCGACGTTTCTCGTTTCCCGGCGAACCGCCGCGACATCGCCGTTGTGGTCGCTGAAAATGTGCCAGCAGCGGATATTTTAAACGAGTGTAAGAAAGTTGGCGTAAATCAGGTAGTTGGCGTAAACTTATTTGACGTGTACCGTGGTAAGGGTGTTGCGGAAGGCTATAAGAGCCTTGCTATCAGCCTGATCCTACAAGATACCAGCCGTACACTCGAAGAAGAGGAGATTGCCGCTACCGTTGCAAAATGTGTAGAGGCATTAAAAGAGCGATTCCAGGCATCATTGAGGGATTGAACCTATGGCGCTTACAAAAGCTGAAATGTCAGAATATCTGTTTGATAAGCTTGGGCTTAGCAAGCGGGATGCCAAAGAGCTGGTGGAGCTGTTTTTTGAAGAGATCCGTCGTGCTCTGGAAAACGGTGAGCAGGTTAAACTGTCCGGTTTTGGCAACTTTGATCTGCGTGATAAAAACCAACGCCCGGGACGTAACCCAAAAACGGGTGAAGATATTCCCATTACAGCCCGGCGTGTGGTGACCTTCAGACCAGGACAGAAGTTAAAGAGTCGGGTCGAAAACGCAACGCCCAAAGAAGAGTAATTCTGATCTAACTAAAAAGGCCGCTGATGCGGCCTTTTTCTTTTCTGCGCGGCGTTGTCACCGTAAAATCAAACGCTTCTCCACGGGCGATAGGTAACTATGCAGGTTTATGTACATCAACAGCAGCGGCGTAATCGTCGTTGGCTTGCCGGACTGTCTCTGGCCCTTTTGGCAATGCTGGTGATTAGCCTGTGCGCGGGCGACCAGTGGATCCCTCCCGGCGAATGGCTCACCGCGAAAGGGCAGCTGTTTATCTGGCAGATTCGCCTGCCGCGTACCGTGGCGGTGCTGCTGGTTGGCGCTGCGCTGGCGCTGTCTGGGGCGGTGATGCAGGCGCTGTTTGAAAACCCTCTGGCGGAGCCGGGGCTGCTTGGCGTTTCTAACGGCGCGGGTGTCGGGCTGATTGCGGTGATTATGCTAAGCCAGGGCAGCCTGCCGGGCTGGGCGCCGGGGCTGGCGGCGATTGCGGGGGCGCTGGTGATTACCGGTATCCTGATGCGCTTTGCACGACGCCATCTCTCAACCAGCCGCCTGCTGCTGGCGGGCGTGGCGCTGGGCATTATCTGTAGCGCCTTAATGACGTGGGCGGTCTATTTTTCCACCTCGTTCGATCTGCGTCAGCTGATGTACTGGATGATGGGCGGCTTTGGCGGCGTCGACTGGCAGCAGGTATGGCTGATGGTAGCGCTGCTGCCGGTGATTGCCTGGGTTTGTCTGCAATCACAGCCGTTGAATCTGTTAGCGCTAGGGGAAACCTCCGCGCGGCAATTGGGCGTGCCCATCGCGTTCTGGCGCAAGCTGCTGGTGATGGCCACCGGCTGGCTGGTGGGGGTCAGCGTGGCGCTGGCCGGCGCCATCGGTTTTATCGGGCTGGTGGTGCCGCATATGCTGCGCCTGTGCGGCCTAACCGACCATCGCGTGCTGCTACCGGCCAGCGCGCTGGCGGGGGCGAGTACGCTGCTGTTTGCTGATATTATCGCGCGGCTGGCGCTGTCGGCGGCTGAGCTGCCGATTGGCGTGGTGACCGCGACGCTGGGCGCGCCGGTGTTTATCTGGCTGCTGCTCAGGTCCGGGCGCTACTAACGCAACATCCTGATTAAAAAGCCTTGGTGTCGTACCCGCGTATCTGGCTATTATTAAAGACCGGGCGATAAGACCCAACCACGCTAAAGAGGATGCTATGCAAACCACCATTCTGAACACTCCCGTCACCACCATCGACGGTGAAAAAACCACCCTGGAAGGCTACAAAGGCAAGGTACTGCTGATTGTTAACGTGGCCTCTAAATGCGGTCTTACGCCGCAGTACGAGCAACTGGAGGCGCTACAGACCTCGTTACAGGACGAAGGTTTCACCGTGCTCGGTTTCCCTTGCAATCAGTTCCTCGGCCAGGAGCCGGGCAGCGAAGAAGAGATTAAAACCTTCTGCAGCACCACTTACGGCGTAACCTTCCCGCTGTTTAGCAAAGTGGAAGTGAACGGCGACACGCGTCATCCGCTTTACAGTCTGTTGACCCGCCTGGTGCCGCAAGCCGTTGCGCCAGAAGGCAGTGGTTTTTATGAGCGCATGGCCAGCAAAGGACGAGCACCGGCCCAGCCGGGTGATATTCTGTGGAACTTCGAGAAATTCCTGATTGGCCGCGATGGTCAAATCATCAACCGTTTCTCTCCGGATATGACGCCGGACGATCCGATCCTGACGGCGGCTATCAAGCAGGCTATCGCCCAGCCATGATGCCGTTGATGCAGCTTCAGGACGTTGGTGAGGGCCTCCGCCTCCAGGCGGTTAGCGCCGACGTGGTGTCGGGTGAGATTATCCACCTTGTTGGCCCAAACGGGGCCGGGAAGAGCACGCTGCTGGCCAGAATGGCGGGCCTCAGCGGTGGAAAAGGCGTGGTAACGCTCAATGATCAGCCACTGGATGAATGGCCTGCTCATGCGCTGGCCCGCCACCGTGCCTATCTTTCCCAGCATCAACAGCCGCCATTTGCGATGCCGGTCTGGCAATTTCTGATGCTGCATCAACAGGGCGAGCCGCAATCCCCGCTCGCCATTCATGTCGTTGAAGCGTTGGGCCTGAGTAATAAGCTCGGGCGCAACGTCAGCCAGCTCTCCGGCGGCGAATGGCAGCGCGTCAGGCTGGCAGCCGTGATCCTGCAAATTCATCCCGCGGGCAACCCGGATGGGCAGCTTTTACTGCTGGATGAACCGATGAACAGCCTTGATGTGGCGCAGCAGGCGGCTCTGGATAAGCTGCTGGCTGAACTGAGGGCGGCGGGCATCGCCATCGTGATGAGCAGCCACGATCTAAACTACACACTGCGCCACGCTGGGCGAGTCTGGCTGTTATGTCAGGGGCATCTGATTGCCAGCGGTAAGACGGAGAACGTTATGCAGCCAGAACATTTATCTTCGGCTTATAATATGCGTTTTCAGCGCCTGGATATCGCCGGTCACCAAATGCTCATTTATGATGAGGTCGGTGAAAATTAATCCAACTCTGCTTGAAATGGCGGTGATTGCTTGCCAGCCAATCCGCAATAGATATAATTTATTGGCTGAATAAAAAACTGAGGATTCGCTGGATATGCGTTTCTGGATTCTTTTTCTCGTGGCTTTCGTTTTAGCAGGGTGCAGTAGCCATCGCGCGCCGCCGCCCAATCCCCGACTTTCGGATTCTATTACCGTTATCGCAAGCCTTAACGATCAGCTGCAAAACTGGCACGGTACGCCGTATCGCTATGGTGGCATGAATCGCCGCGGCGTGGACTGTTCCGCGTTTGTGCTGGTGACGTTCCGCGACAAATTCGAAATGCAGCTTCCCCGTGAAACCCGTCAGCAGGCGAAGATTGGCACTGAAATAGATAAGGATGAACTGTTGCCTGGCGATCTGGTGTTCTTTAAGACCGGCGCGGGCGAGAACGGGCTGCACGTGGGCATTTACGACACCGACAATCAGTTCATTCATGCATCCACCAGCCAGGGCGTGACGCGGTCTTCGCTCAACAATGTCTACTGGCGGAAAAATTTCTGGCAGGCCAGGCGAATTTAATCAAAAAGAAAAGGAGGCGCAAATGCCTCCTTTTCTTTTTTGTCGATGATAAAAATTTTAAATAAACAGCCATCGTTATTCCGATTTTGTTAGGCAAGATCATAGAACTTCAGGTTGATTGTGTTAATCCATTACTTTCGATTACAATCATTATGATCCAGTGATGGACCATAAAATAAAAAGGAACCAATGAAAGGAATAACAACAGCATTCATCACCGTAGGTTTTTTGCTTTGTGACGTCAGGAACCCGGACATGACTTTTAATGAAGGGCAGTCGCAATGATTGTATCGCTGGATAATACGTATTGTTCTCAGTTGTTTTTCCTTCCCGCCAGAAATAGCGACGGGCGTCTTGTTGGGCTGAAAGTTGTCAGCCAATTTAGCGGCCTTGAAAACCACATCCGCATCCCTACTGGTCTGGTGCTGCCGCGTCTGACGCCGCAGCAAGAAATGACCTTATTTCAGGAAAAACTGGCGCTGTTGAATAACTGCCAGCTGTTCTTCCGCCAGCACAACCTAAATGCGTGGATTACGGCCCCTCCAGGGCTGGTCGAGGCGCTGCTTACCGACGATGAACTGACGGCCAGCGCCCTGCGTTTCCCGTTTCTGGAATTAGCCGTCAGTGAAAGTTATCCTGGCCTGAATCAAGTTGATGAATCTCATCCGCTAGCGCGATTGTGCCAGCGTTTTCCGCTGGTGCTTAGCGATTTTGGTTCCGGCGACGCCTCGACCCATGCGCTGTTCGCTGGGTTATTTACCCGTGTGGTGCTGGATAAAAACTTTGTCCAGCGTCAGTCAGGGTCGGCCTCTTTCGAACCGTTTCTCCGTGCGATCGTCACCCAGATTCAGCCCTATTGCCAGGGGGTTATGATTTCCGGGGTCGATGATGAACGCCTCCGCCAGCGCGTGGCGTCCTTTGGTTTTAGCGGGATGCTCGGCAGTCTGTGGCCGGTGGTAGCGGAATCCTCCTTAATAACATTAGTGCAACAATAACCCTGCACTTACCCGGGTGTTTAACGTACAGTAACCCAATACACTACGGGCAGGAGGAGCCATGAACCTGTCATTTAACACCCGCTGGCGCGATGAGCTGCCAGGATTTTACAGTGCGCTACAGCCCACGCCGTTGCATAACGCCCGCGTGATCTGGCACAACGCGCCGCTGGCGCAAGAACTCTCTATCCCTGAATCGCTCTTTACCCCTGAGCACGGCGCTGGCGTGTGGGGCGGTGAAACATTGCTGCCCGGTATGTCGCCGCTGGCGCAAGTTTATAGCGGCCATCAGTTCGGCTCCTGGGCTGGTCAACTGGGCGATGGACGCGGCATTTTGCTGGGCGAACAGCAGCTGGCGAACGGCAAAACGGTCGACTGGCACCTGAAAGGCGCAGGGCTGACACCGTATTCGCGGATGGGGGACGGGCGGGCGGTTTTGCGTTCGACTCTGCGCGAGAGCCTTGCGTCGGAGGCCATGCATTATCTGGGTATTCCCGGTACCCGCGCGCTGGCGGTGGTCACCAGCGATACGCCGGTCTATCGTGAAACGGTTGAATCGGGCGCGATGCTGATGCGGGTTGCCGAAAGCCATATTCGCTTCGGCCACTTTGAGCATTTCTACTATCGCCGCGATAACGACAGCGTCCGCACGCTGCTTGATTTCAGCCTCCGTCATTACTGGCCGCACCTGCAGCATGAGGCCGACGGTTACGCGCTGTGGTTCGAGGACGTTGTGGCGCGCACGGCGCGGATGATTGCCCGCTGGCAAACGGTCGGCTTTGCTCACGGCGTGATGAATACCGATAATATGTCGATTCTGGGCCTGACGCTGGACTACGGCCCGTTTGGTTTTCTGGATGACTATCAGCCGACGTTTATCTGCAACCACTCTGACCATCAGGGGCGCTATCGGTTTGATAATCAACCGGCGATAGGGCTGTGGAACCTGCAGTGTCTGGCGCAGGCGGTGTCGCCCTGGATCGCGGTAGATGCGCTCAACGCCGCCCTGGATGGCTACCAGGCGGTGCTGTTCCGGGAGTACGGGCAGCGCATGCGTAAAAAGCTGGGATTGTTCAGTGAACAAGAGGGCGACAACGATCTGCTTAACGGCCTGTACGCGCTGATGGAACGGGAAGGCAGCGACTATACCCGCACCTTCCGTCTGCTGAGCGAAACGGAGCAGCGTAGCGCCGCTTCACCGCTGCGGGACGAATTTATTGACCGCGTGGCCTTCGATGGCTGGTTTACCCAGTACCGGGCGCGTCTACAGCTGGAACAGGTGGATGATGCCACGCGCCAGCAGGCCATGAAATTAGCCAACCCGGCGATGGTGCTGCGAAACTGGCTGGCGCAGCGGGCGATTGAGCAGGCGGAGAAGGGCGACTATCAGGAATTACATCGGCTGCATGAAGCGCTGCGCAACCCGTGGCACGATCGGGATGATGACTATGGACGCCGTCCGCCGGACTGGGGTAAGCGGCTGGAAGTGAGCTGCTCAAGCTAACCAGGCCAACGCTGCGCTATGGCGATGGCGCAGCTACTTGGTCAGTATCAGCTTTCCGGCCTGAGTCTGTCGCAGCAGGTACTGCTGATCGCCATGCTCAATAATCAAACGACCTTCCTGACCTAACAGCGTCTGGCTATCGATCCGACGATCGCGGGGGAGCGGGTGCGGGGCATTATTCTTCTGAGGTTCCAGTTCTGCGCAGGTATCCATTTGCGAAATTCTATAATGAAAATCAATGTAACAATGATTTTCATTATCAATATTCAGTCGGTTAACCGCAAGCGTTATTTACCACCAGATAAGGTAGGGAGATGTGCCCGCCGCTGTGCGGCGGGCAGGAGAGTGTTAAAGGCGGGTGGCCACCGCGGCGGCCAGTTTTTCCAGCAGCAGTTCGGTGTCTTCCCAGCTCAGGCAAGGATCGGTAATCGACTGGCCGTAGGTTAACGGCTGGTCGGCGACGATTTTTTGTGTCCCTTCGCGCAGGAAACTTTCCGCCATGATACCGGCAATGGCGGAGGAGCCGTTGCGGATCTGCTGGCAGATATCGTCACACACTTCCAGCTGACGGCGGTGCTGTTTCTGGCAGTTACCGTGGCTAAAGTCGACGACCAGATGCTCAGGCAGGTCGAACTGATGAAGCGTATCGCAGGCCGCGGCGATATCGTCCGCGTGGTAGTTCGGCTTTTTGCCGCCGCGCATGATGATATGGCCGTACGGGTTACCGCTAGTCTGATAGATCGTCATCTGGCCGTTTTTATCCGGCGACAGGAACATATGGCTGGCGCGGGCGGCGCGGATCGCGTCCACCGCAATGCGGGTGTTGCCATCGGTGCCGTTTTTAAACCCGACCGGGCAGGAAAGCGCGGAGGCCATTTCACGGTGAATCTGGCTTTCCGTGGTGCGCGCGCCAATTGCGCCCCAGCTGATCAGATCGGCGATGAACTGACCGGTCACCATATCGAGGAATTCGGTTGCCGTCGGTACGCCCAGGGTGTTCACCTGCAACAGCAGCTTACGCGCCTGCTCGATGCCGTGATTAACGCGGTAGCTACCGTTGAGATCCGGATCGGAGATCAACCCTTTCCAGCCCACCACGGTGCGCGGTTTTTCGAAGTAGGTGCGCATGACGATTTCCAGCTCGCCCTGATGTTTCTCACGCAGCACCTGAAGGCGGCGGGCGTAATCCACCGCCGCGTCCAGGTCGTGAATGGAACAGGGGCCAACGATCGCCAGCAGGCGGCGGTCTTCGCCGTTAAGGATTTTTTCAATGCGATGGCGTGAGGCGGTAACGTGGGCCGCAACGTCCGGCGATACAGGGTGGCGCTGAGCAAGTTCAGCAGGCGTAATCAGGCTCTCAATTCGAGCGGTACGCAGTTCATCGGTCTTATTCATGGAAGTCTCAGAAATTTGTTGCTTCGCCAGTCAGGATGCTGGGAAGTGATGCACATCACGATAAACCAATCTGCGCTGAATTCAAGCGTGGCAGGTAATGTGCGCTCAATCACAAAGCTATGATAAACAAAATTGCTGCATTGTACTAGTGTGTTAGTACATTCTGCGACTTAATCCCATGATGTCCATGATTTTGGTAGCAATTTCTTCAACCGAGTAGTTAGTACTGTTTAGCCACGGGATCTGGTGACGGCGATACAGCGCCTCGACTTCCGCCACCTCCATTCGGCACTGACGCATTGACGCGTAGCGGCTGCTCTCGCGGCGTTCTTCACGAATGGCGGCTAGCCTTTCCGGGTTGATCGTCAGACCAAACAGCTTGTGCTGCAACGGCTTTAACGATGCGGGAAGCACCAGGTTATCCATGTCATCGGCAATAAACGGGTAGTTGGCGGCGCGAATACCAAACTGCATCGCCAGGTACAGGCTGGTGGGTGTTTTTCCACAGCGTGACACGCCCAGCAAGATGACCTGTGCCTGATCGAGATTGCGCAGCGAGATGCCATCGTCGTGCGCCAGGGTGTAATCGATGGCCGCGATACGCGCATCGTACTTGGTGAGGTTGCCAGGGGTTAAGCCGTGGGTGCGATGGGCAATGGGGGTCGGGTCAAGCTTCAGTTCTTCCTGCAGCGGCGCGACGAGCGCCTGCACGATATCCTGACAAAATCCTTCACATTGCAGAATGATGTCGCGAATTTCGGGGATCACAATCGAATAGAATACCAGCGGCCGCACGCCCGTCTGCTGATAAATGGCGTCAATTTGCTCCTTGACCGCCCGCGCGCGGCTTTCGCTCTCGATAAACGGCAGGGTGATACTGTTGATCGCCACCGGGAACTGCGACATCACGGCGTGGCCCAGCACTTCCGCCGTAATCGCGGTACCGTCGGAAATATAAAATACCTGCCTGTCGACTGCGTTATCCATATTGCTTGACTCCCGTTAATTGCCTGAAAGGGTAAATTAAATTTAAACACACCCAGGCCGTATTTGTCTTAATTTTAAAAATGAAACGGTATTTTTATTTTTAATGAAATGGGTGTTTCAATTTCCAGATGACGTCAATAGACCGTCGGTTTCTGTGCCTTTTCAGACTAATCAGTAGGTTATGAATAAACAGGAATCAATCCTAAAAAGTAAAAAAATAATTTGCTTACACGATTCACCGTTTTTTTCGCCCGTTTAAATATGCGAGGATATTTTAAGTAGTCAGTCGTTTCTTATCACTGCTTCTTTAAATCATAAAAGGATTGTCTCGATGTCCAACAATGGCTCGTCACCGCTGGTGCTTTGGTACAACCAACTCGGCATGAATGATGTAGACAGAGTTGGAGGCAAAAATGCCTCCTTGGGTGAAATGATTACTAATCTGTCCGGGATGGGGGTGTCAGTGCCCAACGGATTTGCCACCACTGCCGATGCGTTTAATCAGTTTCTCGACCAGAGCGGCGTAAACCAGCAGATTTATCAACTGTTGGATAACACCGATATTGACGACGTTACCGCTCTGGCGAAAGCCGGCGCGCAGATCCGCCAGTGGATCATCGACACTCCTTTCCAGAGCGAACTGGAACAGGCTATTCACGAAGCGTATAACCAGCTGGCCGCCGATAACGCCAATGCCTCGTTTGCGGTGCGTTCTTCCGCGACGGCGGAAGATATGCCGGATGCTTCCTTCGCCGGTCAGCAGGAAACCTTCCTCAACGTCCAGGGTTACGACGCGGTATTGGTCGCAGTGAAGCACGTCTTTGCCTCGCTGTTCAACGACCGCGCCATCTCCTACCGTGTACACCAGGGTTATGACCACCGTGGCGTCGCGCTCTCGGCGGGCGTACAGCTGATGGTGCGTTCTGACCTTGCCTCTTCCGGCGTGATGTTCTCCATTGATACCGAATCCGGCTTTGACCAGGTGGTGTTTATCACCTCCGCGTGGGGGCTGGGTGAAATGGTGGTGCAGGGCGCGGTGAACCCGGATGAGTTCTACGTTCACAAACCTACGCTGGCCGCTGGTCGTCCGGCGATTGTACGCCGCACAATGGGCTCGAAAAAAATTCGCATGGTCTATGCGCCGACCCAGGAACACGGCAAGCAGGTGCGTATTGAAGACGTGCCGCAGCAGCAGTGCGATATCTTCTCGCTGACCAACGAGGAAGTGCAGGAGCTGGCGAAGCAGGCCGTGCAGATCGAAAAACACTACGGTCGTCCGATGGACATCGAGTGGGCAAAAGACGGCCACACCGGCAAACTGTTTATCGTTCAGGCGCGCCCTGAAACCGTCCGTTCGCGTGGCCAGGTGATGGAGCGCTACACGCTGCATTCGCAGGGGCGCATCGTGTCGGAAGGCCGCGCCATCGGCCACCGCATCGGCGCGGGCCCGGTCAAAGTGATTCATGACATCAGCGAAATGAACCGCATCCAGCCGGGCGATGTGCTGGTGACCGACATGACCGACCCGGATTGGGAACCGATCATGAAGAAAGCCGCGGCGATTGTCACCAACCGCGGTGGCCGTACCTGCCACGCGGCGATTATTGCCCGTGAACTGGGGATCCCGGCGGTAGTGGGCTGTGGTGATGCCACCGAGCGCATGAAGGATGACGAAAAGGTCACCGTTTCCTGCGCCGAAGGCGACACCGGCTACGTTTACGCCGACCTGCTGGACTTCAGCGTGAAAAGCTCCAGCGTGGATACCATGCCGGATCTGCCGCTGAAGATCATGATGAACGTCGGTAACCCGGACCGCGCGTTTGACTTCGCCTGCCTGCCAAACGAAGGCGTGGGCCTGGCGCGTCTTGAATTTATCATCAACCGGATGATCGGCGTGCACCCGCGCGCGCTGCTGGAGTTCGATGACCAGGAACCGAAGCTGCAAAACGAAATCCGCGAAATGATGAAAGGTTTCGATTCGCCGAAAGAGTTCTACGTTGGCCGTCTGACGGAAGGGATCGCCACGCTGGGCGCGGCGTTCTACCCGAAACGGGTGATCGTGCGTCTGTCTGACTTTAAGTCGAACGAATACGCGAACCTGGTCGGCGGCGAGCGCTACGAACCGGAAGAAGAGAACCCGATGCTGGGCTTCCGCGGTGCCGGTCGCTATGTCTCTGACAGCTTCCGCGACTGCTTCGCGCTGGAGTGTGATGCGGTGAAACGCGTGCGTAACGACATGGGGCTGACCAACGTCGAGATCATGGTGCCGTTCGTGCGTACCGTGGAACAGGCGAAAGCGGTGGTGGATGAGCTGGCGCGCCAGGGCCTCAAGCGCGGCGAAAACGGGCTGAAAATCATCATGATGTGTGAAATTCCGTCCAACGCCCTGCTGGCAGAGCAGTTCCTTGAGCACTTTGACGGCTTCTCCATTGGCTCAAACGACATGACGCAGCTGGCGCTGGGTCTGGACCGCGATTCCGGCGTGGTTTCCGCGCTGTTTGATGAGCGTAACGACGCGGTGAAAGCGCTGCTGTCGATGGCGATTCGTGCGGCGAAGAAACAGGGCAAATATGTCGGCATTTGCGGGCAGGGGCCGTCCGACCACGAAGACTTCGCGGCCTGGCTGATGGATGAGGGGATCGACAGCCTGTCGCTGAACCCGGACACCGTCGTGCAGACCTGGCTGAGTCTGGCCGAACTGAAAAAGTAATTCGCTTTTCTGCGGAAATCCCGGGCCAGGCCCGGGATTTTTTTATCTCAGTGTTGCGTGCGATCACACTCCGTAAAGAAAACCAAATATCGTAAATCTGCTGGCAATTTCAACAATTGTTCCCGGCAGACCACTTCTGAATACTGAGGCTGACATCTTGTGCTTACCTGAATATTTTCGGGTATTTATCAGCGAATCAGGAGAGTGGCTATGACCCCGATTTACAAAGATCCTCAACGTTCGATTAAAGAACGCGTCGCCGATTTGCTGGCGCGAATGACGCCGGAAGAAAAGTATGCCCAGATGCATGCCTGGTGGCTGGTGCTATCAGAAGACGGTCACCACCGCGAGCGTAGCGACATGAGCGATGAGTTTGCGGGCGTTAGCGAACAGACTTCCCTGAGCGAGCGTTTAAAGCTAGGTGTCGGGCAGATCACCCGTCCGCTCGGCACCCACATTGTCGATGCCAGAACCGGCGTACGCGCGGCGAACCGTCTGCAAAAAATGATGATGGAAGACACGCGGCTGGGCATTCCTGCGCTGTTCCACGAAGAGTGCCTCGTAGGCTTGTTGTGCAAGAATGCCACGTTGTTCCCTTCGTCGTTGAACTACGGCTCCACCTGGGATCCTGAACTGGTTAAACGCGCGGCTCAACAAATTGGTGAAGAAGCGCGATCCACCGGCTGTAAGCAAGGATTAGCGCCGGTGCTGGACGTCTCCAGAGACGTGCGCTGGGGGCGTACGGAAGAGACGTTCGGCGAGGATCCCTGGCTGGTGGGTGTGATGGCCTGCGCCTATGTTGAAGGACTACAGGGTGAGAAACGCGACGTGCTGGCCACTCTGAAACACTACGTCGGCCACTCTTTCAGCGAAGGAGCGCGTAACCATGCGCCGGTGCATCTCGGCTTCCGTGAACTGAACGATACCTTCCTGCTGCCGTTTGAGATGGCGGTGAAACGTGCGCACGCCGGTTCGGTTATGCCAGCCTATCACGATATTGATAACCAGCCCGGCCACAGTGACAGCTTCCTGCTGACCACGGTGCTGCGTGAGCGCTGGGGCTTTGATGGGATTGTGGTGGCCGATTACGGCGGCGTCAGCCTGCTGCATCAGCACCATGGCGTGGCACAGGATGCGGCGGAATCAGCGGCGCTGGCGTTTAACGCCGGGCTGGACGTTGAGCTGCCGAAAGACGACTGTGCGCGTCACCTGGCAGAGGCGGTGGCGCGCGGGCTAATCACGCCGGAAAAAATCGACGAAATCGTCTCGCGTACCTTAACGGAAAAATTCCGTCTTGGTCTGTTTGAGCATCCTTACGTTGATGAAAACGCTATCTCGCTGCAGTCCAACGCGACGCGGCAGGTTGCCAGAGAGGTGGCCACCCGCTCGATCACGCTGCTGGAAAACCGCGATGCGCTGCCGCTGGCGGGCAACCCGCGCGTGGCGGTGGTTGGCCCCACTGCGGACGACCCGCTGGCGCTGCTCAGCGGCTATAGCTTCCCGGTGCATTTGATCATCAGCGATATGGTGGAAAAAACCGCGCAGGTCACCACGCCGCTGGCGGCGCTACGTGAGTATCTCGGCGACAGCCGTGTGCGTTACGCCAAAGGCTGCCACATCATCGAGCAGCGCATGGCCGGCGCGCCGGTCTTCCCCGGCGACAGCTCCGGCAAACCGATGCAGTCATCGCCGGTCTCACAGGATCTCAGCCTGATTGCTGATGCGGTCCGCGCCGCGCAGGACAGCGATGTAGTGGTGGCCTGCGTCGGCGATCTGGCGGGGCTGTTCCAGAGCGGCACCGTCGGTGAAGGCTCGGATACCGACAGCCTGAATCTGCCCGGTGTTCAGCAACAGCTGCTACAGGCGCTGGTTGATACCGGTAAACCGGTAGTGGTGGTGATGACCGGCGGACGGCCATACAACCTCCAGGGGCTGGAAAGCAAGGTCGCCGCGCTGATGCTGGCATGGGCTCCCGGGCAGGAGGGCGGCTGGGCCATTGCCGACGTACTGACCGGGCGCGCCGAACCGCAGGGGCGCCTGGTGGTCAGCGTACCCAAAAGCGCGGGCGCAATGCCGTTTTACTACAACCACAAACTGAAGAGCGGCGGCACGCCGTTTGCATTCCATTTCGGCGCGCTGTACCCGTTTGGCTACGGCAAAGGCTGGGGCGATTTCCACTATTCACAGCTGCAGCTTGCAGAGGCTGAAGTGGCGATTGACGGTGAAATTGCGCTGCGTGTGACGGTAAAAAACCACGGAGAGCGTAGCGGCAGTGAGGTGGTGCAGGTCTATGTTCGCGACAAGGTGGCCTCTATGGTGCGCCCGCTCCAGGAGTTAAAGGCCTTCCAGCGCGTGACGTTAGCGCCGGGCGAGCAGGCGACGCTTACCTTTACCCTGCCGGTTGATATGCTTAACTTCACCAGTTACGAAGGCCAGCGCATCGTTGAGCCCGGCGAGTTTGAACTGCAGGTGGGAAGTTCATCGGCGGATATTCACGGTCGCGTGACGGTATCTATCACGGGCAAAACACGCACGCTGCCTTCGGAGTGGGAAATGATGAGCCGCTGCGAAGTGGGATGCGAATAATTTTCGGTAGTATGGACATCAGAGAAGGATGTTTTGAATGCGGTAGCCCTTAGGGGCTACCGGCGTATGGATTATTTCTTACGCTTGATGGTTGATTTTAACAGAAGGGAGAGCATTTCTTGTCCATGCTGCTCTATCTCAGATTCCCGCCAGTCACCTTTACGCTCAATTATCTTCAGCATTTCATAAAGCTTCAGGCTATCAATGGTCCTATTTTTCCTGGCGGATGAGAAGTAGGCAAGTTTGGCCCCGGGAGGTAGATTGCTCAGACGTGAATTTTTACTGTGGCTAATCAGGCAAAGATTACCAAAGCTATGAAGACTCGCCTCATCCATGGTGGGTTCGCCGTTCATCGGGTGCTGCGGATAGAAGTGTTCCACTGAGCTACGGAATGTGAACTCAAACTCGTTTACAATAGCGTCGGAGTGCTTCCTTTCCTGCCAGAGCAGGTAATCAAGAAAGTTGAAGACAAAGTTACTTTCAATATTGTTGAACATCAGGCGGGTAGAAGCGATATCGTCTAATTTTACATTTCGGGGATAATAAGCATCTTCTTCCTCATAGATCATATGGAAGAAGGAATGACCTTCATCGATTGACAAGTAACGCTCAAAAATGAAGCGACGAGCGACATTGAGTAGATAGGTCAGATAGGCTTTAGGGTCAATATTCTCTTCATAATATAAATAATACAGCGCCGCATTCAGCCAATGTTTATAAACAAGCGTTGGTGTAGAGACATGGAATGCGGCCTGCAGCATCAGTATTTCACGAGTGATTCCCTCATAACCCCCCTCATGTTCATCAAAACTATTGATAAAGCTAATGCTATTTCGTGAGTACCATTTGAGACGCTTAATACTCCAGTTATCTTTGCCCTGGAGAAACTCTCGCTTGATAATGTATTGATCGAACAAAAACTTGCAATTAAGTAGGGCAAAAACGAAACCTTCAACCTCTTCAACAGGATCGTCGTTTGCTAAAAGTTCTTCATCAAACTGTTCCAGCAGTTTTTTATCATCAAGTGATATGTCACTTTGTGTGTGGACTCGGAGCACGTGTAACAGGAAGTTAGAGAAGTTAATCACGCTATTAAAGCGGTCCGGGCTCTCATCGTTACTATCGTTATCTTCACCGTGAGTATGTATCGGCTGCGACAAAATGTCCTTAAGAGAGATCACTTGTCCATCGTGCTCATGTTCATCAAGACATTGCAGAATATCGTCGAAGTCTTCCGGT
Organism: Kluyvera sp.; assembly: GCF_047971185.1. Taxonomy (GTDB): domain Bacteria; phylum Pseudomonadota; class Gammaproteobacteria; order Enterobacterales; family Enterobacteriaceae; genus Kluyvera. The sequence goes on from NZ_JBKDZH010000044.1 coordinate 18,413, forward strand.
ATGAATTTACCCCAGTCATTCTTGCCAAATAATCGATGTCTTTCGTCTACTGAGAAACCGTATTGAACGTAGCGCTCCATGTTTTCGCATGCAGCCCAGACTTTTTGTAGCACTTTTATGTGCTCAATCCGGTCATCTTTATCTTCAATATTGTTTAATACTGACATTAATTTCGCTTTTAAAACTTCATGCTTTTCCAACTGTTCACCACGATTGTTCATGGCTTCAAAGTAATGATTAAGGTCGGTGTCCTTGGGAACTTCTACACGCATGATATAAACGTTATTAAAGATGTAATCTGAGAATTTTTTAAGAGTACGAGGTTTTAATTGCGACAGGGCTTTCTCTAGCAAAATGTAGCCCCTCACCAGACTTTCATTATATTCCGCGCCGTTGATCAAGTGTAGCGGGAGGCGCTGGCTAAGTGCGGCAAAGGTGTTGGTTGAACGTGGTCGGCTTTCAAAATTCATGTTGATTCGCTGATACCACGTCATTTGGGGAAGCTTTTGCTCGGCTAACGCTAAATTTCTTAGATAGAGGGCGAGTAATGTTAGGGTCGTGAAACGCTGCTGTCCATCGATCACTTCCAGGCCGCCGTCTTTACGTTTGAATACCACCAGGGTACCGATATAATAACGAGAGTTTTTTTTGTCCTGGTAATCAACGATGTCCTGTACCAGTTGATTGATCTCTGATTCACCCCACGCGTAGTTACGTTGATACATCGGCACCACATAGGAGTGCGAATCAGAAAGTAAACTTTTTATTGAAAACTCAGACAAAACGTCACTCATAATAATTCATCTCTTTAAATAACTTCACCAGCGCATCTTTATTTGCATTGCCCATGCGACTATTATTTTTATTATCTTCGATGGTGAGCGTTCTGAGCGGGATTGAAAGTACATCGGCAGGCAAGGTAGAGTTTTTTATACGTATAAAAATATTCTGTTCCAGCACATACTTATCCATGGTAGCAAGTTGAACGACCTGTTGCTTTACTCGTAACTGATATGCCCAGATAAATATCTTTTCTATCGCCAGAGAGAGTTCTGCTGTATGAAATTTGTCGATATAAAAAATCAGTGCGCAATCAAACATGGCGCGAACGTACTTGTCACCGGTTCTGTGGCGATTGTTATAGGAATTAATTCCATTGAGGATGCGACTCGCCTGCTCGGTCAGGCGAGTACCGAGGAAGTCACATAACTTTTCGGACTCCGCGTTTACAGTCACATGAATCTGATGCTGATAATGCGAAGCCATTTCAAAGAAGCGACGCCCATTGATGATTTGCTGATCAAGATGGAAGGGGAAACGCATGTGCCGACCATCAATTTTTCGGTGGTACTGTTGATTATATTCGTCAACGTAGTGATGGGCAATTCGCAGAGATTCTACATAGGGGAAATGCGCGATTCGGTCAATATTGACTCCTTTAAATGCCCCGACATCGTTTTTTCCAAAGTAGCGCGCAGAATTACCTTGTGCCCAGCGTCGAATACGATAGAGGTAGTGCGCAAATAGGGCCGCGAGCTGGTTACTTTCTAATGCTTCCCAGTGAGCAACGGTTTCCCCTTTTAATTCCTGCTCATGCTCGCCGAATTCACGCAGGTGGTAAGCCTTCAGCAGGTCGTGAGGTTCGAGATCGCGGCCGCGAGCGTTTTGTGCGTCAAAGAACTGGAACGCTTCTGATATATCATGAAGCGTAAAGATAACGACTTCACAACGGTTCAACAAAAAGTCGATATGCTGCTCGGTAAAAGCGCTGTGTGAGATAAGACGGCGTATTTCCATAAAATTCTGCGAAAGATTACGCTGTGAGACTTCGCTACTAAATCGTGTGCCCTGCATGAAGTCTTCAATATCGCTGTCGAGAGCGTGAAGTTGCTCGAGGAGATCCTTTCTCTGAATGCGATCCCTGCGGTGCGCGATGAGGGCATGAACTGTCAGGAGCAATGTTAATATTCGTTGTTGCCCATCAACGATATTTAGTTCGTTAGCGATCTGGTCGTCCCGATGAAAAACTAACGTGCCGAGTCTGTAAGCTTTTTTATGGCTATGCTGCTGAATATCTTGAAATAATTGATGTATGTTCCTTACCGTCCATTTATAAGGGCGCTGATAATCTGGCAGGGTCAAACCCTTCAGTTTCAGCACTTCACTGATCTTGAGAACTTCCTTCTCCGGCGCGTGTATCATCATTAGCCTTAGATATTTTTCTAAATTTCCGATTACGGCGATAGTGCAGTGTCCGCGAACCTGATGCGGTTCTTAAGTTAGCCGAAATCAGCTGGTTGTCGGACTGCGTTAAGTTTGGGAATCGCAGCTTGTCTGCTGCCAGATGAGAAGGATAAATTATAGAGATAGGTTTATGAATGCAATGAAAATTCTGGGCGTTGCATCATGTCAAACCTTGCATGTCACCAGGGTTATTGCTGTGTTGCAGGCAAAAAAAAGGCCCATCGTGGGAGATGGGCAAAGACTACACACAGCAATTCTTTGTTTCACTCAGGGGATATATAAATCAAGGGGTTGATCTATTGCCTTGGCCTTAATAGTAGGGCATCGCCCATTTTTACGTCGATCGGATTCGTCTCAATAGTTAAATAAATGTGAATAATATCCACGATATGTCGCAGGTTGAGGGCGTTCTGGCGGGTAGAAAAGGGGAAATGAATCAGCGGCACTTAAGTAAAAGGCGGGTTTTCCCGCCTTTTATCTCTCTTATTGTTTCGGGTAGTTATCTTTTTCCAGCTCGTTCAACTCTTCCAGCACCTCATCCGGGTCGGTCGACGGCGGCGGCACTTCATGCAGCCAGGCATCGAACAGACGCCAGGAGACGGCCAATAGCACCGGGCCGATAAACAGGCCAATCATGCCGAAGGCAACCAGGCCGCCGATAACGCCGGAGAGAATCAGAATCATCGGCAGGTCAGCGCCCATGCGAATCAGCATCGGACGAATAACGTTATCCATCGTGCCGACGACGCAGCTCCACACCAGTAATACCGTGCCCCAGGTGGTGTCGCCGGTCCAGTACAACCAGATAATGCTTGGGACTAAAACAATCAATGGCCCCAGTTGCACCAGGCAGGAGAAGGTCATCACCACCGTGAGCAGCGTGGCGTATGGGACGCCAGAAATACCAAGGCCAATTCCGCCCAGAACGGCCTGGACCAGCGCGGTGACTACCACGCCGAGCGCGACGGCGCGAATGGCCTGGCCGGCCAGCAGCACCGCCGCGTCACCGCGCTTGGCGGCAAGACGGGTGGCAAAGTAGCGCATTCCAAAAGCGACTTTCTCACCCTGCCAGTACAACAGGGCGCTAAACAGCAGCATCAGGGCGCTGTGCATCAGGAACCGGCCAACGTGCGCCGCCTGGCCGACAAACCAGGTGGTGGTGGTGCCGATATACGGGCGCACTTTCGCCATCAGCGCGCTGCCGCCCATATCCAGAAGACTATGCCAGCCGCTGTAGAGCTTCGCGCCCACAAAAGGAATGCTGTTTAACCAGGCCAGATCCGGCAGGGTTAAATTGCCGCTGGTAATGGCATGAACCAGCGGGGTGCTGCCGTCAACCAGGCTGTTGACCAGCAGCGCGATGGGAATCACGAACAGTAAAAAAAGCAGCAGCGTCATCACCAGCACCGCCAGCGAACGACGGCCAAACAGCAGGCGCTGGAACCAGAGCAGCACCGGCCAGGTGGCAATCACGATAGTCGCCGCCCAGGCGAAGCCCAGAATAAACGGCTGAACAATCCATAAACAGGCGATGATCATCAGCGCTAAAAACAGCACCGATAGCAGGATTTGTGGAATATCACGAGGCCGAGGGATCGTGTTCATAAATGAGTTTTACCTTTTGTTGCTCGTCAAAGCGCTGACGCAGCGTAAATCCGTTCATTGATAATAATATCAATAAATTCCCGGCGCTGATTCTGCGACAAAAACTCCCGGGCGTATAAGAAAAAAATGTGATAAAACGATAACGGCACGACGCAAACGATTAATTATCTATCCACAGCAGTTTTGCCGCCTGAGCGCAAACCGGCGGACCGCTGTGCGTACAACACAACATTCAGAAAGGGTCAATCGTAATGATCCCACAGATTTCCCAGGCACCCGGCGTGGTTCAGCTGGTGTTGAATTATTTGCAGGCACTGGAGCAACAAGGCTTTACCGGCGATACCGCCACCCGCTATGCCGACAGGCTGACGATGGCGACCGACAACAGCATCTACCAGCTTCTTCCCGATGCGGTAGTGTTCCCGCGTTCTACGGCGGATGTCGCGCTGCTGGCGCGACTGGCGGCGGAAGAGCGCTTCCAATCCCTGATTTTCACCCCGCGCGGCGGCGGCACCGGCACCAACGGCCAGTCGCTGAATCAGGGCATCATTATTGATATGTCCCGCTATATGAACCGCATCATTGAAATCAACCCTGAAGAGGGCTGGGTGCGCGTGGAAGCGGGCGTGATTAAAGATCAGCTTAACCAGTATCTTAAACCGTACGGCTATTTCTTTTCTCCCGAGCTGTCGACCAGTAACCGGGCAACGCTGGGGGGGATGATCAATACCGACGCCTCCGGGCAGGGCTCGCTGGTGTACGGCAAAACCTCCGACCACGTGCTGGGCGTGCGCGCGGTGCTGCTGGGCGGCGATATTCTCGACACCCAGCCGGTGCCGGTTGCGCTGGCCGAAACGCTGGCGAAAGAGCAATCGGCGGCGGGGCGTATCTACCGCACCGTCTTTGAACGCTGCCGCGACAACCGTCAGCTGATCCTCGACAAATTCCCGAAACTGAACCGCTTCCTGACCGGTTATGACCTGCGCCACGTCTTTAACGATGACATGACCGAGTTTGACCTGACGCGTATTCTGACCGGTTCTGAAGGAACGCTGGCGTTTATCACCGAAGCGCGGCTGGATATCACGCCGCTGCCGAAGGTGCGTCGGCTGGTCAATATCAAATATGACTCCTTTGACTCGGCGCTGCGCAATGCGCCGTTTATGGTTGACGCGCGCGCCCTGTCGGTTGAGACGGTCGACTCAAAGGTCCTGAACCTGGCGCGGGAAGACATTGTCTGGCATTCGGTGAGCGAGCTTATCACCGACGTGCCCGATAAAGAGATGCTGGGGCTGAACATCGTTGAGTTTTCCGGCGATGATGAAGCCATGATTGAAGGCCAGGTGAACGCGCTGTGCGCGCGGCTGGATGAGCTGATTGCTCAGCAGGAAGGCGGGGTCATCGGCTGGCAGCGCTGTAACGAGCTGGACGGCATTGAGCGTATTTACGCGATGCGTAAAAAAGCGGTCGGTCTGCTCGGCAACGCCAAAGGGGCGGCAAAACCGATCCCGTTTGCGGAAGATACCTGCGTGCCGCCGGAGCATCTGGCGGACTATATTGTCGAGTTCCGCGCGCTGCTCGACGGTCACGGCCTGAGCTACGGTATGTTTGGCCACGTCGATGCTGGCGTGCTGCACGTGCGCCCGGCGCTGGACATGTGCGACCCGCATCAGGAAGTGCTGATGAAGCAGATCTCCGATGAGGTAGTAGCGCTGACGGCCAAATACGGCGGCCTGCTGTGGGGCGAACACGGCAAAGGTTTCCGTGCGGAATATAGCCCGGCCTTCTTCGGCGAGCAGCTGTACGGCGAGCTGCGTAAGGTGAAGGCGGCCTTCGATCCGAACAACCGCCTTAACCCCGGCAAAATTTGCCCGCCGGAGGGCGTCGATGCCCCAATGATGCAGGTTGACGCGGTGAAACGCGGTACCTACGACCGACAAATTCCCGTTACCGTGCGCTCCTCCTGGCGCGGCGCGATGGAGTGTAACGGCAACGGTTTGTGCTTCAACTTCGACGCCAAAAGCCCGATGTGCCCGTCGATGAAAATCACCAATAACCGTATGCACTCGCCAAAGGGCCGCGCGACGCTGGTACGCGAGTGGCTACGCCTGCTGGCGGATCGCGGCGTCGACCCGCTTATGCTGGAAAAAGAGCTGCCGGAGAAGCGCGCGAGCCTGCGTTCGCTGGTGGAGCGCACGCGTAACAGTTGGCATGCGCGCAAGGGCGAATACGACTTCTCCCACGAAGTGAAAGAGGCGATGTCCGGCTGCCTGGCCTGTAAAGCCTGCTCGACCCAGTGCCCGATTAAAATCGACGTGCCGGAGTTTCGCTCGCGTTTTCTCCAGCTGTACCACACCCGCTATCTGCGCCCGGTGCGCGATCATCTGGTGGCAACCGTTGAAAGCTACGCGCCGCTGATGGCCCGCGCGCCGAAAACCTTTAACTTCTTTATGAGCCAGCCGCTGGTACGCAAGCTGTCGGAAAAACACATCGGCATGGTCGATTTACCGCTGCTGTCAGCGCCGTCGCTGCAAAAGCAGATGGTGACTCACCGCACGGCCAATATGACGCTTGAGCAACTGGAAACGCTCACGCTAGAGCAAAAAGCGCAAACCGTGCTGGTGGTGCAGGATCCGTTTACCAGCTACTACGACGCGCAGGTGGTGGCCGATTTTGTCCGCCTGATTGATAAACTTGGCTACCAGCCGGTGCTGCTGCCGTTCTCACCGAACGGTAAGGCGCAGCATATTAAGGGCTTCGTCACTCGCTTTACCAAAACAGCGCAGAAAACGGCGGACTATCTGAACCGTGTTGCCGCGCTGGGGATGCCGATGGTGGGCGTCGACCCGGCGCTGGTGCTGTGTTATCGCGACGAGTATAAGCAGGTGCTGGGCGACCAGCGCGGCGATTTCAACGTCATGCTGGTCCACGAGTGGCTACCGCAGGCGCTGGCACAACGTGAAAGCGCGTCGCCATCCGGTGAGTCCTGGTATCTGTTTGGCCACTGTACCGAAGTCACTGCGCTGCCGACGGCGCCAAAACAGTGGGCGTCTATTTTCGCCCACTTTGGCGCAACGCTGGAAAACGTCAGCGTCGGTTGCTGCGGGATGGCCGGCACCTACGGTCACGAGGTGAAGAACCACGCCAATTCGCTGGGGATCTACGAGCTTTCGTGGCATCAGGCCATGCAGCGCCTGCCGCGCAACCGCTGCCTGGCGACCGGCTACTCCTGCCGCAGCCAGGTGAAACGCATTGAGGGCAACGGTGTACGCCACCCGTTACAGGCTTTACTGGAGATTATCGGATGATCTGGAGACGGCAAACCACGCTCGAGGCGCTGAATGCCATGGGCGAGGGCAATATGGTGGGGCTGTTGGATATTCAGTTTGAACGCCTGGACGACGCTTCGCTGGAAGCGACGATGCCGGTGGATAGCCGCACGCATCAGCCGTTTGGCCTGTTGCACGGCGGCGCATCGGTGGTGCTGGCCGAGACGCTGGGTTCGGTCGCCGGATACCTCTGTACCGAGGGCGAGCAGCGGGTGGTGGGGCTGGAAGTGAACGCGAATCATATCCGCGCCGTACGCAGCGGTCGCGTGCGTGGCGTTTGCACCGCGCTGCATGCCGGGCGTCGCCATCAGGTCTGGCAGATTGAGATCTTCGACGAGCAGGGGCAGCTTTGCTGCTCCTCGCGCTTGACCACCGCGGTGGTGTAAACGCGTGCGACGCTCGCGCCATCAGGGGCGAGCGTCGTTCTACGTGATTAAGCTTCAATCGGCGTTAAGTAATTCAGCCGCAGCGGCTCGGCCAGTAGGCTGTCCATCTGCCCGATAAACGCCTGAAAATGCGGCAGCGCGATATGTTCTTCCAGCGCCGCCCGATCCCGCCATGACTCCCGCATATAAAACGTCTCAGGTTCATCACGCAGTTGAAAGAGGGCGTAGTCGAGGTTGCCCGGCTCCTGGCGCGTCGGCAGCAGCAGCGCTTTCAGCGCGTCGCGCAGCGCTTCGGTTTTGCCCGGACGGGCTTTGAGCACCGCGATAATCGAGATCATCTTAAAACCCCTCCAGCACAATCTTGCCGACGGCGCGGCCGGTTTCCAGCAGGGTGTGAGCTTTTTGCAGATTTTCAGCGGTGATCGGCCCGTAATGCTCGCCGAGCGTGCTTTTAATCACCTGCCGATCGATTAACGACGCCACTTCGGTCAACAGTCGATGCTGCGCGGCCATGTCGCGCGTGGCAAACATCGAACGGGTAAACATAAACTCCCAGTGCAGCGAAATACTTTTCAACTTCAGCGGCACCACGTCGAGGTTTTCCGGGTCGTCAATCAGCGCCAGCTTGCCCTGCGGGGCCAGCGCGGCGATCAGCGCAGAATAGTGCTCGGCGGTATTGTTAAGGCTGGCGACGTGGGTCACCGCGTTAACGCCGATACGGGCCAGCTCTTCATTGAGCGGTTTGCTGTGATCGATAACGTGATGAGCACCGGCCTCGCGCACCCACTGCTGGCTCGCCGGGCGGGAAGCGGTACCGATGACCGTCATTTTGGTCAGTTTGCTGGCCAGCTGGGTCAGAATTGAGCCCACGCCGCCCGCCGCGCCGACGATCAGCAGCGTATCGCCGTCATTACCGCCGCGCGTGACGCCCAGCCGATCGAACAGCAGCTCCCAGGCGGTGATGGCGGTGAGCGGCAGCGCGGCGGCGGCCGCGTTATCCAGGGTGCGCGGCTTCAGGGCGACAATGCGCTCATCAACCAGCTGGAATTCACTGTTGCTGCCGGGGCGGCCTAACGCGCCGGCGTACCAGACTTCATCGCCAGGGGCGAAAAGGGTCACCGCATCACCGACGGCTTTTACCACCCCGACGGCATCCCAGCCGAGCACGCGCGGCGTATCGCCAGAGAAACCGGCGCGTACTTTGGTGTCGACAGGGTTAACGGAAATGGCTTTGATTTCTACCAGCAGGTCATGGCCTTGCGCCTGCGGGACGGGAAGCGAAATTTCATTGATAAACGGAATATTGTTGCCGTCAGCGGCGGCGCGGGTAATGGCAAAAGCTTTCATGATGACTCCGGGTATGGACTTGGTATACCCGGATAGTAGGAGCAAGCGGTGCGCGAAAAAACCACGCGCCGACGATAAGACTTATACGCCAGAGGTGAAAATGGCTTAGCGGTGCTGGTAAACGATCTCTTCTTCTTCGATGCGCTCTTCAATCAGCCGGGTAACGCGCTGTAGCGCCGCGAGGTGTTTCTCCGCCGCCTGCTCAATGGTCATCGCTTTGGCGATGTAGACGAGGTTGAGACAGCCGAGCACCCGCGACTGGCTGCGCACCGGCACGGCAATGGAAGCGATTTTCTGCTCAAGCTGCCAGCCCTGGAAGTTTTCGCCATAGCCGTTTTTGCGCGTCCGCTCGAGGATCGCATGCAGCTTTTCCGGCTCGCGGGCCAGTTGATATTCGTCTTCCGGCCGCGCGGCCAGCATGTCAATAATCGGCTGACGCTCGTGCTCCGGCGAAAAGGCCAGCCAGGTCAGGCCGGAGGCGGTCAGCAGCAGCGGCAGACGGCGACCCACCATCGAGCGGTGGAAGGAAAGGCGGCTAAAACGGTGGGTGGTTTCGCGCACTACCATGGCGTCGACGTCGAGAGTGGTTAAATCGGTTGGCCAAATGACCTCGCGCAATAATTCTCCAAGTAGCGGCGTTGCAAGTGCAGAAATCCAATGTTCGTCACGAAATCCCTCACTTAACTGCCGCACTTTCAGGGTCAGGCGGAAACTATCATCTGACAAACTGCGTCGCACGTATCCCTCTTCCTGGAGGGTCTCCAGCAGCCTTCTGACGGTGGTGCGATGCAGGCCGCTAAACTCCGCCAGCGTCGCGGTTGACGCGCCCCCATCGAATTTATTTAACAAATTTAGCAACAATAAACCCCGCGTTAATCCCCGCACGGTTTTGTAATCGGTCGCGTCGTTATTTTTCATATTTCCTGACATTTCTATAGCTAAAACAACGTAGTGCACCTGGTGCACATCATGGGCTGTTTTGATTGTAGCCTAAATCCCCGGACATATACTGCGCTCATTATAAAAATATTTTTACATCAAATTAACAAGTGCGTTGATGCTGTAACCGCACCAACGTACCTGGTCCGAGTCGTGAGGTATTGAAGATGACAACATCAAATCCGGATATTCAACCCGCAGTTCAACACCATGTTCAGGTGGCCATTGCGGGCGCAGGCCCGGTGGGGCTGATGATGGCCAACTACCTGGGGCAGATGGGCGTTGAGGTGCTGGTGGTCGAGAAGCTGGATAAATTGATCGACTACCCGCGCGCCATTGGCATTGATGATGAAGCGCTGCGCGCCATGCAGTCCGTTGGGCTGGTAGATAACGTGCTGCCGCACACCACGCCGTGGCACGCCATGCGCTTTCTGACCCCGAAAGGCCGCTGCTTTGCCGATATTCAGCCGATGACCGATGAATTTGGCTGGTCACGACGCAACGCGTTTATTCAGCCGCAGGTGGATGAGGTGATGTATCAGGGGCTGCGTCGTTTCCCTAACGTCCGCTGCCTGTTCTCGCGCGAGCTTGAGGCGTTTAGCCAGAAGGGTGACACTGTCACTATTAATCTGAAAGGACCGAATGGTGAACGTGAAACCGTGCAGGCCAACTGGCTGGTGGCCTGCGACGGCGGCGCGAGTTTTATTCGCCGTACGCTGAACGTACCGTTCGAAGGCAAAACCGCGCCCAACCAGTGGATCGTGATTGATATTGCTAACGACCCGCTGGCAACGCCGCATATCTACCTGTGCTGCGACCCGGTTCGCCCTTATGTGTCGGCGGCGCTGCCGCACGGCGTGCGTCGCTTTGAGTTTATGGTGATGCCGGGCGAAACCGAAGCCCAGCTGAGCGAGCCGGAAAATATGCGTCGCCTGCTAAGCCAGGTGCTGCCGGACCCTGATAACGTAGAGTTGATCCGCCAGCGCGTGTACACCCACAACGCCCGCATTGCCGAACGTTTTCGCGTTGACCGCGTTCTGCTGGCCGGTGACGCGGCGCACATCATGCCGGTGTGGCAGGGGCAGGGTTACAACAGCGGCATGCGCGATGCCTTTAACCTGGCGTGGACGCTGGCGATGGTGGTCAACGGTAAAGCGGGCGAGTCGCTGCTGGACACCTATCAGCAAGAACGCCGCGATCACGCGAAAGCGATGATCGACCTCTCCGTCACCGCCGGCAACGTGCTGGCCCCGGCCAAACGCTGGCACGGTATGGTGCGCGACGGAATCTCCTGGCTGCTGAATTATATTCCGCCGGTGAAACGCTACTTCCTTGAAATGCGCTTTAAACCGATGCCGCAGTACCGCGAAGGCGCGCTGCTGCTGGAACGTGCCGCAAAAGGTTCTCCGGTCGGCAAGATATTTATCCAGCCGAAGGTCACGCGCGAAAACGGCGACGTGGTACTGCTCGATGACGTGATCGGCGCGAAGTTTGCGATCATCGCCTGGGGCTGTAACCCGCTGTGGGGCATGAGTGAAAGCCAGATTGCGCAATGGCGCGCGCTCGGTACCTGCTTTATTCAGGTGGTGCCCGACGTCCAGATTCGTACCCCGCAGGACAATTTTGACGGCGTGATTCGCCTTGGCGATACCCAGAACCGCCTCAAAACCTGGTTTGCCGCGCAGAACGCCTCGCTGGTGGTGGTGCGCCCGGACCGTTTCGTCGCCGCGCTGGCTATCCCACAAACCCTGAATAAAACCCTGGACCAGCTTGCTCATGTGATGGCGCTGACCAGCGTGGAATCTGTTCTTAACGAAGAAAAGGTGGCCTGAGATGAATGCCTATCTCCACTGTCTCTCCCACACGCCGCTGGTGGGCTATGTCGACCCGGCGCAGGACGTGCTGGATGAAGTGAATGGCGTGATCGCCGCCGCCAGCGCGCGCATTGCCGCGTTTGACCCAGAGCTGGTGGTGCTGTACGCCCCGGATCACTACAACGGTTTTTTCTATGACGTCATGCCGCCGTTCTGTCTGGGCGTGGGCGCGACCTCGATCGGTGATTTTTCCAGCGCCGCAGGCGTGCTGCCGGTCCCGACGGAGCTGGCGGAAGCCTGTGCCCATTCGGTGATGAAAAGCGGCATCGATCTCGCCGTTTCCTACTGCATGCAGGTCGATCACGGATTTGCCCAACCGCTGGAGCTGCTGCTCGGCGGGCTGGACAAGGTGCCGGTGCTGCCGGTGTTTATCAACGGCGTCGCCACGCCGCTGCCGGGCTTCCAGCGCACCCGCATGCTCGGTGAAGCGATGGGGCGTTTTCTCTCAACGCTGAACAAACGGGTGCTGATTTTAGGTTCCGGCGGCCTGTCGCATCAGCCGCCGGTCCCTGAACTGGCAAAAGTCGACGCCCATATGCGCGACCGTCTGCTGGGCAGCGGCAAGCAGCTGCCTCCGGATGAGCGCGAACTGCGCCAGCGCCGGGTGATTGAAGCTGCCGAACGCTTTGTGGAAGACCAGAAAACCCTGCATCCGTTGAATCCGATCTGGGACAACCAGTTTATGACGCTGCTGCAGCAGGGCCGCCTGGCGGAACTGGACGCCATCAGCAATGAAGAACTTTCCGCGATCGCCGGGAAATCGACCCATGAAGTCAAAACCTGGGCCGCCGCGTTCGCCACCCTTTCGGCGATGGGCAACTACCGTACGGAAGGCCGTTACTATCGCCCGATCCCTGAATGGATCGCCGGATTTGGCTCGTTAAGCGCCACCACAACGAATTGATTAAGCAGGAGAATATGATGAGCTATCAACCTCAAACCGAAGCCGCAACCAGCCGTTTCCTTAACGTCGAAGAGGCCGGGCAGACGCTGCGCATTCATTTTAACGACTGCGGCCAGGGCGACGAAACCGTCGTGCTGCTGCACGGCTCCGGCCCGGGGGCAACCGGCTGGGCTAACTTCAGCCGCAACATCGACCCACTGGTCGAGGCCGGCTACCGCGTGATTCTGCTGGACTGCCCGGGCTGGGGTAAAAGCGATTCTATCGTCAATACCGGCTCCCGCTCCGACCTTAACGCCCGCATTCTGAAAAGCGTGGTCGATCAGTTAGATATCCAGAAAGTCCATCTGCTCGGTAACTCGATGGGCGGCCACAGCGCGGTGGCGTTCACCCTGACCTGGCCTGAGCGCGTCGGCAAACTGGTACTGATGGGCGGCGGCACCGGCGGCATGAGCCTGTTTACCCCGATGCCGACCGAAGGCATCAAGCTGCTGAATGGCCTGTACCGCGAGCCGACCATCGAAAATCTCAAAAAAATGATGAGCATTTTCGTTTACGACACCCGCGACCTGACCGAAGCGCTGTTCGAAGCGCGCCTGAACAATATGCTGTCTCGCCGCGATCACCTGGAAAACTTTATCAAGAGCCTTGAGGCCAACCCGAAACAGTTCCCGGATTTCGGCCCGCGTCTGGCGGAAATTAAGGCGCAGACGCTGGTGGTCTGGGGCCGCAACGACCGTTTCGTGCCGATGGATGCAGGCCTGCGTCTGCTCTCCGGCATTAACGGTTCCGAGCTGCACATCTACCGCGACTGTGGGCACTGGGCGCAGTGGGAACATGCGGAAGCCTTCAACCAGCTGGTGATGAATTTCCTCGCGCGCAAATAAGGAGCCGCTATGTCGACAGATACTCTGGCCACTCTGGCCGCCGCGCTGCGTGAAGCAGAGCAAACCGGTAGTGCGATAGCGCCGCTGCGCGACGCGATTGGCATCGATAACGCCGAAGCGGCGTACGCCATTCAGCGAATTAACGTGGAACACGGCGTGGCGCAGGGGCGTCGCGTTGTCGGGCGTAAAGTCGGGCTCACGCACCCGAAGGTGCAGCAGCAGTTAGGCGTTGACCAGCCGGATTTCGGCACGCTGTTCGCCGATATGTGCTACGGCGATAACGAAACCATCCCTTTTGGCCGGGTGTTACAGCCGAAGATTGAAGCCGAAATCGCGCTAGTGCTGAAGCGCGATCTGCCGCATGCCGACACTACTTTTGATGAGCTGTACAACGCCATTGAGTGGGTGGTTCCGGCACTGGAAGTGGTCGGCAGCCGGGTGCGCGACTGGTCCATTAAGTTTGTGGATACCGTTGCGGATAACGCCTCCTGCGGCGTGTACGTTGTCGGCGGCCCGGCGCAGCGCCCGGCGGCGCTGGATCTGAAAAACTGCGCCATGACGATGACGCGTAATCACGAAGAGGTGTCCAGCGGCCGAGGCAGCGAATGTTTAGGCCATCCGCTGAACGCCGCCGTCTGGCTGGCGCGCAAAATGGCCAGCCTGGGTGAGCCGCTGCGCGCGGGGGATATCGTGTTAACCGGCGCGCTGGGGCCGATGGTGGCAATTAATCCGGGCGACCGTTTTGAGGCGGTAATCGAAGGCATTGGCTCGGTATCCGCGACGTTTTCAGAGCAAGAAGGAAGTCAGTCATGAGCAAATGTAAAGTCGCCATCATCGGATCCGGTAATATCGGCACCGACCTGATGATCAAAATTCTGCGTCACGGTAAACACCTGGAAATGTCGGTGATGGTCGGCATCGACCCGAACTCCGATGGCCTGGCGCGCGCCGCACGAATGGGCGTTGCCACCACCCATGAAGGGGTGACCGGGTTAATGGCGATGGACGAATTTGCCGACATCGACATCGTCTTCGACGCCACCAGCGCCGGTGCGCACGTGAAAAATGACGCCGCGCTGCGCAAGGCCAAACCGGGCATTCGCCTGATTGACCTGACGCCTGCGGCCATTGGCCCGTATTGTGTGCCGGTGGTTAACCTCGATAAAAATCTCGCGCAGGGCAACGTCAATATGGTGACCTGCGGCGGGCAGGCGACCATCCCGATGGTGGCGGCGGTTTCCCGCGTGGCGAAAGTGCACTATGCGGAAATCATCGCCTCGATCTCCAGCAAATCCGCCGGTCCGGGGACGCGCGCCAATATTGACGAATTTACCGAAACCACTTCGCAGGCCATTGAAGTGGTGGGCGGCGCGGCAAAGGGCAAAGCGATCATTATTCTCAACCCGGCCGAGCCGCCGGTGATGATGCGCGATACCGTCTACGTGCTGAGCGAAGCGGCTTCGCAGGCGGAAATTGAAGCCTCCATTGAAGAGATGGCGGCGGCGGTGCAGGCGTATGTGCCGGGCTACCGCCTGAAGCAAAAAGTGCAGTTCGACGTCATCCCCGAGGATCAACCGATCAACATTCCGGGCGTCGGGCAGTTCTCCGGGCTGAAAACTGCTGTCTATCTGGAAGTCGAAGGGGCGGCGCACTATCTGCCGGCCTACGCCGGGAACCTCGACATTATGACCTCTGCGGCAATGTCGACCGCAGAAAAAATGGCCGAAACGCGGGTGAAAGTGGCAGGAGAAGTCGCATGAACGGTAAAAAACTCTATATCTCGGATGTGACCTTACGCGACGGCATGCACGCGATTCGTCATCAGTATTCGCTCGATAACGTGCGTCAGATTGCTAAGGCGCTGGACGACGCGCGCGTTGACTCGATTGAAGTGGCCCACGGCGATGGTCTACAAGGCTCAAGCTTTAACTATGGCTTCGGCGCGCACAGCGACATCGAGTGGATTGCTGCCGCCGCCGAGGTGGTGCAGCACGCCAAAATCGCCACGTTGCTGATTCCGGGTATCGGTACGTTGCACGATCTGAAAAATGCGTATCAGGCCGGGGCACGTGTCGTGCGTGTGGCGACTCACTGTACTGAAGCGGATGTTTCCGCGCAGCACATTGCTTACGCCCGCGAGCTGGGCATGGACACCGTCGGTTTCCTGATGATGAGCCATATGACCACGCCGGAAAACCTGGCAAAACAGGCGAAGCTGATGGAAGGCTACGGTGCAACCTGCATCTACGTGGTGGACTCCGGCGGCGCGATGAATATGAACGACATCCGCGATCGCTTCCGCGCGCTGAAAGATGTGCTGAATCCGCAAACCCAGACCGGCATGCATGCGCACCATAACCTGAGCCTCGGTGTGGCTAACTCGCTGGTGGCGGTGGAAGAAGGCTGCGATCGCATTGACGCCAGCCTGGCGGGCATGGGCGCCGGTGCGGGTAACGCGCCGCTGGAAGTGTTTATCGCCGCCGCCGACAAGCAGGGCTGGCAGCACGGCACCGACCTGTATGCGCTGATGGCCGCGGCAGACGATCTGGTGCGTCCGCTGCAGGATCGCCCGGTGCGCGTCGACCGCGAAACCTTAGCGCTCGGCTACGCAGGGGTTTACTCCAGCTTCCTGCGCCACAGCGAAGTGGCCGCCGCGCGCTACGGCCTGAGCGCGGTAGATATACTGGTTGAGCTGGGCAAGCGGCGCATGGTCGGCGGTCAGGAAGATATGATCGTTGACGTGGCGCTGGATCTGAAAGCGAAAGCGCAAGCCTGATAACGATCCGGTCGGCAATGTATCGACCGGACGCATGGCAAAGAAAAAAACGCGGCTGGCAATGTACCAGCCGTCTTTACACCTGCACTCTACAGAAGGTAGCACTATGTCGAATATTACCCATGTCTCCTCACCGCCGAACACCGCGCGCCTGATGCAAACCGTCGGGCTTTGCTTTTTGGTCGCCCTGATGGAAGGGCTGGATCTCCAGGCAGCTGGGATTGCCGCAGTCGGCATCGCGCAGGCGTTTTCACTCGATAAAATGCAGATGGGCTGGATCTTCAGCGCCGGGATCCTCGGACTGCTGCCGGGCGCGTTGTTCGGCGGCATGCTCGCCGACAGGCACGGGCGCAAGAAGGTGCTGCTGGGGTCCGTTGTGCTGTTCGGTTTGTTCTCCATCGTCACCGCGCTGGCGTGGGATTTTCACTCGCTGGTCTTTGCCCGCTTTATGACCGGGGCCGGTTTAGGCGCCGCGCTGCCTAACCTTATCGCGCTTACTTCGGAAGCCGCAGGCCCGCGTTTTCGTGGCACGGCGGTGAGCCTGATGTACTGCGGCGTGCCGATTGGCGCGGCGTTAGCGGCGGCGATGGGCTTTAGCGGCCTGACGCAGGCGTGGCAAACGATCTTCTGGGTCGGCGGCGTGGTGCCGCTGTTACTGGTTCCGCTGCTGATGCTCCGACTGCCGGAGTCGCAGGCGTTCAGCAGCCAGCAGCAAGAGGCGCCCGCGCCGCTGCGGGCGATTTTCGCTTCCGGAACCGCTTCTTCGACGCTGCTGTTGTGGTTGTGCTACTTCTTCACGCTGCTGGTGGTTTACATGCTGATCAACTGGCTGCCGATGTTGCTGGTCGATCAGGGTTTTAGCCGTTCTCAGGCGGCCGGAGTCATGTTCGCCCTGCAAATCGGCGCGGCGCTCGGTACGCTGATGCTGGGGGCGTTGATGGATAAACTCAGCCCCATCAAAATGTCGCTGCTGATCTACTGCGGCATGCTGGCATCGCTGATTTCTCTTGGTGCGGCCAGCTCGTTCGGCATGATGCTGGCCGCAGGCTTCGTGGCCGGGATGTTCGCCACCGGCGGGCAGAGCGTGCTTTATGCGCTGGCGCCGCTGTTCTACCGCACCGAAATCCGCGCCACCGGCGTTGGCACCGCGGTGGCAGTAGGGCGCTTGGGGGCGATGAGCGGCCCGCTGCTGGCGGGAAAAATGCTGGCGCTGGGCACCGGGACCGTTGGCGTGATGGCAGCTTCGGCGCCTGGAATTGTGCTGGCGGGCGTAGCGGTGTTCTGGCTGATGCGTCAACACCAGCGTGGCGATAATCGCGGTGTCTAATTTCTGGTTGCAACAGAATTTGATGAATTCCGAATTGTTGCGGGGCGAGGAAATTTGTTGGTGGTGAACGCCAGCTACGGTGCATGATAAAAGGCACTGTTTTTTTATCAGGGATTGATAATGATGCTCTACGATGTGAAGCCCATCTTCCAACCGTTGCTTCGGCCGTGTATGTTCGCCCTGGCGAAAAAGAACATCACGGCCATTCAGGTTCACGGTGTTACACGGCTGAATGATAAGCCTGAGAGCTTTATGCTTGTGATGGCGGCACGGTATGTCTCCTGAGCGGCGTAAGGTACTGATGCAGGCCGTCGGGTGGCTGCTGTTTCTGGGGCCGTTTTTATTCCTGACCTACGGTAAAATCAATCAAGCTACCGCGCTGCGCGCCATTAGCCATCAGGATGTCGGCAGCGCGGCGTTGGCCTGGGAATCGGCGATTCCCTTTATTCCCTGGAGCATTATTCCTTACCGAAGTCTGGAGCTCTTCTACGGACTGTCATTGTTTGTCTGCGCATCGCGTTTTGAACAACGTCGCTTAGTGATGCGGCTGGTGCTGGCAATCGTTTTTGCCTGCATCGGATTTTTATTCTTTCCTTTGCAGTTTGGCCTGATTCATCCCGCCGTCACTGGCGTTGCGGGCGAGCTATTCAGGCCGTTTGACGGGTTTGACCTGCCTTATAACCAGGTGCCTTCACTGCATATTATGCTTAGCTGGCTGCTGTGGCAGCATTTCGACCGTTATCTTAGCGGCGTTTGGCGCAGGCTATGCGGCGGGTGGTTTGCGTTGATTGTGGTTTCGGTTCTGACGACCTGGCAGCACCATGTTATCGACGTTGTCACCGGGCTAGCGCTAGGCATGCTGATCGACTGGATGATACCTTACCCGCATCGCTGGCGCTGGCAAGAGCCGAATGCCGCACAGATAAAGGTGGTTCGCTATTACATTTTGGTCTTCGTCTCAGGGATATCGCTTGGCCTAATCCTGTACCCATGGTCATTCTGGGTGCTGATAGTGTTGGCCTGGCCGGTGCTGGCATTATCGATCGCCGCGCGTGGCTATGGCGGGTTCGGTGCGGCCACGACCGGGAAAAATGAACAGGGAATGCTGCCGCCTGCCGTGTACGTGCTGACGTTGCCATGGCGCTGCGTAATGTGGCTGTCGATACGGGCGTTCACCCGCTGTTTGCCGACGGTTAGCGCCGTTGCAAAAGGGGTTTTCATCGGGAGCTACCCACGCCACGTGCCCGAGCAGCCTGCCGTACTGGATCTCACCTTTGAATTTTCCCGCGCACGGGTAACTCGATCGTGCGTTTATTACTGCATTCCCATGTTGAGCCGGGTTCCGCCGGAAGAGGCGCAGTTGCGGATGGCTGTCGCGATGCTGGAAACGTTACGTCAGGAACACGGTTCGGTTCTGGTTCATTGCGCGCGCGGGCGATCGCGCAGTGCGATGGTGGTAGCCGCGTGGTTGTTGTGCTACGGGCACGTTAAAACCGTCGATCAAGCGGTGGTGTATGTCCGAACGCATCGGCCGCAGGCGGTGTTTACCCAGCAAGATTTGCAGGTGCTAAAGCAATGGCAACAGAACATGACAATATAACGGGTGTAGCGGGAGCGTCCTGTACTGAAGCCCCCTATTTTTCTGATTAATGGCATCAAAGGCACAGTACGTGTGCCGGATGTGTTCCTATACTGTCTGCACATTCATGATGCTACAGGCAGGACGTTATGACTCAGTACGGTACGTTTTCCCTTGGTTCTCAATTTGTTAATCGCCTCGGCTACGGGGCGATGCAGTTGGCTGGCCCCGGCGTATTCGGCCCGCCGAAAGACCGACATGCGGCCATTTCCGTGCTGCGCGAAGCCCTCGAACTGGGCGTCAATCACATCGATACCAGCGATTTCTACGGCCCACACGTCACTAACCAGATCATTCGCGAAGCGCTGCATCCCTATGCTGACGACCTGACGATTGTCACCAAAATCGGCGCCCGCCGCGGCGATGACGCCTCCTGGCTACCGGCATTTTCCCCCGAAGAGCTCAAGCAGGCGGTCCATGACAACCTGCGTAATCTCGGCCTGGACGTGTTGGATGTGGTCAATATGCGCGTGATGATTGGCGATGGTCATGGGCCGGGCGAAGGCTCGATTGAAGCCAGCGTCAGCGTGCTGGCTGAGCTCCAGCAGCAGGGGCTGGTGAAGCATATCGGGCTGAGCAACGTGACGCCGACGCAGGTGGCGGAAGCGCGCAAGATTGCGCCGATTGTCTGCGTCCAGAACGAATACAACATTGCCCATCGCGGCGATGATGCGCTGATTGATGCGCTGGCGCGTGACGGTATCGCCTATGTGCCGTTCTTCCCACTGGGCGGTTTTTCTCCGCTGCAATCCTCCACGTTGAATGAGGTTGCCCACTCGCTTGGCGCGACGCCTATGCAGGTTGCGCTGGCCTGGCTGTTGCACCGTTCGCCGAATATTCTGCTAATCTCCGGCACTTCGTCGGTGGCGCACTTGCGGGAAAATATGGCGGCTGCGGAGTTGACCTTGTCCGCTGAGACGCTGGCGACCCTTGACGGTATTGCCGCGAAAGGCTGACGGGAGGCGCGATGACTTACAAACTTTCCGCCCAGTGTCACTGTGGCGCGGTGGCGTTTACCGTTGAATTGAGCGATGGCTTCAACACTGTGCGTCGCTGTAACTGCTCGTACTGCCGGATGCGTGGGGCGGTTGCCGTTTCTGCGCCGCTGGCGGGAATCGAAATCCTACGAGGGAAGGATAAACTCACCGAGTATCGTTTTAATACCGGTGAGGCGGCGCACTTTTTCTGCTCGGTGTGCGGCATTTATACCTTCCATCAGCGGCGTTCGAATCCGCAGCAGTATGGCGTAAATGTGGCCTGTATTGAGGGTGTATCACCCTTTGATTTCGCCTGTGTCGAGGTTCATGACGGCGTTCACCACCCGAAAGATGGCGGCGGCGGTATTGCAGGCTACCTGCGTTACGAGAAAAAGTAACCGTAGCACGCTGTCGGGAAGGCAAAAAAAAAGCCCTGCGCTTATGCAGGGCTTTTAACTGTCAGACGGCGATTACGCCACGAGGCTGTCGATCGCTGCTTTGGCTTCAGCAGTCGCTTTGGTCGCCATTTCCGGGCCGTAAGCGATGCCTTCAGCGAAGACGACGTTCACGTCGGTGATGCCGATGAAGCCCAGGAACACGTTCAGGTACGGGGTGATCAGGTCGGTCGGGGTATCTTTATGGATGCCGCCGCGGCTGGTCAGAATGATCGCGCGTTTGCCGGTCACCAGGCCTTCCGGGCCTTTTTCGGTGTAGCGGAAGGTGACGCCAGCGCGGGCAATCAGGTCGAAATAGTTTTTCAGCTGAGTCGGGATGTTAAAGTTGTACATCGGCGCGGCGATAACAATCACATCGTGGGCTTTCAGCTCGGCAATCAGTTCGTCAGAAAGATTCAGCGCTTCCTGCTGGCGCGGGGTCAGCGGGGAATCGCTCGGACGCAGCGCGCCAACCAGTTCACCGTCCAGCACCGGAATCGGGTTCGCGGCCAGATCACGCACGGTGATTTCATCAGCGGAGTGCTTTTCGCGCCACTGTTCAACAAAATAGTCGGACAGCTGACCAGATTGAGAGTAGCCTGCCAGGATGCTGGATTTCAGAACTAATACTTTGCTCATTGGGTGATTCCTTATATTTGATTGACGGGCTATGCCCTGTTGCTTAGTGACACTTTATTCACAATCCTGCCACAGGGATAGCGCAATATATCGAATCCTATATTCAGTTTTTTTGAACAAGCCCCAGAATGCATGAATGTGGTATCATAGAGTGATACTTGATAAGCGCTTTTCCCGGCAGTGCACTGCCCAATAAGACTATGACAGAACAACAAAAAATAACCTTCGCTATGCTCAGCCAGCGCCTTGATGCGCTGACGCTTCGCGATAAACAGCGGTTTGCCCGCCGACTGCACGGCGTTAAAAAGGTTAAAAATCCTGATGCTCAACAGGCCATTTACCAGGAGATGGCGCAGGAAATTGAACAGGCAGCCGGTAAGGTTGTGCTGCGCGAAGCGGCGCGTCCGGTGATTGAATACCCGGAAAATCTGCCCGTCAGCCAGAAAAAACAGGACATCCTTAACGCCGTGCGCGATCACCAGGTGGTGATCGTCGCCGGTGAGACCGGGTCCGGTAAAACCACGCAGCTGCCGAAAATCTGCATGGAGCTGGGGCGCGGGATTAAAGGCCTGATTGGCCACACCCAGCCGCGCCGTCTGGCGGCGCGCACCGTCGCCAACCGTATTGCCGAAGAGCTGAAAACCGAACCGGGCGGCTGCATCGGCTACAAGGTGCGTTTTAGCGATCACGTCAGCGATAACACCATGGTCAAGCTGATGACCGACGGTATCCTGCTGGCGGAAATTCAGCAGGACCGCCTGTTGATGCAGTACGACACCATTATTATCGATGAAGCGCACGAGCGTAGCCTGAACATCGACTTCCTGCTCGGCTACCTGAAAGAGCTGCTGCCGCGTCGCCCGGATCTGAAGGTGATCATCACCTCCGCGACCATCGACCCGGAGCGCTTCTCGCGCCACTTTAACAATGCGCCGATTATCGAAGTCTCTGGCCGCACTTATCCGGTAGAAGTGCGCTATCGCCCGATTGTGGAAGAGGCTGACGATACCGAGCGCGACCAGCTACAGGCTATTTTCGACGCCGTGGATGAGCTGGGTCAGGAAAGCCCCGGTGATATTCTGATCTTTATGAGCGGCGAACGTGAAATTCGCGATACCGCCGATGCGCTGAATAAACGCGACCTGCGGCATACTGAGATTCTGCCGCTGTACGCGCGCCTGTCGAACAGTGAACAAAACCGTGTCTTCCAGTCGCACAGCGGGCGACGCATCGTGCTGGCGACCAACGTGGCGGAAACCTCGCTCACCGTTCCGGGCATCAAGTATGTGATTGACCCCGGCACCGCGCGTATCAGCCGCTACAGCTACCGGACCAAGGTGCAGCGTCTGCCGATCGAGCCGGTCTCTCAGGCCTCGGCGAACCAACGTAAAGGCCGCTGCGGCCGCGTGTCGGAAGGGATCTGTATTCGCCTCTATTCTGAGGACGACTTCCTGTCACGCCCGGAGTTTACCGACCCGGAGATTCTGCGTACCAACCTGGCCTCCGTTATCCTGCAAATGACCGCGCTGGGGCTGGGCGATATTGCGGCATTCCCGTTTGTCGAAGCGCCGGATAAACGCAACATTCAGGACGGCGTTCGCCTGCTGGAAGAGCTGAGCGCCATTACCACCGACGAACAGCAAACCGCGTACAAGCTGACGCCGCTGGGCCGCCAGCTGAGCCAGCTGCCGGTCGACCCGCGTCTGGCGCGAATGGTGCTGGAAGCGCAGAAGCACGGCTGCGTGCGCGAGGCGATGATTATTACCTCGGCGCTGTCGATTCAGGACCCGCGCGAGCGGCCAATGGACAAACAGCAGGCGTCGGATGAAAAACATCGTCGCTTCCATGACAAAGAGTCCGACTTCCTGGCGTTCGTCAATCTGTGGAACTACCTCGGCGAGCAGCAGAAAGCGCTGTCGTCCAACCAGTTCCGCCGCCAGTGCAAGCTGGATTTCCTCAACTATCTGCGCGTCCGCGAGTGGCAGGATATCTACACCCAACTGCGCCAGGTAGTGAAAGAGTTGGGCATCCCGGTCAACAGCGAACCGGCGCAGTACCGTGAAATTCACGTGGCGCTGCTGACTGGCCTCCTGTCGCACATTGGCATGAAAGACGCCGACAAGCAGGAGTTTACCGGCGCACGTAACGCGCGCTTCTCCATCTTCCCGGGCTCCGGATTATTCAAGAAGCCGCCAAAATGGACCATGGTCGCCGAACTGGTGGAAA
The DNA here is from genome assembly GCF_047971185.1 of Kluyvera sp. Lineage (GTDB taxonomy): Bacteria > Pseudomonadota > Gammaproteobacteria > Enterobacterales > Enterobacteriaceae > Kluyvera. Next base: position 41,943 of record NZ_JBKDZH010000044.1, read on the forward strand.
CCAGCCGTCTATGGGGGCGCATCGCCGCGCGGATCGACCCGGAATGGGTGGAGCCGGTGGCGCAGCATTTGATCAAGCGTTCCTACAGCGAGCCGCACTGGGAGCGCGCGCAGGGCGCGGTGATGGCCACCGAGAAAGTGACCGTCTACGGCCTGCCGATTGTCGCGGCGCGCAAGGTTAACTACAGCCAGATTGACCCGGCGCTGTGCCGCGAGCTGTTTATCCGTCACGCGCTGGTGGAGGGTGACTGGCAAACCCGTCACGCCTTCTTCCGCGACAACCTGAAGCTGTGCCGCGAAATTGAAGAGCTGGAGCATAAATCTCGCCGTCGCGACATCCTGGTGGATGACGAGACGATGTTTGAATTCTACGACCAGCGCATCAGCCATGAGGTGATCTCGGCGCGCCACTTCGATAAGTGGTGGAAGCAGGCCAGCCGCGAAACGCCGGATCTGCTCAACTTTGAGAAGAGCATGCTGATCAAAGAAGGTGCGGAGCAGGTCAGCAAGCTGGACTACCCGAACTTCTGGCATCAGGGCAACCTTAAGCTGCGTCTGAGCTACCAGTTTGAACCCGGGGCAGATGCCGACGGCGTGACGGTGCACATTCCGCTGCCGTTATTAAACCAGGTGGAAGAGGCCGGGTTTGAGTGGCAGATCCCAGGACTGCGCCGCGAGCTGATTATCGCGCTGATTAAATCGTTGCCGAAGCCGGTGCGCCGCAACTTTGTGCCGGCACCGAACTACGCCGAAGCGTTTTTAGGCCGCGTGACGCCGCTGGAGCTGCCGCTGCTTGATTCGCTGGAGCGCGAGCTGCGCCGGATGACGGGTGTAACCGTGGACCGCGACGCCTGGCAGTGGGATCAGGTGCCCGATCACCTGAAAATCACCTTCCGCGTGGTCGACGACAAAAACAAGAAGCTGCAGGAAGGCCGTTCCTTGCAGGTGCTGAAGGACGGGCTGAAGGGCAAAGTGCAGGAGACGCTCTCGGCGGTGGCCGACGATGGCATTGAGCAAAATGGGCTGCATATCTGGAGCTTCGGCGACCTGCCGGACCGCTATGAGCAAAAACGCGGCAACTATAAAGTCAAAGCCTGGCCGGCGCTGGTGGACGAGCGCGATAGCGTCGCCATTAAGCTGTTCGATAACGAGCTGGAACAGCAGCAGGCTATGTGGCGCGGTCTGCGCCGTTTACTGCTGCTGAACATCCCGTCGCCGATTAAATATCTGCACGAGAAGCTGCCGAATAAAGCCAAGCTGGGGCTGTACTTTAACCCCTACGGCAAGGTGCTGGATCTGATTGATGACTGCATCTCCTGCGGCGTGGATAAGCTGATCGACGAGGCGGGCGGCCCGGTGTGGACCGAGGCGGGCTTTAACGCGCTGCATGAGAAGGTGCGCGCCAACCTCAATGAAACGGTGGTCGAGATTGCCAAACAGGTTGAGCAAATCCTCACGGCAGTATTTAACGTCAACAAGCGGCTGAAAGGGCGCGTCGATATGACGATGGCGCTGGGGCTATCGGATATCAAAGCGCAGATGAATGGCCTGGTGTATCGCGGCTTTGTCACCGGCAACGGCTTCCGTCGTCTGGGTGACACGCTGCGCTATTTACAGGCGATTGAAAAACGCCTGGAAAAAATGGCCATCGATCCGCACCGCGACCGTGCGCAGATGCTGAAAGTCGAAAGCGTCCAGCAGGCGTGGCAGCAGTGGCTGAACAAGCTGCCGCCGTCGCGTCGTGAGGACGACGATGTGAAAGAGATCCGCTGGATGATTGAAGAGCTACGCGTCAGCTTCTTCGCGCAGCAGCTGGGTACGCCGTATCCGATTTCGGATAAGCGTATTTTGCAGGCGATGGAGCAGATTACGGCGTAGGTTGACGAAAAAGGCCGCAAGGTTTACCCCTGCGGCCTGGTTCGGGCGCATGTTGCCATCGTGGAGGATCATAACGCCCATCAGAACGCATTACTTCCGGTTACGCCACCTGCTTACAATCACACTAATGAGAACGCCAGCGATGATAGGGGCAGCAAGATCGTGCCAGAAGATAACGCCAAACTGCATCAGCGTCATACAGCCGCCTTTGGTTGCAATGGCAACGGTTCGCGGCTATCCTTGAATTGTTGGTGTTCAAGATTAGCCCCCGTTATGTTGCCGGTTTACACCGAACAATGTGCGGGGGTTTTCTTTTATCCAGCAACAACGCCGCCGGGGATGAAGCCCCCGCAACACTGCGCCTCACCGGGTTATCCCGGCTTGCGGCGAATTCTACGTCGATACGCTGCGCAAATCATCCTGCTGTTCGTCAATCTGCGTAGCGCCTCGACTGCCTTTGCAAAACCACTTTAGTATTTCAATGCCCCATAGATCTGATCGACAATCCAGCCGTAGGTCGCTATCGGTAGCTGCCCGCTGACGAACTGATTGGGGTTTGCTTTTGGGTTGGCGACCGGGGAGTGTGGGCGGTTGCCGAGAATAACGATCGCCATATGATTAACCGGGTCGATCGCCGTTAGCGTACCGGTCCAGCCGGTATGGCCGTAGACCTGCTGGTTGCTTAAGCTGCCAAAGGTGGCGGTCATCGACGCATTGCCGTTTACCCGCCAGCCCAGGCCGAAGGTGGCATCTTCTTTTGAACTGCGGGTGAAATCGCCCACCGTTTTTGCATCGAACAGCTTCACCTTACCGTAGCCGCCGCCGTTGAGCATCACCTGCATCAACACCGCCATATCCTGAGTGTTGGAGAACAATCCGGCGTGGCCGGAGACGCCGCCCATCGAGTACCAGGCTTTTTCATCGTGCACTTCCCCCCAGATGGTCCGGGTACGGATATACGGAAAATCAATGACGCCGTCGCGGGTGTTGCCGTTGAGTTCAGTGGCGGCTATCTGACTGCGGCTAAAGCCCTTCTGCAGCGGGTTAAATACCGTATGGGTTAACCCTAATGGCCGGTAGATTGTCTGCTCAACGTAGCGGTCCAGCGGCATACCCGTCACCGATTCGATAATAAAACCGAGAATCATATAATCAACGTCGCTATAGACATGCTTCGTCCCCGGCACATACTGCAACGGCGTGCGCTTAATCATCGCAAGCGTAGTGGCTTTATCCTGAGAGTAGAGTTTTCCGGCAACCAGTGGATTGGGATACTGCGGGTCGGCGGGGAAGCCCGCGGTGTGGTGCAGAATATCGCTGATGCGCAGCGTGTCCTTACCTTTAATCTTATCCTCTGGCCGGTCGGCAAAGCCGGGCAGGTAGCTGGCGGCGCGGTCATCAATGCGGATTTTTCCTTCGTAGACCAGTTTCTGCAGCGCAAAGTTGGTGGCGTACATTTTGGTATTCGAGGCGAGATCGTACAGCGTGGCGGTGGTTGCTCGCAGTGGCCTGGCCATCAGCGTGGAACCCTCGTACTTCTTCGCATCGCCAAACGCTTTTTGATAAACAATATGATTGTCTTTGATAATCAGAAGATTGAGGCTGGGGTAACCCTGGTTGATTTGATCCGCAATCCAGCGGTCCATCTTGCCAAGCCGGGCAGTATCAAAGCCTACCGTCTCAGGCGCAGCCGGCGTTAACAGCGGGTAATCGGCAGCGATGCCGCTGGCGGAAAACGCCAGCAGCGAAACCAGCAAAAAACGTTGTTTCATCATGCGTCCCTCATCATCGTTTTGCCGATGGTGCTACTCGCCACGCGCAAATACCAGTGCGGATCGGGAGGAATGCAGGAGGGATCGCATTGTCTATCGCCGCATTACGCGTTAACCCACGCCAGCGTAAACCCGTCCCAGCCCTTGATGCCGACGGTTTGTAGCGCGGTCGCCGTCAGGCGCGGATCGTTGTGCATCATGTCGATAAACCGCCGTACGCCCTGTACGCGCTCATCGGTGCTGTGGGGATTGGCCACTTCACCATCGCGCACCACGTTATCGCCGATAATCAGCGTGCCGGGCCGCGAAAATTTCAGCGCCCATTGCAGGTAGTAGGGATTATTGGGTTTATCGGCATCGATAAAAATGAGATCGAACGGGGCGGCATCCTCAAGCGTTGCCAGCGAATCCAGCGCCGGGCCTTCGCGTAGCGAGATGCGATCGTCGAGGCCCGCCAGCGCAATATTCTGCCGCGCCACCCGCGCGTGCAGCGGATCGGCTTCCAGCGTGATTAAGCGCCCGCCGGGCGGCAGTTCGCGCGCCATCCAGATAGCGCTGTAGGCCCCGAGGGTGCCGATTTCAAGAATCGACTTCGCCCCCACCATGCGAACAAACAGCGCCAGTAGCTGCCCCTGATTGGCGGCGACGTCATGCGCGGGGAGCCCCGCGCGATGGTTGTTTTCCAGTACCTGCGTGAATACGCTATCGGTGGGTACCAGGTTTTGTATCAGATAATTATCAACCTCAGACCACTGTTTTTGCATTGTGACACCCTGATGGTTTTGTCAGCCTGACAGTGAAGACCAGCCGCCTCCGAGCGACCGGTAAAGATCGATTTGCGCCAGCAGCAGGTTGTTTTTTACCTGTACCTCGCTTAATTGCGTAGAGAACAGCGTGCGCTGGGCATCCAGCACATCAAGATACGACGAATAACCGTTGCGATAGCGGTTCTGCGCAATGCGCAGCGTTTCCTGCGCTACCTGCTCCTGTCCCTGTAATTCCACTAGCTGCTCACCGTAGCGGGTGATGGCATCCAGGCTATCATTCACCTCTTTAAAGGCATTACGCACCGTTTTCTCATATCCGTAAAGCGCCTGATTGCGCTGAGCCATCGATACGTCAACCTGCGCATTCAGCGCCTGACGGTTCAGCAACGGGGCCAGAATACTGCCGCCGAGGCTCCACAGACGCAGCGGGTTGTCGAGCAGATCGGGTAGGGTGCGATCCTGAAGGCTGCCGGTGGCGGTGAGGTTGATAGACGGAAGCAGCTGGGCTTTTGACGACGCCAGCGTGGCATCGGCGGCCAGCAGTTGACGCTGAGCCTGCACGATATCCGGGCGGCGATTCAGCAGCGTCGACGGGAGCTGAGAAGGCAAGGTCAGGGGCGTGAGCTGCGCAAACGCATGGCGAGCGACATCGCCGGGGTTGTTGCCGAGCAGCACGCTGAGCGCGTTCTCCTGCTGGGCGATCTGATGGCGCAATACCGGCACCTGTGCGCGCGTCGCACGTAGCTCGGAATCAGCCTGCATCAGCTCCAGCCGCGAGGTATAGCCGGTTTCAAACTGCCGTTTGGCCAGGTTCCAGGCATCTTCGCGCGATTTCAACGTCTGCTCGGTGACGCGCAGCTGCTCATCTAACGACAGCAGAGTGATATAGCCGGAAGAGACGGCGGTGGCCACCGTCAGGTCGGCGGCCGCGGCGGCGGCCTTTTGCGCCTCCAGAGTAGCCTGTGCGGCATCGGCGGCGCTGCGATTTGCGCCCCACAGATCGACATCGTAGCTTGCCGTCAGTCCGCCTTTATAAACGGTACTGTGAATCGGCAGGCCGGTGGCGGCCGACTGGGCGCGAGCGCGGGTTCCACTCAGGCTGGCATCGAGCGAAGGAAACAGGCTGCTGTCGGCGGCATAGGCGCGGGCCTGATATTCGTTGACCCGCTCGCGGGCGATCAGCACATCGCTGTTATGGCGCAGCGCCTGGTCGACGTACTGATTCAGCGCGCTGTCGTGAAAATTACGCCACCATACGCCCTCCACTGCGCTAGCGGGGCCAATATCGGCGCGCCAGGCGGCTGGAATGGCCAGCGTAGGCTGCGCTTGCTGGACGTCTGCCGACTGGCAGCCCACCAGAGCGAGTGCGAAAGCAAGGGCGACGGGACGGATCATTTTTCCGCCTCCGCGCGCGTATCAATCGTCACCTGAACCGACATCCCCGGACGCAGGCGCTCGAGGTTTTTCTGCCCGTCGTCAATGGCGATACGGACCGGAATACGTTGGGCGATTTTGACGAAGTTACCGGTGGCGTTGTCCGGTGAAATAGCGCTGAACTCCACGCCGGTGGCGGGAGAAATACTCTGCACGGTGCCGTGGAATTTCTCGCTGTTGAGCGCATCGACGCTAAAGGTGGCGCTCTGGCCAACGTGGACGTTGGCCAGCTGCGTCTCTTTCAGGTTAGCGATGACCCAGTGCTGCGGCGGCACCAGCGGCGTCAGATGGGTTCCGGCGGTCACGTAGGCCCCCAGCCGGACGGCGATCTGCCCAAGTTGGCCATCGGTGGGCGCGATGATACGCGTATTTTGCAGGTCAATTTCGGCAAGCTCCAGCGCCGCTTTCGCGTTGGCCACGTCCGCCTCCAGCGAATCGCGGTTCACGATAGTGGATTGCAGATCCTGGCGAGACATCTCCAGCGTCGCTTTGGCCTGCTCGATATCGGCGGCACCCTGCGCGGCGCTGGCGCGGGCGGAATCCCGTTCGCGCACCGACAGCGAACCATCGGCGGTGAGCTCCTGTACGCGTTTTAAATCCGCCTGTGATTTTAGATTCTGCGCGCGGGCGTTTTGCAGCGCAGCTTCATTACGGGCGATCGCTGACTCGGCGCTTTTCCGCTGCTGCAGGTTATTTTTCAGCGCCGCCTCTTTCATCGCCAGCTGCGCCTGCGCCTGATGGACGCGCTGCTTATAAATGCGATCGTCAATCTGAAACAGCACCTGGCCTTTCTTCACGCGGTTAAAGTCCTGCACGTTAACGCCGGTGACGTAGCCGCTAACCTGCGGGCTGATAAAGGTGGTCAGGCCGCGCACGTAGGCGTTATCGGTAAACTGACTGTGGCGGGTGAAGGGCGGTAGCTGCCAGGCGTACAGCACCACCAGTACGCCAACCAGGCCAATGGCGGCGGCGGTAAAAATAGACACCACGCGGATGTTGTTTCGGGTGTTGGCCTGTTGCTGGGCCGCATCCTGCTGACTCATGACGACTCCGGATCTCGCTTGTTGTTATTTGCTGCCCGTGGCGCGCTTAAGCGCAATATGAGCAGTGATTTTCAGTCTGAATAATCGCCAGAACACCCACAGCAGCGTCGCGGCAGAGATGGCGGCCGTCAGCATATAGGTGTCATTGTAGGCGAGGATATTGGCCTCCAGCGTCGAGAGGGTTTGCAGGACGCTGCTGGCCTGAACGTTAAGCAGCGCGCTGTCGCCAATCTGGCTTTGGTACTGCTGAGCATACTGCTGCAAACGTTCATTAATCAGTGGGTTAAGTGTGGTTATCTGGTCGGCGAGCTGGCTGGAGTGAAACTTTTCGCGCCAGGTCTGGAAGGTGCCGAGGATCGCGGAACCCAGCAGGCCGCCGACGTTCTGGCTCATGCCGAACAGCACCGAGAAGCTCACCAGATTGCGCTGGTCCGCCACCACGCCGCCAATCCCGGCCAGCATCGCGGGGGCGAGGAAAAAGGCGCTGCCGAAGCCAAGGAGAAACTGGCTGAGCATCAGCTGATCCGGACGGGTCAGGCTGTTGGACTGGCTGTCGAGCAGCGAGGCAATCATGATGAGCGTCAGCGCCGTGGCGGTTGGCCAGTACAGGCGACGCGGGTTAAGCGTCAGGCAGCTGGCGATTATCCCACAGACGATACCGGCGAAAATCGACCACGCGAGGGTGGTCATCTGCTCGTTTTGCAGCCCGACGTACTGAAGCCAGCCGATGACGCCGGTGTTCTGTTCCGCCAGCACGATACGGATCAGCACCATAATTAGTCCGAGGCGCAGAATACTGCCGCTGGAGAGCCAGCGGGTGTTCAGCAGCGGGTTGCTGCGGTTGTGCTCGAAGGTGATGGCGGTGACAATCAGCACGATAGCGGCGGCTAAAGACCAGCCGATCCACGGCGCTTCGAACCACCAGTCGAGGCGGCCCAGCGACAGTACCGCGCAGACCAGCGCCATGCCGGGGGCCAGTAGCATAAAGGTAATAAAGTCTTTTTTCTCAAATACTTTTTTACGATCGCTGGGCGGCAGCTTGAGCGCGATCACGCAGGCCAGCGATACCAGCGCCAGCCCAAGTTCGAAGAAATACAGTCCGCGCCATTCATCAATTTGCAACAGCTCGGTGGAAAACAGGCGCGCGAGTGGGATCGCCAGCGATGAACCGGTAATGCCGATGGTCAGCGCCTTCAGGCGATGCTTTGCGGGCCAGGCCTGGACCTGATAGTAAATGCCTAGCGAGCTGAGCGCCGCCGCCACCATGCCGTGGGCGGCGCGCACCATCAGCGCGGAGCTGAGATCGTTAACAAACAGGTGGAAGAAGGTCACCAGCACGTACAGCACCAGAAAACCTTCGGTAAACGCCCGCAGGCCGAACTGCTGGCGGAATTTCACCAGCAGCAGGTTAATCGAGACGTTGGTCATCACGTACACCGCCGGGAGCCAGGCGATCTCCGTTGACCAGGCGGCGAAGGAACCCTGTAAATTCTGCAAATTAGCGGTGACCACCGCGTTGCCCAGCGCGCCGGTCAGGCAGACCAGTAACCCAACGATACCGTAGGCGATACGTTTTGGCGTGCTGTGAATCGGCGTTGACGGCGAACCGAGTATGGCCGGCTTTTCGTGCGGCGCCCAGTCGTGCGGGGCGTAGGGGTCGCGGCGCGGCGGAGCCATTATTTTTTCTCCACTTCGCGCAGCAGTTTCATCAGCACCTCGCGCGTCTGTTCCTGCTCTTGCGGCGTGATGGCGGTCAGGATCTCTTCACGCAGTTCGTCCGCGACGGCCTTAACCTGATGAAAAAGCGCAATGCCTTTCTCCGTCGCCACCAGCAGGCGCTTGCGCTTATCACGCTCGGTGCGGACGCGTTCGACCAGACCGAGATCGACCAGCCGATTAATCAACGGCACCACGGTGGCGCTTTCTACACCAAGCTCCTGCGCCAGCTCGGTTTGTGACAGCGGCTGTTCATTGCGGGCGATGCTGGCGACGGCAACCCAGGTGGCCTGGCTCATGCCCAGCCCTTTCAGGCGACGGTCGACGGCAAGCCGCCAGTGATGGGCGGTGAGGTAGAGAAGGTGGGAGAAATTAAGCTGGCGGTTATCCATGGCGTTTTATTCATAATCATTAGAGCTCTAATGATTCTAAGTTCGCCGCAAACCATAATTCAAGAGAATGTGAAAAATAAATGTTATTAGGTCATGACTATTTATGGGTAGCCCGGCCAGGGCAAGAGTGCTGGCCGGGCGACAGATTTACACTTCGCTGGTCTGCGCGCTCACCGAGGAAACGTGGCGTTTGCTGCGGCTGGCGAAGAAAATGGCCGTCAGCGAGATAGCGACGGTCGCGGCAAGGTACCAGGCGACCGGAACCCAGTCACCGTTATATTTTGCCAGCAGGCCGGTGGCGATCAGCGGTGCGGTACCGCCAGCCAGCGCGGCGCCAATCTGGTAGCCCAGCGTAATGCCGGTGTAGCGGACGTTGGCGCTGAAAATTTCCGAGCACAGCGTACCCAGCACGGCGGTGATGGGCGACCACAGGATCCCAAAAGTGATCACCGTTGCCAGGATAATACCCCAGGTGGTGCCAGTGTTAAGTAGCATAAACCACGGCACGATAAACAGGCCCAGCAGCACGACGCTGATGGCGTACATCCGCTGACGGCCAATTTTATCGGACAGCAGTCCCATCAGCGGGATCATCACCGTGGAGACCAACGCCCCCAGGGTCACGGCTTCAAGTACCTGCGATTTCTGATAGGTCAGGGTGGTGGTGGCGTAGCTGACCACGAAAGTGGAGAAAATATAGAACGGCGCGGTTTCCACCACCTTCAGCCCGGCGGCGATAATCACTTCACGCCAGTGATGGGTCAGGGTATCGCGCAGCGGCGCTTTCGCCACTTTACCGGATGCTTTTACCTTCTTGAACTCCGGCGTTTCGTCGATATCTTTACGGATCCACAGGCCAATCAGCACCAGCACGGCGCTCATCAGGAACGGAATTCGCCAGCCCCAGGAGAGGAACTGTTCTTCGCTAAACATCGTCATCAGCGAGACGATGAAGGTCGCCATCAGCATGCCGATAGTTACACCGGCCTGCGGGATACTGCCGAAGAAACCTTTGCGCTTCTCCGGCGCGTATTCATAGGCCAGCAGCAGCGCGCCGCCCCATTCACCGCCGATGCCCATGCCCTGGATAATACGCATCAGAATCAACAGAATAGGTGCCCATATGCCGATCTGGTCATAGGTGGGCAGCAGGCCAATCATTACGGTTGCACTGCCCATCAGCGACAGGGTTAACACCAGCGTTTTTTTCCGTCCGATACGGTCGCCTATGTGGGCAAAAATCACGCCGCCGATCGGGCGGATAAAGAAAGTCAGCGAGAAGGAAAGATAGGAGAGAATCAGGCCGATGACCGGGTCAACCATCGGGAAAAAGATCTTGTTGAACACCAATGCGGCAGCGGTGCCGTAGAGAAAATAATCAAACCATTCAATGGAACTGCCCGTCAGGCTAGCAATCAAAACCCTTTTATTCTTTTTCAGGATTGTGGTGCTGCTTTCTTGTATTGTCATGAAGAATAACTCCCGCCACATTGGGTTAAAATCAGGTGCCACCTTTTTTCGTTAAGGGGTGCAACCTGGATTGTGAAAAAGGTTGTGTGTTTGTTAAGCAAATTAGATATGAGCGTTATCTTTGGCAAGCGCGGCGTTGAAATTTGTGAGTTAAAATGAGAGTCATTTTCATTGTTGATAACTTGATAATGGCAAATTTGTGGTTTTAAGTTCTGATAAATGTGAATTAAGTAGCGTATTATTCAGGTGCAACCGCATTGTTTTTAGACGTTTCTGGTTATTTCATCTTTGTTACAAATTGGGCAGATTGAGATGATTTTTGCCGCGTCATTTGCGTTAAGAAAAGGAGTTGAGTCCACGATGAGCCTGTTACATTTAGCGGAAAACACCCTGGCCGCGGCCAACGTTCTGGGTCGCTGGCTGGCGCAAAATGATTTCTCAACCTCGCCAGGGGCCGACCAGAGTCAGCTGGTGGTGCTGGCGGGCAACGCCGTGATGCCGACCATTGATGCCGCCTGCCGGCTGGTCAGTAAGCAGGGGGGGACGCTGTTGATTAGCGGCGGGATCGGTCACTCAACGACGTTTCTTTATGAGGCCATCGCTCGTCATCCGCGCTATGCCGGTATTGCAACCCAGGGTAAGGCCGAGGCGGTGCTGCTGGCGGAAATTGCCCACCGCTTCTGGCAGATCCCGCGTGAGCGGATAGTGGTGGAAGACCGCTCCACCAACTGCGGGGAGAACGCCTGGTTTACTCGGCGGATGATGGAAGAACAGGGCATCACCGCGCCTTGCGCGACGGTGATTCAGGACCCAACCATGCAGCGCCGCACCATGGCGACTTTTGCCCGCGTGTGGCAGGACGTTGACAGTGCGCCGCGCTGGCTGAGCTATCCGGGGTTCGTGCCGGAACTTGAAAATACGCCCCATGGGGTGGACTGGCGGCAGCAGGCGGTCGGGCTGTGGCCGGTAACGCGCTATCTGTCGCTGATCCTCGGGGAACTGCCGCGTCTGCGCGATGATGCGCAAGGCTACGGGCCGCAGGGCAAAGGCTTTATTGCCCATGTTGATGTTCCAGAGGCGGTCGACGAGGCCTGGCAACGGCTGTCCGCCGACCCGCAGCTACAGCAGGTGCTTGCCAGCCGTACGCTGAAGTGAATCACATCGCCCGGCGGCGCACGCCGGGTAAAGCAGAGGCGCTTAACGGAAACTCCACTGCATACTCACCACAAAGATCGACGGCAGAATAATCCCGCTCTCAATGCCAAAGTAGTCGGTAAAGTTGTATTGCAGCCCATGATAGAGATACGGTGAAAAGCCGACGCCGGTGATTTTCTTTGCCGTACGGTACGCGCCCTCGTCGCCGCAGTGGCGGAAGGCATCGAAAAAGAACTCACCGGTATAGGCGTAGATCCCTTTAAAGGTCCAGCCTTTGTTCTCGTTATTGCCTTGCAGCCAGTCACGACGCACGCCCATCGTCAGGCAGCGATCGGCAAAGCTGTTTTTCATCGTCCCAACCAGCAGGCTGTATTTTGAATCCGTGGAGAATTTACGCTCAACGGAGAAGAAATCGTTGTTGAATTTCTCATTATATTGGCCGTGATTGCCGGTCATATGATAGACGAATGAACCTGTATTCACGGAGTACAGGTTAATCTCACCGGCATAACTCGAGGCTGCTGGAATAGCTGCCGCCATAAATGCCAGCGCGCTGGGGATTCTACGCATGATAAAACTTCGGAACGCTTAAATAAGAAAATAATGTTCGCCATCATACGTTTTGCACGATAAACAAAGGTTCAACCGTCGCGGAACGCCGGTTTATTGTTGCCGTCACGATCCTCGCTTTCTTTACGAGTCACCTCACATAAACGCACTGAACCGGTTGGGGAAAGTTGCCAAAGTGTATATGTATTTAACAATAATTTTACTTATCAACCCCCTCACGCAGACAGGAGCAGGTCATGACGTCACCCGTGCAACATCCCATGTATATTGATGGTCAGTTCGTTAGCTGGCAGGGCGAAAGCTGGATTGATGTGATTAACCCCGCGACGGAAGAGTGCCTTTCCCGCATCCCGGACGGCGATGCCGAGCATGCTAAGCGGGCCATTGATGCCGCCGAACGCGCCCAGCCGGGCTGGGAAGCGCTGCCGGCTATTGAACGCGCCGGATGGTTGCGCAAAATTGCGGCGGGTATCCGCGCCCGTGCGCCAGAAATCAGCCAACTGATTGTGGCGGAAGGCGGGAAGATCCAGCAGCTGGCGGAGGTGGAGGTCAACTTCACCGCCGATTACATCGAGTACATGGCCGAATGGGCGCGTCGCTATGAAGGCGAAATTCTGCAAAGCGACCGTCCGGGTGAAAATATCTTTGTCTTTAAGCGCGCGCTGGGCGTCACCACCGGCATTCTGCCGTGGAACTTCCCGTTCTTCCTGATTGCCCGTAAGCTCGCACCAGCGCTGATTACCGGCAACACCATCGTGATTAAACCAAGCGAATTTACGCCGAATAACGCCATCGCCTTTGCGGAAATCGTTCATCAGATCGGGCTGCCGAAAGGGGTGTTTAACCTGGTGCTGGGACGCGGCGAGACCGTCGGCCAGGAGCTGGCGGGTAACCCGAAAGTGGCGATGGTCAGCATGACCGGGAGCGTGACGGCGGGTGAGAAAATTATGGCGGCCGCGGCGAAGAATATCACCAAAGTGTGCCTCGAACTGGGCGGCAAAGCGCCCGCTATCGTGCTGGATGATGCAGACATTGAGCTGGCGGTGAAAGCGATTGTCGACTCCCGGGTCATCAACACCGGGCAGGTATGTAACTGCGCCGAGCGCGTGTATGTGCAGAAAGGCATCTACGATCGCTTCGTTAATCAGCTGGGTGAAGCAATGAAAGCGGTGTCGTTCGGCGACCCGGCGCAGCGCAACGACATTGCCATGGGGCCGCTGATTAATGCCGCCGCGCTGGAGCGCGTCGAGCAGAAAGTGGCGAAAGCCGTTGAGCAGGGGGCCAGAGTGGCGCTGGGCGGTAAAGCGGTAGAAGGCAGCGGCTATTTCTACCCGCCGACCCTGCTGCTGGACGTGCGCCAGGAGATGAGCATCATGCACGAAGAAACCTTCGGCCCGGTGCTGCCGGTGGTGATGTTCGATACCCTCGATGAGGCGCTAAAGATGGCGAACGACAGCGACTACGGCCTGACCTCATCGATTTATACCCGTGACCTGAATCTGGCAATGAAGGCCGTTCGCGGGCTGAAGTTTGGCGAAACCTACATCAACCGCGAGAACTTTGAAGCAATGCAGGGCTTCCATGCGGGCTGGCGTAAGTCGGGCATCGGTGGCGCCGATGGCCGCCACGGGCTGAATGAATATCTGCAGACGCAGGTGGTCTACCTTCAGTCGCAGGGCTAAACTCACGCACGTTGAAAGTGTAACCCGAAGCCGGGTTACACTTTAGTCGCTATCCAGTTCATCATCAGCTGCGGCCATACCTCGACCGGTAAACCCAGCGTATCACGAATACCAAATCCGTGCAGCCCCTGCTCAAAAAGATGTATTTCAACCGGCACCCGATGGGCGCGTAGCGCATTAAACAGCGCCAGGCTGTTTTCCACCTTCACCGCCGGATCGTCCACCGCATGTAAGATAAAGGTCGGCGGGGTATCATCATCTACGCGTTTTTCCAGCGAATAATGGGCGCGCCGTTCAGCGTCTGGCGCGTCGCCGATGAGTTCGTGGCGGGAGCCGGGGTGGCCAAATTCGCTGTCCATGCTGATAACCGGGTATACCAGCGCCATAAAGTCAGGCCGAGCGGAGAGCTCATCCACCGCGTCCAGCGGTGAACTGGCCGGTTCCGCGAAACGGGTACCGAGGCTTGCCGCTACGTGCCCACCGGAGGAAAAACCCAGCACGCCCAGTTTATCGGGCTGTAGCCCCCACTGCGCCGCCTGACTGCGGATAGTCCGCATTGCGCGCTGCACGTCCGCTAGCGGCGCGTTAGCGCCCTCAACATGGCCATCGCCGGGCAGCCGGTAGGTCATCACAAACAGCGTGTAGCCGCGTGCGGTAAAATCCGGCGCCAGCGCGGTGCCTTCTTTATCCAGCACCACCCGTTTATAGGAGCCGCCGGGCGTGACCAGAATACCGACCCCGTTGGGCCGCTCAGGCTGATAGACGGTTACCTGCGGTGCGCGAATGCCGGTCACCGCGCGATCCCACGCGCTGTTGCCGGTATGGTCGCTCTCCAGCGTTAATGTCACGCGGCTGGGCTGCGCGCCCGGCGCATCTCCGTTAGGCCAGAGGAAAAAGGTGGTGGCGGTGCGCGCGGCTTTCTCCATCCGCGCCAGCAGTTCGTCCTTTTGCGTTGTGTACATTTCATCCTCGTTGAATGGCATTCTGTGCGACATCGTTGACGCACAGACGTTTTGCGGGGCCAGTGGGGGGGTAACAGTAGATCGTTTAGGGGGCAGTTGTATTGTGCAATCTGTAGCATTGCCGATCAAAATGCGCATAAATCCAATATGGACCACCGCTTGTGGCAAGACGGCGGGCGAAACCGCCCGCCGGAGAGCATTACATTCTGGCGAATTTTTCCAGCACGCGAATCAACTGGGTGACAAAGCCGTACTCGTTATCGTACCAGGAAACGGTCTTCACCAGCTGTAGACCACCGGCTTCGGTGACCTCCGTCTGGGTGGCGTCGAACACCGAACCGAAATGGGTACCGATAATATCGGACGAGACAATCTCTTCCTCGGTATAGCCAAAGGATTCGTTGTTTTCGGCGGCATTCTTCATGACCTGATTGACTTCCTCGGCGGTGACTTTCTTACCAAGGATGGAGACCAGTTCGGTCACCGAGCCGGTTTTAGTCGGCACGCGCTGGGCATGGCCTTTGAGCTTGCCGCTTAGCGCGGGGATGACCAGACCAATCGCTTTTGCCGCGCCGGTGGTATGCGGAATGATGTTTTCAGCCGCCGCGCGCGAGGCGCGCAGATCTTTCCCGCGTGGGCCATCAACCAGCGACTGGGTGCCGGTGTAGGCGTGGATGGTGGTCATGGTACCCACTTCAATGCCGAACGCGTCGTTGAGCGCTTTGGCCATCGGTGCCAGGCAGTTGGTGGTACAAGAGGCCACGGAGATAATCTTGTCGCTGGCATTCAGCGTATCGTCGTTGACGTTAAACACCAGCGTTTTCATCTCGCCGGCAGGCGCGGAGACCAGCACTTTTTTCGCCCCGGCATCCAGGTGGGCCTGCGATTTTTCCGTCGAGGTGTAGAAGCCGGTGCATTCCACAATCAGTTCAGCGCCCTGAGCGGTCCATGGGATGTTCTTCGCGTCTTTCTCGGCGTAAACGGTGATCGTTTTGCCATTAACAATCAGCGCGTTATCGGTGAAATCAACGCTCCACGGGAAGGGGCCGTAGTTAGAGTCATGCTTTAAAAGATAAGCCAACACTTTGGGCGAGGTCAGGTCGTTAATCGCGACAACTTCATGACTGCTGGATACTTCCAGTAACCGGCGCAAAACCAGTCGGCCGATACGCCCAAACCCGTTAATGCCAATTTTACTCATGGTGCTCTCCTGTCAGTGATGGGGGTTAGCCCAATACGCGTATTTAAACCTGCTAATAGATAAGTGTGGATTATAGGTTTCACCTGTCCAGGCTTAGTTCAGCCAACGGTGAAGGGCAATGTCATTTTGATAAAATAATTTGTATCGATATGAAAAAGTTAATGAATTTTTAATGAAAGGCGGCTATTTTGCTTTTTTATGTTATTTTTCAGAGTGCATACGGCGATGAACGACAAATATTCCCGCTTACAAATGACGATCCACTGGTTGGTTTTTTTGCTGGTGGTGGTGGCCTACGCGGCGATGGAACTGCGCGGATTCTTCCCGCGTAGCGACCGACCGCTGATTAATATGGTGCATGTTTCCTGCGGTATCAGCATTCTGGTGCTGATGGTGGCGCGCCTGCTGATTCGCCTGAAGCGCCCGGCACCGCCGATTGTGCCAAAGCCAAAGCCGATGATGACCGGGCTGGCGCACCTGGGGCACCTGGCCATTTACCTGCTGTTTATCGCCTTACCGCTGATAGGCCTGGTGATGATGTACAACCGCGGTAACCCGTGGCTGGCATTTGGTCTGGTGATGCCGCACGCCGCCGAGGCCAATTTCGACCTGGTGGATACGCTCAAGCAGTACCATGTCTTCCTCGCCAACCTGGGTTACTGGCTGATTGGCCTGCATGCCCTTGCCGCGCTGGCGCACCATTATATCTGGAAGGACAACACGCTGCTGCGGATGATGCCGCGTAAGCGTTAACAAGGCTTTTAACTCCCTGGGCTTCGCGTTACCATACGCCATCATTTTTGTTGCGTTGGTGTAGGAGAGAACAGGGTGTTCGCAGATTTTGGCGTGCTGAATTACTGGACGTATTTACTCGGGGCGATCTTTATTATTCTGGTGCCGGGGCCAAATACGTTTTTCGTGCTGAAAACCGGCGTTGCGCACGGTATCCGTAAAGGATATATGGCGGCGCTGGCGGTCTTTATCGGCGATGCCGTGCTGATGTTCCTCTCGTTTGCCGGCGTTGCCACGCTGATTAAAACCACGCCGGTGCTGTTTAACATCGTACGTTATCTCGGCGCGATATATCTGCTGTATCTCGGTGGTAAGATGCTCTACAGCACGCTCAAACGTAAAGCGGTAGGGCAGGAAGAAGAGGCCGAGCCGGGCCATGCCATTTTCAAACGTGCGCTGACCTTAAGCCTGACCAATCCGAAGGCGATTCTATTCTATGTTTCGTTTTTTGTGCAGTTTATTGACGTGCACGCCAAAACGCCGGGTCTGGCGTTCTTTATTCTCGCGCTGACGCTGGAACTGGTGAGCTTTACCTATCTGAGCTTCTTGATCGTTTCCGGTTCGCTGGTTACCCGCTATGTTAAAACCCGTAAGAAGCTGGCGAAGATTGGCAATAGCCTGATTGGCCTGGTGTTTGTCGGTTTTGCTGCCCGTCTGGCGACGTTGCAGTCCTGAGCTATCGATGCCGGACCAGGCGTAGTCGCCGTCCGGCAATCCCATCCCGCTCCCCGCAATAATTCAAAGCCGTTATAGATGTGCCTGATAGGGCACTCAAAGCTAATAGATAAAGTGATTCATAGAGTTAGCGGCAGGGTGTACTATCTTAGCGGGTGCTTGAGGCTATCTGTCTCAGGCATTAGCCAAACGGCAGATAGAGAAAAGCCCCGGAAACATTGAGCGTCTTGCAGGACGCTCAACATCAACCGAGGCCACATCTATGCGTTACAACATCAGAGTAGCCTCTTGCGGACCTTCGGGTCAAGGAGAAGCAGGCTATGAAGCAGCCAAAGGCGATGATTGTCGCCCTGATCGTCATCTGTATTACCGCCACTCTTGATGGTGTCTGTCATCCTCATCGCACCTAATTCGCTTCTCTACACGCTTCCCTGTAATTCTTTTGGCAGAAATTGCGCAATCATTTTACAATTTTATAAAATTACTGATAGTATACCCCCCTATATTACCGGAGGGCCTATGCCGCATTCACCTGAAGATAAAAAACGCGCATTAACCCGGGTTCGCCGCATTAAAGGGCAGGTTGAGGCGCTGGAGCGCGCGCTGGAGTCCGGCGACTCGTGCCTCACTATCCTGCAACAGATTGCCTCCATTCGCGGGGCCGCCAACGGCCTGATGGGCGAAATGGTCGAAATGCATCTCAAAGACGAACTGGTGAGCGGAGAGACCACGCCGGATCAGCGTGCGCTTCGCATGACGGAAGTCGGTCATCTGCTACGATCCTATTTAAAATAATCATCACAACGGAAGAGACAGCTATGAAATCACGTGCTGCAGTTGCGTTTGGCCCAGGTCAGCCGCTGAAAATTGTTGAAATTGACGTCGCGCCGCCGAAAAAAGGGGAAGTGCTGGTCAAAATCACCCACACCGGCGTCTGCCATACCGATGCGTTTACGCTGTCCGGTGATGACCCGGAAGGCGTTTTCCCGGCGGTGCTGGGCCATGAGGGCGGTGGCGTAGTGGTTGAAGTGGGTGAAGGTGTGACCAGCCTGAAGCCTGGCGACCACGTTATTCCGCTGTACACCGCCGAATGCGGCGAGTGTAAGTTCTGTAAATCCGGTAAAACCAACCTCTGTCAGGCCGTTCGCGCCACCCAGGGCAAAGGTCTGATGCCGGATGGCACGACGCGCTTCTCCTATAACGGCGAGCCGATTTACCACTATATGGGCACCAGCACCTTCAGCGAATACACCGTCGTCGCCGAAATTTCACTGGCGAAAGTGAACCCGCAGGCGCCGCTGGACAAAGTCTGTCTGTTGGGCTGCGGCGTGACCACCGGTATTGGCGCGGTGCACAACACGGCGAAGGTAAAAGAAGGCGATACCGTAGCGGTCTTTGGCCTTGGCGGTATTGGCCTGGCGGTGATCCAGGGGGCGGTACAGGCGAAGGCGGGGCGTATTCTGGCGGTGGATACTAACCCGGAAAAATTCACTCTGGCGGCAGAAATGGGTGCCACCGACTTTATCAACCCGAAGGACTACGATAAGCCGATTCAGGACGTGATCGTCGAACTGACCGACGGCGGCGTGGACTTCAGCTTCGAGTGTATCGGTAACGTTAACGTGATGCGTTCCGCGCTCGAATGCTGCCATAAAGGCTGGGGCGAAAGCATCATCATCGGCGTGGCCGGTGCGGGCCAGGAAATCAAAACCCGTCCGTTCCAGCTGGTGACCGGCCGCGTATGGCGCGGTTCTGCGTTCGGCGGCGTCAAGGGCCGTACTCAACTTCCGGGCATGGTAGAAGACGCAATGGCGGGCAAAATTCAGCTCGATCCGTTTATCACCCACCGCCTGCCGCTGGGTCAGATCAATGAAGCGTTCGATCTGATGCATGAAGGCAAATCTATCCGTACCGTGATTCATTTCGGCGATAAATAACGCCACCTACCAGCGGGAGCTTTCCCGCTGGTTTCATTAAGTGTGACCCGTCCTACGTTTCGCGCCTTTCCTGATAAAAAATTAACGGAAATTGCCGATGACTCTGGTACTTACCTCAAGTACAAGAGAGTTAACTCATGGATAAAAAGTCTGCGCCGAGCCGGGCGCAAAAGATCGGTTTTTTACACCATATTCGCCTGGTGCCGTTTTTTGGCTCCGTGTTCGGCGGTATTTTACTGCTCTTTGCTCTCAGCTCAGGGCTGGCTGGCTATTTTATGTGGCAAGCCGATAACGACCAGCGAGACGTCACCCATGAACTGCAGGTGCGGGTGGGGCTTTCCGATAGTGCCAACTATCTGCGCGAAGCGCGTTTAATGATGATTCACGCCGGGGCAGACAGTCGCATCGCCGAAATGGAGAGCATGAAGAAAAACCTCGCCGCGGCGGCGAACTGGATCACGCGTTCTCAGGATGGCTATAAAGTTTACACCGATCGTGGCGTGAAAACGTCCGCCGACCAGGCGCTGGATGGCGAAATGAATCAGCGCTATAACGCCTATCTGGAAGGGATGAAACCGATGCTGAAATATGCCCAGAACGGCATGTTTGAGGCGATCATCAACTATGAAAGCGAGCAGGCCCGCGCGCTGGACGATGCTTACAACGATGTGCGCCTGAAGGTTATTGATATCCGTACCGCCCGCGCCAACCAGCTGGCCGAGCTGGCCCACGATCGTACCCGCCTGGGTGTCATGTTTATGATTGGCGCGTTCATCCTGGCGCTGGTGATGACGGTGCTGACGTTCACGACCTTACGTCGCGTGGTGATTCAGCCGCTGCAGCGCGCCGGTACGCGCATTGCGCAGATCGCCAGCGGCGACCTGACCATGGCGGATGAGCCGGTGGGGCGCAGCGAAATTGGCCAACTCAACGGCAATCTCCAGAAAATGCAGCATGCGCTGGTGCAGACCGTCGGCACGGTACGCCAGGGTGCGGAAGAGATTTACCGGGGGACCAGCGAAATTTCAGTGGGTAACACCGACCTTTCTTCCCGTACGGAGCAGCAGGCCGCGGCGATTGAACAAACGGCCGCCAGTATGGAGCAGCTCACCGCCACGGTGAAACAGAACGCCGAAAACGCTCATCATGCCAGCAAGCTTGCGGAGGACGCCTCCGGTAAAGCCTCACGCGGCGGCCAGCTGGTTTCCGGGGTAGTGGCGACCATGGGCAGCATTTCCACCAGCTCGAAGAAAATCTCGGAAATTACCTCGGTCATTAACAGCATTGCCTTCCAGACCAATATTCTGGCACTGAACGCCGCGGTTGAAGCGGCTCGCGCGGGCGAGCAGGGGCGCGGGTTTGCGGTGGTGGCCAGTGAAGTACGCACGCTGGCAAGCCGCAGCGCTCAGGCGGCGAAAGAGATCGAAGGGTTGATCAGTGAGTCGGTCACTTTAATTGAGCGCGGCTCGGATGAAGTGGTGCGTGCAGGTTCGACGATGACCGATATCGTGGATGCGGTCAAACGCGTGACCGATATTATGCTGGAAATCGCGGCCGCCTCTGACGAACAAAATCGCGGGATTCAGCAGGTGAGCCAGGCGGTGACCGAGATGGATAACGTCACGCAGCAAAACGCCTCGCTGGTCGAGGAGGCTTCAGCGGCGGCGGCCTCGCTGGAAGAGCAGGCGGCACGTCTTACCGAAGCGGTGGGCGTGTTCCGTATTCAGCGCAGTGAAAATAGCGTATCGGAGAAGGCCAGCGTGAAAGCGGCGTTTACGCCGACGCGTCCGGCTGTCGCCACCGCGGGTGCGGATAACTGGGAAACGTTCTGATAAGTCAAAAAAGCCCCGTAGCCAAGGGCGGCTACGGGGAAGAGGATTACTGCGAATCCGGCAGGGCGTAAGCAATGATGTAGTCACCGCGATCCGGCGACTGGCGTGCGCCTCCGGCGTTAATCACGATGTACTGCTTACCGGTTTTCGGCGATACGTAGGTCATCGGGCCAGACTGGCTGCCCACCGGCAGGCGGTCTTTCCAGATCTCTTTCCCGGTCGCGGTATCAAACGCGCGCAGATAGAAGTCCTGAGTCCCCGCGAAGAACAGCAGGCCCGACTGCGTCGAGAGCGATGCGCCCAGCGTCGGCATGCCAATAGGAATCGGCATGTGCATACGGATGCCCAGCGGACCGGTATCTTCAACGGTACCCACCGGCACCTGCCACACAATTTTACCCGACTTCAGATCCACCGCGGACATGGTACCAAACGGCGGTTTCTGACACGGGATCCCCAGCGGCGACAGGAAGCGCTCGCGCATTGCGCCGTACGGCGTACCGTCCATCGGCACAATCCCCATCTCAATACCGCTGGCGTCTTTAGCGACGTTAGCGCGCGGCACCATATAGTTGGCGAGGCCCAGGCGCATATCGTTAACGAACATCAGGCTATTGTTCGGGTCAACCGACACGCTGCCCCAGTTCATACCGCCCAGTGAACCCGGATATTGCAGCGAACGATCGACGCCCGGCGGGGTAAAAATGCCCTGATGGCGCATCTCTTTAAACTGAATACGGCACAGCAGCAGGTCAACCGGGGTCGCGCCCCACATATCGGACTCTTTCAGCTGCTCGTTGCCGATCATCGGCATGCCGACGGAGTACGGCTGAGTCGGAGAGTAGCGTTCACCCTGTACGTTGCCGGCTGGAACCGGGCGCTCTTCAACTTTGGCGACCGGCTCGCCGGTTTCGCGGTTGAGCATGAAGATCATGCCTTGCTTGCTGGTCTGTACCAACACCGGGGTGGTGCTGCCTTTGCCGTCCGGTAAATCATACAGCAGCGGCTGTGAAGGCAGGTCGAAGTCCCACAGATCGTGGTGGGTGGTCTGATAGTGCCAGCGTACTTTACCGGTGGTGGCATCGACCGCGACGATGGAAGAGCTGTATTTATCGTCCAGCGCGGTACGTTCACCGGCCCAGAAGTCGGGGGTGGCGTTACCGGTTGGCAGGTTAATGAGGTTCAGCTTCGCATCATAAGACATTGCCGACCAGACGTTCGGCGTACCGCGCGTGTAGGTCTGGCCTTCCGGCGGCAGGCCGGTCAGGTTCGGGTTACCTGGATCCCACGCCCAGGCCAGCTTGCCGGTGCGTACGTCATAGGCGCGAACCACCCCCGGCGGTTCACCGGTGGAGAAGTTATCGGCGACGCGACCACCGACTACCACCACGTTACCAGCGACCAGCGGCGTTGAGGTTTGCTGGTAGTAGCCCGGTTTGATCTCGCCCATGCCGAGGCTCAGATCGACAACGCCATGGTCGCCGAAGTCTTCGCACAGCTTGCCGTTATCGGCATTAATGGCGAGCAGTCGCGCATCGGTGGTTGGCAGGAACAGGCGGCGTGGGCAGGCGGCGGGTTGCTCCGTGGTCTGCGGCGCGCTCAGCGCCTGGGTATCTTCAAAGTAGCCCAGCCCACGGCAGCGCTGCCAGTTTGGCGCGGTGGCTTTTGAATCATAGCGCCACTTCTCTTTCCCGGTATCGACGTCCAGTGCCAGCACTTTGCTGTACGGGGTGCAGACGAACAGCGTGTCGCCGACCTGCAGCGGCGTATTCTGATCTTCCGCGCCGGAACCGTTGCTCAGCGGAATATCGCCGGTGTGCGCGGTCCAGGCCACCTGCAGTTTATTGATATTCTGCTTGTTGATCTGATCCAGGGCGGCAAAGCGGTCACCGTGGGTGGTATTACCCCAGTGCTCCCAGTTTTTCTGCTCTTCACCGGCGGCAACCGGCTTCACCGGCACCGCTTCGGTGGCGGACACCAGCGTTTGCGGTTTAAACATGCCGCCGATGCTGGCCAGCAGGACGACGGCAATCACCGCCGCGAGGCTAAACGCCGGGCCTTTTTTCGTCGGCTGAGCGGGCGACATAAACGGCCATACCAGCGCGCAAAGGAACGCCAGCACGCCAAAGGCGAACAGGCGCGAGAACAGCGGCCAGAAATCCCAGCCTGCGTCATTGATGGACCAGACGATGGCGACAATAAACGCCAGCGCGTACAGCACAATCCCGCCGCGGCGGTGGCGGGCGATCAGAATGGCACACACCACCATCACCAGCCCCATCAGGGCAAAGAACCAGGTGCCGCCCACGGCGGCAAGTTTTGCCCCCAGCGCGCCAATCGCCAGACCGATGATCGCCATCAGTCCAATAAGAAGCCACTGCAGGATCCGGGGAAATCCTCGCGGCACGTTGCCAGTAGACATACTGTTCTCCTTTCGACAGCCGAAAATGCACACGACTGAACCATATGGCTCAATGTTGTCGTGCTGGTGTTTTGAGTGAAATTACTATTTGTTTCTAATTGGGGTATTTAGTTCACAAATGGAACCATCTGTGAACCATTTGGTTAACTTATGGCTATGATAGATCTGTTAAATTGCATTGCGCAATTGTTAATGAATAATTTCGCATTATTTGCGTATCGGTGTTGTGTGCGTTGCCAGTAGAGTGTGTAAACAGAGGGGCACCTGTGGATGGGTAGCTGAGAGATGGGGTAAACCAGGCGGCATGTGGCGTTGCAGGTCGAGTTTAATTCTGAATTTTTCTGATGTAATATGCTATGATAGAGAATCGGGGTAAAATAACAAACACCTCTTTTGACTTTTGGGGAATGTAGATGGCGTGTGGCTTTTTATCGAACTCTGTAAATAACAATAACAAAAGCGCTTGCACTATATTTCTGGAATAAACATCATGATGGCCATCAATAATTTATCCAAATGGTTTTGTAAGACGTTATACCGCACGACGCACCGACAGCAGTACCAGCACAATAAAAATCTGTGGCCGTTTTTTAAAGTGGTGAGAAACGCATCGGGTGGTATTGAAAACGTTTTCTTTAAAAATAAGCCGATCAACACCGCAGTTCTTGATAAGCAACGAAGAAGTAAACCTCTGCTTATTATGGCCACCGGGCCGTCCATCAATCACATCGACATGCGTTTTTTTAATGATTCATTGGATTACTTTGGCGTTAACGGCGCATCATCAATGGAACACATTGATTTTAAATGGTATGCCATCACGGACAGAAACTTCGTTCTGCGCCGATTGTCGCTTGTCAAAGCGTTAGTAGCGCAAGAAGATCTCACGCTTTTTTGCCCATACACCACGCTGGAAACTATTTTTACCAATATCGAATGGCGGCACATACGCTGCCGGTTTAAAGTTTTTGAAGCAGCGTCAGGTGCCTGTGTCTACAAATTCCTTGCGGCAAAAGAGCCTGTTGTGGTTAATGATGAACATTATCACTGGCTGGATGGCGCTGGTTTTTCGGATAACATTGAGCGTGTATTATTTGATTGCGGAACAGTGGTTTATCCCGCGTTACAGATTGCCTGCGCGTTAGGCTATCGGCAAATATATATCGCAGGGCTGGATATGAATAATTTTAACCAGCCGCGTTTTTATGAAACGGCTGACGATAAATTAGGCACACAGCTTGACCGTGATTTTGCCCAAATTAGCCACTCTTTTTATGCGGCACAGTCCTATTGTGAACTCAATAACATCCAGGTTGTGAATTTATCGCCAGACAGCGCCATCGACGCCTTTCCTAAACTCTCATGGGAGCAGGTTGCCAGACGAGCCAGCTAGGGCGCACCGTGGCCCTGACGGGCCACAGCAGCATCATCAGGAAGGCATCGACTTACGCACGGCGCTCAGCAGCGTCTGGGCGCCGGAAGAGAGCGGCGTATCCACGCGGGTGAGAATGCCAATTGGCTCGCCCTGGCCTTGCGTGGCAATCGGCAGCGCGGTGAGGGTGCCGCGGCGTAAATCGTCTTTCACCGCGCCGGAAGGCACGAACCAGACGTAGTTGTAGTCCACCGTCAGCTGGCGCGACAGCGACGCAGAAAGCGTTTCTATGCAACCCGCCGGCATCTTGCAGCCCTGACTTTGCAGCAGCGTTTCGGCGTTCTGCCGCGGTACTGTACCTTTTGGTGAAACGACCACCGGCCACTCCAGCACGCGGCTCAGGGTGATATTTTCATGCAGAATAGGGTGGTCTGGCCGCACGACCAGCTTTAACGACTCGAGAAAAAGCAGCTCATAGTTCAGCCCGGTCATCAGTTCCGGGTCAGACATCCGCCCAATGCCAAGATCGATATCTCCGGACTTCAGCGCGGCCAGCAGCATGGTGTTATTCATGGTGGCGACCTGAAGCGTGACGTCTTTTTGCTGCTGATGAAACTGGCCGATCACCGCCGGGAGCACGCCCAGCGCAGCGGTAGGCAGCGCGCCAATGCGCACCACATCATTGTTAACACCTTCTTTACGAACCAGCGCCTGCCCGGCGGTATTCAGAGCGTCGAGCACCTTCACCGCATGGGTTAAAAACTGTTCGCCAACAAGGGTCAACTGCGCACCCAGACGGCCACGCTCAAAGAGCCGCGTGCCGGTGAGCTGTTCCAGTTCATTCAGCGTCTTAGAGAGTGCTGGCTGGCTGAGATTAAGGGTTTCAGCCGCGCGCCCCAATGTTCCTTGCTGGGCGACGGCCACGAAAGTGTGCAGATGGCGCAGACGAATGCGCTGACTAAAGAGAGCGTTTTTTTCCATAAGCGATGTTAAAAACAGAGCAGCATGGGTGACAAGTGAAGTTGTTTAATTTTGATAACTTGCTAGCAAATTATTATTAACATTTGTGCAGTTTAACAGACAAGCAATTTATTGCACAACAAAACTAACCCGGCGTTGCGATGCTCGGCCGGGTTAAGTAAGAGGCAGTGGCGAAAGACGCCGGAAAGGTCACCGTTTACACGTCAAAAAATACGGTTTCCTTCTCCCCCTGCAGATAAATATCAAAGTGATACACCGTCTCGTTGCCGCGCGTTTCTTTTCGGGCAATCAGCGTCTGGCGGCGAACTTCCCACTCGATCAGGTTCAGCACCGGATCCTTAGCGTTAGCTTCCTGTTCGTCAGAGAAGTACATGCGGGTGTTCAGGCCGATGTTAATACCGCGTGCGACGATCCACAGATTGACGTGGGGAGCCATCAGGCGTCCATCGCGCCCGACGGCTTGCCCTGGCTTAATGGTATCGAAGCGCCAGACGCCGCTGTCGAAGTTGGAGCAGGCGCGGCCCCAGCCGCGAAAATCGGCATCGAGCGATTTGCCTTCCTGCTGGTCGGCGGGGTGGTTGTAGCGCCCGTCGGCGTTGGCCTGCCAGAGCTCAATCAGCACGTCGCGCACCGGCGTACCTGAGCCGTCGAATACCCGGCCTTCAATCGCGATACGTTCACCCGGCGTATGGCTGTTCACCAGCGTCGGGCCAAAATTCTTCTCAAAAATATGAAAACCTGCGGCATCCGGCGCGAGCCCGATGTGCACGTATGGCCCGGCGGTTTGCGATGCGGTTTCAGGTAAGTAATCTTTCATCGTGCAGCCCCCTGCGTGCGGTTTTCAAACAGCGTGGCGCGCTGGCCGCGCAGCACCAGATCAAAACGATACGCCAGACAGTCAAGCGGTACGGCGGCATGGGTGTCCAGCTCGGCAATCAGCGTGCGTACCGCATCATCGTTATTGATGGTTTTAACGATAGGGCACTGTTTGATCAGCGGATCGCCTTCAAAGTACATCTGCGTAATCAGGCGCTGGGCAAAGGCTTCGCCAAAAATAGAGAAGTGAATGTGCGATGGGCGCCAGTCGCTAACCTGGTTGCGCCACGGGTAGGGACCGGGCTTGATGGTACGGAAGAAGTAGTAGCCGTTTTCATCGGTCATTACGCGGCCACAGCCGCCGAAGTTGGGGTCGATTGGCGCCAGGTACTGATCTTTTTTATGCCGGTAGCGGCCGCCTGCGTTGGCCTGCCACACTTCAACCAGCGTATTTTTCAACGGGCGGCCAAAGCCATCGCGCACGTAGCCGTGAACGATAATACGCTCACCAATCGGTAGGCCATCTTTGGCATAGTTCAGAATCAGGTCGTTATCCAGCGGGCCAATATCCTGCTGGGAAAAGACCGGGCCGGTGATTTCCGACAGCGAGTTTTGCAATGAGATAAGGGCGTTACGCGGCGAGCGCAGCACGCTGGTTTTGTAACCTGGCGCGAAGGCCGGTGGGTGATTGTTATAATCCCGGTGAATCACTTCTTGCGGTGACCATTTTGTGCTCATAGGTGGCTCCGTGTAGGGTATTTTATTATTGCCGTACACAGTGTGTGTAAATGTATTGTTAATTAATAGTGAATTTAAGGTGTATTTTAAATAACCTGTGGTTATGTAACCGCCGGGATTCACCGTGAAATCAACTCAGTCGCCGGGATCACACTTTGTAAATTCTTACTCCCATGGCGTCATACGCTTACCTACACTGCAACTATAGGCACAGGAGGCGAGAAAACATGGCGCACACCCTTTCAGCAGATGATATTCGGGAAGAGTTTTCACAAGCAATGTCGGCAATGTACCAGCAGGAAGTGCCGCAATATGGCACGTTGTTAGCGCTTGTTGCTGATGTGAATCTGGCGGTGCTGGAAAATAATGCGCGCTTACACGAACAGCTGGCGAATGCCGATGAGCTGGCGCGCCTTAACGTAGAGCGTCACGGGGCGATACGGGTGGGAACGGCAGAAGAACTGGCGACGCTGCGCCGGATGTTTGCCATTATGGGGATGCAGCCGGTCGGCTATTACGATCTTTCGGTAGCCGGCGTGCCGGTACATTCCACGGCGTTTCGTCCGGTGGATGATGCCGCATTACAGCGTAATCCGTTTCGTATCTTTACGTCGCTGCTGCGCCTGGAGCTGATTGACGATCCCGCGCTGCGTGATAAAGCGGCGAAAATCCTCTCCCGACGCGATATTTTCACGCCGCGCTGTCGCGCGCTGATGAATCTCCATGATGAGCAAGGCGGTTTTAACAGCACGCAGGGGCAGGAGTTTGTCCGCGAGGCGCTGGAGACCTTCCGCTGGCACCGGCACACGACGGTAGATAAAGAAACCTACGAGGCGCTAAACCGCCAGCATCGGCTGATTGCCGACGTGGTGTGTTTCCCGGGCTGCCATATTAACCATCTGACGCCGCGCACGCTCGATATCGATCAGGTACAGTCGCTGATGGCGAAATACGGGATCGATCCAAAAGCGGTGATTGAAGGGCCACCGCGCCGCGCGGTGCCGCTACTGCTGCGGCAGACCAGCTTTAAGGCGCTGGAAGAGCCGGTGGCGTTTGCCGGTGATACTCAGGGGACGCACACCGCGCGATTTGGCGAAATAGAGCAGCGCGGCGCGGCGTTAACGCCGAAAGGGCGTGCGCTATATGACCAGTTGTTAAGTGAAGCGGGCGTGGGTAAAGACAACCTCAGCCATCAGCAACATCTTCAGGCGGTGTTCAAAGCCTTGCCGGACAGCGAATTTCTCCTGCGTCAGCAGGGGCTGGCCTGGTTCCGCTATCGTCTGACGCCGAGCGGTGATGCCCACCGTCAGGCGATTCGTCCCGGCGACGACCCGCAGCCCTTTATCGAACGCGGCTGGATAACCGCTCAGCCGATCACCTATGAAGATTTTCTGCCGGTCAGCGCCGCCGGGATTTTTCAGTCCAATCTCGGTGGCGATGCCCAGACCCGCAGCCACGGCAACGCCAGCCGTAGCGCCTTTGAAGCGGCGCTGGGGCGGCCGGTTCTGGATGAGTTCAGCCTGTATGAAGAGGCGGAGGTGCGCAGCAAACGCCGTTGCGGTTTGCTCTGAAACGGTTAATCTGCAAAGGAATCAATAAAAAGGATGAATACCGATGCAGAATGCCTCAACGCGCGTAGAGACCTTACATGGGTCGTTGTCAGGACGAGTGGATGAGGATATCCATCTGTGGTGCGGCATTCCCTATGCCGCACCGCCCGTGGGCTCATGGCGCTGGCGCGCGCCGCAGCCGGTCACGCCGTGGCAGGGCGTTCGCCCGGCCGACACCTTTTCAGCCTCCAGCTGGCAAAACAGCGAATACTGTCAGGAACTGGGCGGCGGCGATCCGGGGCGCTTCTCGGAAGATTGCCTGTATCTCAACGTCTGGTCACCCGCGCAACGCGACGAACCGCTGCCGGTGATGGTCTGGCTGCACGGTGGCGGTTTTACCATCGGCGCGGGCGGGCTGCCGCCGTATGATGGCAAGGCGCTGGCGCGTCGCGGCGTGGTGGTGGTGACGCTCAACTATCGGCTTGGCCACCTGGGATTCTTTGCCCATCCGGCGCTGGAGGGGGAAGACGGCGAGCGGCTGTATAACTTTGGCCTGATGGATCAAATCGCCGCGCTGCGCTGGGTGCAGGATAACATTGCCGCCTTCGGCGGGGATCGTGACAACGTCACGTTGTTCGGCGAATCCGCCGGCGCGCGCAGCGTGCTGTCGCTGATGGCTTCGCCCCGGGCGAAAGGGCTGTTCCATAAAGCCATTATCCAGAGCGGCTACACCTTACCCGATATGCCGCGAGAAACGGCGCTGGCGCGCGGGGAACGCTTAGCCGAGCACTTCAATCTTCCCAATGCTTCTGCCGACATGCTGCGTGAAATACCGGCTGAGGCGTTCTGGCCATTGACTGCCCCGCACAATCTGGGCCCCGCGCCGATCGCCGGTGATGCGGTACTGCCGCAGCCAATGCTCGACGTGTTCTTTGCTGCCAGACAGCACGCAATGCCGGTGCTCGTCGGTTCTAACAGTGATGAAGCCAGCGTGATGGCGGTGTTCGGCGTGGATTTAGCCGGCGAAATCCAGAAGCTGCGCCGGGAACGTCGGTTGGGGCTGGGCTTAATCCGGCTGCTGTATCCTGGCGTGAAGGGCGATGAAGAACTGGGCCGTCAGGTGTGCCGCGACATGGCGTTTACCACATTGGGCTACGTGGTGATGCAGGCGCAGCAGCGGCTGAATCAACCGTGCTGGCGCTACTGGTTCGACTACGTCGCCGAAGCGGAGCACCACACCTATCCGCACGGCGCGTGGCATGGTAATGAAGTGCCTTACGTTTTCGATACGCTGGGTAACATTCCGCCATCCTGCGATTATGCCACCTCCCATGACCTGAATTTTGCCGCTCAGGTGGCCGACTACTGGGTAAACTTTGCCCGTCACGCCAGCGCGGCGCATACAACGCTGACCGGCCCGGTGCGCTGGCCTGCCTCGGTGCGCGGCCGCGACCGTTTGCTGCGTATAGGGCTGGATAAACAGGTTGGATTCCGCGTAGAAAACCGCTTTATGCGCGCGCGGCTGGCGCTGTTTAAGCGCGTGATGAAACACCATGTGAGCCTGGATTAGCAGATTTTATTGCGCTAGCAATTGGATTATCAGTCAATTTTGTCTAGAGTGGGCGACAGTAACGCCGATATTTTTTGCAGCATTTCGACTATATAAAGGACGCTTTGCCAGGCATGAATCGCAGACATTTTCTAAAATCTTCAATGGCTGTCGCCGCCGTATGCGGGACTTCCGGTTTTGCATCGCTTTTCTCCCAGGCCGCGCTGGCGCAGGAGTCCGACATCGCCGATGGCCAGACGCGTCGCTTTGACTTTGGCGTGCTGCAATCGATGGCCCACGATCTCTCCCGTCAACCGTGGAGCGGTGCGCCGCGTGCGCTGCCGGACACGCTGGCGAACCTGACGCCGCAGGCCTACAACAGCATTCAGTACGATGCGCAGCAGTCCCTGTGGAATAACGTGAAAGAGCGTCAGTTGGATGTGCAATTCTTCCACGTCGGCATGGGCTTCCGCCGCCGCGTGCGCATGTTCTCGCTCGACCCGGCCAGCCAGCAGGCGCGTGAAATTCACTTCCGCCCGGAGCTGTTCCAGTACCACGATGCGGGCGTCGACACCAAACAGCTGGAAGGGCAAAGCGACCTCGGTTTTGCCGGTTTCCGCGTGTTTAAAGCGCCGGAGCTGGCGCGTCGCGATATTGTCTCGTTCCTCGGCGCCAGCTACTTCCGCGCGGTCGACAGCACCTATCAATACGGCTTGTCGGCGCGCGGTCTGGCGATTGACACCTATACCGATTCGCTCGAAGAATTCCCGGACTTCACCTCGTTCTGGTTTGAAACCGCGAAACCGGGCGACACCACCTTTACCGTTTACGCGCTGCTCGATAGCGCCAGCGTAACCGGCGCCTATAAATTCGTGGTGCACTGTGAAAAAGCGCAGGTGATCATGGATGTGGAAAACCACATCTATGCGCGTAAAGATATCAAACAGCTGGGTATCGCGCCGATGACCAGTATGTTTAGCTGCGGCAACAACGAGCGCCGCGTCTGTGACACCATTCACCCGCAGATCCATGACTCCGACCGTCTGGCGATGTGGCTGGGCAACGGTGAGTGGATCTGTCGCCCGCTCAATAACCCGCAGAAGCTACAGTTCAACGCCTACCAGGATAAGAACCCGAAAGGTTTCGGCCTGTTGCAGCTGGATCGCGATTTTACGCACTATCAGGATGTGATGGGCTGGTACAACAAGCGCCCAAGCCTGTGGGTCGAGCCGCGTAATCAGTGGGGCAAAGGGGCGGTGAGCCTGATGGAGATCCCGACGACCGGCGAAACCCTGGATAACATCGTCTGCTTCTGGCAGCCGGAAAAGCCGATGAAGGCGGGCGAGCAGCTGAACTTCAGCTATCGCCTCTACTGGAGCGCGATGCCGCCGGTCCGTTCACCGCTGGCGCGCGTGCTGGCGACCCGCACCGGTATGGGCAGCTTCCCGGAAGGCTGGGCGCCGGGCGAACACTACCCGGAAAAATGGTCCCGTCGCTTTGCTATCGACTTTGTCGGCGGTGATTTGAAAGCGGCCGCGCCGAAGGGGATTGAACCGGTGATCACGCTGTCCAGCGGGGAAGCCAAACAGGTTGAGATTCTTTACGTTGAACCGTTTGACGGCTACCGTATTCTGTTCGACTGGTACCCAACGTCGGACTCTACCGAACCGGTGGATATGCGCCTGTTCCTGCGCTGCCGCGGAGATGCCATCAGCGAAACCTGGCTGTATCAGTACTTCCCGCCGGCGCCGGATAAACGTCAGTATGTTGACGACCGCATAATGAAGTAACCGAGACCAGACCCGGCTGACTCATGCGACGCCGGGTTTTCTTTTAGACTGAGAACCTACACATGACCCGCGTTGAAACGATCGTCGCTTCCGACATCATCACCCTTGAGGCCGTTAATGAGTCGCACGTTGCCGAGCTGCACCAGATGGTGCTACGCAACCGTGACTGGCTACAGCAGACGCTCAACTGGCCGCAGTTTGTGAAAAGTGAGCAGGATACGCGTCAAAACGTGCAGGGCAACATGATGCTGCACCAGCGCGGTATTGCCAAAATGTTCCTGATTTTTGTCGAGGGCAACCTGTTGGGCGTGCTCTCGTTTAACCAGATTGAGCCGTCGAACAAAACGGGCTATATCGGCTACTGGCTGGATGAGTCCGCGCAGGGGAAGGGCATTTTGTCCGCGTCGTTGCAGGCGTTTATCCGCTACTACGCTGACGCTGGGGAAGTTCGTCGCTTCGTGATCAAGTGTCGGGTGGATAATCTACGCAGCAACCAGGTGGCGCAGCGCAACGGTTTCCAGCTGGAAGGCTGCCTGCGCCAGGCAGAATTTCTGAACGACGTGTTTCACGATCAGAATATCTACGCGCGAATTGTCGATAAAAAGCCGTCATAGCGCGCCGAACAGCGGAGTGCGGGTAATGTGCTGCGCGCCGGTTATCGCCTTACGTCCGCGCAGGTGAATAGCATCACCGGGCAGCGCTTCCACCACCACGCTGTCGGTGATATCGATGTGATACTCGATCAGCACATCGCCTTCGATACGCGCATCGCCCTGAATCAGCACGTGATCGTCAAGCAGAATTGGCCCGCCGCGCAGCCGCGCGTTGCCGCCCACCAGCACGTGATGCTTCAGCACGCAGTTGCCTTCGATCACCGCGTTTTCCGCCACCTGTGAACTGTAGCGTAGGGTGGGAATATCGTCTTCACCGCGCCCGGCGATGATGCGCGCATTGCCGTAGACTCTGGCGCAGTCGCAGACCCAGATATTGTTTTCCTCATTGCCTTCCAGCTGCGCGTTGTCGTAAATCTCCGCCCGATGCTCCACAAAGGCGTGGTTGAGCGTTGCGTCGCCGTAGATTTGCGCCTGATGCACCACCCGGCAGTCATTTAGCCGCGCGCGATCGTAGATTTGCAGCAGCCGCTCGCTGTCGGTGAGGCCTTTGGCCCCGACAATCTGGCAGCGTTCACCGATATAGGCATCGCCAAACAGGTGGCAATGACCGTGGACCCGCGCGTTATCAACGGTGACGTTATCGCTCAATCGCGCGCCGTAGCCTATCTGGCTGGCCAGTACCCGTGCGTTGCCGCCGATAATCGCCCGGTGGCTGATTTCGCAGGGCTGCATTAGCCGCGCGTTATCTTCTATCCTGGCCTCCGCGTAAACGAGGCTGTTGTCATCGTAAATCCAGCAGTTGCCGTCGTGGCTAAGCGCGCTTTCATCCTCGACCCAGCCGCCGGGGGTACCGGCTGTCACATCGGCAAAATCCCGTAGGGCAATAATCTGTCGCATGACGATGCTCTCGCGAGCGCCGGGTTCGCCAATCTGGACGCTGCGCGTGCTGTCGCTTAGACGGTATTTTTTCATGGTGGCCTCAGGCGATACTGATACAGTAAATGTAGCAAATCATCGCCAGAAACGCGGGACTACCGGCAATCTCTCTATACTTAGCCTGGCGCTAGCGCTGCGCAAAAGAATCATTTAAAATGCAACTTAACGAGTTTTGAATAAATAAACAAAATGAATAATAAAAGCGATGAGCCGCGGGTATTGAACTTACCGGCGGGCTATTTTGGCATGGTACTGGGAACCATCGGCATGGGCTTCGCCTGGCGCTATGCCAGCACTATCTGGCCGGTGAGCCATGCGATAGGCGAAGGGCTGGTGATGCTGGCGATCACCATGTGGGCGCTGCTGTCGCTGGCGTTCGTTATCCGGGCAATCCGTTTTCCGTATAGCGTCTGGCTGGAGATGCGTCACCCGATCGCCAGCAGTTTCGTGAGCTTATTTCCGGCGACCACCCTGCTGGTTTCCATCGGCGTAACGCCGTGGCTGCGGCCGCTGGCGCTGGCGCTGTTTATTATTGGCGTGGTGTTGCAGCTGAGCTATGCCGCGTGGCAAACGGCGGGGCTGTGGCGCGGCGAGCACCCGGCGGATGCCACCACGCCGGGGCTATATCTGCCCACCGTCGCTAACAATTTTATCAGCGCGATGGCCTGCGGCGCGCTCGGCTTTAACGATGCCGGGCTGGTGTTTCTGGGGGCGGGCGTGGTGTCATGGATCACGCTTGAGCCTGCTATTGTTCAACGTTTACGCAGCGGCGGCACGCTGTCGGTGCCGCTCCGTACCTCGCTCGGCATCCAGCTGGCGCCGGCGCTGGTAGCCTGTAACGCGTGGCTGAGCATTAACGGCGGGCATGGCGATGTGTTCGCGAAAATGCTGTTTGGCTACGGGCTGCTACAACTGCTGTTTATGCTACGACTGATGCCCTGGTACCTGAGCCAGGCGTTTAACGCCTCGTTCTGGAGCTTCTCGTTCGGTATTTCCGCGCTGGCCTCCACCGGCCTGCATCTTGGGCATGCCAGCGCATCGGGCTTTTTCCATAATCTGGCCGTACCGCTGTTTATATTCACCAATATCGTGATCGGCCTGCTGCTGATAAAAACGCTGCTGTTGCTGCTTCAGGGTAAACTTTTGACGCGTGCTGCACCGTCGACAATGATAAAACCGAAGGATGACCAATGACCATTCGTGATGAAAACTACTTTACCGACAAATACGGTCTGACCCGCACTCATTCCGAGGTGGTCCATGCGGCGACCATCGTCAAGCCGGGAAAAACCCTGGATCTGGGCTGCGGCAATGGGCGTAACAGCCTCTATCTGGCGGCAAACGGCTACGATGTTACCGCGTGGGATAAAAACCCGATGAGTATTCAGAATCTGCTGTCGGTCCGCGAAGCGGAAGGGCTGGAAAACCTGCAGGCATCGATTAAGGATCTCAATACGTTGAGCTTTGACGGCGAGTATGATTTTATCCTCTCTACCGTAGTGATGATGTTCCTTGAAGCGAGCACTATCCCGCGCCTGATCGACAACATGCAGCGTTGCACGCAGCCCGGCGGCTATAACCTGATTGTGGCGGCGATGGATACCGATGATTTCCCTTGCACGGTCGGTTTCCCGTTCGCCTTTAAGACGGGTGAACTGAAAAACTATTACGAGGGTTGGGAACTACTGAAATATAACGAAGACGTCGGCGAGTTACATCGTACCGATGAAAACGGCAATCGCATTAAATTACGCTTTGCGACGATGCTGGCACGTAAGAAATCATAACTTGCATTTATATAACGGGTGAAAGCCCGTTATGTGGTGAATATTTTTTGGCGAATAATGAGCGCGCCCCCATTTTTGTCGCGACAAACTCCTGATTCATTTGCTATAACTTACGGGCATCTGTGCATTTATCAGGGATTATTCTCATGCGTACTCAAGCGTTTTTCAAAGCGGCGGCCCTTGTGGGCGTTCTGGCATTAGCGGGCTGTGCATCGAAGACCACCACTCCCGAGCAGTATTCCGGCTTTTTAAAAGATTATTCTGGCCTGAAAGAAGCCACAACGGCGTCAGGAAAAACGGAACTGCGTTGGATCTCCCCGGATTATAAACCGGCTAACTATGCCAACGTTGTTTATAACCCGGTAACCTATTATCCGGTACCGAAGCCCACGACCCAGGTCGGGCAGAAAGCGCTGACCGATATTCTGAACTACACCAACATCGAGCTGAAGAAAGCCATCAGCGAGCGTAAACCGCTGGCAACCAAGGCTGGCCCGCACAGCCTGATCTTCCGCGGCGCGATTACTGCCGTTGACTCCAGCAAAGAAGGGTTGCAGTTCTACGAAGTGATTCCAATTGCGATGGTTGTTGCCGGCACTGAAGCCGCGACGGGCCACCGTACCATGAACACCAACCTGTACTTTGAGGCAGAACTGGTCGACGCCGCCACCAATAAGCCGGTGATCAAAGTGGTGCGTAAAGGGGAAGGCAAAGATCTGTCTAACTCTAACGCCCAGCTGACGCTGGATACATTGAAACAGGTTATTGATGATATGGCCATCGATGCGGTGAAATTCGACCTGTCGCAGAAATAAGTTCATATTAATTCCACAATTAATAAGGGGGCGAGTGCCCCCTTATTTTAATCAGGTACGCGCTTCTTTTAATAACTGCGCAATGGCCTGTTCCTGTTCGCTGTAATTCCCTTCACCAAAGAACGTATAGCGAAGCTGACCGCGCGCATCAAAAAGGTAGTGGGCCGGCCAGTACTGATTGCCAAAAGCGCGCCATATTTGATAATTATTGTCCGTGACCACCGGGTAGCTCAGCCGCCATTTTTTCACTGCGGCCGTTACCGCGGCCAAATTCTTCTCGTGCGGATATTCCGGCGTGTGTACGCCAATCACCTCCAGCCCCTGTGGACGATATTTTTCTGCCCATTCGCGGACATGCGGCAAGGTGTGCTGGCAGTTAATGCAGTCAAAAGTCCAGAAATCGACCAGCACGACTTTGCCTTTTAGCGTCTCGCGACTGAGTGGCACACTGTTGATCCACCCGGTCCCGCCAGTGAGCGGCGGCAGGGCGCTGTCGGCAACGGGCTGCAGTTTAACGGGCGTGGCGGGAACCCACGACACCAGATGCTGTTCCAACTGCTGGGAGAGCGTATTGGCCCCCTGAAGTACGCTGGTGACGCCCGAAGCAATGAGTATCACCGAGGCCAGCATAGCGACGCCGCCCAGCCGTTTTAACCGCTCAACTACGGCGGTTCTGGCGCGCAGCCAGCGCATCACCCGCTGACCGCCCAGCCACAGTAGCGCCAGCATCACGGCGCAGCCGCTGCCATAGGCGGCCAGCAAAACAGCGCTGGAAACGGTGTTTCCCTCAACGACCCCCAGACTAAGAATCGCCCCCAGCACCGGGCCTGCGCAGGGCGCCCAAAGCAGGCCGGTGGCAATCCCGGCCAATAGTGCCGACAGCAGCCCTTGACGACGCAGGCTGCGATCGTTGACCTGGTTACCGAGACGAACTGCCGGCGACGCCAGCCGCTGCGCTATCTGCGGTGAGATCAGCGACAGCGCCACCACGGTGAGAAACGCCAGCGCCAGCCAGCGGCCCACCACAGAAATCTGAGTGACCCACGCGCTGGCTGCGGTCACCAGCAGCGACAGCGCGGTAAACATCAGCACCATACCGCCGAGCAGCGCCGCCAGATGGCTTTTTTGCCCCTTCATGCTGGCGAACAAAAACGGGATGACCGGCAACGTGCAGGGGCTTAGCAGCGTGAGCATGCCCCCCCAGAAATGCGATGATAACGGCCATCAGGCACCTCCCAGCACGCGGCGCGGGCGATCGGCCGTCTGCGCGACGGTGACGGACGATTTAGCGAGAAGGGCGGCGCGCAGCGCCTGATTGTCTGCGGCGACGCAGGCTGCCGTTTGCAGCGTCGTCGCCACGGCCCCAAGGAAAAACTGACGGACTCTGGTCATAAATCACCTCATGTTGATAGCAGCCTGTCTTGCAGGCGGTGAGGTGATTTAAGCGCGCCGCTGTATAGGGCGTGTGTCGGCAACGGGCCGTTTTGTCAGGCTATTTATCCGTGTCTGTGCTGGATACATCTGGATACAAAGGCAGCCAGAGCCTGGCCTCCAGCCCGCCCTGCGGGCGGTTGCTCAGCGTTAAGCGGCCCTGTAAGCGGGCGGCAAGCTGGGAGGCAATGGCCAGCCCCAATCCGGTACCGCCGGTATGACGATTACGCGAGGTTTCCAGCCGATAAAAAGGCTGAAGCACGGCGTCCAGCTCCGCCGCCGGGATCCCCGGGCCGCTATCCAGCACGTCGATGGTCAGCCAGCGCTCGTCAACGGGGGTGATACGTAAGATCGCGTCGTTATTGCCATACTTCAGCGCATTGTCGACCAGGTTGGT
This sequence comes from Kluyvera sp., assembly GCF_047971185.1. Classification (GTDB taxonomy): domain Bacteria; phylum Pseudomonadota; class Gammaproteobacteria; order Enterobacterales; family Enterobacteriaceae; genus Kluyvera. The sequence goes on from NZ_JBKDZH010000044.1 coordinate 80,418, forward strand.
GACGACCCGACGCAGGGCCTGGGGATAGGTCGTGAGTGGCGGCAGACTTGCCAGCGGCTGGAAGGTGACCGGGTGGCCGGTGTCCACGTAATCGCAGGCGAGGGTGTCGAGAAAGGCGTTGAGGTCGAGACGCAGATTCGCTTCCTGAACGTTTTCACTGCTGCGGGCGTAGGCAATACCTTCGCGCACCAGACGGGTCATAGCATCGAGATCCTGCATCATCTTTTCCTGCAGCGCCGGATCCTGCGCCATCTCCACCCGTAATTTCATACGCGTAATCGGCGTTTGCAGGTCGTGAGAAATGGCGGCGAGGATCTGCGTACGCTCCTGGAGGTAGTGCTGAACGCGCGCCTGCATGGCGTTAAAGGCACGCGCCGTTTGCTGGACTTCCCGCGGACCGCCTTCTTCCATTGGCTGCGGCGAGGTGTCTGCAGGTTCTAATGATTCGACGGCGCGGGTAAAGCGGGAGAGCGGGCGCACAACCTGACGCACCGCCAGCCATGCGCAAATCAGCAGCAGCAGCGGCTGGGCGACCAGAACAATCGGCAGCCAGCGCGCCAGCGCAGGAAGCTGCGGGCGAATATCAATGGTTAACGGCTGACCGTCGCTTAAGCGCAGATGCGCCTGCAGGTGCTCCCGTGGCCCGGGAATAGCGCTGAACGTTAGCGTATACCTGTCGTCCAGCGCGTCATGCAGCGTTCGCACAATGCTGCGCGAGCGCCAGCTGTCGGGCGGCGGCCCCGATTCACCGGCGTTGGTCAGATACTGATAATTACCGCGCGATAGCGTGGGTAACCAGGCGCTACGCTCGCTGGCGGGCAGCCTGTCGAGAATCGCCACGCTGGTGGCGACATCGTCGCTGAGGTTGTTGAGCATCACACTGCGGGCGCTGCTCATCCGTTCATAGAGCAGCACCGCCAGCGTCAGGCTATTGGCCAGCAGCAGCCCGCCCAGCACAATCAGCACTAACCGATATAGCAGCGTTTTTGGCCACAGCCTCATTCATGCAGTTCCCGCAGGGTGACCGGCATGGCCAGCACGTAGCCTTCGCTACGCACGGTCTTAATATAGGCCGGTTCACGCGCGTCATCGTTCAACCGCTGGCGCAGGCGGCTGACCAGCAGGTCTATTGACCGCTCAAACAGCTCGGCATCGCGGCCCTGGGTCAGGCTAAGCAACTGGTCGCGATTAAGCACGCGCTGGGGATGGTCGAGAAACACGCGCAGCAGGCGATACTCCGCGCCGCTGAGCGCCACCACCAGCCCCTCGTCGTCCAGCAAATGACGGGCGGCGGTATCCAGCTGCCAGCGGCCAAAGGCAATCAGCCGTCCAGCCTCGGTAATTTGCAAATTCGGCGGCAGGGCGCGGTAGCGGCGCAGAATGGCCTTAATGCGCGCCAGCAGTTCACGGGCGACAAACGGCTTAACCAGATAGTCGTCGGCGCCCATTTCCAGCCCCAGTATTCTGTCCGCATCGTCACCGCGCGCGGTCAGCATCAGTACGGGGATATTCTGCCGGTCGTTGCGCAGCTGGCGACACAGCGTCAGGCCGTCGTCGCCGGGCATCATGATGTCCAGTACTACCAGATCCACCTGATTACCGGCAAGGTAGCTGCGCATAGCCTTGCCGTTGCTGGCCCCCGTCGCCCGATAGCCTGATTTCAGCAGGTAGTCGACGACCAGCTCGCGAATGTCGTGGTCGTCATCCACCACCAGGATATTATCGATGTGTTCCATGTTGACTCCAGGTCCGGCCGGGGGCAGCCGCGGGGTTACAGTTTATCGGCGTCGATCACGGCTTTGGTGAAGTTAGCCGGATCTTCCTGCGGTGGGTTATGCCCCACGTTTGGGCCGAAGGTACGGTGTTCATATTTGCCGGTGAAGCGGGCGGCGTAGGTTTTCGGATCCGGGTGCGGCGCGCCGTTGTTGCCACCTTCAATGGTGATGGTCGGGACGGTAATGGCCGGCAGCGCGGCGAGCTTCTGCTCATATTTAGCATATTTCGCTTCACCTTTCTCCAGCCCTAAACGCCATCGGTAGTTGCTGATGGTCACCGCCACCTGATCCGGGTTGTCCAGCGATTTGGCGCTGGTGTTGAAGGTGTCATCGCTGAACTTCCAGCCCGGCGACGCCTGCTGCCAGATGAGCTTCGCAAAGTCGTGGGTGTTTTTGGCGTAGCCCGCCTTGCCGCGCGGAGTCGCGAAATAGAACTGATACCACCACTGCTGTTCCCCCTGCGGCGGCAGCGGCTGTTCGCCAATTTTCTGGCTGCTAATCAGATAGCCGCTGACCGACACCAGCGATTTCACCCGCTCCGGCCACAGCGCGGCGACGATATCCGCCGTGCGCGCGCCCCAGTCGAAACCGGCGAAATCGGCCTGTTTGATATGCAGCGCATCCATTAAGACAACGGCGTCAGACGCTAACGCGGACGGCTGGCCGTTGCGCGGCGTAGCGGCGGACAAGAATCGGGTGGTGCCGTAACCGCGCAGGCTCGGCACAATGACGCGGAACCCTTTACTGGCCAGCGCTGGCGCGACCTGGGCGTAGCTGTTGATATCGTACGGCCAGCCGTGCAGCAGGATGACCGGCTGGCCATCGCGCGGGCCAATATCGACGTAGCCGATATTCAGGTCGCCGGCGTTAATTTGGTGAACGGTTTTAAATTCGGCGGCGTAATCCGGCGCAGCCAGGGCCGGCAAGGCGGGTGCCAGCAGCACGCTGGCCAGCAACAGAATTTTGAAGCGAAATACCGGGGACGCTGAAACGTTCATAGATTTCTCCTGCACACACGAGGTTGTTGGCATCAAATCAAAAACGATAGCGAACGAAGTATAGTGGGCTATCGCGACCTGATAATAAAAACAAGCGGAAGTGTCGCGGATGTGTGCGCAAGAAGGGATTTTGCCAGCGACTGTATCGGCGCAAACGCCAGATACAGTGTGATACAAAAGGGAGACACGCGGAGCCTCCCTGATTAGTGATGCCACATCAGGCGCGGCTGAGGAACGGTACCCGCCAGACCTGCGGTTTAGCGAACATCACCAGGTTGCCCAGCAGAATCAGCACCAGCCCGACCACCGCATTCGCGTGCCACTGATAGCCTTCGTAAACCGTGGACAGCGTCAGCGCCACCAGGGGAAACAGCAGGGTGCTGTAAGCGGCGTTGCTGGCGCCGATGCGGCCTACCAGCGTGAAATAAACGCCGAAGGCGATGACGGAGCCGAACAGCGCCAGGTAAAACAGCGCCCCCAGATAGCTGATGGTCCACTGCGGCGTAAAGTCATCGCCGCGCAGCAGGGCCACCACGCCGATCACGATCGTGCCATACAGCATTGCCCAGGCGTTGGTGGTCAGGGTCTCCAGGCCGCGGCGCTGGTGGCGCAGGCTTAGCATATTGCCCAGTGAGAACCCGTAGGTGCCCAGCGCGCTCAGCAAAATCCCCGCCAGCAGAGTACTGCTCATGCCCACCGCCTGCAGGTCATCCCAGAACAGGGTAATGATGCCCGCCAGCCCCAGCAGCGCGGCAAGGTAAAAGCGTTTTGGCGGCGTCTGGCGGAAGAAGATAAAGCTGTTAATGGCGTTGAATAGCACCGCCATGGAGAAAATAACCGACTCCAGGCCGGTGTTAATCCATCTTGCGGCGGTATAGAAACAGAGAAAGTTAAAGCCAAACACGCAGCAGCCCTGCACCATGCAAAACAGGTGGTCGCGCAGCGCCAGCGGCCGCAGACGGCGCAGGCACAGCAGGATAGTCAGCATCGTGCCGCTGGCGATGGCAAAGCGCCAGAAAATAGAGACCGCTTCGGGCACCGGCCCTTGCTGTAAAAAAATGGCGATCCAGGTGGTTCCCCAGATAACAACAACCAGAGCATAGAGCAGCGCGTTCATAGAACCTCACATCGGTAACAGCGATAAACGCTGAGTCTGACGCGTACGGGCGAGGCGGGCTTGCAAAGGGTTGCGGATGACTTGCAAATTCTTGCGGTTTTTTGCCGATAAAAGGGGGCGAAAGGTGGTTTCCGCCTGCGACAGCCTCTAGACTGGGCCTATCGATAATCGTGACCGAAATGTTAATGAACCACACCTACGCGACGTTTGAGAGACTACAGAGCCAGAAAGCAATTCTGCGGGATACCGTTGCGCTCAATTCCGGCATTCAGCTTGCCGCGTGGTACAACAAACTCGATACCCTGACCGTACAAAGCGATCACCATACCTTAAGCCTGTACGTGGCCGACGGTTATGAAAGCTATCAGAAAACGCCGCATGGCTGGAAAAATGGCGGTGGGCCAAACCGTTTCTGCCTGATGCCAGAAGACAGTGAATCGACGTGGGATATTCGCGGGGACCTGTCGTTTGTCCACCTCTACTGTACCGATGCGCACCTGCGTAGCGTCGGGGAACAGGTGTGGGACCGCAGCCCGGCCAGCGTGACGCTGGACGAGCAAATCTTTGGTGACGATCCGAAAATTACGCTGCTGTATCGCCAGTTCCTGCTCGGCTGTGACTGGCAGCAGCCCGCCAATCAGCTGACGCTCAGCAGCGCCAGCACGCTGCTGCTTACCCATTTGCTACAAAACTACGCCAACGTGCGCTGGCGGCTCCCGGCGGTAACCGGCGGGCTGGCGCCGGGAATATTGCGTAATACGCTTGATTTTATCGATGCGCATCTCGGCGAGCCGTTAACCCTTGCCGACCTGGCCGCCCAGGCGACGCTGAGCGAATATCACTTTGCGCGGATGTTCCGCCAGTCCGTGGGCTTAGCGCCGCATCAATACGTGATGCAGCGGCGGATGGATAGCGCACAACAGCTGGTGCGCCACACCGCGCTACCGCTAACCGAGATTGCGCTGCGCTGCGGTTTCAGCTCCGCCAGCCACTTCAGCAACCGCTTTAAAGCGGTAACCGGCGTTACGCCGTCGCAGCTACGCGCGGGCCTTGCGGGATAGCAGCGCGAAGCTTGCCCCACCGACCGCCAGCCCCCAGAACGCCGATCCGACGCCTGCCAGAGTAATGCCGCTTGCGGTCACCAGAAAGGTGACCATCGCCGCATCGCGTTCCTGTTCGGAGTGCAGCGCCTGGAACAGGCTGCCGCCCAGCGTGCCGAGCAGCGCCAGCCCGGCCAGCATCTGAATCCATACCGCAGGTAAGGCCGCCATCAGCGCGGTGATCGAGCCGCCGAATATCCCAGCCAGTAAATAGAACCCGCCTGCCGCAGCGGCCGCCAGCCAGCGCTTTTGCGGATCCGGATGCGCGTCCGGGCTTTGGCAAATGGCGGCGGTAATCGCCGCAATACAGACCGAGTAAACGCCAAACGGCGCCAGCAGCAGGCCGAACGCGCCGCTGATTACAATCAGCGCCGACACCGGTACCCGATAGCCCGAGGCCTGAAGGGTGGCGAGGCCGGGGGCATTTTGTGAGGCCATGGTGACCAGGAAAAAGGGAATGCCAACGCTGAGCAACGTGGTTAACGAAAAGTGGGGCGCGATAAACTGCGGCGTAACGAACGTCAGCGTTAATGAGTTAGTGACAACGTCACCTTTTAGCAGAGCAACGATAATCCCCACCGCCAGAGCGGCCACCACCGCATAGCGCGGAGCGAGCGCCTTAAACAGCAGCCAGCCGACCAGCATACTGCCGCACAGCAGCAGTTGCCCCTGCAGCGTGGCAAACGCCTGCAGGCCAAAACGCAGCAAAATGCCCGCCAGCATGGCGGCGGCCAGCGCATGAGGGATCAGCTTCATCAGTCTGGCGAACCAGCCGGTCAGCCCGCAAATCACAATCAGCGCGTTGGCGAAGATGAAAATCCCCACCGCATCGTTAAGCGTGGCGCCCTGTAAACCGCCGACCAGCAGCGCCGCGCCGGGGGTTGACCAGGCGGTGAGAATCGGCACTTTACGCCACAGCGTCAGCACCAGCGTGCTTAGCCCCATGGCGAGGCCGAGCGCGGTCATCCAGCCGGAAATTTGTAGCGCGCTGGCACCCGCGGCGGCGGCGGCCTGCCAGATAATGGCGGCAGAGCTGGCGTAGCCAACCAGCACGGCGACAAAACCCGCCAGCAGCGTAGGGAAAGGAATAAAAGCGGATCGCATGATAGCCTCTTGTGCGTTATAGCGTCCATGTAATGTATCATTGTGCGTTATAGCGCACAAGTGCGCGCATCCGAACGAAAAACCGCGCTGGCTGAGGTATACTTTGCCGGTGTAATCGAGGGAGGCTGAATGAATATTGCGCAACATCTGGCGGCGACGCTGAAAAAACTGCGCCAGGAGCGGGCATGGAGCCTGTCGAAGCTGGCTGAAGAAACCGGCGTGTCAAAGGCGATGCTAGGGCAGATTGAACGTAATGAATCCAGCCCGACGGTGGCGACGCTATGGAAAATCGCCACCGGCCTCAACGTGCCGTTTTCCGTGTTTATCACGCCGCCGGAAGCGGGCGGCGAGCAGGCGTTCGACCCGCAGCAGCAGGCGATGGTGGTGACGCCGGTCTTTCCGTGGGATGCGGAACTGGGCTTCGACCACTTTTCCATCACGCTGGCGCCGGGCGCGATCAGTGAATCAACGCCGCATGAAAAAGGGGTGATTGAACATGTGGTGGTGATTAGCGGCCAACTGGATATGTGTGTCCAGGGTGAGTGGCGTCAGCTGGCGGCGGGAGAAGGGCTGCGCTTTGCGGGCGATCTGGCGCATGCCTATCGCAACAGCAGCGATCAGACCGCGCATTTCCACTCTCTTATTCATTATCCCAAAGAAAAAGCCGCAGGCAGGCCTGCGGCAAATCACGACAATGAACCATAACGTGGCCGTTACGAGGAAAGTCCGGAATACGGGGCTGACTCTAACCCATTGATGCTGAACGCTGAAATAACCATTTCGGCAATAGGTTGCCGAAATTCAGCTAACCGCCGCGCAGAAGCGATGGAAACTGTTTTCGTCTACCGCGGCTTCTGGCTACAATAGCCGCCATTTTGTGACCCTACTGGATAACTCCGACTGTATGCGCCAGCAAAACGCTCATCTCGAACTCCTCAGCCCGGCACGTGATACGGCGATTGCCCGCGAGGCGATTCTCCACGGCGCCGATGCCGTTTATATTGGTGGCCCCGGTTTTGGCGCGCGCCATAACGCCAGCAACAGCCTGCAGGACATTGCCGAACTGGTGCCGTTTGCCCATCGCTTTGGCGCTAAAATCTTTATTACGCTCAATACCATTTTGCATGATGATGAGCTGGAACCGGCGCAGAAGCTGATTACCGATCTTTACGAGGCGGGCGTAGACGCGCTGATCGTGCAGGATATGGGGATTATGCAGCTGGATATTCCGCCGATTGAGCTGCACGCCAGCACCCAGTGCGACATCCGCAGCGTCGAAAAAGCCAAATTCCTCTCCGACGTGGGCTTTAGTCAGATCGTTCTGGCGCGTGAGCTGAACCTTCAGCAAATTAAAGCCATTCACGACGTGACCGACGCCACCATCGAGTTCTTTATCCACGGCGCGCTGTGCGTGGCCTATTCCGGGCAGTGCAATATTTCTCATGCCCAGACCGGGCGTAGCGCTAACCGCGGCGACTGTTCCCAGGCCTGTCGACTGCCGTATACCCTGAAAGATGACCAGGGGCGCGTGGTGGCGTTTGAGAAGCACCTGCTGTCGATGAAAGACAACGATCAGACCGCCAACCTCGGCGCGCTGATCGATGCGGGCGTGCGTTCCTTCAAGATTGAAGGGCGCTACAAAGATATGAGCTACGTGAAGAATATCACCGCGCATTACCGCCAGATGCTTGACGCCATCATTGAAGAGCGCGGCGATTTGGCCCGTGCTTCCGCCGGGCGTACCGAGCACTTCTTCGTGCCGTCGACCGACAAAACCTTCCACCGTGGCAGCACCGATTATTTCGTTAACCAGCGCCAGATGAACATCGGCGCCTTCGATTCGCCGAAATTTGTTGGCCTGCCGGTGGGTGAAGTGCTGAAGGTCAACAAAGAGACGCTGGACGTTGAGGTAAGCGAGCCGCTGGCGAACGGCGATGGTTTGAATGTGCTGATTAAGCGCGAAGTGGTCGGCTTCCGCGCCAATACGGTAGAAAAAATCGGCGAAAACCGCTATCGCGTCTGGCCAAACGAAATGCCGGCCGACCTGCACAAAGCTCGTCCGCACCAGGTGCTGAACCGCAACCTTGACCACAACTGGCAGCAGGCGCTGCTGAAGACCTCCAGCGAGCGTCGCATCGCCGTGGATATTGAGCTTACCGGCTGGCAGGAGCAGCTGGTGCTGACGTTAACCAGCGAAGACGGCGTTTCGGTGACCCATACGTTAGACGGAGAGTTTGCCACGGCCAACAATGCGGAAAAAGCGCTGAGCCAGCTGCATGACGGCGTCGCGAAGCTGGGGCAAACGCTGTATTACGCCCGTAACGTGGCTGTCATGCTGCCGGAAGCGCTGTTTGTGCCAAATAGCCAGCTGAATCAGCTGCGCCGTGAAACCGTGGCACAGCTCGACCAGGCGCGGCTGGATGCCTACGTGCGCGGCAGCCGTAAAGCCGTCGCTAGCCCGGCACCGGTGTATCCGGAAAGCCATCTGAGCTTCCTCGCAAACGTCTACAACCATAAAGCGCGCGAGTTCTATCACCGCTATGGCGTTCAACTGATTGATGCCGCGTATGAAGCGCATGAAGAGAAGGGCGACGTGCCGGTGATGATCACCAAGCACTGCCTGCGATTTGCCTTCAACCTGTGCCCGAAACAGGCCAAAGGGTCGATTAAAAGCTGGAAGGCGACGCCGATGCAGCTGATTAACGGCGATGAAGTGCTGACGCTGAAGTTTGACTGCCGCCCGTGTGAAATGCACGTGATCGGCAAAATGAAGAACCACATTCTGAAGATGCCGCTGCCGGGCAGCGTGGTGGCGTCGATGAGCCCGGACGATCTGCTGAAAACGCTGCCGAAGCGTAAAAATGCGCCGCTGTAGCCTGGCGGCGTGAAGCAGGGGAAATAAAAAGCCGGAAAGCATCATGCTCTCCGGCTTTTTTACTTAGTTACGCTGGCCGTTTGGCGGGGGAAGCTTATTGTCGCCGTCGTGTTTTGGCGGCTGACCTTTGCCATCGTGCTGCGGGCCTTTGTTGTCATGCGGCGGCTGGCCTTTGCCATCGTGCTGCTGACCTTTGTTGTCGCGCGGGGGCTGGCCTTTGCCGTCATGCTGCTGGCTTTTGTGGTCGCGCGGCGGCTGACCTTTACCATCATGCTGCTGTGGGCCTTTGTTATCGCGCGGCGGCTGGCCGTTATGCTGTTGTTCTACCGGCGGCTTCTTCGGCGGTTCCTGATGATCGACGGCAAACGCCGTTGAACACAGACCCATTGCCAGAATGGCAGACAGTGCGATCATTTTTTTCATCGTGTACTCCCTACATTGCTTTTGTGCAGTGGGGCTAGTTCACCAACAAAAAGTGGAGAAAATGTGAAGTAGTGCACAATTAGGATTTCTCTTGGATCGCAACGGTTACGCTGTATCTGTTTGTTGTATCAGGATTTAAACCCGGCGGCGGTCATTAGTACACGAAATACACTCCCGACGACCGCCAGCGCCAGCACGCTGCCGCCCCACAGCGCAACCAGCCATAAAATCCGCGATATCCAGCGATTTTTCATCAGTGATACCCCTCATTCTGCGGCACTTTGCCACGAAACACGTAGTAGCTCCAGAAGGTGTACACGAGGATCACCGGGATGATAAAGATCGCGCCAATCAGCATAAACTCCTGGCTCTGCGCCGGGGCGGCAGCCTGCCAGAGAGTGATAGACGGCGGAATAATGGCGGGCCAGATACTGATGCCCAGCCCGCTAAAGCCGAGGAACACCAGCGCCAGCGTCAGGATAAACGGCGGCACGTGGCTATCCTGCAGCCCAAGCTGACGCCATAGCAGCGCGCTCGCGGCAAGTACCAGCAGCGGGACGGGCAGCAGATAATAGAGATTGGGCAGACTGAACCAGCGTGCGGCAATCGCCGGGTGCAGCAGCGGCGTCCAGAGGCTGATGATGGCGATAACGGCCAGCAGCGCCAGCAACAGCCCGCGCGCGGCGCGTCGCATACTGGATTGCAGTGCATTTTCGCTTTTCATCACCAGCCAGCTGGCGCCGAGCAGCGCGTAGGCGATCATCAGCCCAAAACCACAGAACAGCGTGAACGGCGTCAGCCAGTCAAATGCGCCGCCGCTGTAGGCGCGGTCGGTGACCTGAAAGCCGTTGATCACCGCGCCGACAACCACGCCCTGGCAGAAGGTGGCCAGCATCGATCCGCCCATAAACGCCTTATCCCAGAACGGGCGATGAGAGGGGGTGGCGTTGAAGCGAAACTCAAAGGCCACGCCGCGAAAAATCAGCCCTACGAGCATCAGCGACAGCGGGATGGTCAGCGCGTCGATGATCACCGCGTAGGCCAGCGGAAATGCGCCGAATAGCCCCGCACCGCCAAGCACCAGCCAGGTTTCGTTGCCGTCCCACACCGGCGCGACGCTGTTCACCATCACGTCGCGTTCCCGCGCGCTTTGGGTGAAAGGGAACAGGATGCCGATCCCTAAATCGAAGCCATCCATCACGATATACATCAGGGTGGCAAAGACAATAATCACAAACCAGATAATGGACAGATCGAGGCTCATACGCGTTCCTCCTCAGCGTGCTGCGGCTCAATAGCGGCAGAGAGCGGCCGCGACGGCGTGCCGTGCGGGTCGGGGGTAAATGGCTGCGGTCCTTTGCGAATCAGGCGCACCATATAGCTGTAGCCCACGCCGAAGACCGAACTGTAGACCAGCAAAAAGGCCAGCAGGCTGATGCTCATGTGCAGGTCGCCGTGCGCGGAGACCGCATCGGCGGTGCGTTGCAGACCGTAAACCACCCACGGCTGGCGTCCGACTTCGGTCGTGACCCACCCGGCGAGGATCGCCACCAGGCCTGACGGGCCCATCAGCAGCGCGAACCACAGGAACGGGCGCGAGGTATACAGCGTCTGCTTTTTGCGCAGCCACAGCGCCACGATGCCCAGCAGCAGCATCAGCATCCCCAGCCCGGCCATAATGCGGAACGACCAGAAGACGATCGTCGAGTTTGGCCGGTCTTCTTTGGCAAACTCTTTGAGCGCCGGCACCTGTTTCTCGAGGCTGTGGGTGAGGATCAGGCTGCCCAGCGCCGGGATTTCGAGCCCGTAGCGGGTGCGCTCCTGCGCCATATCCGGCCAGCCAAACAGCAGCAGCGGCGTCGGTTCTCCCGGCGGGTTCTCCCAGTGACCTTCAATCGCGGCAATCTTCGCCGGCTGATACTTGAGGGTATTAAGCCCGTGCATGTCGCCCACCATCGCCTGTATGGGGGCGACAATCAGCGTCATCCACAGCGCCATGGAGAACATCACTCGCACCGCGGGTGAGGTATTGCCGCGCAGCAGATGCCAGGCTGCCGATGCACCGACGAACAGCGCGCTGCTCAGAAACGCGGCGATAGACATGTGCAGGAGGCGGTAAGGGAAAGAGGGGTTAAAGACCACCGCAAACCAGTCTACCGGTACCACCTGGCCATTAACGATTTCATACCCCTGTGGCGTTTGCATCCAGCTGTTGGAGGCGAGGATCCAGAAGGTGGAGATAATCGTGCCCAGCGCCACCATGCAGGTCGCAAAGAAGTGCAGCCCCGGCCCGACGCGGTTCCAGCCGAACAGCATCACGCCGAGAAAACCGGCTTCGAGGAAAAAGGCGGTCAATACCTCGTAGGTCAGCAGCGGGCCGGTAATACTGCCCGCAAACTGAGAGAACCCGCTCCAGTTGGTGCCAAACTGGTAGGCCATCACCAGCCCTGATACCACGCCCATGCCAAAGTTAACGGCGAAAATCTTCGACCAGAACTGGTACAGCGAGCGCCAGGTCGGGTTGCGGGTTTTTAGCCACAGCCCTTCCAACACCGCCAGATAGCTCGCCAGGCCAATGGTGATGGCGGGGAAGATAATGTGAAACGACACGGTAAAGGCAAATTGAATTCGCGCAAGGTGAAACGCATCAAGACCGAACATGCAGACTCCGGGGAAAAGAAACTCAGCGGCAGTGTAAAGCGTGGAGCGGCGGCGTTGCAGAGACAGTCAGCCGTTATAAATTGATAACAGTTTGCCGGGTAGGCATGGCGTACTCAGGGGCAAACTCACGGGATAGCCTATGAATATATTTTCTTGGTAAATATATTCATATTATTTATTTTAGATGTAAATATATCGAGTAACATATTGGAGCTAAGTATTATATTTGCCATGTCATTATTATGTATGAAATATATAATTTAGTTATTCTTCGTGATGTTTATCACAGTTCATCATTCCGATATTGCTAAATTAATACCCGAAGCAACCCACTTAACTCTCTTGATAGAAAGGAAATAGTATGGAAATGGAAGACATTGTTGACCACAAAGATCAGGAAATTGATGGTGCATATCCAGCCGCTTGCGTCGTGAATACCACCAAATATCGTATTCATGGCGAAATCAAATATGCCGCGTGCAGCACAGACCATTTTAATATTCGCCCAGGGCAAAGCGCCTCTTTCCCGCGCGGCCTTTGTTTATTAACCCGAATTAATGCCGTTATTGAACTTCCTGACCGCGACGTTGAGGCGAAACCATATACCTCCAGCGGGACATCCTACAGTCAATTCGCGGTTATTGAAGTTGCGCCGAACGTATTTGAAGTGACTCGCAGAACCTAATATTGTTGTATTTTTAATGACAGGCCGCATCGTGCGGCCTGTTAATTTTTTATCTACATCTTCGACGTGCTGCAGACCAGCCGCAGTCCTGCCGTTTGCTTCGACATTTTCTGACCCAGCACGGTGGCTATCAGAAGTAGTAACGTATACCCAGACGAATGCGATAGCGTTCGGCATTGTTGCTATTATCGCGATCCAGCCACGAGAGTTGGACAAACGGACGCCAGGTGGGAGACATTTTCCACGTGAATTTATGGTTTAATTCCCAGCTGTGGTCTTTACCGTTCTTACGTTTATAGTTGCCGGTATTTATGTAAAAGTCTGGTTCAAACTCGTAGCTCACTTTATCGGTAATTTTATAGTTTACTACCATCACCAGTTGATGATTATCATTGTAATCCATCTCATTCCGGAGATCGTTGGTTTGATAGTTCATATGATTATAGCGATATTTAAAAGCTAGTCCCAAATCACTATTGTAAATATAACCTAACTGTACGTAGGGTGAAGTTGTCGAACCAGCGCTAGTCGAGTTAATGATCCCTCCAGGATAAAAAGTGAGTTTGTCAGTAATATGCCACAGTGGGTACCATCCTTCTAACTCGTCGAAGGTATGCTTTAATTGTTCAAGATTTTTACCGGTATTAAAAACGGTTTGGTATAGCACCCCCGCACCGTTATTAAAGTTATAACCACCACCTAATTTTAACTGATGATCTTTTGACGCACTCTCATAGGCTTCGCGAACTTCGAGAAATCCTCCGGCAAAGGCAGAAAATGAAACATTCAGCAGCAGAAAAGAAATGAAAAACTTTGATGTTTTAATTATGTGCATATTTACTCCGCGGGAATACCTCCCGCTGTCAGGATTTTAAACAAGTTAGTGTTGTTTACCAATATTTAGCTTCAGGCGATATAAGTCTTGAAATTGCCTCGAATAAAAAATAATCGCCCCAGGTGCTATATTCATCAACGCCACGATTTTTATTCATGTTGTAGACCGATTGGGTTAAATAACCACCCTGGTTGCACTCACTATCGAAATAGGATTTCAGAAGAATATCCATTATATCTATTGCCTGTTGAATAAAATAATGACGTTCCGGATCAACGACAGAAAGATGGTTTGCCAGTTCGAGCAAACCGCAGACGGCTATGATTGCTGCCGAGGTATCTTTGTGCGTTCCCGGCGCGGTGAGGCTAAGATCCCAGTAGCAAATACCGTCAGAGGGAAGATGAGCCAAAAAGTACTTTGCCGCCCGTATAGCGGATGATAAAAATGTTTTATCGCCAGTGTAGCTGAAGCTTAACGCACTACCGTAGATGGCCCAGGACTGGCCTCGTGCCCAGCAGGAGTTATCGGCATAACCCTGGTGGGTTTTTCCACCTATCGGTTGGCCGGTCAGAACGTCCATATAAAATGTGTGGAAGGTAGAATTATCCTCCCTGAATAGATAGCGCTGTGCTTGCACGGCGTGGCTATAAGCGCAGCGGGCATAATTCTGGTTGCCGGTTTGCTCACTTGCCCAGTAGAGCAGCGGGAGGTTCATCATGCAGTCAATAATCATTCGCCCCTGTTGCTCCGGATCCTGTAAGTCCCCCCAGGCCGCCTGGATAATACCTGCCCTGGGGTGATAGCGCGTCAGCAGTGCATCGGCGGCTGACAGGGCCGTACATCGAGCTTCAATATTACCCGTCATACGCCAGGCACTAACGCAGGAAAGCGTATACAGAAAGCCAAGATCGTGGGTTTCCAGATCGTGTTTTTTCGCCAGGCGTTCGCTGAAACTTACTACCTGTTGTTCAAGATGCGGGAGAAAACGTTCTGCATGGTTGAAGCGTGCAGCTAGCGCCGTGGCTCCACTCCAGAAACCGGTTGTCCAGTCAGTGTTAGGTGTTAAAGGATAAATGCCATCGACGCTACATGCGGCAGGAAACTTTCCATCGAACTGCGCTAACTGGAAGATGAGTTTATCTGCCATCTTGTTGGCAATGGACTCGAGATAATGACGTTCGGTAACTGATGATTTATCTATGTTCTGCATGGGAAATTCTCTTTGCGACAACAACATGAATTAACTCAGTGAGTGATTGGCTGACGGTTGCGGTTGTTCAATTTTTTTATCATCTCCGGAGAGAATAAAAATAGATATCAATGAGAAGGTGATAATTATGGCCCCCATAATAAAATAAGCATTACCGAATCCGATATGGTCATACATGTAACCAACCGGTGCGGAGACAAAAATAGTGCCGACATAGATAAAGCATTGATAACCAATTAAATACATGGTGGAATTAACTTTCTTATCAAAATGGGCGGCAATATATTTAAAGACCGCAATCAACAGCAGCGCATTTTCCAGACCATAAAATGGTTTGATAAATGCGATCATTAGCGGGCTGGTAGCAAAACCAGAAATGAGCAGTCGTGAACCGATTAACAAACCTGCAACGATCAGTGTTTTACGTGCGCCAAGTTTATTGACCACCCACGGTACGGTCAGCATGGAGATAAATTCAACGATGGCTTGTACGGTGCTTAAGTAGCCATACCAGGACGTACCCGCTTTGCTGCCGTGAAAAAAGGAGACAAAATAGCGAGGAAACTGCTGTTCTGCGATATGCATAAACCAGACAATACCTGCCACATAAAAACAGAAACGCCAGAATTTTCCTTCTTTAACCAACTGGCGGACGTCGGCCATATTGATTTTTTTCGCCGGAACAACTGCGTTTTCTGTGTTGTCTGCTTCAGGAATTTTAATGCTGACGAGCACGGCAAGCATGATTAATGAAACAATGCTGCTGATGGTGAAATTAATCACTGGGGAAATGTTAAACAGCACGCCTGCAAAGGAGGCGGTAACCGCCGCGCCGCAGGACCCCCACATACGGATACGGCCGAATTCGAAGCCTTTGAGGCGACCAAAACGATCGCAGTACGACTCAGATACCGCAATACCTGCATACCACGCCAGACTGAGATAAGTTGCTCCCACGATTATACCAACTGGAAATGCGCTAATTAATAGTGGGTGGTAGACGTAGACAAAGAACGGCATCAGCAGCGCCGACATGATGGCGACAAAATAGAGCAAATGCTTTTTCATCCCCAGTTTGTCGGTGATATAGCCATAAAAAGGTTTTAATACCACGGCAAACGCACCATTTACTGCAAAAACAGCGCCAATCTCCGCGCTGGAGAGCTCGGCATGCTGGCCTAGCCAGATAGCATAGAGGCTAAAGCTCATCGTCCACACAACGAAATAGAGGAGCATAAAGCTGCTTATTTTTATGTAATCAACTTTGTTAACGGTGTACATAAGATTACCTTTCGGAAGTTAAAGTTAACGGTAGGGTGTAGGAAGTTCCTTCATCCTGGAGGGTGAAATAACGATATTGTGGATCGATAGATAGCGTAATATTAAGTTCGGCGGGCTCACCGCGACCAGCCTGAACCAGACAGACAAAAATATGTCGTCCAGGCATCAGTTTTTGTTGTAATGTGACGACGCCACTGCTACAGGGGTAAATAATATTACTGCCCGGTGGTGAAATAACAATCTCGGCTTCACGGGCGAACCTCGGTGAAATATCTTTAATCAAGCTAAATAAATTTTCCTCTCGATTGACAATGAAGTTATTTTTTTCTCCGGGACTGGCAACCTGTGGCGTTAAAACTGGCACTGGGAAACCACCTTCAACGGTATCAATATGGCGATCGCTATCAATTATATGCAAACGTAGATGACCACCAGTTATGGGGACCAACCAGCTGCTTACGTCAATACCGGAAAGTGGCGACCAACGGCATCTGATATAGCGCTCGGTGATTTCACTTTCCAGGTTCAGACGCCGACCACGGTAATAACCGTCCTGTTCGCTGAACAGCAGCATTGAATCACAGGCGTTCATTTCAAGGCCGTAGCGACTGCGTTCCAGGTTGAATCCAAGTAAAGAGGAATAGGCGAATTTGGCATATTTGCTTTCACTATTATTGTAATTTTTAGCCGGGAACTGCCCGCTGTTCAGTAAATAGTGATGCTGGTGGCTGATATCGTGATGTACAAGTTGTCCGGCGTGACGGAACATGCGGATAGACTCGCGTAACGGGAGTGGTTTAGCTTCGCTTCGCCAAAATTCGCTTTGCTCACCTTGTGTTAAAATCAGGAAGGTTTTACAGGCCCAGTAGGAGGAACCCGGTGCATTATAGTCTTCAGCAACTATCGGGTTATCATAGGCATAGCCGATGTTCATTATTCCACGACTGTCAACAGGAGCGTGCTCGCGCCACCAGTTGAGATTACGTAAAATAAGACCTTTAACGACGTCGGAGGGAAAAACGTCCAACTCAGCAAAAACCACTGCGCTCCAGAAAGCCGACTGGGCAAAACGATAGGTGAGGCTGCGGCCAAATGGAATGGCGCTACCGTCATCGCTGAACATATGTATAAAGTCACGTGCAAATATTGTCGCGCGTTCGCGAAGAATACGACAGCGTTGTGGATCGTGGTCGACCATTAATTGGGCGTAAACCAGTCCATAATAGTGCAATGCCATCGCATTGTAGTAATCACGCGGGCGGTCCTGGCCATCGCTATACCAACCGTCACCAAGATAATATCCATCCAACAACGCAAAGTGGTGGGTAATGATCTCTGGCTGCCATTCCTCCCCTGACAGGCAAAGCCCGGTTTCAACCATGATGGGGAAGAATGACCAGTTATTTAGCGGTAGTTTAACCGTGCGGATATGCCTCAGCCAATCCACCAGTCGGTTAAATTCGTCGCTGGAAAGATGCGTTCTGAATTGATCACCCACCAATGCCAGACCTGCGCCGAAGACGGCCATCTCGACGCAGCGCTGATCGAAATCACCCGGAGTTCCCCAATAGTTTGGGGACGAAGGATTGGTGCCATCGGCAATTAAGCGAAACAGTGGTTCCACTTCTGTGTGGGGGCTATCCGGGCAGGAAAGGCGTGAAAATACTCCCCATAGCAGGCGACAGAATGTTTCCATCGCTGCGGTCTGACTGCCGTAAAGCGGTATCACCGGTCCGGGTAGAATGCCGGTTTCATTATTGCGGCGTAATGCCCACACGGCGGAAAAAAGGGTATCAAATTCACGTTCAACATCCTGCCGGGTGACAAGTGCCTGCACCTGGCTCCGTTGTGATTTCATGGGGACATCCTCGATAAAAAATGGAATAACGTTTCATAACGTCTTTCGATGGCAGGTAACTTATGGAGGTTCGAAGGGATAATTCGTTAAGAAGATCACAAAAAATGATGCGTGATGCGCAGTGAAGATGAAAAGCACGTTTTTTCCTGGCTAATTTGAATTATTCTGAATGGAAATTGCACTATTTTGACATTACCTTTATGACTCCTGAAGTGCTGCTGGACCGAATTGAGTTTGACGATCTTTATGCGGAGTTTCGCCGGGTAGAGGGTAAAAGCGTTGACTATTATCACTGGCATCAGTGTCTGGAGGTTTTGTATATAGAGACAGGCATAGGTATTGTCGTGGTTGATAATCAACAGTATACGCTGCGTCCAGGTCGGATATTCATTTTTCCGCAGGGAAAACTGCATAAGGTGACGGTTGATAATAGCCCGACAAATCTTTATAAACGTAATATTCTGCATATTGACGCCAGTGTGCTTGCTTCATATTTCTCCACATTTAATGAGTCTCGGCATATCCTTGAGAATATTTCCTCTACCGACGCAAGAGCGTTTGTCTATGATTTATCTGAACGCCAGGGGTATATTCGGGATATATTCGGGATATGTTCGATAGCTATACTGTTAAGTACCAGGCTGCATCGAACAAAGTGGAAGTAATGGCGATATTGTTGCTTAGCCTATTTCAACTCTTTTCAGATGACGCTTTTGTTCGTACGGCAACAACGGGTAAAATATCTTCTCAGATCATGCGACTGATTGAGCGTGATTTTCGTTCCCGGATCACGCTAGCGGATATTGCGGACAGTCTCGCGATCTCTCAAAGCTACGCGTCGCGGGTTTTCCGCAAAGAAACCGGCGGAACCATTCAGGAATATCTGATGATCCGCCGGGTGAAATATGCGTGTGATTTGCTGGAGAATACTGAACTTTCAGTCGCGCAAGTGGCTGAACAATCTGGCTTTAACCACGTCACTTACTTCATTCGGTGTTTTAAAGAGCTGCTGGGCTGTGCTCCATTGCGTTATAGAAATAAGCGAGATTAGATTTATATCAGTTACATAAAAATGCATTTTTTTTAACTCTGATATAATATGACCGCAAGACAGAACCAGCGGGAATCACCATGAAAAAGTACCAGCGCCTCGCCGAGCAGATGACAGAACAGATTGCCCATGGCGTGTGGCAGCCGGGCGACAAGCTGCCCTCGCTGCGGGAGCAGGTAGTCAACAGCGGCATGAGTTTTATGACCGTCAGCCATGCTTACCAGCTGCTGGAGAGCCAGGGAAGGATCGTGGCGCGCCCGCAGTCCGGCTACTACGTGGCACCGCATCCCGTTGCCCCGCGAGCGGCCGCCGTGGCGGCGCCGGTGATGCCCGATAACGCGGTCGACATCAATACCTATATCTTCGAAGTGCTACAGGCCAGCTGCAATGCCGCCGTGCTGCCGTTTGCCTCGGCGTTTCCCGACCCTAAACTGTTCCCCTTGCCGCAGCTCAATCGCTCATTGGCGCAGGTGAGTAAAACCGCCACGGCGATGAGCGTGATTGAGAATCTGCCGCCGGGCAATGATGAATTACGTCATGCCATCGCGCGTCGCTATGCGCTGCAGGGAATGACCATTTCGCCGGATGAGATCGTGATCACCGCCGGGGCGCTGGAGGCGCTAAACCTGAGCCTTCAGGCGGTCACGGAGCCCGGTGACTGGGTCATCGTCGAAAACCCGTGCTTTTATGGCGCGCTGCAGGCGCTGGAGCGGCTGAGGCTGAAGGCGCTTTCGGTGGCGACCGATGTGAAAGAGGGGATCGATCTCGACGCACTGGCTCAGGCGTTGCAGAATTACCCCGTAAAAGCCTGCTGGTTAATGACCAACAGCCAGAATCCGCTGGGCTTTACGCTCACGCCCGAGAAAAAGGCGCGGCTGATTGAGATCCTCACCGCGCATAACGTCACGCTGATTGAAGACGACGTCTACAGCGAGCTCTATTTTGGCCGCGAAAAACCGCTGCCGGCGAAGGCGTGGGACAAACAGGATATGACGCTGCACTGTAGCTCGTTTTCCAAGTGCCTGGTGCCGGGCTTTCGCATCGGCTGGGTTGCGGCGGGCAAGCACGCGCGGCGCATTCAGCATCTACAGTTGATGAGCACGCTTTCGACCAGGTCGCCCATGCAGCTGGCGCTGGTCGACTATCTGGCCACCAAACGCTACGACGCCCACCTGCGTCGCCTGCGACGCCAGCTGGCGGAGCGCAAGCAGCTGGCGTGGCAGTCGCTGCTGCGTTCGCTGCCGCCGGAGGTGCATATTCATCACAACGACAGCGGTTATTTTCTCTGGCTGGAGCTACCGGCCGGGATTGATGCCGGGACGTTAAGCGCCAGAGCGCTGGAGCACCACATCAGCATTGCGCCGGGCAAAATGTTTTCGACCACCGACAACTGGGCGTCATTCTTCCGTTTTAATACCGCCTGGGGTTGGGGAGAAAGAGAAGACAAGGCGGTGGAAACGCTCGGCAATCTTATTCGCCAGATGCTGAAATAATCACAAACGCTTATTCCCGAATTCGCCCCTTAATGAAATTCACACGTTTTGAGGGGTATTTCTCTGCGCCGGTCATAGGAAATACGCATAGCGCCTTTGACCGGTAACTCCTTGTCTATAATCCATATTATCTACCCCGATTTATTCATTTTTGCGGAATGCGCACTTTGTCACAACCTGTGCAAATTTTTATCTGCGGCACAGGTGACCGTTCTGGTGACGTCTATTTTTAAACAGGGAGATATTTTTAACGGCACGGCTGCCGCTCAATTTCATTGTGACAGGAGTAAAACTTTATGAGCAAGAAATTTGCCCGCAGCAGCCTGTGCGCGCTGGCCGTGACGGTCGCCACTGCCTACGCCGCCGAGCCGCCGACCTCGCTGGGAAAAGCGGAAGGGCGGCTGGATATTATTGCCTGGCCGGGCTATATCGAACGCGGCCAGACCGATAAACAGTATGATTGGGTGACGCAGTTTGAGAAACAGAGCGGCTGCCAGGTCAACGTCAAAACGGCGGCAACCTCGGATGAGATGGTCAGCCTGATGGCGAAGGGCGGTTACGATCTGGTCACCGCTTCCGGCGATGCCTCGCTGCGCCTGATCATGGGCAAACGTGTGCAGCCGATCAACACCGCGCTGATTGAAAACTGGAAAACCCTCGATCCGCGTCTGAGCAAAGGCGCATGGTTCAACGTGGATGGCAAAGTCTACGGCACGCCGTATCAGTGGGGGCCAAACCTGCTGATGTACAACACCAAAACGTTCCCTACGCCGCCGGACTCCTGGAACGTGGTCTTTGTGAAGCAGGATCTGCCGGACGGCAAAACCAATCAGGGCCGCGTGCAGGCCTACGATGGCCCAATCTACATCGCCGATGCGGCGCTGTTCGTGAAAGCGACCCAGCCGCAGTTGGGTATCAGCGACCCATATCAACTCACCGAAGCGCAGTATCAGGCGGTGCTGAAGGTTCTGCGCGATCAGCATGGGCTGATCCACCGTTACTGGCACGATACCACCGTGCAGATGAGTGACTTTAAAAACGAGGGGGTTGTCGCCTCCAGCGCCTGGCCGTATCAGGCGAACGGTCTGAAGGGCGAAGGCCAGCCGATCGCGACGGTGTTCCCGAAAGAAGGCGTTACCGGCTGGGCCGATACCACCATGCTGCACGCCGAGGCTAAGCACCCGGTTTGTGCCTACAAATGGATGAACTGGTCGCTGACGCCGAAGGTGCAGGGTGACGTGGCGGCCTGGTTTGGCTCGCTGCCGGTAGTGGCCGAAGGGTGTAAGGCCAGTACGCTGCTCGGTGAGAAAGGCTGTGAAACCAACGGCTACAGCTTCTTCGACAAAATTGCCTTCTGGAAAACCCCGATTGCCGAGGGTGGCAAGTACGTGCCGTATAGCCGCTGGACGCAGGACTATATCGCCATTATGGGCGGTCGCTAATCACCGGGGAGTCCATCATGACGTATGCAGTCGAGTTTCATGACGTCTCGCGACTTTATGGCGACGTTCGGGCGGTAGATGGCGTGAGCATCGCCATCCATGACGGTGAGTTCTTCTCTATGCTGGGGCCGTCAGGCTCCGGCAAAACCACCTGCCTGCGGCTGATCGCCGGGTTTGAACAGCTTTCCGGCGGCGCTATCTCCATTTTTGGCCAGCAGGCCAGCGAGCTCCCGCCGTGGGAGCGCGATGTTAACACCGTTTTTCAGGACTATGCGCTGTTTCCCCATATGTCGGTGCTCGATAACGTGGCCTATGGCCTGATGGTGAAGGGCGTGGGGAAAAAAGAACGTCAGATGAAAGCGGCGCAGGCGTTAGAAAAGGTGGCGCTCGGTTTTGTGGCCGGGCGAAAACCGTCGCAGCTCTCCGGCGGCCAGCGTCAGCGGGTGGCCATTGCCCGCGCGCTGGTCAACGAACCGCGCGTACTGCTGCTTGATGAACCGCTGGGCGCGCTGGATCTCAAGCTGCGCGAACAGATGCAGTTCGAGCTGAAAAAACTCCAGCAGGAACTGGGCATCACCTTTATTTTCGTGACGCACGATCAGGGTGAAGCGCTATCGATGTCGGACCGGGTGGCGGTATTCAACAACGGTCGTATTGAGCAGGTAGACACCCCGCGCGCGCTCTATCTGCGCCCGCGTACGCCGTTTGTCGCCAGCTTTGTCGGCACGTCGAACGTGTTTAATCCCACCATGGCCGAGATGCTGTGCGGCATGACGGGACATTGGGCGCTGCGCCCGGAGCATATTCGCCTGAACGAAGGGGGCGAAGTTGAGGTCAAGGGGCGCGTGCAGGCGGTGCAGTATCAGGGGGCGGCGACGCGCTATGAGCTGCTGCTGGAGAGCGGCGATAAGCTGTTGGTCAGCCAGGCAAACTTCGCCGTCGGGTTGAACGCCGAGGGCCCCGCGGTGGGGCGGGACGTTGTGGCCTCCTGGCCGCGTGACGCGATGGTGGCGCTGGACGGAGGGAGGTAAATGGAGATGAGCATGACGCCGGTTCCTTCCTCTCGCCATGGCGGGAAAATCTCCAGCCTGTTCTGGCGTAAGCCGACGCTGGGGCTATTCCTGCTGCTACTCGGGCCGCTGATGTGGTTTGGCATCGTCTATTTTGGCTCGCTGCTTACGCTGCTGTGGCAGGGTTTCTACACTTTCGATGACTTTACGATGTCGGTCACGCCGACGTTGACGCTGGCAAATCTGTACGCGCTGTTTAATCCGGCGAACTACGACATCATTGTGCGCACGCTGGTGATGGCGCTTGCGGTGACCGTGGCCAGCGCGCTGCTGGCTTTCCCAATGGCGTGGTATATGGCGCGCTACACCCGCGGAAAGAAAAAGGCTTTTTTCTACGTGGCGGTGATGCTGCCGATGTGGGCCAGCTATATCGTCAAAGCCTACGCGTGGACGCTGCTGCTGGCGAAGGACGGCGTGGCGCAATGGTTTCTCAACCATCTCGGGCTACAGCCGGTACTGGCGGCCATTCTGACGCTGCCAGGCATTGGCGGTAATACGCTCTCGACCTCCGGACTGGGACGCTTCCTGGTGTTCGTCTATATCTGGCTGCCGTTTATGATCCTGCCGGTACAGGCCGCGCTTGAGCGCATACCCGGCTCGCTGCTTCAGGCCTCCGCCGATCTGGGCGCGCTGCCGCGTCAGACGTTTCGCCATGTGGTGTTGCCGCTGGCGATCCCCGGCATCGCGGCGGGGTCAATTTTCACCTTCTCACTGACGCTGGGGGACTTTATCGTGCCGCAGTTAGTGGGGCCGCCGGGCTATTTTATCGGCAATATGGTCTATTCCCAGCAGGGCGCGATCGGCAACATGCCGATGGCGGCGGCGTTTACCCTCGTACCGATTGTCCTGATTGCCCTTTATCTGGCGTTTGTGAAGCGCCTGGGAGCGTTCGATGCACTCTGAACGGGCACCGCTGTTCCTCAGAATTGCCGCCTGGGGCGGCGTTGTTTTCCTCCATTTCCCGCTGGCGATCATTGCGCTATACGCCTTTAACACCGAAGACGCGGCGTTCAGCTTTCCGCCGCAGGGCCTGACGCTGCGCTGGTTTAGCGAAGCGGCAGGGCGCAGCGATATCTACGAGGCGGTGACGCTGTCACTTAAAATCGCGGCTCTGTCGACGGCCATCGCCCTGATACTTGGCACGCTAGCTGCAGCAGCACTCTGGCGGCGGGATTTCTTTGGCAAAAGCGCAATATCGCTATTGCTACTGTTGCCAATTGCGTTACCTGGCATCGTCACCGGGCTGGCGCTGTTAACGGCGTTTAAAACGGTCAATCTTGAACCGGGGCTATTCACCATTGTGATTGGTCACGCCACGTTTTGCGTGGTGGTGGTGTTTAACAACGTGATAGCCCGCTTCCGCCGCACGTCGTGGAGCCTGGTGGAAGCGTCCATGGATTTAGGCGCCAACGGCTGGCAAACCTTCCGCCACGTCGTGCTGCCGAATCTGGGGTCGGCGCTGCTGGCGGGGGGCATGCTGGCGTTTGCGCTATCGTTTGATGAAATCATCGTCACCACCTTTACCGCCGGGCATGAGCGCACGCTGCCGCTGTGGCTGCTGAACCAACTGGGCCGGCCGCGTGATGTGCCGGTGACTAACGTTGTCGCGCTGCTGGTGATGTTACTGACGATGATTCCGATTTTTGGGGCGTGGTGGCTCACGCGCGAAGACGAAACGGCCGCCAGCGGTGGTACGACATTTAAATAAAACAGGATCATGCTATGCAACATAAGTTACTGATTAACGGTGAACTGGTGGTCGGCGAAGGCGAAGCGCAGCCGGTCTATAACCCGGCGACGGGGGAGATCCTGCTGACGATTACCGAGGCCTCCGCCGCGCAGGTTGACGCTGCGGTAAATGCTGCCGACCGCGCTTTCGTCCAGTGGGGACAAACCACACCTAAACAGCGGGCGGAGTGCCTGCTAAAGCTGGCCGATGTCATTGAAGAGCATGCCGAAACCTTCGCCCGGCTGGAGTCGCTTAACTGCGGTAAGCCGCTGCACTGCGTTCAGGGAGATGAAATCCCCGCGGTGGTGGATGTATTCCGCTTCTTCGCCGGCGCGGCGCGCTGTCTGAATGGCCTGGCGGCAGGGGAATATCTGGAGGGTCATACCTCGATGATTCGCCGGGATCCGGTTGGCGTGGTGGCGTCTATCGCGCCGTGGAACTACCCGCTAATGATGGCGGCGTGGAAGCTGGCGCCTGCGCTGGCGGCAGGCAACTGCGTGGTGATTAAACCCTCGGAGATTACGCCGCTAACCGCGCTCACGCTGGCGGAGCTGGCGAAAGATATCTTCCCGGCCGGCGTCCTGAACGTGCTGTTTGGCCGTGGCCAGACCGTTGGCGATCCGCTAACCGGGCATGCGAAAGTACGCATGGTTTCGCTGACCGGCTCAATTGCCACCGGCGAGCACATTCTGGCCCATACCGCGCCTTCGATTAAGCGCACCCACATGGAGCTGGGTGGTAAAGCACCGGTGATCGTTTTTGATGACGCCGATATCGATGCGGTGGTTGAAGGTGTGCGGACCTTTGGTTTCTATAACGCGGGGCAGGACTGTACCGCGGCCTGCCGCATCTACGCGCAGCAGGGCGTTTACGATCGGCTGGTGGCAAAGCTCGGCGCGGCGGTGGCGAGTCTGAAGATAGGCGCTCCAGACGATGAAAGTACCGAACTGGGGCCGTTAAGTTCGCAGGCACACCTTACCCGCGTCAGCGATGCGGTCGCCCGCGCTAAAGCGTTGCCGCACATCACGGTGGTGACCGGCGGCGAGAAGGCGGCGGGTAAAGGGTATTATTTCCAGCCAACGCTACTGGCGGGAGCGCGACAGGAGGACGAGATTGTCCAGCGCGAAGTGTTTGGCCCGGTGGTGAGTATCACGCAGTTTGACAGCGAAGAGCAGGTGCTGGCCTGGGCTAATGACTCCCCGTATGGCCTGGCCTCATCGGTCTGGACGCAGGACGTTGGCCGCGCGCACCGTCTGAGCGCGCGGCTGCAGTACGGCTGCACCTGGGTCAACACGCACTTTATGCTGGTCAGCGAAATGCCCCATGGCGGGCAGAAACTGTCGGGCTACGGTAAGGATATGTCGATATATGGGCTGGAGGATTACACCGTGGTGCGGCATGTGATGATCAAGCACTGAGGTATTTATCTTAATAAGCCTTTTAGGCCTATTACGGACTTTTTGCATTGCGTTTATTCATTCTGGCAAACACGGACGTTTGTTATGATAAGTCCTCTCAGCGTTAGTCATCATCCGAGAATGAGATATTTCATGCTCTATACAGAAACCCCTTTTGCTAAAGCAATTTTTGAGCTCTTTGAAGGGCTTGCAGAACAGCTTAAAGAACATGGCCATAATACATCCTGGATGTTGCAGAGCCTTTATTTTCGGTGGTTGTGCAATGCATCTTCATACCAATATTCGCACCAGCAGCGATTTGGATGCCCAGCTTGAAGGGGCACCTGATGTTAAACGGCAGGCATTGCGTCTATTAAGTGAGGTCGTGCCCATCGGTATGTGGCATTATAATCAAATGCCAAATATGGATGGTTTGCCGGAGGATGCGATGAAGGTGGGGGCTTTTGTGTTAGATCGTCTTGCCAGATTCGCGTGTGTCTCCGTAGAATTCAAAAACAGAGTGTTTCATTTTCTTGATGAACTCGCTAACCAACTGGCAAAACGCGTCGACACACCAAACGCTTCCGCTAAAATTGACAAGCTTGCCGTGAAGTGGGGCGTTAATGCAGATCTTAGAGGCTATATGAAGGAGTTACTTCCCCTTCAGACGCGGCATGCATTTTGCTGATGAACCATGAAGAGTCAAGATAAACCACCGGAAGGTGGTTTTTTTACTTTCTGCACAGAGGTAGTCGGACGTTGGCCTCATTACCCCCTTCGCGGTAGCCCAAAAACTGGCCACGCGCCGCTGCGTTTTTGACATGCCCGGAGCAACGTGCGAGGATCCGCGACGTTGTTGAACCGGGCATAGTCAGAGTGATGAAAAAGAGTATTGTGTGCAGTGCCGCCGTCGTGGCGGCCGTGATGGGTATAGGTGTTTATTATTCAGCAAGCCGTATTGCCGCCTGCAATGGCGACAACCACGCTACGGCAGCCTGCCTGGCGCAGGCCTGGGATGCTGAGAAAGTGAATTTAATTCCGCAGTACGATCCGAACCGCTATGTAAGCGACCCTACCGCTGACAGCATCTTTGCTGCTTCCCAACCAAAACGCTAAGCGTAAGCCAAATCACAGAATGAAAAACTAAAGCGGCATACGATAGCTTTAGTTTTAATCGTTCACGCAGTCAATTTGTCTGGAGGCAAATTTGCGTGAAGTGAATGGTTTTACGCGACAAGCGGTGAAAAACTTGATGTGCGTCAAAAAACGTAGCATATTGCGCCGCTTTAACGATCAATTGTAAGGACTACATTGATGACGCTGTACCAAAACATGCTCGTCTTTTACGCCGTTATGGCGGTGATCTGCGCCACCATTACCTGGTTTCTCACTAAAGAAAGCACCTCAATCCGCCTGATCGCTACCTTTTTAATTGGCGCAACGTGGCCGTTCAGCTTCCCCGTTGCGCTGCTGCTGTCGCTCTTCTGAGGGCTATTTACTGAGGTCGCTGAGCAAAATAGCGATGCTTTTACCGCCTTCGGTCTGCTCCAGCGCAATTTTTACGATAATGGTGAGCGGCACCGACAGCAGCATGCCCACCGGGCCCAGCAGGCAGCCCCAGAAAATTAACGATAAAAAGACCACCAATGTGGAGAGCCCCAGGCCGCGTCCCATGATGCGAGGCTCAAGAATATTGCCAAACACGAGATTTATCACCAGATACCCCGCAAGTACGATAAGCGCGTCGTAAAAGCCGCTGAACACCAGCACCTGCAGAATAGGGGGAATGGCTGCCAGCACCGAACCGATATTGGGAATATAGTTAAGCGCGAAGGCCAGCAGCCCCCAGATAAACGCAAAACGTACCCCCAGCAGTTCCAGCATGGCCCACACCACCAGCCCCGTCACCACACTAATCGCCGTTTTCAGCACCAGATAATGCGACACGCTGTCCAGCGCCCGCTGAATGGCCGCCATTCCCTCCACCGGGCGTGACATGGTCTGCTGGAATTTGGCCGGTAGCTGCGGCACCTCCAGTAGCATAAACACGACCGTCAGCAGCAGCAGGAAAATGGATGACATGGCGTTTGAGAGCTGCGACAGCAGCCGTGACACCAGCGTCATCGCAGCATTAGGGTCAATGTACTTGATCAGTTCATCCGGGCTGACGCTGATGCCAAATCGCTGCATCCACGGCTGGAGGTTATAGATCGGTACCGCCAGCGAAGAACGATACTGTGGCAGCGTGCGCGTCAGTTCGTTAAGAGACGTACCCAGCGAGGCCAGCAGCAGAACCGCCGCCAGAATAATCACGCCAATCAGCAGTGAAATTCCAAGGACCCGCGGCACGCGGCAGCGTACCAGCAGCTGAACCACGGGATTGAGGATCACGGCGATAAACAGCGCCAATACAAAGGGGACGATGATCTCCGCGGCGAAGCGGATCCCCGTCAGAATGATAACCAGCATGCCGAGCATGATGACGATTTTTAATCCATTAAGCGTAATGATCGGCCTGGACATGGTTGCTCCTGCTTTAAATTCTGCTGATCATGATAATTGCGAATCATCTAATAATAAATGGATTCACATCAAACAACATCAGTAAAGATTTGAAAACATTTTGAGATACTTTCACAACTGTGTTAGAAATTAGCGGTGTTTAACTACTGAGGACAATTTTAATCCGCAATGATGAGAAGCAATACCGCGGATAATTGTAATTTTATGGACAATATGTTCAGGACGTACATTTCTACCAAAGCTACTGTTTTCCCTTCCTTTTCCGCCTTCTGTGGTGAGCATCACTGGCGCAACGCGCTGTAGTCCCTCTCTTCGTCTGAGCTAAATTTTAATCATTTTATTTCGGTTTGCGCCGTGTCGCGAACTGCAACGGATTATATTCTCATGCAGGAGAAGGACCATGTTTTACTGGATTTTATTAGCCCTGGCTATTCTGGCCGAAATTACTGGTACGTTGTCTATGAAATGGGCAAGCGTAAGTGATGGTCATGCTGGTTTTATTTTAATGCTTGTGATGATCTCACTGTCTTATATTTTTCTTTCATTTGCAGTTAAGAAGATTGCGCTGGGTGTCGCCTACGCGCTCTGGGAAGGTATCGGTATTTTACTGATCACCCTCTTCAGCGTCTTACTGTTTGATGAAAGTCTGACGGTGATGAAAGGCGCGGGTCTGGCAACGCTGGTTGCCGGTATCGTGCTGATCAAGTCGGGGACGCGTAAAGCGCCGACGAAAAGCGTTAAACTCAATAAAGAGGTGAATCATGCCTAAGTTCGAATTGATTCACGGCCTCTGGCTGGCAGGTTCCATTGTTCTGGAAATTGTCGCTAATATTTTCCTGAAGTTTTCTGACGGCTTCCGTAACAAACTGTACGGATTTCTCTCCCTGGCGGCCGTGCTGGCTGCGTTCAGCGCGCTGTCGCAGGCGGTGAAGGGGATTGACCTATCGGTTGCCTACGCCATCTGGGGTGGCTTCGGCGTAGCGGCTACGCTGGCGGCGGGGTGGATCCTTTTTGGTCAGCGTCTGAATAATAAGGGCTGGGTCGGTCTTGGCCTGCTGTTGATTGGTATGGTCATGATTAAGCTTGCCTGATGTGACCGCTGCCCGAGAAATCGGGCAGCGAAATTCGCTGTCTGTATTACGCTTGTAACAAAGGGTTCGCTTTGTTTCTGCGAGGATGATACATGTTCAATCCGTCACGCTGGCGTAATATTGCCACGGCCAGAACGCTATTCGTGATGATCTTTTTAGCCGGTATTGGCCTGATCTTTTCTATTATTTCATTGTTGTACCTGTCGCAGAATCTGATTAGCAGTAAAACCAACGATATTGACGCCCGCCGTTCCGCGCTCTCCGTCGAGGGGGCCATTCAGACCTCGATCAATCGTGTGCTGTCTGTAGCGCGGCGCATAAATTGCGAAACTTTGTCACACAACTTTGGATCGCTTTGCGCGATCCAACTTTAAATGTCAAATCGTGAAACCTGCTGGAAATTTCTTGTAGAGCGTCGAGATGCCGACATCAAAAATAATGGCAACACGCTGCCGAGTTTCACCAGCTGCGATTAATCTACCCATCTGAGCCCACTGTTCTGATGAAAATTTTGGTCTCCTCCCACCAATCCTCCCTTCAGCTTTCGCTGCGGCA
>NZ_JBKDZH010000045.1:0-1997 GCF_047971185.1 Kluyvera sp.
AAACATCTCTTTATAGCAGCAAAAATGTCTTGAGCAGTTGATGAATGGAGTTCTACCAAATCTAAGAAGGAACTTTTCAGAGCATTTTCATCAAAATACCGTGCCGGTATGCATAGTTGTTTTTTTGTACTTTTGTCTGTGGTTTCATCAGTTATTACAGACAACGTTCTTTCTCTTAGACTGGCACAAAGCTCATCTGAAAAGTGTTTTCCAAACACTTGTCTAATAATGTTACTTGTTCTCTGCTTACCTAGTGATACTCTCTTTAAACCTTCACTGTCTGTACAAGAAAACAAAGTCTTAAAGAAATCAATTAGAGACTTTGAGAGTGATATTGGCAAACAGTGCTCTGAAAGAAATGCACACATCATCAGCTCAAATTTTCGAGCGCTTTTGCCAACAGAATTATTTGACAGTACATGATGGGTCATACTCTGAAGACCGGCATGGTGTTTGGATAGCCTCAAGTGTCGCTGTGATTTTGAATGGCGTAAAAGCTCAGATCTACCACACGTCACATCCATGTTACAAATAGAGCAAAATGCAACATTTTTACCTGCTGTTGATTTGGGAGAATTTTTTAGCCAGTTACGAAATTGCTTCTCACATTGCTATGACTGCTTGAATTGTTGGGAGTAAGACTTGTTTGTGACATGTTTCACTTTTTTCCAAGTAGGTGTGGCTGGTTAGTGAGAACGAGAAGACTCATCACTCATATCTTCACCATCGTCCATTGCTTTCTGTTCTATCTGATGAAGAAAAGAGAATACCTATATAGCTTCGGTGTATGGGGGAAATGAGCAGTGTGAAATGCACATACATATAATGAAAAAAATAAGAAATAATAGAATCAATGAGAGTAGTCATAACATAACATAACATAATTAAGTACAACAAAGGGCCACCAGGGCCCAACAAGGTCATCTTGTGTCAGTCGCAGAGCGACCTCGTCACCAGAACACCCTCCAAAATACATGCACTAAAAGTACCACTAGATAGTCTGACATGCAATACAATAATGACATAAAATACAAATTCTATATTTATTGCCCATCAACAGCGCTCTGTCCTGCATGCAACTCACTCGCTTTATTTAAACCCACCCATGGGGCCCTGTCATGAATGTCATATATCAAAAGTACTATCATGCAATGCTATACATTATTTACATGTTT
This sequence comes from Kluyvera sp., assembly GCF_047971185.1. Taxonomy (GTDB): domain Bacteria; phylum Pseudomonadota; class Gammaproteobacteria; order Enterobacterales; family Enterobacteriaceae; genus Kluyvera. The sequence continues at coordinate 1,176 of NZ_JBKDZH010000045.1, forward strand.
GTGAGGGCCCTTCCTTCTATACACCCATGCAGATGTGACCCCTTTCTAAGCTAACAAATCCATAGCATCCATGTGCCTATCCAGTCTGCTTTTAAACATACTCAAGCTGATGCTATTCACTACCCTCTCTGGCAATGCATTCCAGAAATCTACCACCCTGTGACTAAAGAAATATTAGTAAATTTCTAGTATGTATTACACCGGTCTCTCTATTCCGGACGAAACTATTTTTTTTCCGGTAGTTTTAAGCCTGTTATAAATGCATATGATGCCTGTTTTTCCCGGAAATCATCAGTCTACCAGAAAACATGTTTCGTCCTCTCATGATAGAAATAAACTAAAACTAACGTGACCTTAACCACCCGGTCTTCCCCACCACCATAAAGAAACAAGTACTTCTGACAAAATACCTCTCCATCAGGCACTCACGGTATCAAGGAAACTAAACCTAACCAAACCTAACCTTACCTACCTAACCTAACGGGGACTAACCTACCTAACCTAATTCGAAAACCCCCCGTCGCGAGCCAAAAAAATTGCGGTGGGTATATACGCGATTCAAATTACTCAGAATGAGAAGCTCTATCTGATGAAAAGGGTAAGAAAAGCCATGTTGAGATCAGCGTAATACTAGAAAAATATCGAAATATTTTCGTATATCTAACCAACAGCCTTGTTTCCTGATCTTCCTACCATGACGCTTAGTCCTGTTTCCCTCCTATAGTATCAAGAACGTCTAGTCTTTGAATAGTTGTAACTAAATTCGCAGTCACACTACTTTTAGATATCTGTGGGATTTTGTCCATTCGTTCAGAAATATGC
>NZ_JBKDZH010000046.1:0-170694 GCF_047971185.1 Kluyvera sp.
GCGTAGCCCGGCCGAGCAAAGCGACGCCGGGAGGGCACCGTCCTCGAAAATTCATCACGACATTTCCCTCGCAATCGGCTATCTTGTTTAGCATATAAAACATATTGCCGCGGTTACGGCGACTCTCCGCCTGATATCCGCCTGTTTCGTTAAGCCAGTAAAACGAGAAGCATGATGAGCGTGATGTTCGATCCTGAAGCAGCGATTTACCCGTTTCCACCCAAGCCAACGCCGCTGCGCGACGATGAAAAGCAATTTTATCGCGAGAAAATCAAGCGCTTGCTGAAAGAACGCAACGCGGTGATGGTGGCGCACTACTACACCGATCCCGAGATTCAGCAGCTGGCTGAAGAGACCGGCGGCTGTATTTCTGATTCGCTGGAGATGGCGCGTTTCGGCGCGAAGCATCCGGCTTCCACGCTGCTGGTGGCCGGTGTGCGCTTTATGGGCGAGACGGCAAAAATCCTCAGCCCGGAAAAAACCATTCTGATGCCGACGCTCAATGCGGAATGCTCGCTGGATCTCGGCTGCCCGATTGAGGAGTTCAATGCCTTCTGCGATGCGCATCCGGATCGTACCGTGGTGGTCTACGCCAATACCTCTGCCGCGGTGAAAGCACGCGCCGACTGGGTGGTCACCTCCAGCATCGCCGTTGAACTGATTGAACATCTTGATAGCCTGGGCGAAAAAATTATCTGGGCGCCGGATCGCCACCTTGGCCGCTACGTGCAAAAGCAAACGGGAGCTGACGTGCTGTGCTGGCAGGGGGCCTGTATCGTCCATGACGAGTTCAAAACGCAGGCGCTCAGCCGCATGAAAGCGCTCTATCCGCAGGCGGCGGTGCTGGTGCACCCGGAGTCGCCGCAGGCGATTGTCGATATGGCCGATGCGGTAGGTTCAACCAGCCAGCTGATCAACGCCGCCAAAAATCTGCCGCACCAGCAGCTCATCGTGGCGACCGATCGCGGCATTTTCTACAAAATGCAGCAGGCGGTACCGGATAAAGAGCTGTTTGAAGCGCCGACCGCCGGCGAAGGCGCAACCTGCCGTACCTGCGCTCACTGCCCGTGGATGGCAATGAACGGCCTGAAAGCCATTGCAGAGAGCCTCGAGAACGGCGGCGCGGCGCATGAAATTCACGTTGACGAGTCGCTGCGTAAAGGCGCGCTTATTCCGTTGAACCGCATGCTGGATTTTGCGGCTACACTACGAGGATAACCTGTCTAACACGCTGGAGTTGAAATGGATTTTTTTAGCACGCAAAACATTCTGGTCCATATCCCGATCGGGGCGGGCGGCTACGATCTGTCGTGGATTGAAGCCGTAGGCACCATTGCCGGCCTGCTGTGTATCTGGCTGGCCAGCCTTGAGAAGATCGTCAACTATCTGTTCGGCCTGATCAACGTTACGCTGTTTGCGATTATCTTTTTCCAGATCCAGCTATACGCCAGCCTGCTGTTACAGCTGTTCTTCTTCGCCGCCAACCTGTACGGCTGGTATGCCTGGTCACGGCAGAACAGCCAGCATGAAGCCGAGCTGCAAATTCGCTGGCTGCCGCTGCCTAAGGCGCTGGCCTGGCTGGCCGCCTGCGTGGTCGCTATTGCGCTGATGACGCTGTATATCGACCCGGTGTTCGCCGTGCTGACGCGCGTTGCCGTGAACGTGATGCAAGGGCTTGGCATGAACGTGGTGATGCCGACGCTGCAGCCGGATGCGTTTCCGTTCTGGGATTCATGCATGATGGTGCTGTCGATTGCCGCGATGGTGCTGATGACCCGCAAATACGTCGAAAACTGGCTGCTGTGGGTGATTATTAACGTCATCAGCGTGGCTATCTTTACGCTACAGGGCGTGTACGCGATGGCGCTGGAGTATCTGATTCTGACGTTTATTGCCCTGAACGGCAGCCGTATGTGGATGAATAGCGCGCGTGAGCGCGGCTCTCGCGCGCTATCTCATTAGTGGTGGTGATGATGCCCGTGTTCGGTATGCGCCTCATTGAGGTGGCATTCCGGGCCGCTACAGGGCTGGTATTCCATCTGCACCGTCGCGTGGTCGATCTGATAATGCTCTTCGAGGAAGTGATGGATCCGCTCAAGCAGCGCATCGTGGTCGTGCGGCGGAACCACCTGCACGTGTAAGGTCATCAGCGGCTTCTCGCCTACCAGCCAGACGTGAACGTGGTGCACGTCGCGCACCTCCGGCAGAGAACGGCGCATAGTGCGTTTGAGAGCCGCCACGTCGATAGACTGCGGCGCGCCTTCCAGCAGCTCGTTAACACTCTCTTTCAGCAGCGACCATGCGCTGCGCAGCACCAGGCAGGAAACCAGCACCGACAGAATCGGGTCGATGGGCGTCCAGCCGGTGGTCATGATCACCAGCGCCGCAATAATCGCCCCGACTGAGCCGAGCAGATCGCCCATCACATGCAGCGCGGCGGCGCGCACGTTGAGGTTCTTTTCTTCACTGCCCCGATGCAGGATCCAGAACGCCAGCACGTTGGCCAGCAGCCCGGCGACGGCAATCACCATCATCGTCACGCCAGCCACCGGCTGCGGATGGTTGAAGCGCTGCACCGCCTCCCAGACGATCAAAATAATAATAAACAGCAGCGCGATAGCGTTGACGAAGGCGGCGAGGGTGGTAAGACGCAGCCAGCCGAAGGTATGGCGCGTGCTCGGCGGGCGGCGGGCAAAGTGCACCGCCAGCAGCGCAAACAGCAGGGCGGCGGAGTCGGTCAGCATATGCCCGGCGTCCGCCAGCAGCGCCAGCGAACCGGAGACCAGACCGCCAATCGCTTCCACGACCATAAAGCCGGCGGTGACGCCAAACGCCAGCAGTAGACGGCGGGCGTTACTATCATCCTGGGTGGCGTGAGAATGTGAATCGTGCCTGTGCGCCATGACGCTCTTCCTTCCGTATGTTGAATGTGACTATCTGACATCATTGCAGATCTTTGCTTTTTGCGCACAGAAATACGTCGTGACGGGCGCTGGATAAAAATAGTGCATTGGCGGTGAGGTGATTATGAAATATATTGTTTTTATTATTGTATGTGGTTTTATATTTTGCATTATCGCGATATTAAGCCGGTTATTTGCTATTAAATTCTAATTTGTAGGGTTTTTTCAGCTATTATCCGGCTAAAGTGTAAAAGCCAGTTTACACTTTTTGAGTTGCGATATAGATTGAAGGGATTGCACTCACTTGAATAAGTATGGCAACACTGGAACAGTCATGAATTATCAGAACGACGATATACGCATTAAAGAGATCAACGAGTTATTACCGCCAGTCGCACTCCTTGAGAAATTCCCCGCTACCGAAAACGCCGCGAACACCGTGTCTCAGGCGCGTAAAGCGATCCATCAGATCCTGAAAGGCGAAGACGATCGCCTGCTGGTGGTGATCGGTCCGTGCTCCATTCACGATCCTGTGGCGGCGAAAGAGTACGCTCAGCGCCTGCTGAAAATTCGTCAAGAGCTGAACGGCGAGCTGGAAATCGTCATGCGCGTCTATTTTGAAAAGCCGCGCACCACCGTGGGCTGGAAAGGGCTGATTAACGATCCGCACATGGATAACAGCTTCCAGATTAACGACGGCCTGCGCATTGCCCGTAAGCTGCTGCTGGACATCAACGACACCGGCCTGCCGGCGGCGGGCGAGTTCCTCGATATGATCACCCCGCAGTACCTGGCTGACCTGATGAGCTGGGGTGCTATCGGCGCACGTACTACCGAATCTCAGGTGCACCGCGAACTGGCTTCCGGTCTCTCCTGCCCGGTTGGCTTCAAAAACGGTACCGACGGCACGATTAAAGTGGCCATCGATGCAATTAACGCCGCCGGCGCGCCGCACTGCTTCCTGTCAGTGACCAAGTGGGGCCACTCTGCCATTGTTAACACCAGCGGTAATGGCGATTGCCATATCATCCTGCGCGGTGGTAAAGAGCCAAACTACAGCGCTTCCCATGTGGCGGCGGTGAAGGACGGTCTGGCGAAAGCGGGCCTGCCTGCGCAAATCATGATCGACTTCAGCCATGCAAACTCCTCTAAGCAGTACAAAAAACAGATGGAAGTGGGCGCGGACGTCTGCCAGCAGATCGCGGGCGGCGAGAAAGCCATTATGGGCGTGATGATCGAAAGTCATCTGGTGGAAGGCAATCAGAACCCGGACAGCGGTGAGCCGCTGGTGTATGGCAAAAGCATCACCGACGCCTGCATTAACTGGGATGATACCGACGCTATTCTGCGCCAGCTGGCGAATGCGGTGAAAGCGCGTCGCGGTTAATGTCTGCGTTATTCCCCGAAACCGGCCATGTGCCGGTTTTTTTATTTTTGCCGGGAGGCTATGTATCTTTGACTATCCTCTAATTGTAGAATCAATGAGTTACTCTAACTAATATGCTGAGTGTTACCCATGCAAAAACCGAATTTATTTAGAGGCCAGCCTCTGCCTTTGTCCCAGATGACTCCCGATAAATTCGAGGATTTTGTCTATGTTGCAATGAGCGAAATTGGCAGGAAAATGGGTTTCACTCTTGAGGCGGGTAGACAAAAATCCACTGATGGAGGCTTTGACTGTACGGCCAGAGATAACCAGACTCAGGGAATTATTTGTATTCAGTGTAAACGCTATGCCGCGGCACTCGGTACGGACACTCTGGCGGATGAAGTCGTAAAAATCGCTCTCAATGGTATTTTACAGAATGATACCCCTGAACAGCATTTTATCGTTACGACGGGAGATGTCGCTAAAACGACAAGGGCAATGATGCGCCAGAATGGTTTTAGCGATCTGAAAAAAAAATGTGAGGAAGTGCTTTCAAAAGGCTATGTTACGCAGAGCAATGCATTAAAAAAGTTGGGATCAAATCCCGTAGAAATAGTTTGTGATTACATTGACACCGCACGAATCATTGTCTGGTCGGCGGTCGATTTCGACAATGAGTTGACCAGAGTCTGGCAAGAGATTATTCCTGTGTTGGATCGCTTTTTTGCCGTTGACATTGTTGTGCGTGAATATCCGCGCGCTAACTTTGATATTCATAAGTATCGAGCTCGTATCAGCAAGGCTCCTTCCGGGTATACCGATTTATCGTTGAGTCAAAGTCAGACGCCGGAGAATATCCGCACGGATAATCAGGCTCATTACGATAATGCGGCCACCAAGTATTCTTACTCAGATTTTATTCATCGCTCCTCAATGTTCTTTTCAGCACCGGGGAAGATACTAATTGCCTGCCCTGGTGGCAGTGGTAAGACTGTTTTTCAGCAGTATATTCGTTTCCATCTTCTGGAGGAGAGGAGCGACTATCTTCCTGTTATCGTTGCACTCAATACCTATAGTCGCGGTGGGCTGGATAAAGCCATTGAGTCCAGCCTGGGTATAAGTTGGGGAAGCTGGCGATCTTTGCCGTCGCGCTTTGTTTTTTTATTCGATGGTTTGGATGAAATGCAGGAGTCAGATGTCAGTGCTTTCATCAATGAATTGCAAGCAATTTCAGCAGAGTATCCCTGTATTATTACTGTTAGAGATACTGGATTGCGCATTCCCGTCACAATTAATGGCATCAATCTTATCCTGCGTATAGAACCTCTGACTTACAGGCAGATTATCAATATTGCGCATGCGGTTCTCCCGGAGGCGTTATTGTACGTCTTTCATGACGAAATGAGATTAATCATACAGCAGCCGCAAACCGCTTTTTTACGCTCCCCCTTCGGCCTAACCAATGCGCTGGATTTCTTCCAGATACACTCTACATTACCGAAAGCTTTTTCAGTAATGTTAGACTCGATATTGAAGGAAAAAATTTTCCAAAGTCGTAGTCGGATTACATCAGCCGATACGGACCTCAATAAGTTGGATAACTTCACTATCGTCTCAGTGATGGCTGTGATTGTCTACGAAATACGGATTGGATTTGGGGCTTACGTACTTGAACAAGACAAACTTAGTGAGTTGGCCAGTAAAGTTAACTTGGCGCTCCATGGAGATGGCATTTTCTTTACCTTCCCGTCTCTGGTGATGTTTACCGATTTTATTACTAAGTTTGAAGTGCTTAAAAAAGTAGACAGTCGTTATATCTTCACAGAACACAATATCTTGCTTGATTATTTACTGGCACAGAGGCTTGAGAAGAACTGGCGTGAACTGGACCGTCGGATCGTTAAAGGGATAGGAAGAGATGCATGGCATTTTGTGGGCGAGCTGATTTCGCCACCCGAAGCCTTGGGATTTCTGAATTTTATTCTGAAGCAGGATTTAATCTGTGGGGCTACGATTGCCAAAGCTCTTGGTGCCCCAATGCTTGCTGCAGCGGAAGCCTGGCTACTGGAACAAGAGCAAAGCCCGGAAATAATGGTACGTAGTGCGGCAATGGTTGCATTAGGTATGCTCGGCACGGAAAAGGCAGTGGCTCGTTTACGTTCTAAGCAGGGGTTGCGTGATCATCAGCATGAAGGTCAGAGGTTGGTGGCGTTGGCCCGTTCGGGGGATATTGCTGTACTTCAGTATGCGCTTGATGACTCATCGGGAGGAATGCAATTTGCGACCAAAATCTCAGGAGGGGAGTATCAGATTTGGTGGAGTGGACCAGTGGCTGTCATTACGGCCCTTGCGAGAAAGACGTTACGTCGCTGGCAAGCTGACGCGCGAGTGTTAACCTGTCTCGCTTCAGATACCCTCAGGCTTTACGGCGATGACTCTGACCTGCCTCTGCTAGAGGCGATCGTGGCCGGAACTCGATCGTATAAGGATTTATACTCTGCCTTATTTGCTATCAGGGACATTGCTCCTACCAGCTTGATAGCCGTTTTATATCAATCTCTGATGCCTCAGGAAACGTTCAGATTTATTTTGAAGAAGACGCTGTTTGAGCTGGGGGAAGCGATCGATTTCGAAGAGGAACTAAACGTTTTGATTGCCTGTCTGGATGATGACAAGCTTTTCAAGAGTCTTGGTCATAGTTATCTTGAAAGCCGGGTGGGGGTTTTAAAGCGCTGGCCTGGTCTTTCCGTGCATGAATCACGCCTATTTGCTGCCTGCCAACAGAGTAAACAGCGTGCTGACTTTATTGTTTATGCCTATTTATGGAATATCGCCAGTACGCATCAGCTCACTTCATTTGCTGATGTCGCCCTTGATGCTATTAAGAATGACAAAATGGATACGATTATGTATGCCCTGTCATTCTTCAATACTTCTCCAACCTCAGTACTATTGCCACTTTGTGCTGATTTTATTGCTTTTTATGAACGTAATATTACACATGGGCATAATTTAGCTGGCGTTGAGGTTGAGCTGATACGACTTATTGATAAATGCGCAGACCGAACGCGGATAAGCCAGTGGTTAAATGGTTATCTGGAATCGTTTTTCCCTCAGGAAAAGAGAGATAAATTCGCAGAAGACGATGTCATGTATGCTTTATCGTTAAGTCATGTCATCGCGACGATTGCGAAATATGCAGATGATATTGATGTTGGTATCATCAATAAGATCATTTTGCTGGATTGCAAGGCGTTTGCTGAGATCGACAATTATCAACGCCAGATGGTGAATGCGCTTACCGACGCGCGGGCAATAGAACTGCTGGAGCTAGCGATCTCAAGTCAGTCTGAACCGGTCATTAATAATTATTTGGCTAAATTGTTGGTTGGAAGAGCACATCTGCTGACGAAAGCGCTAACGATTAGCCTGATTCCTTCATTGCTTAGTTTCCATATGTGGCATCAAACACTGCTTATGCTCATGGCGTCAAAATGGGATGATGAGGTGGCCGATGCATTCTTAAAAAATATGGTTGAAATGCCATGGGATTCGATTAATGCGCAAATGTTCGAAGATAAAGCCGGAGAGTTTGCCACGTTGCTTTCAGCACGCCATTTAGATGCTTACACCGATTATGCAAACAGAGTTACTGAGCCTCATATTTTACGCATTTTCCAGCTATGGATTGAGGTTACCAGAGATGAAGCGCCCTCTCCGTAGAGAGGGCGGGTTTATTACTTCGCTTTACCCTGGTTCGCTACCGCAGCGGCTTTCGCGGCGATTTCGTCTGCGTTGCCCAGATAGTAGTGTTTGATAGGCTTAAAGTTCTCGTCGAATTCATACACCAGCGGTACGCCAGTAGGGATGTTCAGTTCGAGGATTTCATCTTCGCCCATGTTGTCCAGGTATTTCACCAGCGCACGCAGGGAGTTACCGTGAGCGGCGATGATCACGCGCTCACCGCTTTTCAGGCGCGGCAGAATGGTTTCATTCCAATAAGGCACCACGCGATCGATAGTCAGCGCCAGGCTCTCGGTGGTCGGCAGTTCTGCATCGGTCAGCTTCGCATAACGCGGGTCGTGGCCCGGGTAGCGCTCGTCGTCTTTGGTCAGCTCTGGCGGGGTTACCGCGAAGCCGCGACGCCACTGTTTAACCTGCTCGTCACCGTATTTTTCAGCGGTTTCGGCTTTGTTCAGACCCTGCAGCGCACCGTAGTGACGCTCGTTCAGTTTCCAGGATTTCTCAACCGGCAGCCAGGCCTGATCCAGTTCATCCAGTACGTTCCACAGGGTGTGGATGGCACGTTTCAGCACAGAGGTATAAGCAAAGTCGAAGCTGAAGCCTTCAGCCTTCAGCAGCTTGCCCGCTGCTTTTGCTTCGCTAACGCCTTTCTCGGACAGATCAACGTCATACCAACCGGTGAAGCGGTTTTCGTTGTTCCACTGACTTTCACCGTGACGAACCAGTACCAGCTTAGTTACAGCCATACTCTCACTCCTCAAGCTTTATTGAATGATAACAATTCTCATTATATTGCCGTGATTGCCTCAGCGGCAACGCTTATGCATAACCATAGCGAAAATAGTGCCGCAGTGTAAGCTACATGTGAATTCGGCGTTATTATTTTGTCTGTGGATGGCGCTATTTTCAGCGAAATGCTTAAAACTTCGGCGTGGGGGCCCGGCGTCGCTGCGCTCGGCCGGGCTACATTTTCAGGTAGCCCGGGCGAGGCGTTCACGCCGACCCCGGGGAGGGGCGGAAATTACAGCGCGATAAACTGATATTCCGTCAGGCTAACGTACTCTTGCCCTGGTTGCAGCACGCAGTCCGGCTGCGGCCACTCAGGGTGGTTCGGGCTATCCGGCAGGAATTCGCTCTCCAGCGCCAGCCCTTGCCACGTTGCGTAAGGCTGGGCGGTCCGGGAGAGGGTGCCGTCGAGGAAATTCCCCGAGTAGAACTGAATCGCCGGGGCCGAGGTATAGACCGCCATTTGCAGCTTCTTGTCCTGTGACCAGACGTTGGCCGCGACTTCATCCGCATTCCCTTTCGCCTGGAGCAGGAACGCGTGATCGTAGCCGTTGACCTTTTTCTGGTCGTCATCGCTTAAGAAGTCCTGCGCCACCGCTTTCGGCTGACGGAAATCAAAGCTGGTGCCGGCGACCGATTTCAGGCCGTCATGCGGGATACCGCTCTCATCCACCGGCAGATAGTCATCCGCCAGCAGCTGTAGCGTATGGTTGCGCACGTCGGTCTGCTCGCCGTCGAGGTTGAAATAGACGTGGTTGGTCAAATTCACCGGGCAGGCTTTATCGACCGTGGCACGATATTCAATCGAGATGCGGTTGTCGTCGGTCAGGCGATAGGTGGCCGTGGCCTTCAGCTCGCCTGGGTAGCCCTGGTCGCCATCCGGCGAGGTCAGCGTAAACACCACCTCAGCGTCATTTTGTCTGGCGATTGCCCAGCGGCGCTTATCGAAGCCTTCCGGCCCGCCGTGCAGCTGGTGTTCGCCCTGGCTTGGCGCGACGTGAACCGTCTCACCGGCCAGCGGGAACTGGCTGCTGGCGATACGGTTGGCGTAGCGGCCAATCGATGCGCCAAGGAACGCGGCCTGTTCGGTATACTGTTCCGGCGAGGCGCAGCCCAGCAGCGCCTCGCGGACGCTGCCGTCTTTTAGCGGAATACGCGCCGACAGTAGCGTGGCGCCCCAGTCCATCAGCGTGACGACAACGTTGTTGCCGTTACGCAGCGTAATGATACGGTACGGCTGGCCATCGGCGGCCAGCGCGGGCGTTTCTCTTAACACTGGCCAGCTCCTTGTGACGGTTTGCACACGTAGAAGGTCTCTTTGATGCCGGTTTTCGCTTCATACTGCTCGGCAACCGCCTGTTTCACCGCCGGGACCAGCGCTTCCGGCATCAGCGCCACGATGCAGCCGCCAAAGCCGCCGCCGGTCATGCGCACGCCGCCCTGGTCGCCGATGGTCGCTTTGACGATCTCGACCAGCGTATCAATCTGCGGCACGGTAATTTCGAAATCGTCGCGCATCGACGCGTGGGATTCCGCCATCAGCTGACCCATACGCAGCAGATCGCCTTTCTCCAGCGCGCTGGCGGCTTCGACGGTACGGGCGTTTTCGGTCAGCACGTGACGAACGCGTTTGGCCACAATCGGGTCAAGCTTATCGGCGACGGCGCTGAACTCTTCAACGGTGACATCGCGCAACGCCTGGCGCTGGAAGAAGCGCGCGCCGGTTTCACACTGTTCGCGGCGGGTGTTGTACTCGCTGCCGACCAGGGTGCGTTTGAAGTTACTGTTGATGATCACCACCGCCACGCCTTCCGGCATGGAGACGGCTTTGGTGCCCAGCGTACGGCAGTCGATCAGCAGCGCGTGGTCTTTCTTGCCGAGCGCGGAGATCAGCTGGTCCATAATGCCGCAGTTGCAGCCGACAAACTGGTTTTCCGCTTCCTGGCCGTTGAGCGCAATCTGCGCGCCGTCGAGCGGCAGATGATACAGCTGCTGGAAGACGGTACCGACCGCCACTTCCAGCGAGGCAGATGAGCTTAAGCCCGCGCCCTGCGGCACGTTGCCGCTGATCACCAGATCCGCGCCGCCAAAGGCGTTGTTACGCTTTTGCAGATGCTTCACCACGCCGCGAACGTAGTTAGACCACTGCTGCGTGTCGTGGGTGACAATCGGCGCATCCAGCGAGAACTCGTCGCTCTGGTTGTCGTAGTCGGCGGCGATCACGCGTACCAGACGGTCGTCGCGCGGCGCACAGCTGATCACCGTTTGATAATCGATGGCGCACGGCAGCACGAAGCCGTCGTTGTAGTCGGTATGTTCGCCAATCAGGTTAACGCGGCCCGGCGCCTGAATAACGTGGGTGGCAGGGTAGCCGAATTTCTCAGCAAACAGGGTTTGGGTGTTCTCTTTCAGACTCATTGTTATTCTCCGGACTCGCGAAAGTGGATGTCGCTGACCGCGCGCAGGCGCTCAGCCGCTTGTTCTGCCGTCAGGTCACGCTGGGTCTCTGCCAGCATTTCGTACCCGACCATAAATTTACGCACCGTGGCCGAGCGCAGCAGCGGCGGATAGAAGTGCGCGTGCAGCTGCCAGTGGGCGTTGTCTTCTCCGTTGAACGGCGCGCCGTGCCAGCCCATCGAGTAGGGGAAGGAGCACTGGAACAGGTTGTCGTAACGGCTGGTCAGCTTTTTCAGCGCCAGCGCTAAGTCTTCACGCTGGGCATCGGTTAAATCGGTGATGCGCAGCACGTGCGCTTTCGGCAACAGCAGCGTTTCGAACGGCCAGGCCGCCCAGTATGGCACCACCGCCAGCCAGTGCTCCGTTTCCACCACCGTACGGCTGCCGTCGGCCAGCTCGCGGTTTACGTAGTCAACCAGCATGGCAGAACCCTGCTCGCGGTAGTATTCGCGCATCAGGCGATCTTCACGCTCGATTTCGTTTGGCAGGAAGCTGTTGGCCCATACCTGGCCGTGCGGGTGCGGGTTGGAGCAGCCCATCGCCGCGCCTTTGTTTTCAAATACCTGAACCCACGGATACTGCTGGCCCAGCTCGGCGGTCTGTTCCTGCCAGGTTTTGACCACCGATTGCAGCGCGTCGAGGCTTAGCTCCGGCAGCGTTTTGCTGTGGTCCGGCGAGAAGCAGATGACGCGGCTGGTGCCGCGCGCGCTCTGGCAGCGCATCAGCGGATCGTCGCTTTCCGGCGCGTCCGGGGTATCGGTCATCAACGCCGCGAAGTCGTTGGTAAAAACGTATGTGCTGGTGTAGTCGGGGTTTTTATCGCCCGTCACCCGGGTATTACCCGGGCATAAAAAGCAATCCGGATCGTGGGCGGGCAGCGTCTGTTTTGACGGTGTCTCTTGCGCCCCTTGCCATGGGCGCTTTGCACGATGCGGTGAAACAAGGATCCACTGGCCGGTTAATGGATTAAAACGGCGATGCGGATGGTCGACGGGGTTAAATTGCGTCATTACAGAATCCTTAATCGGGATATCCCTGAGGATGACGGGACTGCCAGTTCCAGGTGTCCTGCGCCATTTCATCGAGGTTACGGGTGACGTGCCAGTTCAGCTCTTTGTCGGCTTTGCTTGCATCGGCCCAGTAGGCCGGGAGATCGCCGTCACGACGCGGAGCGAAGTGGTAGTTAATCGGTTTGCCGCAGGCTTTGCTGAACGCGTTGACCACATCAAGCACGCTGCTGCCGACGCCGGCACCGAGGTTATAAATATGTACGCCGGCTTTGTTGGCCAGCTTTTCCATGGCGGCAACGTGGCCGTCGGCGAGGTCCATCACGTGGATGTAGTCGCGCACGCCGGTGCCGTCTGGCGTCGGATAGTCGTTACCGAAAATGGCCAGCGATTCGCGACGGCCCACCGCCACCTGTGCGATGTACGGCATCAGGTTGTTCGGAATACCCTGCGGGTCTTCGCCCATATCGCCAGACTGATGCGCGCCAACCGGGTTGAAGTAGCGCAGCAGCGCGATGCTCCAGTCCGGCTGCGCTTTTTGCAGGTCGGTGAGGATCTGCTCAACCATCAGTTTGCTTTTGCCATACGGGCTTTGCGGGGTACCGGTCGGGAAACTTTCCGCGTACGGGATTTTTGGCTGGTCGCCGTAGACGGTGGCCGAGGAGCTGAAGATGAAGTTTTTGACGTTGGCGGCGCGCATGGCGGCAATCAGACGCAGGGTACCGTTGACGTTGTTGTCGTAGTACTCCAGCGGTTTCTGTACCGATTCGCCCACGGCTTTCAGGCCTGCGAAGTGGATCACCGCGTCAATGGCGCGATCGCGCAGGATCTCGGTCATCAGCGCTTCGTTACGGATATCGCCTTCGACGAAGGTGGCTTCTTTACCGCCCAGGCGGGCAATAACCGGCAGGACGCTACGCTTGCTGTTGCACAGATTGTCGAGAATAACGACGTCGTGACCCTGCTGCAGCAGCTGTACGCATGTGTGGCTCCCTATGTAACCGCTACCACCTGTAACCAATACTTTCATTTTTAGCTCCGTTAAGCTTATGGCATGGAATAACCTTATCATAACAGAATGGGCAAAAGTGTGACATGGGCTAAATTAGTGGAATCGTTTACACAAGAAAAGAAAACTGAATAAATGTATTAATAATCAATTTAATAGACTGATTTTAAGGCAGAAATCTGAAAATAGATGGGTTTACCCGGCGTGGCTAACGCTCGGCCGGGCGATGAAGGGGGAAGCCTGGCCGAGCGTTAGGGGAAAATCAACGTGGGCCAATTTCGTAACGATAGCCATCGCCGTCGGCGACAAACTCCAGGCGGTGGGTGATGCATTCAGGCGCATCTTCCGCGTGGTGCGAGACAAACAGCAGCTGCGTTTTGCCCTCGCCAATCAGCACGTCGATAAACCGGCGTACCACCTGGCGGTTAAGCGGATCCAGCCCTTGTAACGGCTCGTCGAGGATCAGCAGCGTCGGGTGTTTCACCAGCGCGCGGACGATCAGCGCCAGCCGCTGCTGGCCCCAGGAGAGGCTATGGAACGGGGCGTCGGCGGTGCGGGCGTCCATCCCGAGGATCGCCAGCCATTCGTCGACCAGCTTGCGCTGCTTGTCGGAGACTGCCTGATAAATGCCTATCGAATCGAAATAGCCGGAGAGCACTACGTTGCGCAGCGTGGTGCTGACGCGGTAGTCCAGGTGCAGGCTGCTGCTGACGTAGCCGATGTGTTTTTTGATATCCCAGATGGTTTCGCCGCTGCCGCGGCGGCGGCCAAACAGCGTCAGATCGTTGCTGTAGCCCTGCGGATGATCGCCGGTGACCAGGCTCAGCAGCGTTGATTTACCGGCGCCGTTGGGGCCGACGATTTGCCAGTGTTCTCCCGGCGCTACCGTCCAGCTGAGGTGGTTAATAATCGGCCTGTCATTATACGACACCACGCCGTCGCGCAGCACGATACGCGGCTGGTCATCGGGCAGAGAGAGGCGGGCGGAAGGGGAGTCCGGCTCGGGAAGCGTCATGCCGGAGAGCTTCTCGCTGTGCGCCAGCTGGGCGATAAGCGTTTGCTCCAGCAGCGTTTTTTTCTCGCCGACTTCGGTCAGCGTACAGTCAGCCAGCACGCCGGCAAACGGCACAAAGTCCGGGATATCATCAAAGCGGTTGAGCACCAGCACCAGCGTGTAGCCCGCCTCGTGCAGCGTCGCCAGATGATCGGCCAGCTGGCGGCGCGAGGCGACGTCGAGGCCGTCAAAGGGTTCGTCGAGGATCAGCAGATCCGGCTGCGCCATCAGCGCCTGGCAGAGCAGGGTTTTACGGGTTTCGCCGGTCGACAGGTATTTGAAGCGTCGGTCCAGCAGGTGGCTGATGCCAAACTGCCCGGCGAGCCGTGCGCACAGCGCGGCGTCTTTGACTTCATCCTGAATAATCTGCGCGGCGGTGCGCCCGGTATCGTCTTCGTCGGGGCTGAGCATATCGGTGTTATTGCGCTGCCACTCATCGCTGACCAGCTTCTGCAGCTGCTCGAAGGAGAGACGGGTAATGCGGGTGAACTGGCTATCGCGGCGGCCGGTAAGCAGTGGCAGTTCGCCCGCCAGCGCGCGGGCCAGCGCGGATTTCCCGCTGCCGTTGCTGCCCACGAAAGCCCAGCTTTCGCCAGCGCGCAGCGCCAGCTGCGCAATGTTTAACGTTTTAGTATCGCTAAGACGAAACGTGCCTTGCGAAATTTGCAATGATGACATGTGGTATCCCGTTTTTTGCAGCAATATGCATCAGGGATACGTCTTCCTCAGCGCAATGTCAATGCCATCAGCACAACGTGGCAAGAATGATGCGATCGGCGTTAAAGTATGCTGTGACGTCAGCACCTTCCTCCAGCGTCTGCGCCTCGTGCAGCGGCAGGGTGGCGCACAGGGTTTGCCCGTCCGGCAGCGCCATCAGGACCTCGCACTGCTCCGCGCCGCGCTGGATGTGGCTGATGCGGCAGGCGAGCTGATTGTCGGCCTCGGCGGCTACCGCCGGGTCTGGAGTGACGTTTACCCACGGCGCTTTCAGCAGCACCAGCACTTCTTTGCCTTCATCCAGACCCAGGCGCTCGCCGCTTTGTGCGGTAATCGCCACCTTCAGCCGGGTCGTGCCGTCGGCCAACAGAATGTCGACGTGCTGTTGCACCTGCTGGTGGTCGCGGCGGGTTACCGTACCAAACCATTGGTTTCGGGCGCTGGTTTGCAGCGAGAAGCGGGAGATGGCGGCCAGCAGGCTGTCGAGCGGCAGCGCGTCGTCGTCGCTGAGAACGTCGAAGGCTTTTTGCTGGATCTGCGCCAGCAGATCGTAAAGCTGAATCAGGCGCTGGCCGTAGCGGGTCACTACCGCGCCGCCGCCGCCTTTACCGCCGGTGGCGCGATCAACCAGCGACTGTTCGCTCAGCTGATTCATCTCGTTAATCGCATCCCATGCGCTCTTATAGCTGATGCCCGCATTTTTAGCCCCCTGGCTGATGGAGCCAGTTTGTGCTATCTGTTTGAGGAGCGAGATGCGTCGCGGATCGGCGAACAGGCGCTGCTGGAGCTTGAGGGTAAGAAGGATTTCAGCCTGCATAAGAGTATCCTGGCAAATAAAAGGGTATTTTGACCCAAATGTTAGCAAGCGCAAAGCACACCGCACAAAAGGGAGTGTATTTCTGCGATATCCGGTTACAATAGCAACATCACATTGTATGGAGTAAACCATGTTAGAGTTGTTGAAAAGTCTGGTATTTGCCGTAATCATGGTACCCGTAGTGATGGCTATCATCCTGGGGTTGATTTACGGTCTGGGTGAAGTGTTCAACATCTTCTCCGGCGTCGGTCACAAAGACAGCAGCCAGCAAAACCACTGATTTCCTCAGAAACGCCCGGGCTCTCCGGGCGTTTTGCTATTAAGTTTCCGGCACTTCTGCCGATAATATCTTGTAAACACGACAATCATTCATGTATCCATGATGCATTAATTTCAGAAAACCCCTATAATCCTCGCTATATCTTTGTGTATATAACGTTTGGCACAGGAGTTTTAAATGACAGGTACATGGTTACGTTTATTTGCAGGGGCGACCTTAACCCTCTCCGTTGCGGGTCACGCGCTGGCGCAGGACGCGAAAATTACCGTTTTTGCCGCGGCGTCGCTGACTAATGCGATGCAGGATATTGCGAAAGCGTATAAAAAAGAAAAGAACGTTGATGTTGTCTCCTCATTTGCCTCTTCTTCTACGCTGGCTCGCCAGATTGAAGCCGGTGCGCCGGCGGATCTGTTTATCTCCGCTGACCAGAAATGGATGGACTACGCGGTAGATAAAAAAGCCATCGACACCGCCACCCGTGAAACGCTGCTGGGTAACAGCCTGGTCGTGGTTGCGCCGAAGGCCAGCGAACAGGGCGACATCACCGTGGATGCGAAAACTAACTGGACCAGCCTGCTGAAGGGCGGCCGTCTGGCGGTAGGCGACCCGGACCACGTACCGGCGGGCATCTATGCGAAAGAAGCGCTGCAGAAGCTGGGCGCATGGGAAACCCTGGCGCCGAAACTGGCCCCGGCGGAAGACGTGCGCGGCGCGCTGGCGCTGGTTGAACGCAACGAAGCGCCGCTGGGTATCGTGTACGGTTCTGACGCGGTTGCCAGCAAAGGTGTTAAAGTCGTGGGCACCTTCCCGGAAGATTCGCATCAGAAGGTGGAATACCCGATTGCCATTACTGATGGCCACAAAAACGCAACCGTCTCGGCATTCTATGATTACCTGAAAGGGCCGCAGGCGGCGGAAATCTTTAAACGTTACGGATTTACGACTCACTAATGATATTGACCGATCCCGAATGGCAGGCGGTACTGCTAAGCCTGAAAGTCTCTTCCCTGGCCGTCCTGTTGAGTTTGCCGTTTGGGATCTTTTTTGCCTGGCTGCTGGTGCGCCGCAATTTCCCCGGAAAGGCGCTGCTGGATGGCCTTATCCACCTGCCGCTGGTGCTCCCGCCGGTGGTAGTGGGCTATTTACTGCTGGTGGCGATGGGCCGTCGTGGTTTTATCGGCAGCTGGCTGTACGACTGGTTTGGGCTGACTTTCGCCTTTAGCTGGCGCGGGGCGGTGATTGCCGCGGCGGTGATGTCGTTCCCGCTAATGGTCAGGGCGATTCGCCTGGCGCTGGAAGGCGTCGACATCAAGCTCGAGCAGGCGGCGCGAACCCTTGGCGCAGGGCGCTGGCGGGTGTTCTGCACCATTACGCTGCCGCTGATGCTGCCGGGAATTATCGTCGGCACCGTGCTGGCGTTTGCCCGTTCGCTCGGCGAGTTCGGCGCGACCATTACCTTTGTCTCCAATATTCCCGGCGAAACCCGCACCATTCCGTCGGCGATGTACACCCTGATTCAGACTCCCGGCGGCGAAAGCGCCGCGGCGCGTCTGTGCCTGATCTCTATCGTTCTGGCGCTGATTTCGCTGATGATTTCCGAATGGCTGGCGGGCGTTAGCCGCCGCAGGATGGGAGCGTAAACCATGCTGGAACTGAACTTTAGCCAGACGCTGGGCACGCACTGTCTGGAAATCAATGAATCGCTGCCGGCCTCCGGGATCACCGCCGTATTCGGTGTTTCAGGGGCGGGCAAAACCTCGCTGATTAACGCCATCAGCGGGCTAACTAAACCGCAGCAGGGGCGCATTGTGCTCAACGGCCGCGTGCTGAACGACGTCGAGCAGGGGATCTGCCTGGCGCCGGAGAATCGCCGCATCGGCTATGTGTTCCAGGACGCGCGTCTGTTCCCGCATTATAAGGTGCGCGGCAACCTGCGCTATGGTATGGCGAAAAGTATGGCCGATCAGTTTGACAAGCTGGTGTCGCTGCTCGGCATTGAACCGCTGCTCGACCGTCTGCCGGGTAGCCTGTCCGGCGGTGAAAAACAGCGGGTGGCGATCGGTCGCGCGCTGCTGACCGCGCCGGAGCTGCTGCTGCTCGACGAGCCGCTGGCGTCGCTGGATATCCCGCGCAAGCGCGAACTGCTGCCGTATCTTCAGCGCCTGGCGCGCGAAATTAACATTCCTATGCTCTACGTCAGCCACTCGCTGGATGAGATCCTGCATCTGGCCGATAAAGTACTGGTGCTGGAAGGCGGGCAGGTGAAAGCGTTCGGCAATCTGGAAGAGGTGTGGGGCAGCAGCGTGATGCACCCGTGGCTGCCGCAGGATCAGCAGAGCAGCATTCTGCGCGTGACGCTGCTGGAACACCACCCACACTATGCGATGACCGCGCTGGCGCTGGGCGACCAGCATCTGTGGGTTAACAAACTGGATAAGCCGCTACAAAGCGCGGTGCGCGTGCGCATTCAGGCTACCGACGTCTCGCTGGTGCTCCAGCCGCCGCAGCACTCCAGCATCCGTAACGTGCTGCACGCCAAAGTGCTCCAGTGCTACGACGATAACGGCCAGGTTGAAGTGCAGCTAGAGGTCAGCGGCCGCACGCTGTGGGCGCGTATCAGCCCGTGGGCGCGCGATGACCTGGCGGTGAAGCCAGGACAGTGGCTGTTTGCGCAGATTAAGAGCGTATCGATTACCGCCTGATTACAGCAGGCGGGTATAGATAAATTCGGCGATGGCATCGGTGGTGTTATCGCCGATCACCACGTTGGCGCGCGCTTTCACCGCATCATCCGCATTCCCCATCGCCACGCCGGTCCCGGCCGCTTCCAGCATGCTGATATCGTTGAAGTTATCGCCAAACGCGACCACGTCCTGCATGGACCAGCCCTGCGCGGTGATGAACTGCGTCAGGCGTTTGCCTTTGCTGTTGCCCTGGCGCGCGATATCGACCTGATCGTGCCACGACCATTCGCACTCAAGCTGCAGCGTCTGCTCAACGTGTTTCGCAAAGTTTTGCAGCTTCTCGCCGTCTTCATCGGTCAGGGCGAATTTCCACACGTTGTTAACCTCACGCGCCGCCTGCGCCAGCGAATCCACCTGGGTAAAGGACGGACGCTGGGCTTCCGGCAGGCTCTGCGCCCAGTTGCTGGTGCGAATGACGTGGCCGGTGGGGTGCTGATACATCATGGTATCGTCGACGTACATCAGGCCGTGAACCTGGTGCTCATCCAGCAGGGAAATCAGCTGCTGGGCCTTTTCGACCGGCATCGGATCGGCATCCAGTACTTTTTTCGCTTGATAATCATACAAGTAGGTGCCATTACAACAAATTGCAGGTGTATCCAGCGCCAGTGCCTGATAAAAAGGATGAATGGCAACGTGATGACGACCGGTGACGATCATTAATTGGTAACCTGCCTCGCGGGCGCGGTTCAGCGCTTCCAGAGAAGAGGGGAGTAGGGTTTTCTTTGGCGTCAGGAGCGTTCCGTCCAGATCCAGGGCAATCACACGTGCAGTCATAGTCTTGTCTCGAGTTGAAGAGAAAATTCGCTGTGCAGGATGGTACACCGAGATACCTGTACGGCAAAATGGTGTGATAAATAGCCGCATATTATGTGTTTTCAGAAAGGAGTATTCATGAAACAGACCGTTTATACCGCCAGCCCGGAAAGCCAGCAGATCCACGTCTGGTCGCTGAACCACGATGGCAGCCTGAAGCTGGTACAGGTGGTGGATGTTCCGGGTCAGGTGCAGCCGATGGTCATCAGCCCTGATAAACGTTATCTGTACGTTGGCGTGCGCCCTGAGTTCCGCGTGCTGGCCTACCGTATCGCGCCGGACGACGGCGCGCTGACCTATGAAGCTGAAGCGCCGCTGCCGGGCAGCCCGACGCATATTTCCACCGACCGTAAAGGCAACTTTATCTTCAGCGCCTCTTACAACCAGGCTAACGTGGCGGTGATTCGCCTGCAGGACGGCCTGCCGCGTGATACCGTGACGGTGGCGGATGGCCTGGACGGCTGCCACTCGGCGAACATCTCTCCGGATAACCGCACCCTGTGGGTACCGGCGCTGAAGCAGGATCGTATCTGCCTGTTTACCCTGAGCGACGACGGTTTCCTCTCCGCGCAAACCCCGGCGGAAGTGACCACCGTTGAAGGCGCTGGCCCGCGCCATATGGTGTTCCATCCGAATGCACAGTACGGCTACTGCGTCAATGAACTGAACAGCTCGGTTGATGTGTGGGAGCTGAAAGACCCGCACGGCAAGATTGAATGCGTGCAGACGCTGGATATGATGCCTGCCGATTTCACCGACACCCGTTGGGCGGCCGATATCCACATTACGCCGGACGGGCGTCACCTGTATGCCTGTGACCGCACCTCCAGCCTGATCACCGTGTTCAGCGTCTCCGAAGACGGCAGCGTGCTGTCGCTGGAAGGGTTCCAGCCGACGGAAACCCAGCCGCGCGGCTTCAACATCGACCATAGCGGTAAATACCTGATTGCCGCCGGGCAGAAATCACACCATATCGCGGTGTATGAAATTGCCGGTGAGCAGGGGCTGCTGCAGGAGAAAGGGCGTTACGCGGTAGGCCAGGGCCCGATGTGGGTGGTGGTTAACGCGCATTAATTAATAGTAGGCCGGATAAGGCGTTTACGCCGCCATCCGGCAACCTGCGCGCTCAGGCATGATGACGCTAAATTTATCAGGCCTGTGCGATAAAAAAGCCCATGGAATCATGGGCTTTTTTCACATCTAATCACGCGTTACTGCTTCGGCTCAGCCACCACGTGACTTCCCACGCCGCGGTTGTTGTATTCCCACATGCGGTTGAAGTTGCGGTCGTTAAGATCGCGTTTCAGCTGGCCTTTCTCGTCCTGCGCGCCGGTGTTGCCGCTGAACGGGCGTTTAGACACGGCGGCGTCGGCCCACGGTTTTGCGGAATTAAAGCCTTCGTTAATCACGCTATCGCGAATCACTACCTGACCGTTGGTGTTGCCGTCCACGTCCAGCGAACGGCCCAGCTGCGCCACGCCGTCACCGGCGGCGGTGAAGCGGCTGTTGGTCGCCAGGAAGCCGTAGAAGATATTGGACTGGGTGGCCGGAGCGAAGACGTAGCCTTCCTGCTGCGTACGGGAATTCACTACGCGGAAGTCGGTGTTGTCGAACACCACCGCGCCGCGACCGGACACGATATCCACATCGCCTTCGAGGTAGCTGTTGCTGACCAGCGTACGGGTCTGGCGGTTGTTTTGCAGACGGTTATCAACGCCGCTGTTGGTCACGAAGAAGGTATTCTGACGGCCCAGGATATTGACGTTGTTCAGCTGGGTTTTATCGCCATCGGTGCGCAGAGCCACCGCCTGGTGAGTGCCTGCGTCAACGCTGTCGCCCAGGTTGTTTTCGATGGTCAGATTTTGCAGCTGTAACCCATTGTTCTGCGACCAGACGACGGCGGAGCACATCACGCCGATGGTGGCGCTGCGCTTGCTCTGGCAGCTATCGAACATGTACCACGCCGGTTTGCCCGGCATGTATTTGCCGCCTGGGTTAACCAGTTTACGCCAGCTTGCCGGATCGATTTCGGAATCAATCGCCAGGCCCACTTTGACGTCAATCGCTTTCTCGCCGGTACCGTAGATGGTCAGGCTACCCGGAGCGGCCGGAACGTACACGGTGCCCTGATACTCACCCGGCAGCACGGCGATATACAGACGTGAGCTGCTGTGACGCGCGATAGCGGCATCCACGGCGGCCTGAATGCTGGTGTGCGTTACGCCCTGCGTACCGGCCGGGCCAACCACGAAGTCGGCTTTTGCCGGCACGGCGATGGAAGACGGAGACCAGGCGGCAGCGTTAGGATCTAACGACGAGAAATAACGCGCGGCGGTAAAGTTCTGCGCTTCATCCGCCGACAGTACCGGACGGGAGGCGGTACCAGGCGCGGTCTGGTCAGAAGGTTGCTGGTCCGCTGGGGTTGAGCTGCAAGCAGTCAGTGTCACGCCAAAAGCCAATGCCAGCGCCAGACGAGAAACCGAGAAAGTGTTCATGTTGCTCCAGGCTAATTAAGTGAAATGAGAATCCTGTAAAAGCAGCCTTTTTATACTAAGTTGAGCGAAACGGGAAGATGTGCTGACAAAAAAATCGCCTGTTTTTTTGACAACTTATGCAAGCGGAAAGAAAGACAGAACGAATGGCGAAGGAGAGTGCCATTCAATGGCCTTATCCATCCGCCGTGGAGTATCACCCATTAAAACGCTTTCTTGTGCGCCAGGCTGGTCACTAAATCGGTAATGCTGAGCACCAGCGTGGAACGCACCATCTGCTGGTAGCGCTGCTCCTGCATGGTTCTCAGGGCGTCGTCGACCACGTCTTCCGGCAGATGCAGCGTCGGCGGGGGCGGCAGCGCCGTCATGCAGTGCAGCATGTTGATAGGCCCCAGAATTTCGTCATCGGTAAAGCTGTAGATTTTGTTCTCGTGCGCCAGCTCGTTGTTCAGCGCCAGTAGCAGTTCGACGTCTTCATATTCATCGCGGCTAATCACGCCCAGCGCGTAAATCAGCTTCAGCCGAACCGGCAGGTTAGCCAGCGGGCCGCTGCCTTCCAGCAGCGGTTCCACCGCGTACTTCACGGCGTAATCGTCTTTGCGGAAGGCTTGCAGAATCAGCTGGTCAACCGCTTCCGACAGTAATCCAACGGCGGTTTGAATAAACCCCGTCAGCGTCTGTCGGGCGTTAAGCCGCTCCAGGATGCGATTTTCCGCCGCCTGATTTTGGGTCAAGTATGCGTCGTCCATCATGGCCATCATCCTGGTTGTGCTTTCCGCTACTGGTGGCTGCTCTGGAGCCGTTTCCTTCGGACGCTGGTTTTCCGGTGCTGCTTGCGCATGTTTGCGCAGGAGATTCAATTTCATCTTACCCTTCTTCATCGGGCGCGGCGGTCGTTGGCCGCCGCGCCCAGCTATGGGTGTTACATCATTCTTTGTGTTGCATGGCGTTATACACATTCACGATCTGGGCGACAAGTGCTGGCTGGTCCTGCAGGCCACAAACCGCAGTGACCGTGTTTGTTACCCCATTTTCCGCCAGCAGGTTTGCCATTTCTTGCGCCTGTGGATCCTGACTGCTGCGATAGTGCAGCGCGGCGGCGATGCCGATGATCAGATGGCCATTGGGCAGACCGTATTCCAGCGTGCCGCGCAGCGGCTTGATTAAGCGATCGCTATCGCTCAGTTTACGCAGCGGCTGGCGGCCAACGCGCTCCACGTCATCGTGCAGATAAGGGTTCTCAAAGCGGGTCAGAATCTTATCGATATAGGCAGCATGCTGCTGCGGATCGAAGGCGTAACGCTGAATCAGCACCGCGCCGCTCTCCTGCATGGCTTTTTTGACCGTTTCACGGATGGCCGGGTCGAGAATGGCCTCGCGGATAGTCTGATAGCCCGCCAGCTGACCGAGATAGGCGGTAATCGCGTGACCGGTATTGAGGGTAAACAGCTTACGCTCAATATAGGCCATCAGATTGCTGGTGGGTTCCATCCCGGCGATGTCCGGCAGCGTACCCTTAAACTGGGTGCGGTCGACAATCCACTCGCTAAAGGTCTCGACGGTAACGTCCAGCGGATCGTCGTTCGCCGCGGTGCCCGGCGGTACGATACGGTCGACCGCCGAATCGACGAACCCGACGTGCTCCTCTACCCAGCCGTGAAGCTCCGCGGGGATCGCTTGCAGCACGTGCTGCTTAAGCTGGCTGGTGCCGCGCACCATATTTTCACAGGCGATGATGTTCATCGGCTGGTGGTTACCGCGCGCGTGACGGGCGATTAATCCCTCGGCCAGCGTGCTGGCGATTTTGCTCAACACCTGCGGGCCAACGGCGGTGGTAATGATATCGGCCTGCGCAATCTGCGCGATGGCGTCCGGGCTGTTGCTGTAGACAGCGCTGACGCGATTGACCTGCTCAACGTGAGCATTTTCGCCGACCACGTTGACCTGATAGTGCTGCTGATGCGCCAGCTGATCGACCAGCGGCTGGTTAACGTCGGCAAAGGTCAGCTCCGCCTGGGCGTCCGCCAGCAGTTTGCCAATAAAGCCGCGACCAATATTCCCTGCGCCAAAATGAATTGCTTTCATTCGCTTATTTCCTCGAAAAATTTTTCCGTATCAGGGGGCAGCGCCCCCATCACCTTAGGCTGCTTGTTCGCCGGACAGGAGCTGCAAAATCTCCTGCACGCTGGTGGTCTGCGTCAGACGTTCAATCACGTCCTTATCATCCAGCGCGTTGGCCAGGCGGGCGATAACCTGCACGTGCTCGTTGTTGCGGGCGGCAATGCCGATCACCAGTCGGGCAACGTCGTCCGGCTCATCGCCGAAACGGACCCCTTCCGGGTACTGGCAAATGACAATCCCGGTGCGCAGCACGCGGTCTTTGGCTTCTACGGTGCCGTGAGGAACGGCGATGGATTCTCCAAGGTAAGTGGTGGTCAGCGCTTCACGCGCCAGCATGGCGTCAACGTAATCCGGCTCGACGTAGCCGCCGGAGACCAGCTTTTCACCGGCAAAGCGAATGGCCTGCTCTTTATTATCGGCGGTTAAGTTGAGGAAAATATTATCGGCGCTGAGCTTGAACAGGTTCTCCTCGCGTTCGCCTGCGGCGTACGCGTCGTCGTTGGCGGCGATAATCGTCTGGTTAATCAGGCGGCTGTCGTTCGCCGCGGGCGGCAGTTTTGCCGCTAGCAGACGGGTGGTTAAGTCGGTGTACAGGCCGCTATCGAGGAAGTTGCTCAGCGACATATGCATCGCCTGCGGCGCAAAGCGCATGGCGCGTTCGGTGAGATCCTGATGGGTAATCACCAGGTCCACATTGTCCGGCAGGCTGTTGATGGCGCAGTTGGTCACCGAAATATGGCTGAGACCGGCATCTTTCACCTTTTTACGCAGAACGCCCGCGCCGAGGGCGCTGGAGCCCATTCCGGCGTCGCAGGCGACGATGATGTTACGCACGTGGTGCAGATCTTTCGCCAGATCCAGCGCCGGTGCCGGCTGCGGCTGCTCGCCGGACGGCTTCGCGCCTGATTTGGACTGCTGCTTCAGGCTCTGCATCCGACGGGTGGCTTCCGCCAGGCCGTTGCTCTCTTCATCACCCACGCGAACGCGTTTCAGCAGCATCGACGCGGTGAGGAAGGAGACCAGCGTTGAGGCGAGAATCGACAGCACGACGCCAATCAGCGACGCTTTCGGCGTCATCAGCAGCACGGCAAAGATAGAACCCGGCGACGCCGGTGACACCAGGCCTGCGTTAAACAGGGTCAGGGTAAAGACGCCGGTCATCCCGCCGAGGATCACCGCCAGAATCAGGCGCGGGTTCATCAGCACGTACGGGAAGTAGATTTCGTGAATGCCGCCGAAGAAGTGAATAATCGCCGCGCCGCCCGCAGACTGCCTGGCGCTGCCTTTGCCAAAGAACATGTACGCCAGCAGGATGCCGAGGCCCGGGCCCGGGTTAGCTTCAATCAGGAAGAAGATAGACTTGCCGGTTTCCGTGGCCTGCTGAATGCCGAGCGGCGAGAAGATACCGTGGTTGATGGCGTTATTAAGGAACAGGATTTTTGCCGGTTCGACAAAGATAGAGGTCAGCGGCAGCAGGTTGTTCTGCACCATCACGTTAACGCCGGTCGCCAGCGCTTTCGACAGCAGTTCAACCATCGGGCCGATAGCCAGGAAGGAGAGCATCGCCAGCAGCATGCCGATAATCCCGGCAGAGAAGTTGTTGACCAGCATCTCAAAGCCGCTTTTGATTTTGCCGTCGACCCACCGGTCGAAGCGCTTAATCGCCCAGCCGCCGAGCGGACCGGCGATCATCGCGCCCATAAACATCGGCATATCGGCGCCGACAATCACCCCCATGGTGGTGATGGCCCCCACCACGCCGCCGCGCTCGCCGCCGACCAGACGGCCGCCGGTGTAGCCGATCAGCAGCGGCAGCAGATAGGTGATCATTGGGCCGACCAGCTTGGCCAGCGTCTCATTCGGCAACCAGCCGGTGGGAATAAACAGTGCGGTAATTAAACCCCAGGCAATGAATGCGCCAATATTGGGCATGACCATATTGCTGAGGAAACGGCCAAAATTCTGTACCTTGACCTTGATATCTGGTGATAACATAAAAACACCCCTCGTGGTGCGCGTCAGAGGCTGCGCGCGTAATAGTCGTGCTGGTTTCGCCAAAAACCAGCCAGTCGTTCTGTATGCAAAATCGACTCTATCACGCCGTTTTCGTCTCGCGTACCCCGAGGGGTATTTGTGATGGTGATCACTATACCTACCGGGCTTGATGGGGTGTTTTGGTGATCGTGATCACATAAAAGAGCTGTAACTCTGCTACAACGTTAAAATATCGCGCTTCTCTCGCCATTTTTTGTGATTAAAATCACTTTTTATGTTGGCGTGTTTGTTTTCAAATTGTGACCTTATTCACAAGGTATTTTTACATGCCCCTCGCTTCACCTTTCCGCTTTTCCTGTCCGCCGTTTTTTCGTTAGAAAATTACATTGCAATAAAAAGCCCCGCGAGGTTTCCCTGCGGGGCGTAATACGTACGGCGGAGGATTAGCTGAACAGGGCGGTAATGCTCGCGCTGCCGAGGCTGTGGAAATGCACGTTAAAGCCGACCATCGCCCCGCTGGCGCCTTCATCAACGTCGATCTTATCGACGTCCAGCGCGTGTACGGTAAAGATATAGCGGTGAGTTTCACCTTTTGGCGGCGCCGCGCCGCCGTAGCCCGCTTTGCCGAAGTCGGTGCGGGTTTGCAGCGTGCTTGCCGGCAGGCCGACCAGACCGGAGCCCGCGCCGGTAGGCAGTTCGCGGACGTCGGCCGGAATGTTGGCGACAATCCAGTGCCACCAGCCGGAGCCGGTTGGCGCATCCGGGTCGTAGCAGGTCACGACAAAGCTTTTGGTTCCGGCGGGAACGTCATCCCATGCCAGATGCGGGGAGGTATTGCCGCCCTCGTAACCCATACCGTTGAAAACCTGTGACGGGGGGAGCTTCTCGCCGTCACGCAGATCGTGGCTGACTAATTTCATCAACTGCCTCCTTTGTTAATCCACTGATTAACAAAGGAGTGTAGCGGTTACCGCCGCAGATTACCGCTGCTTATTGGATAAAAAATGTTTCCTGTTCAACCGCGAGGCACACCGCGCGGGTCAGGCGCGTGAGCTGCTGCGGGGTGATGAGGTAGGGCGGCATCAGGTAGATCAGGCGGCCAAACGGCCGGATCCAGACCCCTTGCTCGACAAAGAAGCGCTGTAGCTGCGCCATGTTGACCGGATAGCGCGTTTCCACCACGCCAATCGCGCCCAGCACGCGCACATCGGCAACCAGCGGCGCATCGGCGGCGGGGGCCAGCTCGCGCTTCAGCTGCCGTTCGATGGCCGCCACCTGTGTTTGCCACTCGCCGCTTTCCAGCAGCGCCAGACTTTCCGTCGCCACCGCGCAGGCCAGCGGGTTGCCCATAAACGTCGGCCCGTGCATAAAACAGCCCGCCTCGCCGTTGCTGATGGTTTCCGCCACTTCACGGGTGGTGAGGGTGGCCGACAGCGTCATGGTGCCGCCGGTCAGCGCCTTGCCAAGGCACAGAATGTCGGGGCTGATTTCCGCGTGTTCGCAGGCGAACAGCTTGCCGGTGCGGCCAAAGCCGGTGGCAATCTCGTCGGCAATCAGCAGAATCCCCTCGCGATCGCACATTTTGCGGATGCGCTTGAGCCACTCCGGATGATACATCCGCATGCCCCCCGCGCCCTGGACGACAGGTTCGAGGATCACCGCCGCAATCTCATGACGATGCGCGGCCATCAGGCGGGCAAACGCCACCATATCGTACTCGTCAAATTCGCCGTCAAAGCGGCTGTGCGGCGCGGGCGCGAACAGGTTCTCCGGCAGATAGCCCTGCCACAGGCTGTGCATCGAGTTGTCCGGGTCGCACACCGACATCGCGCCGAAGGTGTCTCCGTGGTAGCCGTTGCGGAAGGTGAGGAAACGCCGACGCGGCTCGCCCTTTGCCTGCCAGTACTGCAGTGCCATCTTCATCGCCACTTCTACCGCCACCGAGCCGGAATCGGCCAGGAAAACGCACTCCAGCGGCGCCGGGGTCATCGCCACCAGCTTGCGGCACAGCGCCACCGCAGCCGGATGGGTGATACCGCCAAACATCACGTGCGACATCTGGTCAATCTGCGCTTTCATCGCCGCGTTCAGCCGCGGGTGATTGTAGCCGTGGATCGCCGCCCACCAGGAGGACATGCCGTCCACCAGACGCTCGCCGTTGGCAAGCTGCAGCTCGCAGCCTGCGGCGGAAACCACCGGATACACCGGCAGCGGGGCGGTCATGGAAGTGTAGGGATGCCAGATATGGCGGCTATCGAAGGCGAGATCGTCCGTTGTCATAATCGACTTGTAAACCATTTTGAAAAGTTTTAGGTTTACAAGTATAAACCGAACCGAAAATTAACAAAACCCCCGGAGAAGCCAATGGCTCACCCTTTACGCTGGACAATGTCGCAGGTCACCGAACTTTTCGAAAAACCCCTGCTGGAGCTGCTGTTTGAAGCGCAGCAGGTTCATCGTCAACATTTCGATCCTCAGCAGGTGCAGGTCAGTACGCTGCTGTCGATTAAAACCGGCGCCTGCCCGGAAGACTGTAAATACTGCCCGCAGAGTTCACGCTACAAAACCGGGCTGGAGAGCGAGCGCCTGATGGAAGTGGAGCAGGTGCTGGATTCCGCCCGCAAAGCGAAGCTCGCAGGCTCAACGCGCTTCTGCATGGGGGCGGCGTGGAAAAACCCGCACGAGCGCGATATGCCGTACCTTGAGCAAATGGTGCAGGGCGTCAAAGAGATGGGGCTGGAAGCCTGTATGACGCTGGGCACGCTCTCCGACAGCCAGGCCGCGCGTCTGGCGTCAGCGGGGCTGGACTACTACAACCACAACCTCGATACCTCGCCGGAATTCTACGGCAACATCATTACCACCCGTAGCTACCAGGAGCGCCTGGACACGCTGGATAAAGTACGCGACGCCGGCATTAAAGTGTGCTCGGGCGGGATCGTCGGACTGGGGGAAACGGTGACCGACCGCGCGGGCCTGCTGCTGCAGCTAGCCAATCTGCCGACCCCGCCGGAAAGCGTGCCGATCAACATGCTGGTGAAGGTCAAAGGTACGCCGCTGGCCGATAACGAAGACGTGGATGCCTTTGATTTTATTCGCACGATTGCCGTAGCGCGCATCATGATGCCGACCTCGCACGTGCGCCTTTCAGCTGGTCGCGAGCAGATGAACGAGCAGACGCAGGCGATGTGCTTTATGGCCGGGGCCAACTCCATTTTCTACGGTTGCAAGCTACTCACCACGCCGAACCCGGAAGAGGACAAAGATTTACAGCTGTTCCGTAAGCTGGGGCTGAACCCGCAGCAGACCACGGTCACCGCCGGAGACAACGAGCAGCAGCAGCGCCTGGAGCAGGTGCTGATGACGCCGGACACTGAGGATTACTACAACGCGGCGGCGGTATGAGCTGGCAGCAGCGAATAGACCACGCCGTTGCCGAACGCCGCGAGGCGCAGGCTTTTCGTCAGCGCCAGCCGCTGGCGCAGGGCGCGGGGCGCTGGCTGACGTGCGGTGAGCGTCGCTACCGCAATTTTTCCAGCAATGACTATCTGGGGCTCAGCCAGCATCCGCAGGTGATTCGCGCCTGGCAGGATGGCGCCGAACGCTACGGCGTTGGCAGCGGCGGCTCCGGCCACGTCACCGGCTACCATCAGGCGCATCAGCGGCTGGAGGAACAGCTGGCTGACTGGCTGGGCTACGACCGTGCGCTGCTGTTTATCTCCGGCTTTGCCGCCAATCAGGCGGTGATTGCGGCGCTGGCCGCCCGCGAGGACCGCATCGTCGCCGATCGTCTGAGCCACGCCTCGCTGCTGGAAGCGGCAAGTCTAAGCCCCGCGCAGCTGCGGCGTTTTCAGCATAACGACAGCCAGCATCTGGCCCGGCTACTGGCGGCACCTGTCGCCGGGCAACAGCTGGTGGTGACGGAAGGGGTGTTCAGCATGGATGGCGATGGTGCGCCGCTGGCCGAGGTGGCCGCCGAGGCGCGTCACGCCGGGGCATGGCTGATGGTCGACGACGCGCACGGCATCGGCGTGGTGGGCGAAAACGGCCGCGGCAGCTGTTATCAGCAAGGCGTGAAGCCGGAGCTGCTGGTTGTCACCTTCGGCAAAGCCTTTGGCCTGAGCGGGGCGGCGGTATTGTGCAGCCAGGCGGTGGCTGACTACTTCGTCCAGTTCGCCCGCCATCTGATTTACAGCACCGCCATGCCGCCCGCCCAGGCGCAGGCGCTGCAGGCGGCGCTGGCGGTGATCCGCAGCGATGACGGCCAGCAGCGGCGGGAGAAACTGGCGCAGCATATCGCTGATTTCCGCCGCGGCGCGCGCGGGCTGGCCTATGCGCTGACCGATTCGCAGAGCGCCATCCAGCCGCTGATTGTGGGTGATAACGGGCACACGCTACGGCTGGCTGAGCGCCTGCGCGAGCGGGGCTGCTGGGCGACGGCTATTCGTCCGCCGACGGTACCTGTGGGTAGCGCGCGTTTGCGCCTGACGCTGACCGCCGCGCATGACGCGCAGGATATTGTGCA
Organism: Kluyvera sp.; assembly: GCF_047971185.1. Taxonomy (GTDB): domain Bacteria; phylum Pseudomonadota; class Gammaproteobacteria; order Enterobacterales; family Enterobacteriaceae; genus Kluyvera. The sequence continues at coordinate 30,837 of NZ_JBKDZH010000046.1, forward strand.
GTTGCTGGAGGTATTGCATGGCGAGCGTGGATAAACAGGCGGTCGCGGCGGCCTTTGGCCGCGCGGCCGCGTCGTATCAACAACACGATGCGTTACAGCGCCTCAGCGCCGCGCAGCTGCTGTCCCAGCTGCCGGCGCGGGCGTTTTCCCGCGTGCTGGACGCCGGGTGCGGACCGGGCAGCTACAGCCGCTACTGGCGCGAACGGGGCAGTCACGTTACGGCGCTGGATCTCAGCGCGGAAATGCTGCAACAGGCGCGTGTACAGCAGGTGGCGGATGACTACCTGCTGGCGGATATCGAAGCCATTCCTCTGAGCGGCGGCGGCTTCGATCTGGTGTGGAGCAATCTGGCGATTCAGTGGTGCAGCGATCTGCAGGCGGCGCTGGCGGGGCTTTATCGGCAGCTCGCCCCCGGCGGCACGCTGGCGTTTACCACGCTGACGGCGGGATCGTTGCCGGAGCTGAATCAGGCCTGGCAGGCGATTGACAGCCACCCGCACGCCAACCGTTTCCTGCCCGAGCCGACGCTGCGCGAGGCGCTGGCGGCGTATGCCGGGCATGGCGCGGCCACCACCATCACCTTGCCTTTTCCCGACGCGTTAAGCGCCATGCGCTCGCTGAAGGGCATCGGCGCGACGCACCTGCATCAGGGGCGCAGCCGCCAGCCGCTCACGCGCGGCAGGCTCCAGCAGCTACAGCTGGCGTGGCCGTTGCAGGCGGGTACCTACCCGCTGACCTACCATCTTTTCACAGGAATCATCACACGTGACTGAACGTTTTTATGTAACCGGAACCGATACGGAAGTGGGGAAAACCGTCGCCAGCATCGCGCTGCTGCAGGCCGCTCGCCTGCTTGGCAGACGCACCGCGGGCTACAAGCCGGTGGCGTCGGGCAGCGAAATGACCGACGAAGGGTTGCGCAACAGCGACGCGCTGGCGCTACAGCGCAATAGCGTGCTGCCGCTGCGCTATGAAGAGGTGAATCCGTACACCTTTGCCGAACCCACCTCGCCGCATATCGTTAGCGCCGACGAACGGCGGCCCATTGAGGCCAGCGTCCTGTCTGCCGGGCTGCGCGCCCTGGAGGAGCAGGCGGACTGGGTGCTGGTGGAGGGGGCGGGCGGCTGGTTTACGCCGCTGTCGCCCACGCTGACGCTTGCCGACTGGGTCCGCGACGAGCAGCTGCCGGTGATTCTGGTGGTGGGCGTGAAGCTTGGCTGCATCAATCACGCTGTGTTAACCGCTCAGGCGGTACAGCAGGCCGGGCTGCGTCTGGCGGGCTGGATTGCCAATGACGTGACGCCGCCGGGTCGCCGTCACGCCGAGTATCTCAGCACCCTCCAGCGAATGCTGCCAGCGCCTTGCCTGGGCGAAATTCCGTGGCTCGGTGAGGCGGTCGACGCGCAGCCGCTTGGCGGCTATCTCGATCTGAGCGTGCTCTAAATCTCTCTGCCTCACGCTGATTTTTGCGTCATCGTCTGTCTTCATTCGTAAGCGCTAAGCCGCAGAAAACGTAAGGGAAACGCGCGCTGTTATGGATAAAACGGGCGCGCTTTTTCGCTGATGCATATCAAAATTGGAGAGAAAATATTTTTTTGTCCTGACGTTGACACGAAGTTGCGCAAACCGCCGGGTGGCGGGGGATAGGGGCTAGCGGCAGTTATCCACTATTCCTGTGGATAACCCTGTGTATTAGAGTTAGAAAACTAGCGGTAAACGAGAGAACATGCGGCCTGCGCCTGAATTGATGCGAAAGGCGGCTTTTCTGTCTTTCCTTTAATAATCAGTAAGATAAATAAAAGCAATGGCGTCATAAAAAGTGCTGGGGATTGCCATAAAACTTTCATGACCGATATTGACAAATGTTAAAAGAGAAAAAGTTCTGGGGATAACCCGGTACCGCTGGTGTTTTATGTCGTCAGAGGATAAATTTCCGCCTATTGCGCTTAGCGCAGCGTGATTTACCCGAACGACGATAGTGCATTACTGTTTTTATATCCAGTATTTTTTATTGGCAATTCGCCAGACGACGAGTAGAATTAATCTCCAGCCCGGCCCATCCGTTATCAGGTAGCGTTGCCCATGAGTAAACCCTTTAAGTTACATTCCGCGTTCAGTCCTTCCGGCGATCAGCCGGTTGCTATTTCACGCCTGAAAGAGGGGCTGGAGGACGGCCTGGCGCACCAGACGCTGCTGGGCGTAACCGGCTCGGGGAAGACCTTTACCGTGGCCAACGTGATTGCCGACCTCCAGCGCCCGACGATGGTGCTGGCGCCGAATAAAACGCTGGCCGCGCAGCTGTACGGCGAAATGAAGGCGTTCTTCCCGGAAAACGCGGTGGAGTATTTCGTCTCCTACTACGATTACTACCAGCCGGAAGCCTATGTTCCCAGCTCCGACACCTTTATCGAAAAAGATGCTTCGGTGAACGAACACATCGAGCAGATGCGTCTGTCGGCCACCAAAGCGCTGCTCGAACGCCGCGACGTGGTGGTGGTGGCTTCGGTATCCGCGATTTACGGCCTGGGCGATCCGGATCTCTATCTGAAAATGATGCTGCACCTGACGGTCGGCATGATTATCGACCAGCGTTCGATCCTGCGGCGTCTGGCGGAGCTGCAGTATACCCGTAACGATCAGGCGTTCCAGCGCGCCACCTTCCGCGTACGCGGCGAGGTGATCGACATTTTCCCGGCAGAGTCGGATGACCTGGCCCTGCGCGTCGAGCTGTTCGACGAAGAAGTCGAGCGTCTCTCGCTGTTTGATCCGCTGACCGGGCACGTTGAGTCGACCATCCAGCGCTTTACCATCTACCCCAAATCTCACTACGTGACCCCGCGCGAGCGTATCGTACAGGCGATGGAAGAGATCAAAGAGGAGCTGGCGGACCGCCGCAAGGTGCTGCTGGCCAACAATAAGCTGCTCGAAGAGCAGCGCCTGAGCCAGCGTACCCAGTTCGATCTTGAAATGATGAACGAGCTTGGCTACTGCTCGGGCATTGAAAACTACTCGCGCTTCCTCTCCGGGCGCGGGCCGGGCGAGCCGCCGCCGACGCTGTTTGACTACCTGCCGGCCGATGGCCTGCTGGTGATTGATGAATCGCACGTGACCATTCCGCAAATCGGCGGCATGTACCGCGGCGACCGGGCGCGTAAAGAGACGCTGGTGGAGTACGGCTTCCGCCTGCCGTCGGCGCTCGACAACCGTCCGCTGAAGTTTGAAGAGTTTGAGGCGCTGGCGCCGCAGACCATCTACGTTTCGGCAACGCCGGGCAACTACGAGCTGGAGAAATCCGGCGGCGAAGTGATCGATCAGGTGGTGCGTCCAACCGGGCTGCTCGATCCGATTATCGAAGTGCGCCCGGTGTCGACGCAGGTCGACGACCTGCTGTCGGAAATCCGCAAACGCTCGGCGATCAACGAACGCGTGCTGGTCACCACCCTGACCAAACGGATGGCCGAAGACCTGACCGAATACCTTGAAGAACACGGCGAGCGGGTTCGTTACCTGCACTCCGACATCGACACCGTGGAACGTATGGAGATCATCCGCGATTTACGTCTGGGCGAGTTTGACGTGCTGGTGGGCATCAACTTACTGCGTGAAGGTCTGGACATGCCGGAAGTCTCTCTGGTGGCGATTCTCGACGCCGATAAAGAGGGCTTCCTGCGTTCCGAGCGTTCGCTGATTCAGACCATTGGCCGCGCCGCGCGTAACATCAACGGCAAGGCGATTCTGTACGGCGACAAGATTACCCCCTCGATGGCGAAGGCCATTGGCGAAACCGAGCGCCGTCGCGAGAAGCAGGAGCGCTACAACGAAGAGCACGGCATTGTGCCGCAGGGGCTGGTGAAAGACGTTGTCGATATCCTGGCGATGGGCGAAGGGCTGGCGAAAACCCGAGCGAAGGGCCGCGGCAAGTCGCGTTCCGCCGCGACGATCGTTGAGCCGGACGTTCAGGCGCTGACGCCGAAGGCGCTTCAGCAGCAGATTCAAACGCTGGAGGCGCAGATGCTGAAGCACGCACAGAACCTTGAGTTTGAAGAAGCGGCAGAAATTCGCGACCGCCTGCATCAGCTGCGAGAGCTGTTTATCGCCGCCTCCTGATTGCCGTCGGCGGTGTGCGGCGGCGCTGCCTGGCGTCGCTTTGCCCGGCAGCGCCGCCATTTCTCTGGAAATGTGGCTGACATCACGCGCGGTGGGTCAGCCTTAAGGTTCACTTAATAAATTCAACTGATACTATCGGTAAAATCATTGAGGGTTGCATTATGTCGAATCTGAATTTCCAGCAGCTGTTGACCTTACTTATTTCCGTTGCCATTGTTGCCGGCTTCCTGAGCCACTGGATGCTGACCTTCTGAAGCGCCTTAGCGCTTCGTTGGCTGAAACTCGACCCATGCTCGCGTCCCGGCTGCGGCGTCGCGGTTTTGCAGGAAGAATGCCGCCTCATGCAGCTGAGCGATGCGCGTGACGATGCTCAGCCCCAGGCCAATACCGCCGTAGCGGCTGTCCATGCGCACAAACGCCTGGCTAAGCTCGCCGACCTTCGACTCATCAATGCCAGGCCCTTCATCCTCCACAATCAGCATCGGCTTATTTGCCACCGCCAGAGACAGCGTGATGGTCGATGACGCCGGGCTATAGCGATGCGCGTTTTCCACCAGATTCCTTACCAGCAGGCGCAGCAGCGTGGCATCACCGGAAACCGTCACCGTCGGCGTCGGCTCGTTAACGGCGAGGGTTTGTTCCCGCGCCGCCAGCATCGTCTCTAGCTCGCCTTTCAGCGGCTCAATCACGTCGCTCAGCAGGTTAACCTGCTGGTAGCTTCCCGCCGAGAACGACTGGCCGACGCGCGCCAGCAGCAGCAGCTGCGCCACGCTTTCGGTCATCTGATCTAAGCGCTGAATCAGCGGCGCAAGGTTCAGTTTCTGGGTTTTCTCCAGCAGCTCCAGATGCAGCTTCAGCCCCGCCAGCGGCGTGCGTAGTTCGTGCGCCACGTCGGCGGTGAACAGACGTTCGCGATCCAGCGTTTGCGTCAGGTTTTCGACCAGCTGGTTGATGGCGCGGGTGACGGCTTCAACCTCCACGGTGGTCTGCAGGAGAAAGATGGGCTGCAAATTTCCCGGCGTACGCGCATCCAGCTCTTTTTGCAGGTCGGCCAGCGGGCGGGTGATGCGTTTAACCGCCTGTAGACACAGGTACAGCGCCAGGCCGATGATCACCAGGCTTGGCACCAGCAGGCTGGCGATCGCTTCCCGTACCTCGTGGCGAATGTGTTTGACGTTATTATGGTTATGCATCAGCATCGCCACTTCCAGCTCGATCTGCTCTTTGCTCTCATGCCAGAGCCAGAACACGCTGATGAGCTGGAATACCACCAGAATCAGGCCAATCGCCAGCAGCAGCTGGTGGCGCATCGGCCATTGACGAACGGAGAAAAGCGCCATGCGTTACTCTGCCTTAAGGGTGTTGACCAGCTGATAGCCAAACCCGCGTACCGTGCGAATTCGGGCTTTGCCGACTTTGTCGCGCAGGTTGTGGATATGCACTTCCAGCGTGTTGGTTGCCGGTTCGTTATCCCAGTTATAGATATCGTTGTAGAGGATCTCGCGGTGTACCGGGCTACCGGCTTTGAGCATCAGGCGCGAGAGCAGGGCGTACTCTTTTGGCGTCAGGTCAAGCAGCTGGTCATCCAGCCACACCTGGCGGCGGGTGACGTTCAGGCGCAGGTTTTCCACCGTGACCTCGTTATCCCCCTGGTTCAGGTTCCGCCGCAGCAGCGCGCGGATGCGGGCGTTCAGCTCTTCCAGCGCGAACGGCTTGACCAGATAGTCGTCGGCGCCGGTGTCCAGACCGCTGACGCGATCTTCCAGGGTATCGCGGGCAGTGAGGATCAGTACCGGGGTGCTCATTTTTTCCTGGCGCATACGCTGCAGGAAGTGCAGCCCGTCCTCATCCGGCAAACCGAGGTCCAGCACCACCAGGCTATAATGCCCGTTGGCGAGGCTCAGTGCGGCCTGATGCGCGGTGGCGACACCGTCGCAGGCGTATCCTTCGCTCTGCATGGCCAGAATGAGCCCCTGTAACAATAGGGTGTCATCTTCAACGACTAATATTTTCATCCGTTCGCCTCTATTTGCAGGTGGCTAATATATCATCCGCTGCGTGATATTCCCTGGTCTCTACGCCGGTCATCCCCAGCACGGTTGAGAACAGATTATCCTGCGAGTAGTCATTCTTTTTAGCCTGTTGTTGCAGGCAAGCGTAATTTACGCCGTAACGTTTTTGGTAATCATCGGATAACCATAACAGCATTGGCACATGTTTTTGCGTTTCTGGCGCAATAGAATACGGCAGACCGTGCAGATAAACGCCATTTTCACCCAACGACTCACCGTGGTCGGAAAGATAAACCAGGCTGGTGGTGAATTTATCCTGTTTGGCCTGTAACAGTTTAATCGCTTTATCCACAATATAATCGACGTACAGAATGGTGTTGTCGTAACTATTTTTCAGCTGCTCCTGAGAACACGACTGAATTTCGCTGGTATCGCAGGTTGGCGTAAAGCGGCGGAACTGCGGCGGGTAACGGTTGTAATAGGTCGGGCCGTGGCTGCCGATGGTGTGCAGCACAATCACGCCATCGCCCTGCAGGCTATCGATGGTTTTTTCTAAATCGTGGAACAGCACCTCGTCATAGCACTCGCCGTCAATGCATTGGCCGGGTAACTTCATGGCGGTCATATCCTGGTGCGGCACGCGGACACAGGCACCTTTGCATCCACCGTCGTTATCATTCCACAGCACCTGAATCCCCGCGCGCTGAATAATATCCAGCAGGCCCTCCTGATGGTGCGCCAGAGACTCATCGTAACGCGCGCGCGGCATATTGGAGAACATGCAGGGCACGGAAACCGCGGTGGCGGTACCGCAGGAGGTCGTTTTCGGGAAATAGACCACGTTATCGTTGGCTAAGCGCGGATTAGTATCGCGATCGTAACCGCCCAGCGAGAAATCCGCGGCGCGCGAGGTTTCCCCGAGAACAATAATGGTCAGATTTTTACGCGGGCCGTTTTTCATGGCCGCTTTTTGCTGCGCATCTTCGCCAATTTTTACCAGCGGCAGATTGTCCATCTCGTGATGAAAATACCAGGAGTTGAGCGCCACAATACTGTTTGAGGGGTTCAGTGATTTCACCAGCTCTTTATTATTGCGGAACAGCGAGGCGTAATCCTTATAGAACAGGCCGGCAACCAGCACGATAATCAGGGCTGAAACCAGCACGGTGCCTACGCGCATTAAAGTACCGCGCCACAGGCTGGCTGCCGGTTTAATTTTAATCCACCACGCCAGCGCAATAAACAGCAGGGCGGTAAAGCCCAGCACGACGATCATTTGTCCGGAGAGCAGGGCATAGCTTTCTGCCGCCGTGGTATCAAAAATATTGGTCACCATGGAACGGTCGACAATAATGCCGAAGTTCATCATGAAATATTGCGCGCTGGCGCCCAGCAAAATAAATAGCGTGACGAGAACTTTCTCAAGCCGAATAACGGAGGCGAGCGTCAGGCAAATGGCCATCACCGCAAAAGCGACGAACGGCATGGTCAGGAAGACCAGCGCGTTGTGCAGGCTGTTTACCGGTAGCAGGCTAAACGCCTGGCGATAAAAAACGACGTTCAGCGCCAGCGCAATATAGAGCGCGAACAGCACAATGTAGGTCAGTCGACTGACGGTTGGACGTTGACGTAACAGGTGAAGCATAACGGTAACCTAATAAGATTGATGCTCGCTATGCTGCCTGAGGTATTTTAAGACAACCTTAAGATTTTAAGGGAACCTGGCCAATGGCCTGAAGCGCCTCTTCCAGCGCTGCGCGCAGCAGGGTGCGATCGTGGCGATACGGTATATCGCTGGCCTCCAGCGGCTGCTGGATAATCGCTTTTCCCGCGACGCCGCTAATGTCTGCTTTCGGACCGACAACGACGGCATCAATCACCGATTTGCCAATAGCGTGCTCCAGCAGGTTAAGACGGTCGTTGAGCGTCAGGTTGCCCGCAGGGCTGTGCTCGCGGCCGAGGTTTTCGATGTACACCATCGACGCGGGCGTGCGGCGCATGGCCTGAGCAATTTCCGGCAGCAGCAGGATCGGCAGCAGGCTGGTGTAGAAACTGCCGGGGCCAATGAGGATTAAATCCGCCTCGGCGATGGCCTGCACCGCTTCACGCGTGGCGGAGACCGACGGCGTCAGCATCAGCTCCTGCGGCGGTTGCTTCAGCTGATCGATATTCACTTCGCCGTAAATTTCATGCCCCTCGCTGTCGATCGCCATCAGATCGACCGGCTGTTCAGACATCGGAATCAAAGACGCCTCAACCTTTAACAGATTTCTGATTAAATTGATGGCCTCCAAAGGCCGCACGCTCAGGTGATCGAGAGCCTTTAACATCAGATTTCCGAGGTTATGCCCGGAAAGTTCACCGTTACCGCCAAAACGATACTCAAACATGGTCGACGCCACGCTCGGTTCGGTAATTAATTGGTTGAGGCAGTTACGCATGTCGCCCCAGGCGATGCCGCCTTCTGAACGACGAATACGCCCGGTAGACCCGCCGTTATCGGTGGTGGTGACGATACCGGTAAGGCGCGAGCCGAGCGATGACAGGGATGACATCACGCGTCCAAGGCCGTGCCCGCCGCCCAGCGCCACAACGCGGTCGAGATCGGCAAAAGTGCGATTGCGCATAGAACTTCCTTATGTCCTGAAAATGGGCTTACATTATCTTAACTACCACTAAAAGACGATGCTCTGTCCCGGGCAAAATGATGTATATCAATGCAAAAACGTGATTTTTACGTATTCTGTAGGGAAAGTGCACGATCATGTCGCTATATATAAGTTTATACAGCGAAAGCGAAAATGGCGAAACTGTTATTCTCGCGCTACTATTCGGCATAACCTGGTTCAGCACGCGGTATACTTCTGGCTGAACAAAACACTCTAGCCTCTGCGCCTAAGTTGAAAAATAGGGCGCTTTGGCCGCGACGGTTTCCACTGTCGCCAGGGCGAAGGAAGAAATGATCTCGCCTCCCGTATCTGGAAAGGTGTCTATGGCTTCACAACTCACTGATGCGTTTGCGCGCAGGTTCTTCTATCTGCGTCTGTCGATTACCGACGTCTGCAACTTCCGTTGCACCTACTGCCTGCCGAACGGCTACCAGCCCAACGGGGTCACCAACAACGGCTTTTTGTCGCTGGACGAAATTCGTCGGGTGACGCGCGCCTTCTCGGCGCTGGGGACGGAAAAAGTGCGCCTGACCGGCGGCGAACCGTCGCTGCGCCGCGACTTTACCGACGTCATTGCCGCAGTGAAAGAAAATGCCTCTATCCGCCAGATTGCGGTAACCACCAACGGTTACCGCATGGCGCGTGACGTTGCGGCCTGGCGTGATGCCGGGTTAACGGCGCTCAACGTTAGCGTCGATAGCCTCGACGCGCGCCAGTTTTACGCGATCACGGGGCAGGATAAATTCCGCCAGGTGATGGACGGCATCGATGCCGCCTTTACCGCCGGCTTTGAAAAAGTGAAGGTTAACACCGTGCTGATGCGCGACGTCAACCATCACCAGCTCGACACCTTTCTGGCGTGGATCAAACCGCGCCGCATTCAACTCCGCTTTATTGAACTGATGGAAACCGGCGAGGGCAGCGAGCTGTTCCGTAAGCACCATATCTCAGGCATGGTGCTGCGCGACGAGCTGCTCAAACGCGGCTGGATCCATCAGATCCGTCAGCGCAGCGACGGCCCGGCGCAGGTCTTCTGCCACCCCGACTACGAAGGGGAAATCGGCTTAATCATGCCGTATGAGAAAGACTTCTGCGCCAGCTGTAACCGTCTGCGCGTATCGTCCGTTGGGAAGCTGCATCTGTGCCTGTTTGGCGACGGCGGCGTAGACCTGCGCGAACTGCTGGCCGAAGACGCCCAGCAGCAGGCGCTGGAAGACCGCATTGCCGAAGCCTTAACCCATAAAAAACAGACCCACTTCCTGCATCAGGGCAATACCGGAATTACCCAGAATTTATCCTATATTGGTGGATGATTGGTCATCAAGGAGCTATCAAATGAGTCAGGTGAGCGCTGAATTTATCCCGACACGCATTGCTATTCTTACCGTTTCCAGCCGCCGCGGCGAAGAGGATGACACCTCAGGCCATTTCCTGCGCGACTCCGCCCTTGAGGCAGGTCACCAGATCGTCGATAAGGCGATTGTGAAAGAGAACCGCTACCAGATCCGCGCCCAGGTTTCCGCCTGGATTGCCCGCGACGACGTGCAGGTGGTGTTGATTACCGGCGGCACCGGCCTGACCGACGGCGATCAGGCCCCGGAAGCCCTGCTGCCGCTGTTTGACCGTGAAATCGAAGGCTTTGGCGAAGTGTTCCGCATGCTGTCGTTTGAAGAGATTGGCACCGCCACGCTGCAATCGCGCGCCGTCGCCGGTATGGCCAACCGCACGCTGATCTTCGCCATGCCCGGCTCGACCAAAGCCTGCCGTACCGCGTGGGACAACATTATCGCCCCGCAGCTGGATGCCCGTACGCGTCCGTGTAACTTCCACCCTCATCTGAAGAAATAACCGATGTCGCAACTAACCCATATCAACGCGGCGGGTGAAGCCCATATGGTGGATGTCTCCGCCAAGGCGGAAACCGTCCGCGAAGCGCGCGCTGAAGCGTTTGTCACCATGCTGCCGGAAACGCTGGCGATGATCATCGACGGTAGCCACCACAAGGGCGACGTGTTTGCCACGGCGCGTATTGCCGGTATTCAGGCCGCCAAGCGCACCTGGGAGCTGATTCCTCTGTGCCACCCGCTGATGCTCAGCAAGGTAGAAGTGAATTTACAGGCGCAGCCGGAGCATAACCGGGTGCGTATTGAATCGCTGTGCCGACTGACCGGTAAAACCGGGGTTGAGATGGAGGCGCTGACCGCCGCGTCGGTCGCTGCGTTGACCATCTACGACATGTGTAAAGCGGTACAAAAAGATATGGTGATTGGCCCGGTTCGCCTGCTGGCGAAAAGCGGCGGTAAATCGGGTGATTTCAAGGCGGATACTCATGATTAATGTGCTGTTTTTTGCTCAGGTTCGTGAGCTGGTGGGCGTGGACTCGCTGGCGCTGGCGCCTGAATTTGCCAATGTGGAAGCCGTGCGTCAGCATCTGGCCGCGCAGGAAGGGCGCTGGTCGTTGGCCCTTGAAGAGGGCAAGCTGCTGGCGGCGGTGAACCAGACGCTGGTCAGCTTCGATCACCCGGTTACCGATGGTGATGAAGTGGCGTTTTTCCCGCCGGTGACGGGAGGGTAACATGAGCGAAACCCGTATTATCGTTCGCCATGAACGCTTTAGCGTTGGCGATGAATATCCCTGGCTGGCTGAACGCGATGAAGATGGCGCGGTGGTGACGTTTACCGGCAAAGTGCGTAACCATAATCTTGGCGATAGCGTGAAGGCGCTGAGCCTTGAGCACTACCCGGGTATGACCGAAAAAGCGCTGGCGGAAATCGTCGACGCCGCCCGTGAACGCTGGCCGCTGGGCCGCGTCACCGTGATTCACCGCATCGGCGAGATGTGGCCGGGCGAGGAGATTGTTTTCGTCGGCGTCACCAGCGCCCATCGCGGCAGCGCCTTTGACGCCGGTGAATTTATCATGGACTATCTAAAGACCCGCGCGCCGTTCTGGAAGCGTGAAGCCACGCCGGAAGGCGAGCGCTGGGTGGAAGCGCGCGACAGCGATAAACAGGCAGCCGAGCGTTGGTAGCGTTACACTTACTTCAGGCTTTCATCAATTCAGGAGAACGTCATGGATCGATTCCCTCGCTCTGATTCAATCGTGCAGGCCCGTAGCGGTCTGCAAACCTATATGGCGCAGGTTTACGGCTGGATGACCTGCGGGCTGCTGCTGACCGCGTTTATTGCGTGGTACGCGGCGAACACGCCGGCGGTGATGATGTTTGTTTTCTCCAGCAAAATCACCTTTTTCGGCCTGATCATCGCCCAGCTGGCGCTGGTGTTCGTGCTTTCCGGCATGGTGCAGCGTTTAAGCGCCGGCATGGCCACGACGCTGTTTATGCTCTACTCGGCGCTTACCGGGCTGACGCTATCCAGCATTTTTATCGTCTACACCTATTCATCTATCGCCAGCACCTTCGTGGTCACCGGCGGGATGTTCGGCATCATGAGCCTGTACGGCTACACCACCAAACGTGATTTAAGCGGCCTCGGCAGCATGCTGTTTATGGGGCTGATTGGTATCGTGCTGGCCTCGCTGGTCAACTTCTGGCTGAAAAGCGACGCGTTGATGTGGGCCATTACCTATATCGGCGTGGTGATCTTCGTCGGCCTGACCGCCTACGACACCCAGAAGCTGAAAAACATCGGCGAGCAGATTGACGTGCGCGACTCGTCGAACCTGCGCAAATACGCCATTCTCGGCGCGCTGACGCTGTACCTCGACTTTATCAACCTGTTCCTGATGCTGCTGCGGATTTTTGGTAACCGGCGCTAGGTAGGCTAAGTGAGTTAAAAAATCCCGGACTGGTTCCGGGATTTTTTTCGGAATTAATTAAGAAGAAAAGTTTCTTTTTCATCAAATAAATCAGGGAGAAAATGTTAGAATCTAGAACAATGAATTAAATGTTCGGAGATATGATTTTATGTCAATTCAAATGTCATGTGCTTTTGATAAGGAAGATATTAAGAATACTTTAGGGAAGTACAATTCTTGGGTGCCTGATAGTTACATCGATTTTCTATCACAATCAAACGGCATGTTTATTAATGGCGATTCCTATTGCGTTATACCATTCAGCAAAGTAGATTCTAAAGAAATTAGTATTCAAGAGATTTATGGCGTTAGAGCCAGGAATGTTGAGTTTGATCTTGATAATATTAATAGGTTTAGAGATGATATTATGGCTTTCCAAAATCCGCTAATTATCGCTGGGGACCCTGGTGGCAATTTTTTTCTCTTTAGCGGTAATCAGGATGATGATGCTGTCTATTACTGGGATAGAGCTCATATTCACTTTGAACATTGCTATGATTACCCTGAAGGTAATGAAGAAGGAAATATTTATAAATTATCCAATAGTTTTAATGGATTTTATAAACTGATAATGAGGAATGTAGGGGGAGATATAAGTATTGTCACGCAATGCCTTTAGAATACAGCAGTTTTACAGGGGGGAAGTTTATCTAACTCATTGCTAGTACATTGTCACTATGCATAATGGAAGAGCAACTGATGTTGAACTTAATGCTAGAAAGTTTCCGGATATACTTTCTGAAAGACGTAGTTGCCTCTTTTTTCATTATTTTGTCTTAATCCTGATTTAATCGATAAAATGATTTTCAGTAGCCGCAAATAATATTTGCCATATGGAGTATGATGTTTTCAACACAACTTAGCGGGTATTTCGGCGTATTTCAACTGCGGGCCGATGGTTGTCTATCTGCGATTTCTAACGCTGTATTTAACATAACTGATTTTTCTGAACGATCCCGGACTAGTTCCGGGATTTTTTTCGGATTTCATTCAGATGCCAAACGCACATTAAAAGCAGCTTGCCGATGGGCAACCGTGCCAGATTAAGCCATCAGCCAAATCGACACGGAAGCCCCTTATGCCCATCTTCTCCGCCATCCGGCAGCATCAAATCACCGTTATCCCCGCCAGAATGATGATCGGCGTCTGGCTGCTCACCGCCGCCGGTTTATGGGCAACGGCAGCAGTGACGTGGGCAACGGTCATCTACTGCGAGGCTTTTGCGCTTGAACTCCATCCCGTCGCGATTTTTGGCGCGTTTTTACTACTGATCGTGGGTGGCTACTATTTAATGGAACCACTCCATCGATTAAGCACGGCCGCAGCGGTTGTTTTTTATCTGGCATTTATTGCGCTGGCGGGCATTTTTTCGGGAAATATCTTTACATGGCAGGGAGTTGTAGTCGTACTGGGGATTACCGGCGCGATGTTTGCCGTCAGCGCCTGCCTGTGCTGGTGTGTTGATATGAATCCAGGCAGCGTCAGGCAAATTATCATCATGATCGTCTGCGGCACGTTGATTGCAATTGGCGTAAACAGCCTGCTGGATAGCCGACCATCGCGCTGGTTTTACAGCTTATTCACCGCCGTGCTATGGGCGGTCACGGCCGGTTGTGAAAAAGAGACGCTGCACGGCTACGCACGTAAACTGTACGCTGCCGAATTTTACACCCTTCCTCGCTGCATCGTTCTGGGTGCGATGACGATCTATCTTGGCGTGATTGCCTTTTTCCGTCGGCTGATAATGGGCGTAATGAATATTTTATCCGGTTTCTGGATACCTTGATTGCGCTAAAAACAAACAAATCGCTCTCTTCCTGAGCGAAATAGTGACACCAATGTCACAAAAAGCACCACATTTACGGAATTTTCCGTACACTCGGGTACTCTGAATAAGCAAATAAAATTCTTCAGGAGAGAAGCCATGAAGTGGCAACAACGAGTTCGTGTCGCAACGGGGCTAAGTTGCTGGCAGATTATGTTGCATTTGCTGGTCGTCGCCGTGCTGGTGATGGGCTGGATGAGCGGCGCGTTGGTGCGTGTTGGCTTAGGACTGTGCGTATTGTACGCCGTCACCGTTTTATTGATGCTGGCTCTACAGCGTCACCATGAGCAGCGCTGGCGCGAGGTCGCCGACGTGCTGGAGGAACTGACCACCACCTGGTATTTTGGCGCGGCGATGATTGCCCTGTGGCTGCTGTCTCGCGTGCTGCACAACAACTACCTGCTGGCGCTGGCCGGGCTGGCTATCCTTGCCGGTCCAGCCGTGTTCTCGCTGCTGGTAAAAGACAAATCCTCAGGCGATCTTGCGGCGAAACATCGCGTACGCCACTGATCCCGTCGTGGCCGCTATGAACAGTAGCGGCCACAAACTCCCCCAGACAATCGACAAGCTCGCATCCTTCAAATAAATCTGCTTGGTAATATCGGTAAAGTGGCGGATTGGGTTAATCCACGTTAAGTGCTGGAGCCATACCGGCATGTTCTCAACCGGCGACACGTAGCCGGACAGCAGAATCGCCGGCATCATAAAGACAAACACGCCGATAAACGCCTGCTGCTGGGTAGAGCACAGCGCAGAAATCAGCAGCCCGAATCCCACCAGCGACAGCCCGTAAATCACCATCGTGAAGTAGAACAGCGCCAGCGAACCGGCGAAGGGACTCTGATAGGCCCAGATGCCGATGGCCAGCACGATAGTGGCCTGGAAGGTGGCGACGATCAGCGCGGGCACCGCCTTGCCAACGAAAATCTGCCAGGTGGCGAGCGGCGACACCAGCAGCTGATCGAGCGTGCCCTGCTCGCGCTCGCGGGCTACCGACAGCGAGGTGACGATCATCACCCCGATAGTGGTGATCATGGCGATCAGCGACGGCACCACAAACCACTTGTAGTCGAGATTCGGGTTGTACCAGTTACGCACCACCAGTTCGCTGTTGTTCGGCTTCGCTTTGCCTTCCATCAGCTCCTGCTGGTAGTTTTTGACGATCTGTTGCAGGTAGTTAGCGGCAATCTGCGCGCTGTTAGAGTTGCGCCCGTCGAGTATCAGCTGCATGGGCGCGGTCTGGAAGGTGTCGAGATTGCGCGAAAAGTCGGCCGGGAAACGTACCAGCAGCAGCGCCTTCTGGGTATCGAGCGTCGGCTGGATCTCCTGCGGGCTTTTCAGCAGCAGCACGTGGGTAAAGGCTTTGGCGCGGGCGAAGCGCTGGGTCAGCTCGACGGCGTGCTTGCCGTTGTCTTCGTTATAGACGGCGATGGTGGCGTTGGTCACCTCCAGCGTGGCGGCGAACGGGAACAGCAGCACCTGAATCAGCACCGGCATAATCAGAATGGCGCGAGTTTGCGGCTCGCGCAGCAGCGACTGTAGCTCTTTGCGGATAAGCGTCCATAAGCGGTACAGCATGTTAGTTCTCCGTTGTCCCGAGGTCGCTGCGCTACCAGGGCACGAATGTAGCCCGGGCGAGCGCAGCGACCCCGGGAAAAGCAATCAATCCAACCGACGTTTGGTCTTCATCCACGTCAGGCCAATAAACATCACCGCCGAGGCGATCAAAAACAGCGTATTCACCATCAACACCACCGGAATATTGCCCGCCAGAAACAGGCTTTGCAGGGTGCTGACGAAATAGCGCGCCGGGATGATATAGGTCACCACCCGGATGGCCGCGGGCATACTGTCTATCTGGAAAATAAATCCGGACAGCATAATCGACGGCAGAAACGCCGCGTTCAGCGCTACCTGGGCGGCGTTAAACTGGTTACGGGTGATGGTCGAAATCAGCAGCCCCATCCCCAGCGTGCTGAGCAAAAACAGGCTGGTGATGAAAAACAGGATCAGCAGCGAGCCGCGATACGGTACGCCGAGAATAAACACCGACACCAGCATACACAGCAGCATCGCCAGCATGCCGAGGAAATAGTAGGGAATCAGCTTGCACAACAGCAGTTCGACGCGGGTCACCTCGGTAGAAAGCAGCGCCTCCATCGTGCCGCGCTCCCACTCGCGGGCAATCACCAGCGAGGTGAGAATCGCGCCAATCACCGTCATGATGATGGTGATCGCGCCGGGAATAATAAAGTGCTGGCTGATGGCCGCCGGGTTAAACCAGTAGCGGGTCTGCACGTCGATCAGCGGCTCAAACTGTTGACCGTTGTCCTCCGCGCGCTGCTGCTGCCAGATTTGCCAGATGCCCTCGACGTAGCCCTGCACGAAGTTAGCGGTATTGGGCTCGCTGCCGTCGGTAATCACCTGAATCGGCGCGTCGTCGCCGGGTCGGGCCATCTTGCGGTCAAAATCTACCGGCACCACCACCAGCCCGCGAATGCGCCCGGCCTGCATCATCTCAATTAGCTGCTGACGGTTATCGCTGATGGTGGCGTCGATATAAGGGGAGCCGGTCAGGGTATGGGTGAAATCCAGCGCTTCCTGGCTCTGCTGCTCGAGCAGCACGCCGACCCGCAGCTTGCTGGAGTCGAGGTTAATACCGTAGCCGAAGATAAACAGCAGCAGCAGCGGGATCACCACCGCAATCAGCCAACTGCTGGGGTCGCGAACGATCTGCCGCGTCTCCTTCACGCACAGCGCGCGCACCCGCCGCCAGGACAGCATTCTAGCGCTCATCGGCATGCTCCTTATCCCAGTCGTTGATTAGCGTAATAAACGCCTGCTCCATGGTCGGATCCGGCTGCTGGTCATCCGCCGCCTGAGCTTTTAAATCGTCCGGCGTGCCGCTGGCAATCAGCTTGCCGCGATAGACCAGCCCGATACGGTCGCAGTATTCCGCCTCGTCCATAAAGTGGGTGGTCACCATCACCGTCACCCCTTTTTCCACCATGCTGTTGATATGCAGCCAGAACTCGCGACGAGTGAGGGGGTCGACGCCCGAGGTCGGTTCGTCAAGAAACAGAATATCCGGCTCGTGCATCAGCGAGCAGGCCAGCGCCAGCCGCTGCTTGAAGCCCAGCGGCAGGGCGTCGGTGGTATGGCGGGCAATCGCCTTCAGGCCGAACGCGTTGCTCATGCTGTCGATTTTGTCATTCTGCGCCCGGCCGCGCAGGCCGTACACGCCGGAGAAGAAGCGCAGGTTTTGCTCGACGGTGAGGTTGCCGTACAGCGAAAACTTCTGCGCCATATAGCCCAGGTGCTGGCGCGCCTTACCCGAACCGACTTTCAGGTCCATATTCAGCACCAGCGCGTTGCCGGAGGTGGGCACCAGCAGCCCGCACATCATCTTAAAGGTGGTGGATTTCCCCGCGCCGTTTGGCCCCAGCAGGCCGAAGATCTCGCCGCGCTTGACGGCGAAGTTGACATGATCGGTGGCGGCGAAATCGCCAAATTTCTTGGTCAGCTGTCTGGCTTCAATCACCGTTTCATCCGGCGAACCGTCGACGGTGTGCAGAATCGCCCCCAGCGGCGACTCCGACGTGCCCGCGCCGCCCAGCAGGTCGATAAAGGCATCTTCAAAGCGCGGCGTGGTCTCCGCGATCTCCAGCTCGGGCATCCCCGGCGCACCGGTTAAATCCTCGACGCTGGCCGATTTTTTGAGGATCACGCGCACCGAACGCCCCTGAATCATGCCGTCGCTGACCATCTCCTGTTTCAGCGCCCTTTGCAGCAGCTTGCGGTTATTTTCCGCCGGGCTGTGCATCAAAAAGCTGCGTCCAGCCATGGTACGGGTGAGGGCGGTGGGTTCACCCTGATACAGCAGTTCGCCTTCGTTCATCAGCAGCACGTCCTGGCACTGCTCGGCCTCATCGAGGTAAGAGGTGCTCCACAGGATCAACATGCCGTCGCCCGCCAGCTCGTGCACCATCTCCCACAACTCGCGCCGCGAGATGGGGTCAACGCCGACGCCCGGTTCATCTAGCAGTAAAACCTTCGGCTCGCCGACCAGCGTGCAGGCCAGCCCCAGCTTCTGCTTCATCCCGCCGGAGAGTTTTCCTGCCAGACGCCCGGTAAACGGCCCCAGCGCGGTGAACTCCAGCAGCCGGGCAAAGGTATTCTCCCGCGCCTCGCCGGTGACGCTGCGCAGGTCGGCGTAGAGATTGAGGTTCTCCATGACCGTTAAATCTTCATACAGGCCGAATTTCTGCGGCATATAGCCCAGCACCGAATGCAGCGCGCTATCGTCGGCAATCGGGTCCAGCCCCAGCACGCTGGCGCTGCCTTCGTCCGGCTTCAGCAGCCCGGCGAGCATACGCATCAGGGTGGTTTTCCCCGCGCCGTCCGGGCCGACAAGCCCGGTTACGTAGCCGCCATTGATGGTGCAGTCCAGCCGGGCGACCGCCGGTTTATCCATCCCGGCGAAGCGTTTGATCAGCCCGCGGAGTTGAATCTGCTCGTCACTCATGGCGCGGCTCGTCGTTAAACTGCAGCGTCACCGGCATCCCCTGACGCAGGCTGTCGTCGGCGTCGGTGACGATAATGCGCAGGCGATAAACCAGATCGGTACGCAGGTCCGTGGTCTCTACCGTTTTTGGCGTGAACTCGGCGGTGGGGGAGACGAAGCCAATTTTGCCGTGGTACGGCTTATCCGGACGCCCATCGGTGTAGAGCAGAATTTCCCTGCCCGGCTGCGCCTGGCTGAGGTTTTTCTCATCCACATAGGCGCGAACCCATACCGGGCGGGTGAGGGAGAGCGTCAGCACGGTGCTGCCCGCGCTCAGCATGCTGCCCGGCTCAACCGCGCGGGTGAGCAGGGTGCCGTCGGAAGGGGCGGTCAGCACGGTGTCATGCAAATCGAGGGTGGACTGCGCCAACTGTGCCTGCGCCTGTTCCAGATTGGCCTTCGCCTGGGCAATTTCCTGCGGACGATTGCCCGCACGGTACTGGCTGAGTTTATCCTGCGCGGATTTCAATGTCGCCAGCGCCTGGTCGCGGGACGAACGGGCGTTTTCCAGATCGTTGGCCGACAGCAGTTTGCGATTCCACAGCCCCTGCTGGCGCTGTAAATAGCTTTGCGCATAGTCGTAGGCCGCCTGTGCCTGTTTGACCGAGGCGGCGGCCTGGGCAATTTCTTCCGCCCGGTAGCCGGCCATCATCAGATCGTACTGCGCCTGCGCCGTCGCCACGTTGGCTTTGGCCTGCATCAGCGCGTTTTCATACGGCGCCCGATCCAGCTGGCCGAGCGTCTGGCCCTGCTTGATGGCATCGCCTTCATCGACCGTCAGAGATTGCAGGCGGCCGCCGACGCGGAAACTCATATTCACGGTGCGAATATCCACGTTGCCGTACAGCGTCAGCCCGTTGTTTTGCTGACTCTGATACCACCACGTGCCGCCGCCAATCAGCGCGACGATGATGACCACCGCCAGAATAAGGACCACCGGTTTTTTCATGACGTCAGACTCCTTTGGGTTAATCCTTGCAAAATCAGATCGATATGGCAGGTGACTACCTGGAAAATTTGCTCGGCTTTATCGGCGTCGAACCCCGTCCAGCCGGTGCGCATCAGGATGGTTTCCCGCCCGAGGCGAAACGCCAGCACCTCGCCGAGCAGGGCGTGAGTGTGGAGAATCATTTGCGTGCTGTTGGCATCGCAGCCGGTATAGGCGGCAATCAGCCGGGTCAGGTGCGCGTGCAGCGGGGCGATCACCTGATCGTGAATCCGCTGATAGGCGGCGGTCGGCGACAGCTGCTCGCGCGAGATAAATTTGCTGAGATTGAGGGTGTCGTCCTGGGTCAGCAGCAGGATCATATTCTGGCAGGCGTGAAGGATTAGCGCGCGCATGGCGGCTCTATCCGGCTGCGGCGCGGCAAACAGCGCCTCGGCGGCCTCGGCGTGCTGGCGAAAGTTCTCGCCGATAAAGTCGGCGATCCATTGGGCGCAGGCCTGGTATAAATCTTCTTTTGAGCCAAAATAGTAGGTAATGGCGGCGATATTCTGCCCCGCCTGGGCGGCAATATCGCGGGTGGTGGCGTGCAGCCCGTACTCGCCAAACTGGGCGAGCCCGGCGGCAATCAGCTGGCTTTTGGCCTGCTCGCCTTTGCTGGTTATCGGTGTGGTTATCATGGCACCGCCAAAATTAATCAAACGATTGATTAAGATTATGCCGCTATTTTGAGCTTGTCCAGTCTGGTGAATAATCTTGTTTTCCCGCCGTAAGGGGATAATTTATGCGGTGTATCACAAAAACTGCTACACTCCGCCCCTTCATGACATTGTGGTTTTTGTCATTACCTGTTTTTTTATCCCCTCGAAAACTACACCGCATGCGGTCGGGGTGGGTGTGGAGTACTTATGTCTTTTGATTCCCTCGGACTGAACCCCGATATTCTGCGTGCCGTTGCTGAGCAAGGCTACCGCGAACCCACCCCCATCCAGCAGCAGGCGATCCCTGCGGTACTGCAGGGCCGCGATCTGATGGCCAGCGCGCAAACCGGCACCGGTAAAACCGCTGGTTTTACGCTGCCGCTGCTGCAGCTGTTGGTTTCCCGCGAGCCGCACGTGAAGGGCCGTCGCCCGGTGCGCGCGCTGATCCTCACCCCCACTCGTGAGCTGGCGGCGCAGATTGGCGAAAACGTCCGTGATTACAGCAAATACCTGAACATCCGCTCGCTGGTGGTGTTCGGCGGCGTGAGCATCAACCCGCAGATGATGAAGCTGCGCGGCGGCGTTGACGTGCTGGTGGCCACGCCGGGTCGTCTGCTGGATCTGGAACACCAGAACGCTGTTAAGCTCGATCAGGTGGAAATTCTGGTGCTCGATGAAGCGGACCGTATGCTTGATATGGGCTTCATCCACGATATTCGCCGGGTGCTGACCAGGCTGCCGGCTAAGCGTCAGAACCTGCTGTTCTCCGCTACCTTCTCCGACGACATTAAAGGTCTGGCGGAAAAACTGCTGCACAACCCGCTGGAAATTGAAGTGGCGCGCCGTAACACCGCCTCCGAGCAGGTGACGCAGCACGTTCATATGGTGGATAAAAAGCGTAAGCGCGAGCTGCTGTCGCAGATGATTGGCGAGGGCAACTGGCAGCAGGTGCTGGTGTTCACCCGCACCAAGCACGGCGCGAACCATCTGGCGGAGCAACTGAATAAAGACGGCATCCGCAGCGCCGCCATTCACGGTAATAAATCGCAGGGCGCGCGTACGCGTGCGCTGGCCGACTTTAAATCCGGCGATATTCGCGTGCTGGTGGCCACCGACATTGCCGCACGCGGCCTCGATATCGAAGAGCTGCCGCACGTGGTGAACTACGAGCTGCCGAACGTGCCGGAAGACTATGTGCACCGTATTGGCCGTACCGGCCGTGCGGCGGCGACCGGCGAAGCGCTGTCGTTGGTGTGCGTTGATGAACATAAGCTGCTGCGCGATATCGAGCGCCTGCTGAAGAAAGAAATTCCGCGTATTGCGCTGCCGGGCTATGAGCCGGACCCGTCAATTAAAGCGGAGCCGATTCAGAACGGTCGTCAGCAGCGCGGCGGCGGTGGTCGTGGCCGCGGTCAGGGGCAAGCCCAGGGGGCGGGTCGCGGCCAGCAGCCGCCGCGTCGTAACGACGGCGGCGCGCCGAAAGCCAAACCGCGCAGCGCGGAGGGAAAACCGGCTGGCGATAAGCCACGCCCGCCTCGCCGCCCGCGTAAACCCGCAGCAGCACAGTAAATTGCGAGCCCGGCCGAAAGCCGGGCTTTCTTTTTTGCGACCGCGTACAGAAAATGCCACAATAGTGGCTGTTTATACAGTATCTCAGGTTTTCTCATGGCTTTGACCGCTGCGCTGAAAGCGCAAATCGCCGCCTGGTACAAGGCGCTTCAGGAACAGATCCCCGATTTTATCCCCCGCGCGCCGCAGCGGCAGATGATTGCGGACGTCGCCAAAACGCTGGCCGGGGAAGAGGGGCGGCATCTGGCGATTGAAGCGCCGACCGGCGTCGGGAAAACCTTGTCCTACCTGATTCCCGGCATCGCCATTGCCCGTGAAGAGCAAAAAACGCTGGTGGTCAGCACCGCCAACGTGGCGTTGCAGGATCAGATCTACAGTAAAGACCTGCCGCTGCTGCGCAAAATCATTCCCGACCTTCGTTTCACCGCCGCCTTCGGTCGTGGCCGCTATGTGTGCCCGCGCAACCTCGCGGCGCTGGCCAGCACCGAGCCAAATCAGCAGGATCTGCTCGCGTTTCTGGATGATGAGCTGACGCCGAGCAGCCAGGAAGAACAAAAGCGCTGCGCAAAGCTGAAGGGCGATCTTGACGGTTACAAGTGGGACGGCCTGCGCGACCATACCGATATTGCCATTAACGACGATCTCTGGCGGCGGCTCAGCACCGATAAAGCCAGCTGTCTGAACCGCAACTGTCACTATTATCGCGAATGCCCATTCTTTGTCGCCCGCCGCGAAATTCAGGAAGCGGAAGTGGTGGTGGCTAACCACGCGCTGGTGATGGCGGCGATGGAGAGCGAAGCGGTGCTGCCAGAGCCGAAAAACCTGCTGCTGGTGCTCGATGAAGGCCATCACCTGCCGGACGTCGCTCGCGACGCGCTGGAGATGAGCGCCGAGATTACCGCGCCGTGGTATCGGCTCCAGCTCGATCTGTTCAGCAAGCTGGTGGCGACCTGCATGGAGCAGTTCCGCCCGAAAACCACGCCGCCGCTGGCGCTGCCGGAGCGGCTGACCGCGCACTGCGAAGAGCTGTATGAGCTTATCGCTTCGCTGAATAACATTCTTAATCTGTATCTGCCCGCCACCCAGGAAGCCGAGCACCGTTTCCCGATGGGCGAGCTGCCCGACGAAGTGATGGAGATTTGCCAGCGCCTGGCGAAGCTTACCGAAATGCTGCGCGGGCTGGCGGAGCTGTTCTTAAACGATCTCAGCGAGAAAACCGGCAGCCACGATATTGTGCGTTTGCATCGCGTGATTTTACAAATGAACCGCGCGCTGGGCATGTTTGAGTCTCAGAGCAAGCTGTGGCGGTTGGCGTCGCTTTCTCAGGCGTCGGGCGCGCCGGTCACCAAGTGGGCGACCCGCGACGTGCGCGACGGGCAGATGCACGTCTGGTTCCACTGTGTCGGTATTCGCGTGAGCGATCAGCTTGAGCGTCTGCTGTGGCGCAGCGTGCCGCATATCGTAGTGACGTCGGCCACGCTACGCTCGCTCAACAGCTTCTCGCGCCTGCAGGAGATGAGCGGGCTGAAAGAAAAAGCCGGCGATCGGTTTGTGGCGCTGGACTCGCCGTTTAACCACGTCGAGCAGGGAAAAATCGTTATTCCACAGATGCAGTACGAGCCGCTGATGGAGAACGAAGAGCAGCATATCGCCGAAATGGCGGCCTATTTCCGCGAGCAGGTTGAGCGTAAAAAACATCACGGCATGCTGGTGCTGTTTGCCAGCGGTCGCGCAATGCAGCGCTTCCTCGAGTGCGTAACCGACCTGCGGCTGATGCTGCTGGTGCAGGGCGATCAGCCGCGCTATCGGCTGGTCGAGCTTCACCGCAAGCGGGTAGAGAACGGTGAATACAGCGTGCTGGTTGGGCTACAATCTTTCGCAGAGGGGCTGGATCTGAAAGGCGATCTCCTCAGTCAGGTACATATTCATAAAATCGCCTTTCCGCCCATCGACAGCCCGGTGGTGATTACCGAAGGCGAGTGGCTCAAGAGTCTTAACCGCTACCCGTTTGAGGTGCAGAGTTTACCCAGCGCGTCGTTTAACCTGATTCAGCAGGTCGGGCGCCTGATTCGTAGCCATGGCTGCTGGGGCGAGGTGGTCATCTACGATAAACGGTTGTTGACCAAAAACTACGGTCAGCGTTTACTGAATGCGTTACCGGTTTTCCCGATCGAACGTCCGGAAGTGCCGGAAGTCAAAAAGAAAGCCAAAGCGCCACGCCGTAAAAAACGGTAGCCTGGCCTGCGTTGTGCACGACGACGAGCAAAGGAGCAGAAAATGGATTATCGCAAAATCATCAAAGAAATCGGACGTGGTAAAAATCATGCCCGCGACCTTGATCAGGACACCGCGCGCGGCCTGTACACCCGAATGCTTGATGGTGACGTTGCGGATCTGGAAATGGGCGCGATTTTGCTCTCTATGCGCATTAAAGGCGAAGGCGAAGCGGAAATGCTCGGCTTTTATGAAGCGATGCAGCAGAAAATGATGCGCCTGACGCCACCGGTTGGCAAACCAATGCCGATCGTGATCCCGAGCTATAACGGGGCGCGCAAGCAGGCCAACCTGACGCCGCTATTGGCGATGCTGCTGCATAAGCTGGGCTTCCCGGTGGTAGTACACGGGGTCAGTGAAGATCCGACGCGCGTGATTACCGAAACCATTTTTGAGCTGATGGGCATTGAGCCTACCCGCCACGCCGGGCAGGCGCAGGCGAAGCTCGACGGCCATCAGCCGGTCTATATCCCGGTTGGCGCGCTTTGCCCGCCGCTGGAGCGTCAGCTTAACCTGCGCTGGCAGCTTGGGGTACGCAACAGCGCGCATACGCTAGCCAAGCTGGCGACGCCTTTTGCCGAGGATGCGGCGCTGCGTCTGTCCAGTGTCTCGCACCCGGAATACGTGGGCAAAGTCGCGAAGTTCTTTGGCGATATCGGCGGGCGCAGCCTGCTGATGCACGGCACGGAAGGTGAGGTGTATGCCAACCCGCTGCGCTGCCCGCAAATTACCCTGATTGACGGCGAAGGGGCGCGGGTGGTGAACGCGCGCCAGAGCGAGCAGGCGGATGAAACGGTGGTGCTGCCCGCGGGTAAAGATCCGCAAACGACCGCGCTGTGGATTGAACGCTGCGTGGCGGGCGTCGAGCCGGTGCCGCAGTCGCTGAAGATTCAGATCGCCTGCTGTCTGCTGGCGACCGGGGAAGTTAGTTCCATCGAAGCGGGCCTGGCCCGCATCGCGCAGGCTTATTAGCCCCCCGGCTTAAAAAACCCACCGCTCAGTCCTCTCTCCCCTAAAAAGGGAGAGGGGGCACACCGTGCCAATACGCTATTTCTCCGTCCTCCTAAATTCTACGCAAAAAAAAGCCCGGCGTGGCAGCCGGGCAAAAAAGGGTATCAACAAGTTCAATGAGGGTTGGAGCACCCGCGAGAGGTCAGCTCACGGGGTATAACAGAGGGTGGCGATTATTTGTAGATAACCGCAGTACCGCTAACTTTGTTGTTGGTGTTAGCAGAAGTGATGGCGTAGCCGGTAGCGCCAGCATCGGCCGCTTTCTGCGCCAGCTTAGCTTCCAGACCATCCAGGGTGCTTGCGCCGTCTACGGACACAGTACCGATTTCATTCATACCCTGCGCCTGAGCCTGAGTGACAGGTTGTGCAGCGAAAGCACCAAAAGACAGGGCAGACAGGGCGATGGCAGCAACAGCATATTTAACGTTTTTCATAATATTCATCTCTCGCAGGTGGTTCTGTTCAGGGGGACGATGTCTTCGTCGATGTGATAAGTATCACGTTTTTATTCGACGGAATAAATCGAAGAGAATTGATGACCACAATCAAAAAAATTGAATGATTATTAATTTATTGATTATTAATAAATTATTCACGGTATGAATGGGTTTGCGCTGAATCAGTCGGAAGAGGGGGACGCGAAGGCACAATTTGCCACTTTTTTTCCAGAAAAGTGTACTCGTAAAGATAACCGATTGCTCTGTATGTTGCGGTATAGATTTGTAATAAAACCTGTAAATTCCGCGATTGATTGGGATTATATCCTGATTCGCGTGTTTACCGTAAGCTTTTATCTTGCTTGTTTAACGGGCGGAAGCGAAGCGGCGAGCATTAGCGCTGCGTCTGTTTTCTTTCGCCCATCTTTTTCATATATTTTGAGAAATATTCGCGGGTTTTAGATCTCAGACCATTCGCGCAGCAGGTTGTGGTACAGATTGAGCAGCGAAAGCGCCTCTTCCGACTCACCGTGACGGCTCTTGAGCGATTGAATATTACGGTCGAGCTCGAATAGCATCGCGCGGCGCTTATCGTCGCGGATCATCGACTGAATCCACATAAATGACGCCACGCGTACGCCGCGCGTCACCGGCGTGACGCAGTGCAGGCTGCTGGAGGGGTAGAGCACCAAGTCGCCAGCCGGGAGCTTTACCGCATGCTGCCCATAGGTGTCGTTAATCGTCAGTTCGCCGCCGTCATAACTTTCCGGGGCAGACAAAAATAGCGTCGCCGATAGATCGGTGCG
The DNA here is from genome assembly GCF_047971185.1 of Kluyvera sp. Lineage (GTDB taxonomy): Bacteria > Pseudomonadota > Gammaproteobacteria > Enterobacterales > Enterobacteriaceae > Kluyvera. Next base: position 57,570 of record NZ_JBKDZH010000046.1, read on the forward strand.
CATCCAGCCGCTATGGGGATGCTGGCGTACCGCGCCGTCGACGTGAAAACCGTAGGTTTCCTGCTGCTGATAGCGGTTGAACAGCGGGCTTGAGATCGTCTTCGGCAGCGCGGCGGCAAAAAACAGCGAGTGACGATTCACCGCTTCCAGCACGCGGGCCTGAAGCGCCCTATAGCGTTCGCTGCGCGTATCAACCTGCTGATTGTTTTTCACCTGCGCGCCCTGTGCGCCGACGGTCGCCCGGCCATCCACCCACGCTGCCTGGTCGAGTTCTTCAATAAGGTCACGCACCTCGTCTGCGCTCAGCACGCCGGGAATTCGGTACATCATGGCGGTGTCTCCTGAAAAAAGTGGGGCTTTCGCCCCACGCTGTCATTTAGAAGTGAACGTTAGCCGTTAACACAAAGGTGCGCGGTTCGCCCGGATGGTAGCGATAGCCGCTCTTGTTGATGGAGGCAACATAGTTGGTGTCAAACAGGTTGTAAACGTTCAGCTGCAGGTCAAGGTTGCTGTTGACGCGGTAGCCCAGCTTCGCGTCGGCGACCCAGTAGCTATCGGTTGAATCTGGCGTGCCCACCGCGCCATCTTTGCCACGATGCATGCTGCCGATATAGCGTGCGCCTGCGCCGACCGAAAGGGCCTCGGTCGCCTGGTACTGGCTCCACAGCGTAAAGGCATGCTCCGGCGTGTACGGCAGAGAATCACTTCCATCCTGCGCCACGTCGGCCCCATCGCGCACCGTCGCACGCTGCTGGGTAAAGCCGCCAATCACCTGCCATTCCGGGGTGATGTTACCCGCGACGGACAGCTCATAGCCCTCGACACGCTTGGTGCCGTATTGGGAGTAGGTGCCGTCATCGTTGGCTTCCACATCGTTTTCAATGTCGGTGCGGAAGATAGCCGCGGAAAGCAGCAGGCGCTTATCCAGAATTTCCCACTTGGTACCCGCTTCGCTGGTTTTCGCCTTCTGCGGTTTGAAGTCGGTACGGTTGGCACTGCTGCCGGTACCGCCCGCCGCCAGCGCGAAGTTGCTGCCGCCCGGAGGCTGCTGGGAGATGGCATAGTTGACGTAGACGTTGCCATTCTGCGTCAGGTGGTAGAGCGCGCCGGCCTTCCAGTTCACCAGGTTATCGGACTTGGTTGCGTCCACGGTGGTGACCGGCGAGTTTTTCGCCACGCCCGCCGGGCAGGCGATCGCGCCGCGCCCGGTGCCGCCGCACAGTGAGGTGCTGTTGTATTCGGTATGGTAGTTATCCAGACGAATACCGCCGTTCAGCTCGAAATCACGGGTGATTTGCAGGGTATCAAAGGCGTAAATTCCGAACGTATCGGTCTGGCCGTTGGCGCCGCTGCGTTGCAGGCTGCCCAATGAGACATTGCTGTCCGGGTGATACAGGTTAACCGGCGGCGCGGTGAACGGGTACACGCCGTAGTTGGTCTGCTGCTCGTGGGTAAACTCTACGCCGGTACTGATATCGTGGCCGATAGCGCCGGTATAGAACTTCGAGGTCAGGTTGGTCTGGTTGGTGAGGATCTTGTTGCTGACATCTTTGGTGTTGATGTTGCGCGTCCAGGTCCAGCTGTTGACGTCGGCCGGGTTCGGTCGGCCAATATTGCTCGCGCCGCCCATGATCGCCGTCATCATGTAATCCTGCTTGATCTGCGACCAGCGGGTGGTGTTACGGATGGTGGTGCTGTCGTTGACGTCATGCTCAAAACGCATCGTCACCGTGTCGGTGGTGGAGTCGTCGTAGTCGGAGCGGGTGCCGTAGAAGTTATGGGTATCCACTTTGCCGGAGCTGTTCAGCGCAGAAGTCGCAGCGTCAGGCGCGGAGTAGCCCGGCAGGCCGACGGTTGGTACGCCGCCGTCCGGCGTGTTGTTTTGGCTGACGTGCAGATAGTTGAGATACAGACGGTTTTGCGTCCCAAGCCCAAACGCGATGGACGGCGCAATACCGTAGCGTTCGTTTTTGACGTTATCACGTCCGGCGTCGTGCGTTTTTTCGCCCATCAGGTTCAGACGAACAGCGCTGGTTTCACCAATCGCTTCGTTCAGGTCCAGCGTGCCGCGTCGATACCACGCGCTGCCAACGCTGGCGGAGGCGTCGATGCCCGAGTCCAGACGCGGCTGCTTGCTGATCATATTGATGGATCCGGTTGGCGCGCTGCGGCCGTAGTCGGAACCCGATGGCCCTTTAATCACTTCCACCTGCTCGGTGTTGAAGGTATCGCGAGTCACGCTGCCAATATCAAGAATGCAGTCGATATAGATGCTGTTAGAGTTATCCGCGCAGCGCATATAGATGGTATCACCCGTCGACGAACTGCCGTTTTCCCCGGCAAAGAAGGCCCCCACGCCCGGCACGTTTTTCAGCGCGTCGGTCAGGTTAGTGGCGCCCTGATCCTTGAGTACCTGCTCGGAAATCACGGTGACCGTCCGGGTGGTGTCGGCAATCGGGCGGCTGAATTTCGGGTCAGCCGACTGCGTTGGGGCATACAGTGAAGGTACCTGCGCTTCAACAACCAGCGTATCACCGGTACTTTTTTCTTTGCCCTCATCCGCCTGAGCGGCGGGGGTTAGCCCAAGGCACAGGCCGGTAAAGAAGGTGAGAGAACTCAGGTTACTGAACGGGGTGGTGCGATTTTTTTCCATATCAATGAGCATCTTATAATTTTTAAAAAGCCATTAAAAATGACAATAGGGATCGTCTCGTCCCCTTTGCCACTGCAGGTTTCTTCATTTTTATTAAATGATGTTGATAATGATTGTGAGAAGCATTATCAAAACGCGTAACTTTTTATCACTCATTGAGTTAAAAATAAATACATTGATTTACAGTTTTAATGTTTTTTATACGTTGAGCTTACATTTTGTGGGCTTCCCGGGGTCGCTTGCGCTCGCCCGGGCTACCTGGGCTCGCTCGTGCGACCCAATATGTAGCCCGGGCGAGGCATCCATGCCGACCCCGGGGCGGCTAAAACAAAATTTTGCGTGCCGTTATCCATATTCAAAACGCTTAACTTGCTGCGTCTTACGCCCATGTTTACGCTCCCCGTCACCAAATCCAATGCAGGAGGTCGTATGGTTCATTACCGTCGTCATTACCTCTGTGGTGGCACCTGGTTCTTTACCGTCAATCTGAGAAACCGGCGTCGCTATCTTCTCACTCGCCATATCGCGGCGTTACGCCAAAGCCAGCGCGTGCGACCTTTTACGGTCGATGCATGGGTGGTGCTGCCGGAACATATGCACTGTATCTGGACCTTGCCGCCGGATGACGCGGACTTTTCGCTACGCTGGCGGGAGATAAAACGGCGCTTTACGCTGGCGATTAATCAGCGCGATCTCTGGCAGCCACGCTTCTGGGAGCATACGATTCGCGACGCAGTCGATTACCAGCGGCACTGTGATTATTGCTATTTCAATCCGGTAAAACACGGTTGGGTGAAGCGTGTGGCAGAGTGGCCGTTTTCGTCGTTTCATCGGGATGTCCGGCGCGGATGTTATCCGGCGGACTGGGGTGGGAAAGATGTCGATATGGCGGTGGGGGAGCGGGCTTTCCCTGCGTCGCTGCGCTCGGCCGGGCTACCCAATTTGTAGCCCGGGCGAGGCGTTCACGCTGACCCCGGGTAGAGAGAATCACCCCCGGCGCGCGTCGGGGCGAATTAAATCGAAACGATGGCTCTCATCAATGGTGTAGTAGGCGGACGGGCCACCGGCGCGCAGCACCGGCTGGGCGCGCGCGGTCTGGTAGATGCCCTCTTCAAGCAGAGATTCATCAATATGAATGCCAACCACTTCGCCGAGCACTAGCCAGGTTTCCACCGCGGTACCGTCGGCGCCGGTAAGCTGAATGCACTGTGAAAGCCGGCACTCAAAGTTCACCGGGCTTTCCGCCACGCGCGGCGCGTTGACCAGCTGGCTCGGGGCGGCGGTCAGCCCGGCGCGGGCAAACTCGTCGTCGCCGTGGGGCAGGGAGGCGGAAGTTTCATTCATCGCCACCGCCAGCGGGCGGGTCGTCAGGTTCCAGACGAACTCTTTGGTCTCAACGATATTCTGCACGCTATCTTTCCAGCCGCTGCTGGCGAAACCGATGATCGGTGGGCGATAGTTAAAGCAGTTAAAGAAACTGTAGGGTGCAAGATTGCGTCGCCCTGCGGGATCGACGGACGAGATCCAGCCGATAGGGCGTGGCCCAACGATAGCGTTGAGCGGGTCGTGCGGCAGTCCGTGGCCGTGGGCAGGTTGATAAAAGTACATGGCGCACCAGTCATTAATAAGCAGGAATCCAGACTCCCTTATTTACCGCACCGCCGTCAACGGGTATCTTACGCCGCATTACGACAGGAGAAAGTCATGAGTACCCAAAAACCGGGGTTGCATCCGCGCAACCGCCATCACAGCCGCTACGATCTGGACGCGCTGCGTCAGGCCTGTCCCGCGCTGAGCGATTTTATTACCCTCAACCCGGTTGGGGAGCAAACCATTAATTTTGCCGATCCGCAGGCGGTGAAGACGCTGAATAAAGCCCTGCTGGCGCACTTTTATGCGGTAAAAGAGTGGGATATCCCGGAAGGATTTCTCTGCCCGCCGGTACCCGGCCGCGCGGACTATATCCATCACCTGGGCGACCTGCTGAGCGATGAAAACGGCAACGTGGTGAAAGGTGCCAACATTCTGGATATCGGCGTCGGCGCTAACTGCATTTACCCGCTGATTGGCGCGCACGAATACGGCTGGCGCTTTACCGGCAGCGAAACGCATCCGCAGGCGTTTGCCAGCGCGCAGGCGATTCTTAGCGCCAACCCATCACTGAACCGTATGATTCGCCTGCGCCGTCAGAAAGATACCACCGCGATGTTCAACGGGGTGATCCACAAAAACGAGCAGTACGATGCCACCCTGTGCAACCCGCCGTTCCACGACTCCGCAGCAGCGGCCCGCGCCGGGAGCGAGCGTAAGCGCCGCAACCTGGGGCAGGATCGCGATGATGCGCTGAACTTTGGCGGCCAGCAGCAGGAGCTGTGGTGTGAAGGTGGGGAAGTGGCGTTCATCAAACAAATGATTGCCGAGAGCAAAGGCTTTGCCCGTCAGGTGATGTGGTTTACGTCGCTGGTGTCGAAAGGGGAAAACCTGCCGCCGCTGTATCGGGCGTTAACCGACGTTGGTGCGGTGAAGGTGGTGAAAAAAGAGATGGCCCAGGGGCAGAAGCAGAGCCGCTTTATTGCGTGGTCATTTATGGACGACGAACAGCGCCGTCGTTTCCTCGCCCGCAAGCGCTAACAAAAACGCCGTTTACCCCGGCTGGGATAAACGGCGATACATCAGGAAACGTGCTGCAGGAACTCCTGCAAACGCTGGCTTGGCGGGTTCTTCACCAGCTCCTGCGGGTTGCCATCTTCGGCAATCCGGCCTTTATCGATAAAGATCAGGCGCGAAGCCACCTTCTCAGCAAAGCCGATTTCGTGGGTGACGATGACCATCGTCATCCCTTCTTCCGCCAGATCCTGCATCACCTTCAGCACTTCATGACGCAGCTCCGGGTCCAGCGCCGAGGTGGGTTCATCGAAGAGCATCATTTTCGGCTTCACCGCCAGCGCACGGGCAATCGCCACGCGCTGCTGCTGGCCGCCGGAAAGCTCGGAAGGGTAGTGGTGCGCGCGTTCCGCGAGTCCCACTTTCGCCAGCAGATCTTTAGCCAGCTTCTCCGCCGCGTCTTTTTTCAGACCGCGTACGCGAACCGGGCCAAACATCACGTTTTCCAGCGCCGTCAGGTGCGGGAACAGATAGAACTGCTGGAACACCATGCCGGCTTCCTGCCGAATCAGGCGCTCGTCGACTTTCGGATCGTTCACCTTCAGCCCATCGACGATCAGATCGCCGCTGGTGATCTCTTCCAGTTTGTTGATGCAGCGCAGCAGCGTCGATTTCCCGGAGCCGGAAGGCCCGATAATCACCACCACTTCACCCTGCTTGATGTTCAGGTCGATGTTATGCAGCACCTGGGTTTGACCAAAGTGCTTAGAGACGTTTTTAAATTCAATCACAGGATTTTCATCCTTCTTTCCAGGCGGCGCAGAATAAAGCTCAGCACGAGCGTAATGATCAGGTAGAAGACGGCGACGGCGCTCCAGATTTCCAGCGCGCGGAAGTTACCGGCGATGATCTCCTGGCCCTGACGCGTCAGCTCGGCAACGCCGATAACGATAAACAGCGAGGTATCTTTAATGCTGATGATCCACTGGTTACCGAGCGGCGGCAGCATGCGGCGCAGCGCCAGCGGCAGGATCACGTGGGTGATGGTCTCACGGCGAGACAGCCCCAGCGCCAGGCCCGCTTCGCGGAAGCCTTTATGAATTGACAGCACCGCGCCACGGGTAATTTCCGCAATATAGGCGCCGGAGTTGATCATGATGGTGACCACTGCGGCGGTGAAGGGGTCAATGCGTAAATCGTTAAACGCCATCGGCAGGGCGAAGTAGATAAACATCACCTGTACGACGATCGGCGTTCCGCGGATGACTTCAATGAACACCAGCGCGATGTGGTTGGCGATCCAACCGCCGAATGAACGGGCAAAGCCTGCGGCCAGACCAATGACAAGGCCGCCGATGAGGCCGAGGATCGAAATCCACAGCGTCATTTTAGCGCCTTCAATCAGTAGCGGAATGGCGGGCCAGATGGCACTCCAGTCAAACTGCATAATACGTTCCTGTTACCGTGGTGAAAAACAAATCCCCAGCGCCGGGCCGGGGAAACGCCAACAAACCGCCGGGGCAACGCCGCCGGCGGTTGTGGAGAGGTGTGGCTTATTATTTTGGTTCAGTACCGAACCATTTTTTGTAAATTTCGTTGTAGGTGCCGTTCTCACGCAGCGTTTTCAGTGCGCCGTTCACTTTTTCGCGCAGTTCGTCGTTGCCTTTAGAGAACGCAATACCGTACTGCTGAGCTTCCAGCGATTCGCCTACCGCTTTGAACTGACCGTTACCGGCCGTTTTGATGAAGTAGAGGATGTTTGGCGTATCGTGCAGCACCGCGTCAGCGCGATTGGTGCCTAACTCCATGTAGGCGTTATCGATGTTCGGGAACTGGCGCAGGTCTTTGGTCTTGATATTCGCTTTCGCGTAATCAACCGAGCCGGTACCGCCTTTCACCGCCACCACTTTGCCATCCAGGTCTTTCACGCTCTTGATGTCATTATTGTTGGCTTTCACCATCACCAGCAGGCCGCTTTTGTAGTAGCCGTCGGAGAAGTCGATCGCTTTTTTACGCTCGTCGGTAATGGTAATGCCCGCCAGCGCCAGATCGACGTTTTTGGTCTGCAGCGCCGGGATAATGCCGCTGAAATCCATCGGCTTCAGGGTGTAGTCCAGCTTCAGCTCTTTCGCAATTGCCGCCCACAGATCGATGTCAAAGCCGACATACTGATTACCCTGCTTGAACTCGAACGGAACGAAGGCCGTATCCGTTGCTACAACCAGCTGTTTTTCAGCAGCCTGAGAAGAGACTGCAAACGCCAGAGTGAGTGCAGCCAGTGAAACTTTAAACATTGACTTCATAGCATTTCCTTTTATATCCACGGGGCAATCCCCTGCGATAACAAACGGCTTATGAAAAAATCGTGCCAACTTCACAATCAGTTGTTTCTTAACAAAAAATGCCTTTTCGATTGCACAATATCGGAAAAATAACTACCGGTTTGCACCAGATTGGGGCACCAAAGCGGTGCGCAAAAAGTGCGTTGTTAAGTATGGCGTTTTTTAGCGCAAACGCAGAGGAGAAAACAATCTTTTATTAACGATTGTGTGAGGTGGTTATTACAAATTGTTTACTTTGGTGGGGTTTCTGTTCGGATGACTGCACTTTTGTGGTGCAAATCCCTCCGGTGGAGGGACCGGAGGGAGATAAGATTTTCCTATGGGTTATTCAATATTGGCCTCAATGAACCACAGGAATTTATCGAGGTCTCGGGAAGCGGCGGTGAAGATATCGGCGGTGTCTTCATCTTTGGCTTCACCGATGGCTTTACGCACGTCGTTAGCGACAATCGCATAGCGCTCGGCCAGCGCTTTCAGGTGATCCTGAACGCTGGTGATATCCAGCGGATAGCTTTTCAGCGGCGTCTGGGCATTAATCACCTGAGTGGTACCCAGCGCAATCCCGCCCAGCTGCACGGCACGTTCTGCCATGGTGTCGAGATGATCGGTCAGCGCCGTGCGGAAGCCGTCGAGCATTTCATGCACGGCAATAAAGTTGGCGCCGCGCATATTCCAGTGCGCCTGTTTGGTAATCAGCGACAGATCGATAAACTGAAGAACCTGACGGTTGAGTAACGCAACGGTAGCCTGCTTTTCGTTTTCCGGAACGTCGTTACGCGTATAGAGAAGTTGGGCGTTTTTGGTTTTAACCAGTTTTGCAGTACTCATAATCATATATCCTCTTGATCCGATACACCTATTACAGCGGATGTATCTGCGTCCTCATGAATTAACGAAAACAAGTATAGCACCGTGAGCGAGACGGTATTTTCTGATTCTGCCTATAGGTTTGATAGGAACGCGAAGATGTCTATATAAGTCGTTTAAAAACAATTAGATATATTTTTTACTCGAGTTGTATATATTTTTTAAAATTATTTTTTTGATAAAAAATAAGAATTTATGCACTTTATGATTGATATTATGCATAGTGGCTCGCACTATGCATAAATAAGAAAAATCAACCCACATCGACCTGTTTTATTTTGCTTTCCTGACGCATGGTTAATGTTGAACCCATAGACGCCAGAATAATGGCCCCCAGCGCCATCGACTGGCTAAAGGTCAGCGTCTCGCCAAGGAAAACCATGCCGGACATCGCTGCTAAAGCGGGCTCCATGCTCATTAATGTCCCAAAGGTGCGCGTGGGCAGACGCGTCAGGGCGATCATCTCTAGCGAGTAGGGCAGTGCGGTAGAGAGCACGGCAATTGCCAGGCCCAGCGGTAGCAGCGACCAGTGCCAAAGTGCATCGGCGGCCTGGATCGCGCCCAGCGGGACAAAGATGACGGCGGCAATCAGCGAACCCATCGCCACCGTCGCCGGGCCATGCTCTTCACCGGCGCGGCGGCCACTCAGAATATACACCGCCCAGCCGGCCCCGGCGCCCAGCGCCAGCAGCGCCCCGGTCAGGTCAACGTGCGCGACGTCCTGTCCCAACGGCAGCAAGAACCACAGGCCCATGACCGCCAGAATCACCCAGATAAAGTCGACCGGGCGGCGTGAAGAAAACAGCGCCACCGCCAGCGGCCCGGTGAACTCCAGCGCAACCGCAATGCCCAGCGGGATGCGCTGCAGCGATAGATAGAAGAGATAGTTCATTGCGCCGAGCGACAGCCCGTAGAACAGCAGCGGCAGACGCTGCTCTTTCGAGAAGCGCAGTCGCCACGGCTTAAACACGACCACCAGGATTAACGTACCCAGTGCCAGACGCAGCGCGGTAACGCCGGGGGCGCCAATCAGTGGAAACAGCGATTTAGCCAGCGATGCGCCGCTCTGAATGGAGATCATTGAGATCAGAAGGACGAGTATCGGTAACCATGCGGGTAACTTGCGGCGCGTGCTGGACATCTTTTTCCTGTCAGTATTTGTCAAAAGAGGTAAAAGCGGCAGTGTAATGGAAATAGTCGGCCACGGTTGAGGTATTGTTGAAAAAAAATCGTGCCGGAACGAGTAGAATTTACCGAGTCGATGGATATTTCGTCTACAAAATTAGGAATTATCTGGAAATTTAAACGTAAATTTTACCGTGATGAACATAAGATTTAACGTAAAAATGCGTTTAAAATGAAGGTGATAGTCATTGGTGGAAAACTTTTGTTACATCAAAGGTGAACTTAGACATCATCAGTTCCAAAGAGTTTCTTAACAATTTTTGATATATTTAAAACTTACGGATTTATTAGAAGCACATTTGAGGTGGTTATGAAAAAAATTGCATGTCTTTCAGCACTGGCCGCTGTTCTGGCTGTTTCCGCAGGTACCGCAGTAGCTGCAACCTCCACCGTTACCGGTGGTTACGCTCAGAGTGATATGCAGGGCGTCGCTAACAAAGCTGGCGGCTTCAACCTGAAATATCGCTACGAAGCAGACAACAGCCCGCTGGGTGTGATCAGCTCCTTCACCTACACTGAAAAAAGTGACACCCAGAACGGCGTGTACACCAAAGGTCAGTACTACGGCATCACCGCGGGTCCGGCTTACCGTCTGAACGACTGGGCAAGCATCTACGGTGTAGTCGGTGTTGGCTACGGTAAAGCACAGGGCAACCAGTTCCCGAACAACGACAGCACCAGCGACTACGGTTTCTCCTACGGTGCTGGTCTGCAGTTCAACCCGATCGAAAACGTAGCGCTGGACGTATCTTACGAACAGTCTCGTATTCGTAGCGTTGACGTTGGTACCTGGATCGTTGGTGCCGGCTACCGCTTCTAATCACTCAGGTGATACAAAAAGGGGTCTTATGACCCCTTTTTTAATGCCCTTTGTAACGCCATTTCCCGCCCGATTCAACACCCCGCCGCAATATAATCACCGTTAGCGCTGATCGGAATCACCGTCAGAAACAGCACCGTAGCAAACAGCATCAGCATTACGCCGCCGGCGATTTTTACTGCAGGCATAACCCAGCGTTGCCCCGATGCGCCGCCAAACAGGGCCATGGTCCGTTCGCGCGCGTAGCGTACCGCCAGCGACAGCCCGAGGATCGACAGCGCCGTCCCTAGCGCCATGGTCATCACTGCGGCAATGCCCCATGTCACAATGCCCAGCGCGTTGGCGAACAGCAAAATCATGATGGCGCCGCTGCACGGCCGCGCACCAATCGCCAGAATGACGCCAAGCCGCGTTTTCCAGTCGCTTTGTACCAGAGAGGCCCCCACGCCGTGGTGACCGCAGCCGCAGCTTTGGTCATGCTGATGCAGCGGTTTAAGCGCGGAAATCGTCAATTTCCGCGGGCGCAGGCTGCTAAGCGCCTGATAAATCACAAACAGGCCGAAGGCGCCAATCATCACCGCGCTGATTTTTTCGATATACCAGCGGCTGGTGCTGAGATCGCCGGAGGCCAGGTTAAAGCCCACCGCCAGGATAAAGACAAACAGAATCGCGCTGACGCCCTGCATCAGGCTGCCGATAAACGGCACCACGCGCGCGGCGAGCAGGCTCTCCTGGTTCGTGCTCAGGTAGGTGGTGACGATAAATTTACCGTGCCCCGGCCCGATAGCGTGCAGCACGCCATAAAAAAATGCGCCAACCAGCAGCCATACGCCGCCGCTGTATTCATGATTGTTGAGCTGCAACAGGTACATCACCAGATAACGGTGCAGGGTGATTTGGGTGGCCAGGCACCACTGTATAAACGCGTTCCAGTGCGCGTGCAGCGTAAAGGCGGCGGCGAGCAGCAGCAGTATCATTAGCCCGGCGGTAGGGAGGCGCCAGTCGCGCGTGAGACGTTGTGCGATCATCGTATAGCCTGCATCAGAAGGTCGTGAGGACAGTATAGTAATGCAACGGCGGGGCGATCCGCCATCCGTTTACCGCGGTTAACGGTCAACGGATGGCGGGAGAGTGTGGGGAAATTAGCTTTTCGGATCAAATAGATCGGTTTTCAGCGTGTCGTAATCGACTTTTTGTAACTGGAAGTTGGTGATGTAGACCTTGCCCGCTTTCTGCGACGAGATAAAGCGATACTTCGGCGTGATTTCTTTGGTCTGGATCCCGGTCCACTGCGAGAAGAAGCTCAGGAAATCGTTGGCCGAACGACGCGCTTTGATCACCTTGTGCGCTTTGTCATCGCTGGAAAGCACCATAAATGGCACCTGGAAATTCTGCTGATACTTATCATCGTGCGCCAGATACTGCACCGCTTTGCCGCGCTCTTTAAACGCCAGCCCATGGTCGGAGAAGTACACCAGCGAGAAGCTGTCGGTGTTACGGCGTAGCTGATCGTAGAGCTGGTTCAGCAGGCTGTCGGTTTGCGTCATGCTGTAGAGATAGCAGGATGTCTCTTTCGACTGCACGAACTGCGCGTACTTACCCTGGGTACGGTCACAGGCCTGCGGATGCGAGCCCATAATATGCAGCACGATCAGCTGCGGCTGGCTACGCGTGGTGGACAGCACCTGGGCGGTCATCTTCAGCAGGTCTTCATCGCGGCTGTTTTTATCCGCTTCAAAGTCGCCGCTTTTCAGGAAGTGCGCTTCATCGGCGCGCTTAGCGATACTGGCAATGGCCGTATCGTACTCGCCAATCTGCCCCTGATTGGAGAACCACCAGGTCTGGAAACCGGCGCGGTTGGCGAGGGTCACGAAGTTGTCCTGGAACTGCGGTTTGTCGTCGACCACGCGGTTTAGCGTCAGCCCCAGCGATTTCTGCGTCGACCCGCTGGCGGCGATGTAGTTGGTAAACAGATAGCCGTTGACCGAGCTGGCAAACGGCGTGTTGTCCCAGTGGCCGCCGAAAGCGCCCAGCGCATCGCGACGCGCGCTTTCACCGATCACCACCACGTAGGTATGGTACTTCGGCTTCACCGCGACCACGTTCCAGGTGTCTTTCATGTTGGAAAGCTCAGCCATGCGCCGCTGTTCGTCAATCACCTCGCTGTTATTCACGATGATGTCTTTCACGAAGCGGAAGGCCGGGTAGCCGCTATCTTTCAGCTTAAACCCCCAGCCATCGATCTTGTTTTGAATCGGCTGAACGAAGAACACGCCGACGCAGAAGATAAGGCACAGGGTGTCCATCAGGCCCCAGCGGGTTTTCGCCGCGGCTTTGCGTCGCACGGCAATGACGCCGAGCGCAAAAATAAACACCGCCACCAGGTAGCTGTACCACGGGAAGATGGTAAAGATTTCCGTCGACTCTTCCACGTTGGTGGAATGCAGCGCCAGCAGGGTATTGAAGTTTGGCGCGCCGTAGGCCTGGCTGAACGGGAAATAGAGCGCGGCGACGAGTGAATAAACCCCCAGCAGCACCTTCTGCACGTTGGGCAGCGTGCGCCACAGCAGGTGCAGCACGCCGGTAAACGCGACCGCATACAGCAGGCTAAACGGATAGCCCAGCGCCAGGTTTATCAGCAGCGACTGTAAAAAATAAAATCCCGTCCACGGGCTAACGGCCAGCCCACGTGCGGCGAGAGTGTCTTTCAGGGTTAGATTCATAGATAACAACGAGTAAAACGCCATGTGCGTCCCCTGGCGTCAAGGGGTCTTTATCGGCCAGACGATGCGTAAAGAGGGGAAAGCAAAGTACAGGGCTGCAAGAAGATAAAGCGAGCTTATTGTTGGGTCAACTACTGATAACGAATTGTTTTGGGAGGGCGATTACAAAACCAGAAAAAAGGCGGGGTTTTTGGGCGCAAACGGGTAGGTTGCCAGCAAATGATGACAGCGTGATGAAGCGGCGTCGCGACGCCGCTTAGCGGGACGGGGTGTCCTGTTGGGATTTGTTGTTGAACAGGTCGCACAGCATACCGATCAACATCAAGCGTACTTTAAAAGGAGAGTGACTAAACACGCTGATACACCTCTTGAATTCGTTCATGGTTCCTCCTGCTTTCTGGCCCGTCAATCCGTGATGAGCGTTTGCATTACATACAGATATAGCACAGGCTATATTTTATAGCTATGGCTAAAACGTTAAATTTTTGTGCTTGGGTCACAATCCATTACAATGGGCGCACTTGATATGACGCGTTCCGGCGTCACACAGATGAGGAAGCTTTATGGGCCGTCGCGCAGGTACGCCAATAACAAAAAAAGTGACGCAGCTGGTTAACGTTGAAGAGCACGTTGAAGGATTTCGCCAGGTGCGTGAAGCGCATCGTCGGGAGCTGATTGACGACTATGTCGAGCTGATTTCCGATCTGATTCGCGAAGTGGGCGAGGCGCGGCAGGTCGATATGGCGGCACGTCTGGGCGTTTCCCAGCCGACGGTGGCCAAAATGCTCAAGCGCCTGGCCGGCGTGGGGCTGATTGAACAGATCCCGTGGCGCGGCGTATTTCTGACGCCGGAAGGGGAGAAGCTGGCGCAGGAGAGCCGCGAGCGCCATCAGGTGGTGGAGAACTTCCTGCTGGTACTTGGCGTCAGCGCGGATACCGCCCGTCGCGATGCGGAAGGCATTGAACACCATGTCAGCGAAGAGACGCTGGACATGTTCCGGCAGTTTACCCTGAAGCACGGGCAATTCGTGGAATGAATCTTCCTTTTATTCGGTCGCTGGCGCGCGACCGTTTTCTCCATCTGCTGATCCTCGTCGGCGTTCTGCTGAGCCTGTTTGTTCCTTTCGCTCCCGCGCGCTGGCCGGCGGCCATTGACTGGCACACCATTATCACCCTGAGCGGGCTGATGCTGCTGACCAAAGGCGTTGAGCAGAGCGGATATTTTGATGTTCTGGGGCGCAAAATGGCGCGCCGGTTCGTGACCGAACGCCAGTTAGCTATCTTTATGGTGCTGGCGGCGGCGCTGCTCTCGACCTTTCTGACCAACGACGTGGCGCTGTTTATCGTGGTGCCGCTAACCCTGACGCTGAAAAAGTGGTGCGCGCTGCCGATTAACCGGCTGATTATCTTTGAGGCGCTGGCGGTGAACGCCGGTTCGCTGCTTACGCCGATCGGTAACCCGCAGAACATCCTGCTGTGGGGGCGCTCGGGGATGTCGTTCCCGGCCTTCACGCTACAGATGCTGCCGCTGGCGCTGGCAATGATGGCGACGCTGCTGGTGCTGTGCTGGTGCTGCTTCCCGGCGAAAAAGCTGGTGTTTCAGAGCAGCGATCGTACGCCGGAGTGGCAGCCGCTGCTGGTATGGAGCTGCCTGGCGTTTTACCTGATTTTCCTCGCCGCGCTGGAGATGAAGCAGGAACTGTGGGGGCTGGTACTGGTCGCCGCGGGCTTCCTGCTGCTGGCCCGCCGCGTGGTGTGGAGCGTGGACTGGTCGCTGCTGCTGGTGTTTATGGCGATGTTCATCGACGTGCACCTGCTGACGCAGCTGCCGATATTGCAGCAGGTGCTCGGCGGCGTCGGTACGCTGTCCGGCGCGCCGCTGTGGCTGACGGCGATTGGTCTGTCGCAGGTGATTAGCAACGTGCCGTCAACGATCCTGCTGCTGAACTATGTCCCGCCGTCGATGCTGCTGGCGTGGGCGGTCAACGTCGGCGGCTTTGGTCTGCTGCCCGGCTCGCTGGCGAACCTGATTGCGCTGCGCATGGCGGCGGACAGGCGCATCTGGTGGCGCTTCCATCTGTACTCTATTCCGATGCTGCTGTGGGCAGCGGCGGTGGGGTATGGGCTGCTGTTGATTCTCCGCTGAATCTTTCCCGGGGTCGCGTACGCTCGCCCGGGCTACATTTGAACCGTAGCCCGGCCAGGCGAAGCGCCGCCGGGAAAAAATCTCTCTGACTCACAAAAAACGATCTTCCCGGTTGCGCGCTTTTTCGGCTTTGCGGCATATGACTAGTCATGAAATTTAAATGACTAGTCATATAGGAGCCGAATCATGAAACCATCACTGCCCGCCAACTTCCTGTGGGGCAACTCCGTCTCGAGCATGCAGACCGAAGGCGCCTGGAACGAGGGCGGAAAAGGGATGTCGGTGTACGATATCCGCGAGCCAAAAGAGTTTGCGTCCGACTGGAAGGTGGCGACCGACTCCTACCACCGCTATGAAGAAGATTTCGACCTGATGAAAGATCTGGGCATGAACTGCTACCGCTTCCAGATTGCCTGGAGCCGCGTGTGCCCGACGGGCGACGGTGAGTTCAACGAGGAGGGCATTGCCTTCTACGAGCGCTTTATTACCGGCCTTATCGAACGCGGTATTGAGCCGATGATCTGCCTCTACCACTTCGACATGCCGCTGGCGCTGGCGGAAAAATACAACGGCTTTACCGATCGCCGCGTGATGGAAGCCTTTATCCGCTACGGGAAAAAGATGATCGACTGCTTTGGCGACCGGGTAACCTGGTGGCTGACGTTCAACGAGCAGAATCTCTACCATATGCCGGAAACGTTTTTGATCTCCGGTTATATGCGCGGCGAGAAAACGCTACGTGAGCTGTATGAAATTCAGCATCACGTGATGATGGCGCATGCGCATCTGACCAACTATCTGCACGAAACCAAACCGGGCAAGCTGATGGGCGGCATGCTGGCGCACGCGCAGGTGTATCCGGCCACCTGTAAACCGCGCGACGTGTTCTGCGCCCAGCAGCTGGATGAATTCTTCAACCAGAACCTGCTGCGCGCCTTCGCGGGCGAGGGCTATAGCCCGGAAGTGCTGCACTTTGTGAAGCAGGCGGGCTTCAGCGATATCTACCGTGAGGAGGATCTGGCGGTGCTGGCGACCATGAAAAACGACTATATGGCGTTTAGCTACTACGCCAGCCGCACGCTGGACAGCGACCCGATCCCGGAAGGCACGCCGGTCAACAACTACATGCTATTCGGCGATAAGCCTAACCCGCATCTGAAGGCCACCGAATGGAACTGGCAGATCGATCCGCTCGGTTTTCGCAGTATCATTACCCGCTATTACAATGACTGGCGTCTGCCGGTGTTCCCGATTGAAAACGGCATTGGGGTCATTGAGCAGTGGGACGGGGAAAATCCGGTCGCCGACGATTACCGCATCGCCTATCATCGCGACCATATTAACGCCATGAAAGAGGCGATTTTTGAAGACGGCGCGCAGGTCATTGGCTATCTGGGCTGGGGGCTGATTGATATTCTCAGCTCGCAGGGCGATATGCGTAAGCGCTACGGCGTGGTGTACGTCAACCGGGAAAACCACGATTTAAAAGACCTTAAGCGGGTGCCGAAGAAAAGCTATGCCTGGCTAAAACGCGCCATCCATAGTAACGGCGAAGAGATGTAATTACAGGAGCGGGTGATGGCAGCGAAGTACGTGGCAATAGCGCGGGAAATTAAAAAACGGATCATCAGTCGGCAGTATCCCGCCGCGGAGCCATTGCCCGACCAGTTTGCGCTGGCGGCCGAATTTGGCACCAGCCGGATGACCATTCAGCAGGCGATGCGCCAGCTGATTGTGGAAGGGCTGGTCTATACCCGTCAGGGGCAGGGAACGTTTATTCGTAAAAACTTCCTCCAGCTCTCCCAGTGGGATATCCACGGCAGCGACTATGCTGGCGCGACCGAAACCTGGGAGCACCTGGGCACGGTGGAAAGCCAGGTGATTCGCTTCGAGCTGCGCTTTCCCAGCGAAAAGGAACAGGCTTCGCTGCTGATTAACGCCGACGCGCCGGTGTATGATTTTGTGCGTCTGCGGCTGCTCAACGGCGAGCCGCTATCGCTGGATATCACGGTGATGCCGGTGTCGCTGGTACCGGGCTTAAGCAAGGCGCATCTCGAAAGTTCGGTGTTCCGCTACGTGCAGGAAAATCTGGGGCTGAAGATGATGGGCTCCTACCGCGTGGTGCGCGCGCTGAAGCCCAGCGATCTGGACCAGCAGCACCTACAGTGCGAAGCGAGCGACCCGATTCTGGAGGTGGAGCAGGTGATTTACCTGGACGACGGTACGCCGCTGGAGTATGCGCACTGCCACTATCGCTACGATCACGGGGGGATTGTGATCGTCAATAATGGATAAAAAAAGGGCGGGTGATTAACCCGCCCTTTTTGTAGCCCGGCCGAGCCGCATCAGCGGCGACGCCGGGATCTCTCCGGCGTCACTGCGTTCGGCCGGGATACTTTTATTATCAGTTCAGACGAACCGGCATACCGGAACGGTTTTTCACCGCCTGGTCAACGATGCTCTGGTCAACGTCAGATTGGCTGGTCACCGCCTGAACGGCCTTATTCAGGACTACCGGTACCGTTTCACCGCCTTCGAACTGCGCTTCGGTGGTCGACAGCGGGTTATGCACTTCAATAAAGCGGCTACCGTCTGGCTCGGTAGTGGCTTTCACCGGCTCATCAATAAACTGGACGCGGGTGCCGACCGGCACGTTCTCGAACAGGAATTTGATGTCTTCGTTACGCAGCCGCACGCAGCCGTGGCTCACGCGCAGGCCGATACCGAAGTTGGCGTTGGTACCGTGAATGGCATACAGACGGCCAATGTACAGCGCGTACAGGCCCATCGGGTTATCCGGGCCAGCCGGAACCACTGCCGGCAGCGGGTTACCCGCTGCCGCATATTCCGCGTGCATTTTCGCCGTCGGGGTCCAGGTCGGGCCCGCTTTCTTACGTTCTACCTTGGTGGTCCAGTTAATCGGGGTATCTTTACCCAGCTGGCCGATACCGATTGGCAGCACGATCACGGTGTTGGTGCCTTTCGGGTAGTAATACAGACGCATTTCGGCGCTGTTGATGACGATACCTTCATGCACGGTATCCGGCAGGATCAGCTGCTGAGGGATATTCAGCACGCTACCGCCTTTCGGCAGATAGGTATCGACGCCCGGGTTAGCTTCCAGCATATTAGACAAACCCATCTGGTACTGGGCGGCGAAGTACTCCAGCGGCTGTTTGTTGTCGTCAGGAATGGTGATGACCTGATTCTGGCCGACAATACGGCTACCGTCGGTCGGCAGCGGATAGGTCACCGCTGAGGCCGAATTGCAGAAACCTACGACAGCGAGCGCCGCAGCGAAAAGCGTTGTTAATTTCATGTTCATGTTGTGCGAGGTATCAGTGCCATTACAGCGGTTGTTTGGGAATTCAGACTGTTGGTAGGAGCGCATTATATGTGCATTCCTTGTCGCAGGGAATTCGGATGTGTACGAAATCACATTTTTTTCACTTGCGTTACAGTTTAGCCGTTGGCAAAGGCGGGCGCTTTTTATTCGGAATTGTGGCAGAATAGGGAGTTTGTCACATTCTTCAGGATACTCCCGTGTTAGTTACCAGCAACGTCACTATGCAGTTTGGCAGTAAGCCGCTGTTCGAAAATATCTCCGTCAAATTTGGCGGCGGCAACCGTTACGGCCTGATTGGCGCCAACGGGAGCGGTAAATCCACCTTTATGAAAATTCTCGGCGGCGACTTAGAGCCGACGCTGGGCAACGTCTCCCTCGATCCGAACGAGCGCATCGGTAAGCTGCGCCAGGATCAGTTCGCCTTTGAAGAGTTCTCGGTGCTCGATACCGTGATCATGGGTCACAGCGAACTGTGGGAAGTCAAACAAGAGCGCGACCGCATCTATAGCCTGGCCGAAATGAGCGAAGAGGACGGCTATAAAGTCGCGGACCTCGAAGTGCTGTACGGCGAAATGGACGGCTACTCCGCGGAAGCGCGCGCCGGTGAACTGCTGCTGGGCGTGGGCATTCCGCTGGAGCAGCACTATGGCCCGATGAGCGAAGTTGCGCCGGGCTGGAAGCTGCGTGTCCTGCTGGCGCAGGCGCTGTTCTCTAACCCGGACATCCTGCTACTCGATGAACCGACGAACAACCTGGACATCGACACCATTCGCTGGCTGGAGCAGACGCTGAACGAACGCGATAGCACCATGATAATCATCTCGCACGACCGTCACTTCCTGAACATGGTGTGTACCCACATGGCGGATCTCGACTACGGCGAGCTGCGCGTGTACGCCGGTAACTACGATGAATACATGACCGCTGCCACCCAGGCGCGCGAGCGTCTGCTGGCCGATAACGCCAAGAAAAAAGCGCAGATTGCTGACCTGCAATCCTTCGTCAGCCGCTTTAGCGCCAACGCCTCGAAATCTCGCCAGGCAACGTCTCGCGCCCGTCAGATTGACAAGATCAAGCTCGACGAAGTGAAAGCCTCCAGCCGCCAGAACCCGTTCATCCGCTTTGAGCAGGATAAGAAGCTGTTCCGTAACGCGCTGGAAGTGGAAGCGCTGGCTAAAGGATTTGAAAACGGTCCGCTGTTTAAGAACTTTAACCTGATGATGGAAGTGGGCGAGAAGATTGCCATTATCGGCGCCAACGGCGTGGGTAAATCCACCATGCTGAAAACCCTGGTCGGCGAACTGACTCCGGATAACGGCACCGTGAAGTGGTCTGAAAACGCCAGCATTGGCTACTATGCGCAGGATCATGAATACGAATTCGAAAACGACATGACGGTATTCGAATGGATGAGCCAGTGGAAGCAGGAAGGCGACGACGAGCAGGTGGTGCGCGGTTTCCTGGGCCGTCTGCTGTTCAGCCAGGACGATATCAAAAAACCGGCGAAGGTGCTGTCCGGCGGTGAGAAGGGCCGTATGTTGTTCGGCAAACTGATGATGCAGAAACCGAACATTCTGGTGATGGATGAACCTACCAACCACCTGGATATGGAATCGATCGAATCGCTGAACATGGCGCTGGAAATGTATCAGGGCACCCTGATCTTCGTTTCTCACGACCGTGAGTTTGTCAGCTCGCTGGCGACCCGCGTGATCGAAATTACGCCGGAGCGCGTGGTGGACTTCAGCGGTAACTACGAAGATTACCTGCGCAGTAAAGGCGTGGAGTAATTCCTCTGCGGCGCTTTCCCGGCGTCGCGTTGCTCGGCCGGGCTACATGATTGAGTAGCCCGGCCGAGGCGTTTACGCCGACGCCGGGAATCCCGGTGCCAGCATCACCCCATTATCGCACGCGCTTTTCTCTTCGCCGTTAATCAACAGCCGACGTTTCTCTCCTTCCGGCAGCGTCACCTGCAACGCTTTCCACGCCGGACGATAGTCGCCGCGCGCGTTCACCCGCAGATCGATAGTTGTCGCCGAACAAACCATCTCCCACTCCAGCCACAGCGCGTTACCTTCCTGATATCCCCACGACTCGCCGTCATCCTCAAACAGCATACCGGTAGAACGGCCCACGCCCTTAACCGGGAACAGCTTCAGCTCACGCGAGGTATCTTCTTCTGCTTTCACGTAGCTAATACGCTCGCTCAGCGGTAGGCCCGCGCCAGCGCGCACCAGCAGCGGCAGTTTTTCCAGCGGCGCGTCGAGGGTGATCCACTGGCCGCCGCTGAACCAGGCGCCGGTATAGAAATCGTACCAGCCGGTCTGGTTGTCCGGCAGCCAGACGCGACGCTGGCGCTCGCCGGCCTCTACCACGCTCGCCACCAGAATATCGCGGCCGAGCAGGAAGTCGTCGCACTCTTCAAAGGTTTGCGCGTCGTGCTCGTGGTCAAGGAAGGTCGGGCGCAGCATCGGCTCGTCGTCGGCGTGCGCCTGCCACAGCAGGGTATAGAGATAAGGCATCAGGCGGTAGCGCAGCTCAATCGCGCTGCGGATCGCCGGGGTCACGCCGGGGTACATCCACGGCTCGTTGACCGTCTGGTCATCGTTCCACGAGTGGATGGTAAAGCGCGGATGCATCACGCCGTTCTGTACCCAGCGGACAAACAGCTCCGGGTCCGGCTTATCGCCGGAGAAGCCGCCGACATCGTGACCGAGGTTATACAAGCCGGAGAGGCTCATGCCCAGTCCCATGCGGATGTTATAGCGCAGCGTGTCCCAGTTGGTGCGGTTGTCGCCACTCCAGGTCTGCACGTAGCGCTGCATCCCGGCGCAGCCGGAACGGGAAATCAGATACGGGCGCTTGTGCGGCGCGAAACGCTGCTGCGCTTCCATTGAGGCGCGGATCATCAGCAGCGGCATTACCGGGCGAATATGCTTAATGGCAATCTCTTGACCAAAGCCGTAACAGCGCGCTTCGCCGTCCCACACTTCAAATTCGTTGTTATCGTTCCAGGTGGAATCGATGCCCATTTCCAGCAGCTGGGTGGTTACGCCGTCCTGCCACCACGCCACGGTTTTCGGGTTCGTAAAGTCAAGGTGCGAACCTTCGTCGTCCCAGAAGCTGGAGCGCTCCGGCTCGTCGCTTTCTGAATCGCGAATAAACAGCGCCTGCTCCGCCACCTCGCCGTAGCGCGGGTGATCCTGCAATAAGCACGGCTTGATGTTGGCGGCCAGGTGCAGCCCGGCATCGTGGAACGCCTGGCTCATCACTTTCGGCTGCGGCACTTTGTCGTAGTTCCAGTTGAACACGTAGCGCTTGCCGTTAATCGAGGTATAGCCGGAGGAGAGCTGGAACGAATCGCACGGAATCGCGTGCTCGTCGCACAGGCGGATAAAGTTCATCAGCTGGTTCTGCGCGTCCGGCGCGTCGGTGTAGTGCATGGTTGAGCCGCTGTAGCCGAGGCTCCACTTCGGCCCGAATAGCGTTTTACCGGTCAGGCGGACAAAAGCTTTGGTAACGTCCAGCACCCGCTCGCCGGTAAACAGGTAGTAGTCGATATCACCGGCTTCCGCCTGCCAGCGGCGGTAGGCGGTGTGGTAGTTATCGATCTCGTTGCCGAGATCCAGCCAGCAGCTGCTGAGGTTGTCATAAAACAGCCCGAAGCTGATATCGTCGCGGCGGGTAATGGTAAACGGAATGTGCTTATACAGCGGGTCGGTACTGACCGCGTTGTAGCCCATGGCGTCGAGGTTGCGCATCTCGTAGCGTTTGCCGTTACGCTGCAAATCGCCTGCCTTATCGCCCAGGCCATAAAAACGCTCGTCTTTACGGCGGCTCTGATAGTGCGCCACGCCGTCGCCGTGGGCGTTGACCAGATAGGCGCTGGTCGGGCGGTCGTTGACCAGCGCCTGCCACTCGCCTTCGGCGTTGCGGTAGTGCCACTCGATCCACAGCGGCTGGTGGACGGTGGCGCGCAGGGAGTCGGTGGCGATAATCACGCTATCCTCCTGCTGGCTCAGCGTCCACGCAGGCAGGCTAAAGCCGCTGAGATCCTCGCGGCTGCGGCCTTCCCAGGGCACATCCTGCGCGGGGGCGATGCTCCAGGTGCGGTCCAGCGCCAGTTCGCCTTTGCGTTTTAACAGCACGCGAAACAGATTTTCTTCCAGTACGTACAGGCACAGCGTGTGCTGGCCGTCGACCCGCAGTTCGACGTGATGGGTTGACTGTTTTTGCAGGGTCCAGTTTTTCAACGTTTTCATATTTACATCCACTATCAGGCGCGTTTCGCGCGGCGTTCAGCAATAAAGGCAACCAGGAAGACAGCGCCAATCAGGTCGAAGAAGCCCATGGCGACAAACAGCGGGTTGAAGCCGATTTTGTCGGCGGTCACCCCGATAATCAGTGAGAACAGGAAGCTCGCAATCCACGCGGCAGAGCCACGCATGCCGTTGACGGTGGCCATCTGGCCTTTGTCGAACGACTCCACCACCAGCGCGCTCAGCATGCAGGAGATAATCTGGTGGCCGAAGCCGCCAATCGACATCAGCACCACGGCGATGATCGGATCTTTAGTGACGGCGACGATGGCGAGCGACACCATCAGGAAGGCCCCGGTGACGGAGCTTGCCACGGTAGAGTTCACGCGCGAGCAGCCGAACAGGCGCACATACAGGCGGGTTAAATAGCCGCTTGCCACGCTGCCGAGATCGGCGGCCAGGAAGGGCAGCCAGGCGAACAGGGCGATCTGCTTGAGATCCATGTTGTACTGCTTAGCAAAGTAGAGCGGCATCCAGAAGCTGAAGACGGCCCACGCCGGCTCCGCCATAAAGGCCGGGATGGCGATACCGTAGAAGCGTTTGTTTTTCCCCACGGTTTTCAGCGCGGTGAGGAACGGCAGCTTCACCGGCGGCGCTTCGTTGTCCTGGCGGATATAGTCCAGCTCGGCTTTGCCCAGATTCGGGTGTTTATCCGGGTTATGGTAGAACGCCCACCACAGCACGACCCACGCCGCCGCCAGAACGCCGGTAAACATAAATGCGCCCTGCCAGCCGAAGGAGGCGTGGGCAAAATAGATGATTGGCGGCGCCAGCATCGCGCCAATTGAGAAACCTACGCCAGCCCAGCCCGCAGCGACCGGGCGCTCCGCTTTCGGGAACCACTCGCCGATGGTTTTGGCGTTGGCCGGGGTCGCCGCCGCTTCCGCGCCGCCCATAAAGAAGCGCAGCAGCGCCAGGTGTACCCAGTTACCGGCCCCGGCGTGCAGCAGGCAGGCCAGCGCCCACAGGCTGGCGCAGATCATAAAGCCCAGCTTCAGGCCAATGACGTCAATCAGCCAGCCGCACAGCGGCTGGAATAGGGTGTAGGCAATCTGGAAGGCGCCGACGATCCACGAATATTGTTCGGTGGTGATGCCGAGGCTGGTTTTCAGCTCCGGTGCCAGGATCCCCAGCGAGTTACGGGTGATGTAGTTAACGGTGACGCCGAGTAAAAAAAGCACCAGCATCCACCAGCGCAGGTTTTTGACGACACGGCGGGTCTTGCTGGCCGTCATTTCATTATTGATACCCTGGCTCATAGGGATCTCCACAGGATAATGTCGGGAACGGTGGGGCAACCGTGCGGAGAGTTGTCACACCACTTTTGGTAAGATTTTGATAGTTATTACTTTTGTTGTTATTCACTTCCGCCGTGCTTGTATGGAAGTTGTTCTACCAATCCACCTTAAGAGACAAAAAAAGTCCGGGAAAGCGAGTTTTGTGCACGTTTTTTCATAGCGTGCTGATATACAGTACGTCTACGTATTTCAGGCCAGGCAGGATAAGGATTTTTTCTCATGAAAATTCTTTCATTTCTGAATTAGAGGCAGATCACAGAATGGAAAAGAAGCTGAAAATCGCCGAAATCGCCGGGCGTACCGGGCTGTCTGCCAGCACCGTTTCGCGGGTGCTGGCGGGGAAAGCTAACACCAGCGTTCGTGCCCGTGAGCAGGTGCTGGCCTGCGCGCGCGAGCTGGGGGTGATGGACGGCATGGCGGCAGGAAGAATGCTGCTTAATAGCCTGATTGTCTTCGCGCCGCCGAGGGCGTTTGACGAGCGGTCCGACATCTTTTACTACCGCGTGATTCAAAGCATCAGCAAGGCGCTCGCGCCGCACGAGGTGCGCCTGCGCTATTGTGCGCTGGACGAAAACGACAGCGACCCGGCGCTGTTTTTGTCGCGGATGAACGAACCCGAAACTCAGGCGGCGATCCTGCTGGGCATTGACGATCCGCACATTCACGATCTGGCGGCCGATCTCGGCAAGCCCTGCGTCTTGATCAACTGCCGCGACGATCGGATGCGGCTGCCGGCCATTGCGCCGGATCACCGCATGATTGGCGCTTTTGCCGCTCGCTACCTGTTTGAGATGGGCCACCGCGAGGTGATGAACGTGATGTGCCTGCGCCGCTACACCATGGAGCAGCGGCTGGCGGGGATCAAAGAGTCGTGGCGGCAGCATAATCTGGCGTTTCAACACGAGCGCGATTTACTCAACATCAGCAGTTTCAGTGCTAAAGGGGCCGAAGAGAAGGTCGGGGCGTGGCTGGATGCGCTGGGGAGTCGGCCGATGCCAACCGCGTTTCTGGTCGGCGGCGACTTTATGGCGGCGGGGACGGTCAACGCCCTGCGCCAGCGCGGGCTGCGGGTACCACAGGACGTTTCGGTAATGAGTATCGATGGCTTCAATCTGGCGGCCATCGAGGACGTGCCGCTTACGGCGGTTCACGTCCCGCGCGATGAGCTGGGGGTTGAGGCGGTGCAGATGCTGCAACAGCGGCTGATTCGCCCGGACGCGCCGATGGGCTCACTGCTGCTGCACGGGCGTCTGGCGGTGCGGGAATCGGTGCGGCGAGTGCGCCCCGGAAAAGGGCACACCGCCGTAGAACGGGAAGGGCTGTACGACAATCAGGCGTCGATGCCGAGCGCGCGCTTGCCGTGAATATTGAGGTCGGTGAGGGTAAAGCGCCCCTGCCAGCCGGCCTCGTAGTCTTCGCGCGGGAAATCCCCCGGCGACGCGCCGCGTTCCAGCGCCGCCTTCACCTTATGGGCGTAGGCGAGATTTTTGGCGCACATCGGCGCGGCGGGGATATACATCACGTTGCCCCAGCCCTGCTGGTTTTCCACCGGCGCGACCGAGTGAATCACATCGCAGTGCCACCATACCGAATCACCGGCTTCCAGCGCCGGAATAGAGGTGAGGGCGCTGATGAGCAGCGGGTGCCACTTCTCTGAAATCGGCAGCACTTTCCCCGGCGCCACGCCGCACAGCTCGTCTTCCGGCACGTCGTCAAGCAGCGGACGCAGCAGCACGTAGGCCATCGCTTCCGGAATCGGCACTACGTGCAGCAGCCCCTGATCCGGGATCATGTCCGACAGCGCCGTCCAGCCCTGGAAGGTGCGGAATACCGAGCATTTGGTGGTGTTATCCACGGTGTACTCTTCCACCTCGGTGCGGTGCGCCGCGTTCCACGGATCGTACTGCTCGACGTTACCGTTAAAGACGCTGGCGAACACCTGCTGATAAGCCGGAAGCAGCCAGCGCTCCAGCGCGCCGGAGTCAGTATGCGCCCCCAGCCCTTTTGAAGTGGTGCCCGGCGGACGGCGGCGAATACGGTCCGGATAAATCACGCTGATATCCGGGTTGAACCACTGCTTACCGTCGCTCTCCACCTGCCACAGGCGGTTGAGGAACGACTGCGTGAGCGCCATTTCCTCGCTCTGCCGCGCCTGCATCTGCGCCTGCGACCAGTAAATGGGGTAAATCTCCGGGCGCGACGCGTCGAGCGAGCCGAAGAAACTGTCGCCCGGCCCTTTATACACGTCGTCGAAATGATTGAGGTCGAGATAGTCGAGCATCGAACGGTCCCACGCCAGCGCCTGCTCGCGCGGGAAGTGGCCTTTAATCACCGCGCAGCCGCGGCGTTTTATCTCGGCGCGGGTGGCGTCGCTGACCTTGCCCGCCGCCAGATCGGCAAACGGGATCACCGGCCACACCGGCTGCCCCTGCGCCTTCAGGGCGTTAATTTCCGCCACGCGAGCTTCAATGGTGGCGCTCAGGCGGTCGAACACCGCCTGCACGTCGCCAATCTGCGCGCGCAGCGCTTGCTTCATCTGACGAATGGCCGCTTTTGGGTCGGTGGGGAGCGTTTCGTGGGTAAAGGTAACCGTCATATCAACCTCGCAATCTTTCGTTCGAAAGTAATTTGGCTTACAGTTGATACTTTGAGTTAAAATAAAGTTAATGCAAGTTTAAAGTGTTGGGGCTACGGGGATCAGAAGGGGGAGGTGCCGTCGAGCACGGCCTGAATCACGTTCAGCGCACCGTCGTGGTTGTTATCGTCGGTCTGATAGTCGGCAATGGCTTTAATATGTTCGCCGGCATTACCCATGGCAAAAGCGTATTTCACCAGCTTAAGCATTTCCGCGTCGTTGCCGCTGTCGCCAATCGCCACGCACTGCTGCGGGGAGAGCTGCCAGCGCTTGAGCAAGCGGCTGATACCGTTGGCTTTATGCAGGCCGGGAATGATTAAATCGACAAAGCCAAAACCGCTGGTTACCGGCTTCATGATGCCGTCGAGGGAAACGTGCAGTTTATCGACCAGCTGCGGAATATCGCTGTCCGGCAGGTTCAGCGAGAACTTAAACATCTTATCGTCAACGTCGTGGAAATTGGCCACTCGCTTGAGGCGATAGTAGTGTTTCGACATCAGCGCAACCAGCTCTGCCGGCGCGCGGTCGCTGATATAGGCGCTTTCG
This sequence comes from Kluyvera sp., assembly GCF_047971185.1. Taxonomy (GTDB): domain Bacteria; phylum Pseudomonadota; class Gammaproteobacteria; order Enterobacterales; family Enterobacteriaceae; genus Kluyvera. Next base: position 85,054 of record NZ_JBKDZH010000046.1, read on the forward strand.
AGGCCACAGGCGACGAAATGCATCTGCGGATCTTTCAGCAGTTCACCGAGCACCACCTGGTACTCATGACGCGTCAGCTCGCCGTGGAACAGCTGCTGACCGTGCTCATACACCAACGCACCGTTTTCAGCGACGTAGGAGATGCGGTCGCGGATCTCGGGGAAAAAGGTCATTAATTGATAATACTGGTTGCCGCTGGCGACAACGAATTCAATGCCACGTGCTTGAAGCTGTTCAAACTGCGCCAGAAACCGCGAACGGTCGTAGGTTTTGGCGTCATTAAGAAAAGTTCCGTCCATGTCTGTGACGATAACTTTAACGGTCATACAAGATGCTCCTGGTGTAACTCCGGCCAGAAACAATTTAATTACAATGTGAGCTAAAGCACAAATTTTATTTCATTCGAAAGAAAGGCGGTGGGTCGCTGTGCGCGTTGGACCCTCACCCCGGCCCTCTCCCTGGAAGGGAGAGGGGGATTGACCAATGGCACCGATCGGTTCCCTCTCCCCTGAGGGGAGAGGGTTAGGGTGAGGGGGAAATGCGCCGACTTAAAGCGTATGCTCAGTACGCGCAATAATATCGTCCTGCGCATCCGGCGACAGCGCGGTAAAGAACGCCGAGTACCCCGCCACGCGCACCACTAAATCACGATACTGGTCCGGGTGTTTCTTCGCTTCCAGCAGCGTCTCGCGCGACACGATGTTGTACTGAATATGCCAGCCTTTATGCACCTCGAAGAAGGTGCGCAGCAGCGCCATCAGCTTCTGCTTGTCGCTCTCGTTTTCCAGCGTCGCCGGGTTCAGCTTCTGGTTAAGCAGCACGCCGCCGAGAATCGCTGACGTGGGCAGCTTGCCGACGGAGCCGATCACCGCCGTTGGCCCTAAATGGTCGGTGCCGGAAGCCGGGCTGGCCCCTTCGGCGAGCGGCGTTTTTGCCTTACGGCCGTCCGGGGTGGCCATGGTCTGCGCACCAAACGGCACGTTCGCCGAAATGGAGGAGGTGCCCGCGTAGTAGTTACCGCCAATCGGGCCGCGGCCGTAACGCGGGTTGTGATACTGCTTCAGCTCGTCGATATAGGTCTGGTAGGCGCGAGCCAGCAGGGTATCGACGCTATCGTCGTCGTTACCGTACTTCGGCGCGCCGTTAATCAGACGCTGGCGCAGCTGCTCGTGGGTCAGGCCGTCGTAGTCTTCCGCCAGCGCTTTTGCCAGCTCCTGCTGCCCAATCAGCCCCTGATCGAAGACCAGCTTTTTCACCGCCGCCAGGCTGTTGCCGAGGTTAGCGATACCCACCTGCAGGCCGGAAACCCAGTCGTACTTCGCGCCGCCCTGCTTGATGCTTTTCGCCCGCTCAATGCAGTCGTCAACCAGCGCCGAGCAGAGAATATCGTGCACGTTCTCTTCTAGCATGGTGTCGACCACGTACTCAATCTCAATCGATTTACGGGTGTAGTAGCGGATCTGAGTATCCCAGTCGGCGAGCATCTGCTCGAAGTTAGCGAAATTGCCTTTCGACAGCGCATGGTCCTGCGCGAGGAAAACCTGCCCGCTGGTGGCGTCGCGTCCGCCTTCCATCGCCGCCAGCATGACGCGGGCGAAGTTGATAAAGCTCATGCCGGTGCAGCGGTAGCCCCACTTGCCGCCGACCGCGGTTTCAATACAGCCGATGGCCGCGTAGTCGTAGGCGTCTTCAGGCTCCACGCCCAGCTTGATAAATTCCGGGATCACGATTTCATCGTTGTTAAACGCCGGCATCCCAAAGCCGCAGCGGATCACCTGCACGCAGGCGTCGAGGAAGTCGTTGCTCATTCCGGCGTGGTAGCGCACGCTCAGGTTCGGCTGGGTGGAGCGCAGACGACCGCAGGACTCAAGAATGGCGTAGGAGAGCGGGTTGACCGCATCCTGCGCTTCGCCGTTAACCAGTTTCTGGCCGCCGATGGTGACGTTCTGGTACAGCGGGCTACCGGCGGAGGCTTTCGAGTGTGAACCGGAGCGAATTTTGTTCACTTCCAGCAGCTTCAGCCAGCAGCTGTGCAGCAGCTCGATGGCGTGCTCGCGATCCAGCGACTGCTCCAGCTCCACGTCGCGGCGGTAGTATGGGTAGAGATACTGGTCCATGCGGGCAAACGACACCGAGTGGCCGTTGGACTCAATCTGCAAAATCAGCTGGATGAAGTAGCACAGCTGGAGCGCCTGCCAGAAGGTTTTTGGCGGCTGATGGGCAATCACGTCGCAGTTTTCGGCGATCGCCAGCAGCTCGTCGCGGCGGCTTGCGCGAGACTCTTCGGCAGCCATTTTGCGCGCCAGCTCGGCGAAACGGGTGATGTGCAGGCTTACCGCTTCCAGCACGATATCAATCGCCTTCAGGAACTGCTCGCCGTGCAGGTCTTCCAGCACCGTCAGGTTAATGCGGGTGCGGCGCTCGGCGACTTTGGCGCGCATCCCGTCGAGGCCTTTTTCCAGCAGCAGCGGGTAGTTCACCGCCAGGTGGGCGTCGCCGGAGGTCATGTTGCCTTCGGCTTTAATAATGCCGGTTGCCAGCAGCGCTTTTTGTTCGTTGGTAAACATGCCGTAGCAGCGATCCTGGACGGTCTGGCCGCGCCACCACGGGCACACTTCGTGCAGGATACGCTTGTTCTCTTCGCTGACCGCAAAGCCCGCGCCCGGACGATCCGCCAGGTCGTCGATCTCTTTTTCAATCCAGCTGACGGTGTATTCCGGGAAGATCGGCGCGGCGCGCACTTCGCTCGCCTGGTTGCCGACGATCAGCTCGTCGTGCTTGATCCAGATAGTGCGTTCCGCCAGGTGATGCGCCAGCGCCAGCGCGCGGCGTACCGGAATCGGCTTATCGAGGTGCTGTTGATACGCTTCGGTATAGTGGCGCGCGCGTTCGGTACACACCGGCGGCTTCACGATATGAATCAGCGCGGTTTTGTGCGCGGTGATACGGTCGGTCAGTTTATCGAGTTTCAGAGTGGTCATGTTGTTATCCTCGTAGTGTCGCCGTTAACCCTTTCTCGCAGGCGTACTGCTGGGCAAAATCCAGCAGCGCCGGGTCGTTCAGCGGCTTGTCGGGTGCAAAGTAGGGGAGGCCAAGCAGGCTATATTTGTTGATGCCCAGCGTGTGATACGGCAAAAAGTGAATGTCGTGTACGCCGGGCATCTCCTCGGCGGCAAAATCGGTAATCGCTTTAATGGAATCTTTATCGGCGTTAAAGCCCTGAATCAGCGGTACGCGCAGGGTGACCTGTTTGCCCGCCGCCGAAAGGCGCTTAAGGTTATCCAGCACGCGCTTCGCCGAACCGTCGGTCCACTGCTTGAAACGCGCTTCGTCCACGTGCTTCAGGTCGGCAAGGAACAGGTCGATATAAGGTAGCGCCGGTTCCAGATAGCGCCACGGTACGTGCAGGCAGGTTTCCACCGCCGTGTGGATGCCCTGCTGGTGGGCGCTTTTCAGCAGTTCCAGCGCCAGATCGGGGTTCATAAACGGTTCGCCGCCGGAGAGCGTCATGCCGCCGCCGCTGCGATCGTAAAAGGGTTTGTCGCGCAGGACCGTCGCCATAATCTCGTCGGCGTTTTTTTCTTCGCCGCAGACGGTTAATGCCTGGGTCGGGCAGCAGTTTGCCAGCGCGTCGAGATGGGGTTGCTCCAGCTTCTCGCGATGGATAACCAGCCCGTTAAGCGCGCGTTCAATGACCGACGGCGCGGCCTGCTGGCAGAGATTGCAGCCCTCCAGGCACAGGCGCGGGTCGAACAGCAGATCCTGCTCGCGGGCGCGGCTTTCGGGGTTCTGGCACCAGCGGCAGCCGAGCGAGCAGCCTTTCAGGAAGACCACGGTGCGAATGCCTGGACCATCATGGGTGGAATAGCGCTGAATGTTGAAAATCATATGCTGCCCTCATCTTTCGTATAAAGATTAAAATACTTTCGAATGAAAGTTATTTTGATGTGCGTCAACTTAAGCAGCGGTTTTGCTGTGGTAGTGTTATTCCATGCTTACTATCACGGTTTAAGGAATCATCATGGAACTCTATCTCGACACCTCTGACGTCGCGGCAGTGAAAAAACTGGCCCGCGTTTTTCCACTGGCGGGCGTCACCACCAACCCCAGTATTGTCGCCGCCGGTAAAACGCCGCTGGACGTGCTGCTGCCGGAACTGCTTGAGGCGATGGGTGGTAAAGGGCGCTTGTTCGTGCAGGTGATGGCGACCACCGCCGACGGGATGGTGGCGGACGCGCGTAAGCTGCGGGCGATTATTCCGGACCTGGTGGTGAAAGTGCCGGTGACGGCAGAAGGATTGGCGGCGATTAAGCTGCTGAAAGAAGAAGGTATCCCGACGCTGGGGACCGCCGTTTACGGCGCGGCGCAGGGGTTACTTTCGGCGCTGGCGGGGGCGGAGTATGTCGCGCCTTACGTTAACCGCGTCGACGCCCAGGGCGGCAACGGTATTCAGACGGTGTGTGAATTACAGGATCTGCTGACTCTGCATGCGCCGCAGTCGAAGGTGCTGGCGGCGAGCTTTAAGACGCCGCGTCAGGCGCTGGACTGCCTGCTGGCGGGCTGCCAATCTATCACCTTGCCGCTGGACGTGGCGCAGCAACTGATTAGCTACCCAGCGGTGGACGCGGCGGTGGCGAAGTTTGAGCAGGACTGGCAGACGGCGTTTGGCCGTACGTCGCTGTAGCGCGTAGCCCGGGCGAGGCATTGATGCCGACCCCGGGGCGGCTCGGAGCCGATTCCCGGCGTCGCATTCGCTCGGCCGGGCTACGATCGATTTCGTTTTTCCCGATTGGCACGATCGGTTCCCTCTCCTCGCCGGGGAGAGGGTTACGCCGAAGCCTCCCCACACACCTCACACGTCGGGTTACGCATTAACTTCATCTCGCGGAACTGGCAGCGCAGCGCGTCGTACATCACGACTTTCCCCGCCGCCGGCGTGCCGTAATGGGCCAGCACCTTAATTGCTTCCATCGCCTGCATGGCACCAATCACCCCTACCAGCGGGGCCATCACGCCCGCTTCCACGCAGGTCAGCGCGTTCTCGCCGAACAGGCGGCTCAGGCAGCGGTAGCACGGCTCGCCTTGCTGATACGTAAAGACCGAAATCTGCCCTTCCATGCGGATCGCCGCGCCGGAAACCAGCGGCACTTTATGCCGGAAGCAGCCCGCGTTGAGCTGATTGCGAATGGTAACGTTATCGGTGCAGTCGAGCACCAGCTCGTGCTCTGCAATCAATGCCCACAGCGCCGATTCTTCCAGCAGCGCGTTGTGGGTCACCAGCGTGACGTGCGGGTTAATGCGCGCCAGCGCGTCGCGGGCGGAGTCCACCTTCGGCTGGCCGAGCGTGGCGTCGCTGTGCAACGTCTGGCGCTGTAGGTTAGAGAGCGCCACGGTATCGAAATCGAGCAGCGAGAGCTGCCCGACGCCCGCCGCCGCCAGATACTGCGCCGCCGCGCAGCCCAGCCCGCCAAGCCCGACCACCAGCACGCGGGCGGCCTTCAGCTGCTCCTGACCGTCAAAATCAAAATCGCGCAGGATGATTTGTCGGTTATAGCGCAGCATCTCACTGTCGCTGAGCTCGACGGCCATTACAGGCCTCCCAGCAGATGGTTAAACGGCTCCACCTCAACCCATTCCCCCGGCTCAACGTGGCCGCGCTCGCGCTCCAGCACGATAAAGCAGTTGCCCTGGCTGAAGGAGCTGAAAATGTGCGACCCCTGATGGCCGGTGGTGGAAACGGTGAGATCGCCGTTAGCGTCGCGGCTCAGCAGACCACGTTGGAAATCGAGGCGGCCCGGCGATTTTTTCAGCCGGTCGGCGCTGCGAACGCGCAGGCGCGGCGCCTGGGTGCTGCTGCCCGCGCTGAGTTTTGCCAGCAGCGGCTGCACCAATTGGTAGAAGGTGAGCGCGGCGGAAACCGGGTTGCCCGGCAGGCCGCAGAACCAGCTGTGGCTCAGTTTGCCGAAGGCGAAAGGTTTGCCCGGCTTTATCGCCAGCTTCCAGAAGCCGATTTCCCCCAGCTCGTCGAGAATGGTTTTGGTGTAGTCCGCTTCGCCGACGGAAACGCCGCCGGAGCTGATCACCACGTCGGCCTGCTGGTCGGCGGCGATAAAGGTCTGGCGCAGCTGTTCCGGGTCGTCGCGGATAATCCCGAGGTTGATGACCTCGCAGCCCAGCTGTTCCAGCATCAGGTGCACCGCCAGGCGGTTGGTGTCGTAGATTTGCCCGTCGCCCAGCGGCTGGCCCGGCAGCTGCAGCTCGTCGCCGGTGGAGAACAGCGCCACGCGCACCTTGCGCACTACTTCCACCTCGGCGATGCCGAGCGAGGCCAGCACCGGTAGCTCGGCGACGGTCAGGCGCGTACCGACAGGGAAGACCACCGCGCCGTTGGCGATATCTTCGCCGCGGCGGCGAATATTCTGCCCCGGCTTAACGCTGGCGGTGAAACGCACGCCGGCGTCGGTCTGCTCGGTCTCTTCCTGCATCACCACCGCGTCACAGCCGGTGGGAATCGGCGCGCCGGTCATAATGCGCACGCAGCTTCCGGCGGGCCATTCACCGTGGAACGGCTGCCCGGCAAAGGCTTTCCCCGCGACCGCCAGCGGCACCTGCGCCGCCAGGTCGGCCAGACGTACCGAGTAGCCGTCCATCGCCGAGTTATCAAAACCCGGCACATCCAGCGGGGAGACGATATCGCGCGCGGTGATACGGCCAAACGCCTGAAGCAGCGGCACCGACTCGCTGTCGCGCAGCGGGGTAATCTGATTCAGCATCTGTTCTAGCGCGGTATCAAGCGGCATCAGTCCGGCGGTAAAATCCATGGGTAAACTCCTGCGGGAAACGTTCGAATCCGCACATTATGGCAGAAAACCCCGGCAGACTGTATGCCACCTGTGGTGTACCCTGACATTTCCGGGCGCTCTTTCTATATTCAAAATTGATATAGGAACAGAGTCACTATAATGATATTTATAAATAAAATGACGTAAGGGATAACGAATGGCCAAGGCAGTTATTGCTATTCACGGTGGGGCGGGGGCGATTAGCCGCCAGCAGATGTCGGTGGAAAAAGAGCGCGAGTACGTAACCGCGCTGTCCAGCATCGTTGAACATGCGCAGGGGATGCTGGAGTCCGGCGCCAGCGCGCTGGATGTGGTGACCGAAGCGGTGCGCCAGCTGGAGGAGTGCCCGCTGTTTAACGCCGGGATGGGTTCGGTGTTTACCGCCGATGAAACCCATGAGCTTGACGCCTGCGTAATGGACGGCAACTCGCTGCAGGCCGGGGCGGTGGCCGGGGTAAAGCATCTGCGTAACCCGGTACTGGCGGCCAGGCTGGTGCTGGAAAACAGCCCGCACGTGATGCTGATTGGTGAAGGCGCCGAAGCGTTTGCTTACCAGCAGGGGATGGAGCGGGTGGATAATTCGCTGTTTTCCACCGACGCGCGTTTTCAGCAGCTTGTCGAGGCGCGCAGCAACGGCGCGTTTATTCTCGACCACGACGCGCCGCTCGATGAGCGCCAGAAGATGGGCACCGTTGGTGCCGTGGCGCTGGATATCAACGGCAACCTGGCGGCGGCCACCTCAACCGGCGGGATGACCAATAAGCTGCCCGGCCGCGTCGGCGACAGCCCGCTGGTCGGGGCCGGATGCTATGCCAATAACGCCAGCGTCGCCGTCTCCTGTACCGGTAGCGGCGAGGTGTTTATCCGCACGCTGGCGGCCTACGATATCGCCGCATTAATGGAGTATGGCAACCTCAGCCTGCTGGAAGCCTGCGAGCGGGTGGTGATGGAAAAACTGCCCGCGCTCGGCGGCAGCGGCGGCCTGATTGCCATCGACCGCGAAGGCAACGTGGTGCTGCCGTTTAACAGTGAAGGGATGTATCGCGCCTGGGCCTACGCCGGGGATACCCCTACCATTGGCATTTATCGCGAATAGAAGGAGTCACCGTGCCGCATTCCGATGAGCTTGATGTAACCCAGGTGCTGCGCGTGCAGAATCTGGACGTGGCGTTTCGCCAGGATAAGCAGTCCGTGCGCGCCGTGCATCAGCTCTCTTTTCATCTCAATCGGGGCGAGACGCTGGCGATTGTCGGCGAGTCCGGTTCCGGCAAGTCCGTGACGGCGCTGGCCCTGATGCGGCTGCTGGAGCAGTCCAACAGCCAGATGCGGTGCGACCAGATGCTGCTACGGCGGCGCAATCGCGAAGTGATCGAACTGCAGGAGCAAACGCCCGCACAGATGCGCGGCGTGCGCGGTGCGGACATCGCGATGATTTTTCAGGAGCCGATGACCTCGCTCAACCCGGTGTTTACCGTCGGCGAGCAGATTGCTGAGTCGATCCGTCTGCATCAGGGACTGAGTCGCGAAGAGGCGCTGGTCGAAGCGAAAAAAACGCTCGATAAAGTGCGTATTCCCGAAGCACAGACCATGCTGTCGCGCTATCCGCATCAGCTCTCAGGCGGCATGCGTCAGCGGGTGATGATCGCCATGGCGCTCTCCTGCCGCCCGGCGGTGCTGATTGCCGACGAGCCAACCACCGCGCTGGACGTGACCATTCAGGCACAAATCCTGCAACTGATCGACGTGCTGCAAAAAGAGATGTCGATGGGGGTGATTTTTATTACCCACGATATGGGCGTGGTGGCGGAAATCGCCGACCGGGTGCTGGTGATGCACCAGGGTGAAGCGGTAGAAACCGGCAGCGTGGAGGAGATTTTTAACGCGCCCAAACATCCCTACACGCGTCGTCTGCTGGCGGCGGTGCCAAAACTGGGGGCGATGCGCGGTAGTGATTTCCCGCAAAGCTTCCCGGAATTCAACGCCCCGGAGAGTACGCCGTTGCAGCAGGACACGGTGGTTGCGGGGAAGCCGATCCTCAAAGTACGCAATCTAGTGGCGCGTTTTCCGCTGCGTGGCGGCCTGCTCAATCGCGTGACCCGCGAAGTGCACGCGGTAGAGAACGTCAGCTTTGATCTGTGGGCGGGCGAGACGCTGGCGCTGGTCGGCGAGTCGGGCTGCGGTAAATCGACCACCGGGCGCGCGCTGCTGCGGCTGGTCGAGTCGCAAAAAGGGACCATCACCTTCAACGGTGAGCGGATTGACCAGCTCTCCACAAGCCAGCTTCAGCCGCTGCGCCGCGATATCCAGATCATCTTCCAGGACCCTTACGCCTCCCTCGACCCGCGTCACACCGTCGGTTTTTCGATTATGGAGCCGCTGCGCGTGCACGGCGTGCTGAAGGGCAAGGCGCTGGAGGAGAGAGTGGCGTGGCTATTGCAGCGGGTTGGGTTACTGCCGGAGCACGCCTGGCGCTATCCGCATGAGTTTTCCGGCGGCCAGCGCCAGCGTATCTGCATTGCCCGCGCGTTGGCGCTGGAGCCGAAGGTGGTGATTGCCGATGAGTCGGTGTCGGCGCTCGATGTTTCTATTCGCGCGCAGATCATCAATTTACTGCTCTCATTGCAGCGCGAAATGGGCATTGCCTTCCTGTTTATCTCCCATGATATGGCGGTGGTGGAGCGCATCAGCCACCGCGTGGCGGTAATGTACCGTGGGCGCATCGTGGAGATTGGCCCACGCCGCGCTATTTTTGAGCATCCGCAGCATCCGTATACCCGCAAGCTGCTGGCCGCCGTGCCGGTGGCCGACCCGGCGCACCGACGACCGCAGCGCGTACTGCTGTCCGACGAGCTGCCGGGCAATATCTACAAGCGGGGTGAAGAGGTAGAACCGATCGGTCTGCAGCTGGTTTCGCCGGGGCACTATGTGGCACGTGAACCGGCAAGCAGCGCGCTGACCAACCGATAATAAAATCACAGGCAGGGGACAACATGACACAACGCATTTCAGGTAAATGGCTGGTTGCACTGGGGGTCGCCTCGGCGCTGGCCGCTGCGCCCGCGTTCGCGGCTAAAGATGTGGTGGTGGCGGTAGGCTCGAACTTCACCACCCTCGACCCGTATGACGCCAACGACACGCTGTCGCAGGCGGTGGCGAAATCGTTCTATCAGGGGCTGTTTGGCCTTGATAAAGAGATGAAGCTCAAGAACGTGCTGGCCGAGAGCTACACCGTCTCCGATGACGGCAAGGTCTACACCGTCAAGCTGCGTCAGGGAGTGAAGTTCCAGGACGGCACCGATTTTAACGCCGAGGCGGTGAAGGTGAACCTCGATCGCGCCAGCAACCCGGAGAGCCACCTCAAACGCTACAACCTGTACAAGAATATCGATAACACCGAGGTGGTTGACTCGCAGACGGTGAAAATCACCCTCAAGCAGCCGTTCTCGGCGTTTATCAATATTCTCGCCCACCCGGCGACGGCGATGATCTCCCCGGCGGCGCTGAAGAAATACGGCAACGAAATTGGCTTCCATCCGGTGGGCACCGGGCCGTATCAGCTGGAAACCTGGAACCAGACCGATTTCGTGAAGGTGAGCAAGTTCGCCAACTACTGGCAGAAAGGGTTGCCGAAGTTGGACTCCATTACCTGGCGTCCGGTGGTCGACAACAATACCCGCGCGGCGATGCTGCAAACCGGCGAGGCGCAGTTTGCCTTCCCGATCCCCTATGAGCAGGCGTCGCTGCTGGCGAAAAACAGCCAGCTGGAGCTGGTGGCCAGCCCGTCGATTATGCAGCGCTACATCAGCATGAACGTAACGCAAAAACCGTTTGATAACCCGAAGGTACGCGAGGCCATCAACTACGCAATTAACCGTCAGGCGCTGGTGAAGGTGGCCTTCGCGGGCTACGCGACGCCAGCCACCGGCGTGGTGCCGCCGTCGATTGCCTACTCGACGCAGTACACACCGTGGCCGTATGACCCGGCCAAAGCGCGCGAGCTGCTGAAAGAGGCGGGCTATCCGAACGGCTTCAGCACTACGCTGTGGTCATCGCACAACCACAGCACCGCGCAGAAGGTGCTGCAATTTACCCAGCAGCAGCTGGCGCAGGTGGGCATTAAGGCGCAGGTGACGGCGATGGACGCCGGTCAGCGCGCGGCGGAAGTAGAAGGCAAAGGGCAGAAAGAGAGCGGCGTGCGGATGTTCTATACCGGCTGGTCGGCCTCGACCGGCGAAGCCGACTGGTCGCTGTCGCCGCTGTTCGCCTCGTCGAACTGGCCGCCGACCCAGTTCAACACCGCGTTCTACAGCAATCCGCAGGTGGACAAAGACCTGACGGCGGCGCTGCAAACCACCGACAACAAGGAAAAAGCGCGGCTGTATAAGGACGCACAGGATACGATCTGGAAAGAGTCGCCGTGGGTGCCGCTGGTGGTCGAGAAACTGGTGTCGGCGCACAGCAAATCGTTGACTGGTTTCTATATTATGCCGGATACCGGTTTTAGCTTTGACGATGCGGATCTGAAGTAAGCGACGTTTCCCTGCCTCATCGGGGGCAGGGAGATATCGGCAAGGAGAGTCATGCTCAACTATGTGATTAAACGCCTGCTCGGCCTGATCCCCACGCTGTTTATCGTGGCGGTGCTGGTGTTTTTGTTTGTCCATATGCTGCCCGGCGACCCCGCCAGGCTGATTGCCGGGCCGGAGGCCGATGCGCAGGTGATTGCCATGGTGCGCCAGCAGCTGGGGCTCGATCAGCCGCTGTACGTGCAGTTCTGGCACTATATCAGCCACGCGGTGCAGGGCGATTTTGGCACCTCGATGGTGTCGCGCCGCCCGGTATCGGAAGAGATTGCCAGCCGCTTTTTACCCACGCTGTGGCTGACGCTGGCGAGCATGGTCTGGGCGGTGCTGTTTGGTATGGCGGCCGGGATTGCCGCCGCCGTGTGGCGTAACCGCTGGCCGGACCGCCTTGGCATGGCGCTGGCTGTCACCGGTATTTCGTTCCCGGCCTTTGCGCTGGGCATGCTGCTGATGCAGATATTTTCCGTCGAGCTGGGCTGGCTGCCGACCGTTGGCGCCGACAGCTGGCAGCATTATATTTTGCCCTCGCTGACGCTGGGGGCCGCCGTGGCGTCGGTGATGGCGCGCTTTACCCGCGCCTCATTCGTTGACGTGCTGAACGAAGATTACATGCGCACCGCGCGCGCCAAAGGGGTCAGCGAAAAGGTGGTGGTGCTCAAACACGGGCTGCGCAACGCGATGATTCCCGTCGTCACCATGATGGGATTGCAGTTTGGCTTTCTGCTAGGCGGCTCGATCGTGGTCGAGAAAGTGTTTAACTGGCCGGGGCTCGGACGCCTGCTGGTCGATTCGGTGGAGATGCGCGACTACCCGGTGATTCAGGCCGAGGTGCTGCTGTTTTCGCTGGAGTTTATTCTTATCAACTTAGTGGTGGACGTGCTCTACGCCGCCATTAACCCGGCTATCAGGTATAAATAACGTGCGATTATTCAACTGGCGTCGACAGGCCGTACTTAACGCCATGCCGGTGATGCAGGCAGCGCCGCAGCGCACGCCGTGGCGGGAGTTCTGGCGGCGCTTTCGCCAGCAGCCGGTGGCGATGGCGTCGGGTATTTTTGTGCTGCTGCTGATTGTGGTTGCGGTGGTGGCGCCGTGGATTGCGCCATTCGATGCGGAAAACTATTTCGACTACGACCGGCTTAACGAAGGGCCGTCGCTAATCCACTGGTTCGGCGTGGACTCGCTGGGCCGCGATATTTTCAGCCGCGTGCTGGTCGGCGCGCAGATTTCCCTCACCGCTGGCGTCTTTGCGGTGCTGATAGGCTCGCTTATCGGGACGGTGCTGGGGCTGGTGGCGGGTTACTACGAAGGCTGGTGGGACCGCATCATCATGCGTATCTGCGACGTGCTGTTCGCTTTTCCCGGCATTCTGCTGGCGATTGCGGTGGTGGCGATTATGGGCAGCGGCATGACCAACGTCATTATCGCGGTAGCGATCTTCTCCGTTCCGGCGTTCGCCCGGCTGGTGCGCGGCAATACGCTGGTGCTCAAGCAGCAGACCTTTATCGAGTCGGCGCGCAGCATCGGCGCCAGCGATAGGGTGATTATTTTCCAGCATATTCTGCCGGGCACGGTGTCGTCGATTGTGGTCTATTTCACCATGCGCATCGGCGTATCGATTATCTCCGCCGCTAGCCTGTCGTTCCTCGGCCTGGGGGCCCAGCCGCCGACGCCGGAGTGGGGCGCGATGCTCAATGAAGCGCGCGCCGATATGGTGATGGCCCCGCACGTCGCGGTGTTCCCGGCGCTGGCGATATTCCTGACGGTGCTGGCGTTTAACCTGCTGGGGGACGGACTGCGCGATGCGCTGGATCCGAAATTGAAAGGGTAGTCAATGTGAGAGCCCGGCCTTGCAATACCTGGCCGGGCTAGCGTTGATTTACTTCGTGAAGACTTCCGGGCCTTTGGCGGCCAAAGTATTGAGAATACGTAACGCTGGGCCGCTGGGTTTGATTTCGTTGCGCTCCCATTTGGACACGCTCTCTTTGGACATTCCCAGCGTGTGCGCCAGTATAGACTGGGACATGCCAAAACGAACACGAACCGCCTTAATCTCTTCACCAGACATCATCTTAACGGCGGCGATGCGTGTTTTCAGCTCGCGCGCTTTTAAAAGCTTACTGATTTCAGCAACATCGCTCTCTGGCATAAGGCCAAGTGCGTTAAGCTCTTTAGCGTCATCAAGCATTGCTTTTAGTTTGTTAGTCATTTGTCTACCTCAACTAAAAAACCGGTGGTCAGGAGTTTTGCGATATCCATGTCGGAAAATGCTAAAAATGTGCTAGCCAGTTTTCGATAAGCAATAAGTTCGTCATCTTCTATTTCCTTACCATTTCCACTACTGACACTATTCTTCGCCCAACCATCGTAGAAAAAAATATGCCGATCGTATTTGAAAAAAATAACGGTTCTTGCGCCACCACTTTTGCCCTGCTGTAGGGGTAGGCGCTTTTTGATTACCCCTCCGCCTAAATTCGCTTCCCAAACACCCTGTTTGATATCTTCGGCAGCTTTCAATAGCACGTCGTCCGTGATGCCAAGCTTTTTGGTGTTTTGGTTGAATCGTTTTGCCTTATAGATAGCCATGATTCACCTCAACCTGGTAACTATTACTATAGTAAAGATTACGATTTTTTCATACAAGGAAAGGAGGGGGCGAAAGGGGGAAATTCAGAATATAGCCGAGCTACCGTAACCAGTATCCCGACCAGAAAGCGAATGGGTGGGAATCACTGCTAGCGCATAACGTGTTGCCTATGTTCGACAAACGTCAGTTCAGGCAGAGATTGCAGCGGATCGTTTCCCGGCTGCATGGCATTTAAAACGGCGAGCGCTAACGCGGTGCCAAGCTGCTGATAGGGGATCTCAAACCCGGTTGGTTTTGTTGGCAGGAAGGACGACATGTCACTACTGAATACCCCCGCAAAAAAAGGAATATGCCAGCGATGCTGTTGTGAATAGGCGTTTGCGCCTAACAGCTGTAGGTCACTCAGGAATACGACGTAATCAGGAGGGGTGGGGAGTGAGTGAAAATGTTGCAGCGCCTCAAACCCGGATGCCTCGCTGATTTCACCGTAGTAGAGGTAGTCGTCGTTAACTGGCAGGCTCCGGCTACGCAGTTCATCACGCCACGTTCTTGCAAAAATATCGCCCTGCGTGCTTTGGTGGCCAATCGTCACCAGCGCGAAACGTTTATATCCTGCCATTTGCCCGCGCTCAATAGCCACTTTCGCGATATACGCAAAATCAAGATCAACCCAATTAAATGTTCCCCCTAAGCTGTGACTGCGACCCAGTGTCGCAAAAGGAAAATCATGGCGACTAAGATAATCAATCCTCGGATCGTTAAGCGTGGTGTTGGTCAATATCACCGCATCCGCTTTGCGTTGCTCAATAATCTTTTGCAGCCAGAGTTGTTCGTCGGCATCATCAAACGCCAGGTGTAGGATCGTATCAATATCCTGTTTACGAAGATGGGCCTGCAGACCTGCGGCAACGCGCATAAAGAACGAGGCGGTATAGAAGTTATCGCCCTCGCCGGAAGGAAGCAGCAGGGCCACGGTATTCACTTTGCCTTTACGTAAATTACGACCCGCGGCGTTAGGTAGATAGCCGTAGAGATCAGCGGCTTCACGAACTCTTTTTTGCGTGGCGGCACTGACTTCCGGATGGTTGTTGAGCGCACGAGATACGGTAGCGATAGAGAGATTTAATTTTTTCGCCAATGCTTTGATATTCATTAAGTTCCTTCCGCTGAATATGGACAATATCGCTGTGTTTATATCGTGAGCTGCTCAATTCATCTATCTGGGACGATGCCCGCAATAATATATCATAGCGCTTCCGAAAACGCCTGAATTTAAATCGGAGATCACAAAAACATTTATCTTTTGCAAAAATGATTATTTTCATAATTGACAGGTAGTTCAATGTTTACCAGGATCGGAAACGTTTCCGGAATCATGACTAACATTTCTCTGAGGTGAACATGAATACATTGAAAATCGAAAACAATACGCTGTGCTGGGCGTGGAATGGTCAGTATTTAAGAATAATGCCGTGGGGTGTGCATAGCCTTAGAATTATTTCTGGCTGGCAGCCAGATGATGCGGAAATTCCTGATTATGCATTACTTGCTGCTCCCGAAATCATTCCTGATTTTTATCAGGAAGAGAGACAAATAACGATAATTAATGGCAATGTTCGCGCCTGTGTCGATATACAAGGGCGAGTGATATTTTATAATCAGAAAAAAGAGTGTCTGCTGGAGGAGATGTGGCGACAGCGAGATAATGGCGAGCATTTCTGGGATGTGGGCGAGCAGCCACAAAAGAAAATCAGCGCGCTGAAAATTTCTGCCAGAGAGTGCAAGCCGCTGGCGGGTGATGCATTTGAGGTGAACGTCAGGTTTGAAAGTAACCCGGCAGAGAAAATATGCGGCATGGGGCAGTATCAGCAGCCTTTTATTAATCTAAAAGGCTGTGCCATTGAGCTGGCGCAGCGTAATTCGCAGGCTAGCGTGCCGTTTATGGTTTCTAGTCTGGGCTATGGTTTTTTATGGAACAACCCCGCCGTTGGTGAAGCTATTTTTGCACACAACGAAACCCGCTGGCATGCTAACGCAACGGCACGTATTGATTACTGGATTACGGCGGGCGACACACCGCAGGAGATAGTTCGACAGTACGCAGCGGTGAGCGGAAAGCCGCCGCTGATGCCTGAATTTGCGTTGGGGCTGTGGCAGTCCAAGCTGCGGTATCGTAATCAGAAAGAGCTTTTAGCGGTGGCCAGGCGCTATCGCGATGAAGGTATTCCGCTGGCGGTCATTGTTGCCGACTTCTTCCACTGGCCGATTCAAGGCGATTGGCGGTTTGATGAAAGAGAGTGGCCCGATCCCGCTGCCATGACGGCGGAGCTGCGTAAGATGGGGACGGAGTTGATGGTATCCGTCTGGCCGACGGTGGACGTCAGAAGCGAAAACTATGCGGCGATGAATGAGCAGGGATTTTTGGTGAATACCCGCAAAGGTCTCAACATCAATTTCGATTTTCTGGGCAACACCCGTTTTTTAGACCCGACGCATCCGGATGCGCGCAAATTTGTCTGGCAGGTCTGCAAGAAAAATTATTTTGATCAAGGCGTGAATCTGTTCTGGCTAGACGAAGCGGAGCCAGAATACGGCGTTTATGATTTTGATAATTATCGCTACCATGCGGGCAATACTCAGGAGGTTGGTAATATTTATCCCCTCAACTACACCCAGGCATTTTACGAAGGGCTGCGTGAGTCAGGACAGGAAAATCCGGTCAGTCTGGTGCGGTGTGCATGGGCAGGTAGTCAGCGCTATGGCGCACTGGTCTGGTCCGGTGATATTCACTCCTCATTTGAATCGATGCGCAATCAGCTGTGCGCGGGTCTAAATATGGGGATGGCGGGAATTCCCTGGTGGACAACGGACATCGGGGGATTCCACGGCGGTAATATTGACGATCCCGAATTCCATGAATTATTGATTCGCTGGTTCCAGTGGGCGGTATTTAGCCCAGTACTCAGGATGCACGGCCATCGCGACCCGATTGTTGAACCAGAGATTCCATGGCGCGACGGCATAGCCCAGTGCAATAGCGGCGCGGGAAATGAGCTATGGAGTTTTGGCAACGATACGTTTGCGATTCTAAAACGGTTTACGGCGCTACGCGAAACGCTTCGGCCTTACTTGCGTGAGTTAATGCGTACGGCGCATGAAAGCGGAGAGCCACTCATGCGCCCGATGTTCTATCACTATCCACGGCAAAAGCCGAGCTGGGAAATCAACGATCAGTATCTTTTTGGCCCAGACGTTTTGGTCGCTCCGGTTGTTCATGCCGGGCAGACAGTTCGCGACGTCTGGTTGCCCGCTGACGATGTCTGGGTTGATGTGAATTCCGGGCAGCGATACAACGGAGGCGCGGTTGTGACGGTTTCCGCGCCGCTCTCCGTGCTGCCGCTGTTTGTTCGCGAAGGGGCAGAGGTGCTGGATATGATTAGGGAGACGGAAAAATGAGTGAGATATCTGGCGCGAACCATTCTGTCGCTCCCGCCACGACGCTGGCGCGTTTAACGGTGGCTGAAAAAATAAGTTATGGCTTAGGTGATGCTGGAGGAACGATTGTCACCGGTCTTATTTCCAACTTTTTAACCTTTTTCTATACCGATATTTTTGGCCTGACGCCAGCGATTGTCGGCACGTTATTTTTAGTCCTGAGGGTGATTGATGCTATTTCTGACCCGCTCATCGGGATGGTGGCCGACCGAACGGCAACTAAAATGGGGCAGTTTCGACCGTTTATTTTGTGGACGGCTATACCGCTTGGCCTGATAGCCTTTTTAACATTTAGCGTACCTGATTTAGCCTACCACTGGAAAATTGTTTATGCGGTTATTACGTACTTTGCTCTGTCGGTTCTTTATTCATTAAATAACGTTCCATACTGCGCATTAATTACGAAAATTACCGCCAACCCTGTTGAGTTGGTGTCCTGTCAATCGTGGCGTTTTGCATTATGCGGCGTTGCGGGGTTTGCCGTCTCGGTCGGTTTACCGATTATGGTAAAACACTTTGGCGGTGATAATCAGGCGCTGGGCTATCAGTGGGGAGTCGGTATATTAGCGCTATTTGCCGTGGTGATGTTCCTGTGCTGCTTTTACGGGGTAAAAGAGCGTGTCGCGGCGCGAAGCAATCATGCTTTTAATTTAAAAGAGAGCTTAAAGAGTATTCGGCACAACGATCAACTGCTGCTGACCTTTGTGATGTCTCTGCTCATCATCAGTATTTTTAATACAAAGGGCGGGGCGGCGATGTACTTTATCACGTATGTCCTGCACGGTGATGCGGCCTACACATCGCTGTTTTTCGGTCTGGCTATGCTCGGCGGCATTGTTGGGTCGGTGTTAGTGCAGTATCTGACGCGTATTTTTGAGATTCGCCGCATCTATTTTTGGGTAAACGTAGTGCTTGGCCTGGCGCATTTTGCCGTCTGGTTTGTCCCCGGTAGCGCAGCGACAGTCTGGCTGGTGCTGGTGTTTCTGTGTTGTCTGGTGCTGGGTTTTATTCTTCCCATGCACTTTACGCTGGTGACGTTTGCAGATACCTACGGTGAATGGAAATCAGGGCGGCGTTCTTCGGGAATGAATTTTGCCTTTAACTTATTCTTTGTGAAGCTGGCGTGGGCGGTTGCTGGGGTGATTATCAGCGTCACGCTGATGGTGGTTTCATATCAGTCGGGCATGGAAAATCAAACGTCATCTTCTCTGGCGGGGATTACGCTCTTGTCAACGGTGATTCCCGGCTGCCTGCATTTATTGCTCGCCCTGACGGTCGCATTTTTCCGGATCGATAATCAGTTGGTTGCCACGATGGAAAAAGCATTAGGACGCTAGATAAGCGGTGAAAAATGCCTTTCCCCCGCAGGGGAAAGGCATGGATTATTTAGACCAGGCTACCCCACAAATCATACTCGTCGGCGTTTTCCACCTTCACGCGAACCACGTCACCCGGCTTCACTTTCGTTTCGCCGTTCAGGTACACCGCGCCGTCGATCTCCGGGGCGTCGGCCATGCTGCGGCCAATCGCGCCTTCTTCGTCCACTTCATCGATCATCACCAGAATCTCACGACCCACTTTCTCTTGCAGGCGTTCAGCGGAGATCTGCTGTTGCAGCTGCATGAAGCGGTTCCAGCGGTCTTCTTTCACCTCTTCCGGCACCTGATCCGGCAGGTCGTTGGCGGAGGCACCGTCAACCGGGCTGTACTGGAAGCAGCCGACGCGGTCGAGGCGGGCTTCTTTCAGGAAGTCGAGCAGCATCTGGAAATCTTCTTCCGTTTCGCCCGGGAAGCCGACGATAAAGGTCGAACGCAGGGTCAAATCCGGACAGATTTCACGCCACTGTTTGATGCGTGCCAGCTGGCGGTCGACCGAGCCTGGACGCTTCATCAGCTTCAGAATGCGCGGGCTGGCGTGCTGCATCGGGATATCGAGGTACGGCAGGATTTTGCCTTCCGCCATCAGTGGGATCACATCGTCAACGTGCGGATACGGATAGACGTAGTGCAGACGAACCCAGACGCCGAGCTTCGCCAACTGTTCACACAGGCTTTCCATGCTGGTTTTCACCGGCTCGCCGTTGTGGAAACCGGTGCGATGCTTCACGTCTACGCCGTAGGCGGAGGTGTCCTGCGAGATCACCAGCAGCTCTTTCACGCCCGCGTCGACCAGCCGTTTCGCTTCGGCGAGCACTTCGCCAATCGGGCGGCTGACCAGATCGCCACGCATCGACGGGATGATGCAGAACGCGCAGCGGTGGTTACAGCCTTCGGAAATTTTCAGATAGGCGTAGTGGCGCGGCGTCAGCTTCACGCCCTGTTCCGGCACCAGGCTCAGGAACGGGTTGTGCTGCGGTTTTGGCGCATAGTGATGCACGTGCTCCAGCACCTGCTCGTAGCTGTGCGGACCGGTGATTTCCAGAACCTTCGGGTGCACTTCGCGAATTTGATCTTCTTTGGCACCCAGGCAGCCGGTCACGATGACCTTACCGTTTTCTTGTAGCGCTTCGCCGATGGCTTCCAGGGATTCCTGGACCGCGCTGTCGATAAAACCGCAGGTATTAACGATGACCATATCGGCGCCATCGTAGGTTGGCACCACGTCATAACCTTCGGTGCGCAGCTCGGTAAGGATGCGTTCAGAATCGACCAGGTTTTTCGGGCAGCCTAAAGAAACAAAGCCAATCGTCGGTTGGCGATGAGGGGTGTTATTGGACATATCTACATTGCTCAAAAAATGGGGCTAAGAAAAGCGGGGATTATATCCATGACGCCATAAAAACGATACGCCAATAATACGCTTCGTGCGTGTGAATGCAGGCCTGAAAAAGCACCTGCATTCTTTGCCGCACGTTAACTTCAGCGCGGTGGAATCTTACGGTTTCTGCACTGCCTCACTGCGCAACAGAAAAGGAACGGAATCGCGCAGCGATGGGTTGACGGCGCCGCTGTGATCAAGCCCTTCATAAACATGCACTTCCGCCTGCGTACCTGCCGCTTTGACGGCGTCGGCAAAACGCATTTGCATGGCGGTTGGCACGTTGATATCCACGCTGCCAATGCCGATAAAGACCGGGTGCGGAATATTCAGGGTCGGGTACAGCATGGTGTTGATGCCATTGCTTAACACGGATTCTATTGCGGGTTTGAGCGTGTTGCTGGCGTTAAGACCGGCCTGCATGGTTTTTTGCGTCAGCGGCGTGATGCACAGGGTTTTGGCCTGTTCCAGCAGAGGCAGCGCGCCGGCCTGGAAATAATCTTCCGCCTTCAGCGATGGGTTGGCGTCGGCGGCGGCAAGGTAGATATAGAAGATATACGGGATTTTAGGATCCGCAGCGTTCGGATTCCCCCCTTGTACCGGCGGCAGAATATCGGCGGCGGTAGTGCCGGTGGCAAAATACGGTGTTCCGGTTAAAACGGTGGCGCGGATGTTCAGCTCAGGGGCGTACTGAGGCTGGAATCCGGCGCTGGAGAACGCCGCGTGGGCACCCTGCGATTGGCCAACCAGAATCAGGTCATTTTTCAGCGGGAACTGGCGCAGCGCGGCGCGAACGCCATCCAGGATGCTCCACGCTTCTCCGCGCGCGTTCAGATAATGGTGTACCCCTTCTGACCCCAGACCGGCGTAGTCGGGGGCGACAATGGCATAGCCCAGCGAAAGCCAGGTGTTGAGATACTGCTTATCCCGCGCGGTACGTTCGTTGAGCGAGGGCGCGCACTGCTCGGCCACGCCAACGGTGCCGTGTGCCCAGACCACCACAGGCCATCCGCCTTCCGGTGCCGTCCCTTGCGGAATAAATACCGCCGCGGAATCCACGCGCGGCGTGTGCCCATCGACGCCGCTGCGTGAAGGGTAATGGATCAGATACTGCTGTGCGGCTTCGCTAAGCCCGTGGCTGGCTGCCAGGGCGGCGGCGGTGTCCTGGTTTTTGGCCTCCGTCGTGGCGGCAATCGCCGGGGAGAGGCTCGCGGACAACAGCATTAATGCAGACGCGGTCACCCGCAGTCTTTCCTGAAATAACATACACAATATCCTTTTCTGTACTCTGACTCGTTACAGTGTAGTCGCCGGTGAGTGAACGCAGGGTCAATGAAAGGGGGATACCGGGGAGGAACGCAGCGCGGGCGTAGCTCAGGGATATCAATCATTTGAGGTTGTTTGATTGTTAAAAATGTTGCTAATGATGAATTATTGATATCGCGCAGCATTTTGTACGTTAATTAATCTCATAATGATAATGCCAATGGGTGGCAAGGGAGGTAAATGCATGACGGAAAGCAAACTGAAACGCAAACTGGTGAGGCGGCTCATCAACGCGCGAATTGACCTTGATGCCTATTTGCAGCTGAGAAAGGCAAAGGGGTATATGTCAGTCGGTGAAAACGATCATCTGCGTACTAACCTGCTTGAACTGTGCAGCGAGCTGCGCGATAACGCGGTAGCCTTGAAGCTGTGCACTTCGCTGACCGAACTGGAACTGATGCGGCAGGCGGGCGAGGCGATGGCCTCTGCTGCGGTTTGCCTGATGAGCGGGCGCTATGATTGCCCCTCTTATATTGCGGTTAACGTAGAGACGCTCGATCGCTGCCTGGCGGCGTTGACGAAAAGCATTCGTAAGCTGGATGCTGAGTCCTCTGTGGCTCAGGTCTGAAACCAGGGGGACGTTCGTCCCCCTGTCCTGATTATCCTGCCTGGGTTGTCCCCTCTGGTTGCGCGGCGATGGGCTTCTCCGCACGTGCATCCCGTAGCGTGAAGACGGAAAGCAGCGTAAAGCAGCCGGCAATCGCGCCCAGAATAAGATAGGTATCGGCAAAGCCAATCGTGTCATACAGATAGCCGGCAATCGGCGAGTAGATGGCGGTGGCGATTGAGGCCACAAATAGCACCAGCAGGTAGACCGTTGACAGTAGCTTGTTGTCGAAGTTGGCGGAGATAAATTTAAATACCGATACCAGAATCAGCGGTTTTTCAATGGCGTGCAGCATTTTCACTGCGGCAATCCATACCGGCCCGAGCTGGACGGCAGAGCCCGCGATACGGACCGACATGATCGTGCCAGCAATAATCAGCGCCCATTTGGCCCCCGTCCGGTTAACAAACCATGGCATCAGGCACAGGAACAGCGTCTCACCGCACACCTGAATGGATGCCAGGATGCCGTACCAGTGGTTGCCTTCTTCTTTTGTTGGGAACTGCATCGAGAAATACTGGGCGAACTGCTGATCGTAGGTGTCGTAAATCTGCGTGACGAATAGCGTGAAGATCAGCAGCATCCAGAACTGACCGTTTTTTGCCAGCTCCAGCGCGTGAACCGCTTTTAGCGAGTTGGTTTTCTGGATCTCCGCATCGGTCAGCTCAATTTTGGTCATCATAAAGCACAGCGCCGCCACCACGATAGCGCAGCTTGCCAGCCAGAAGGAGAGGTTGGGCAGCGTATCGATATATCTGCCAACGATCCACGCCGCCGCCGCCCAACCTAGCGAACCCCACATTCGTACGCGGCCATACTCGAAGCCGTAACGGCGGGAAATTTTGTCGATATAGGAGTCGATCACGCCGCAGCCAGAGTTAAAGATAATACCGAGATAAACCCCGCCCAGAACGGCCCCAAGCCAGAAGCTATGCGTCAGTAAAGGGGCGTAGACATAGATAAAGAACGGCCCGACGGGCAGCAACAGGGCGACAATAATCCAGATAAGCTGTTTTTTCAGGCCAAACTTATCGGAAATAAAGCCAAAGAACGGCTGCATCAGCAGCGCGATAAAGGCGTTGATGGAATAGAGCAGCCCGGTTTGTGTGGCGCTAATGCCGAGATGTTGGGTGGTCCAGATAACGAAGAACGCCATGGTTGAAGACCAGGCGAACAGGTACAGAAAATCGAAAATGCTGAGCAGAATATAATTACGCTTGCCGGGTAGTAGCATCGCCACATCCTCATCAAATATCAGATCATTCTCCAGGCACAGGGTGATGCCATGGTGTCCACTGAAAATTGTTTTGGTATGTCTTGTTGTTAAAATGTCATACGTTAACAATTTCTGTTTTAATCTGACATCCGAACGCTATGGACAAGCAATGCCCATAGCGATTAATTGCGATTTGATTCACATATCTGGATGTGTTTTCGTTTTGATTAGCGATAAAGATCACTTAATCAATTTTGGGAACGTATAACTTTTTTATCTTTTTGCCGTCAGCTGATCGGCCAGCGCCCGTAGCGTTTCGGCAATATCCTGGAGATTGGTTTCAGGGCTGTGTAGCGGCCCGGCGGAATGACGAACGACTAAACGGCTGGGCAGGATCGTCGAGGCGCGCGCAGCCAGCGGCGAGTCTGCTGATTGCAAAAGCTGCTGTACCGCCATTTTTCCTTGTAAATCAAAATCGATGGCGACGGTGGTTAACGCGGGCTCGAAGAAGGCGCTTTCATAGGTGTCGTCATAGCCAATCAGTGAAATATCCTGGGGAATTTTACGTTTATGCTGGTGCAGGGCGCTGAGCGCACCTAACGCCATTTGGTCATTGGCTACCAGCAGGGCGGTCACCTGCGGCGTTTCTCGCAGCATTTGCAGCGTTGCCAGATAGCCACTCTGCGCATCCCACTGCCCGTGGTGTACCGCCAGCGGGCTGATTTGATAAGACGCAAGCGTGTCGCGCCAGGTGTTCAGGCGCAGGCGTGCGGGCACAGAGTCTTCCGGCCCTGAAAGCAGACAGTACTGGCGGTGGCCCAGATCGTAGAGATATTTGACGCTGGCGCGTGCGCCTTCAGCGGGATTAAAGGTGACGTTGAAAACCGAGCTATATGGGTCAACGTCCAGAAACAGGCACTGTACGTCGGGGTTCTCGTCGACGAGGCTTTCGGCTACCGGGGTCTCGAGTGGAGCATTGATGATGATGCGCTCAACGCGTTGCGATTTCAGTTCATTGATGGCGTGCTGAATAGCGTCGTCGTTGTCGTCATCAATCATTGAAATCAACACCTGATATCCCTGCTCTCCGGCGTATTTCTTCACCGCAGCGGCAATCTGCGACGGCGCATGCAGCGCCAGCGACGTGGTCACCAGCCCCAGCGTTTTGCTCTCTTTGCCCACCAGCTGCTGGGCCACGCGGTTCGGGACATATTTCAGTTCCGCTATCGCCAGCTCGATCTTCTTACGGGTTTTTGCCGACACGTTTGCCGAATTGTTCAGGACGCGGGAGACGGTCTGATAAGAGACATCGGCGTGACGCGCCACATCCGCGAGGGTTGCTGCTTTGGTTTTCATACTCGCCCCATCAAAAGTTTGTTCCAGTATACCCGAGCCGTTGTTGGACGTATCACTTATGCGCACATTGCCGAAGCCGCTAGCGGTGTATTTGCTGCATAACGCCTCGAAAACGCGTGGGGAGTCACATTTTTTAGTGCTTCTGGTTGCAGCAGAAGGGGGAAGGCGCGTAGAAGTCTCGGTATGTGAACGAATAACATTTTTTGTCTTGCTATGACATAAAGGAGCCGACATGGACAAGCATCTGCCGATAAACCCTCGCGCGCCGTGGCTTTTGCACGGTGCCGATTACAACCCTGAACAATGGCTGCATGTACCGGGGATCCTCGAGCAGGATATCGCGATGATGCAACAGGCGGGCTGTAACGTGATGTCGGTGGGGATTTTTAGCTGGTCAGCGCTGGAACCTACGGAGGGATGCTACACCTTTGAGTGGATGGATACGGTGCTGGATAAGCTCCACGAAGGCGGCATTTCCGTCTTCCTGGCGACGCCGGGCGGCGCAAAGCCGGCATGGCTGGCCGCGCGTTATCCAGAAACGTTACGCGTTAGCGCCGATAGAGTGAAAGCGCTGCATGGCGGGCGTCATAACCACTGCCCCTCTTCGCCGGTGTATAAGGAAAAAGTGACGCAGATAAACCAAAAATTGGCGCAGCGCTATGCGCACCATCCCGCGCTATTGGGTTGGCACATTAACAATGAATATGGCGGCGAGTGCCATTGCGAACGCTGCCAGCAGGATTTTCGCGATTGGCTTAAGGTGCGGTATCAAACGCTGGATGCGTTAAATCACGCCTGGTGGACCGGATTCTGGAGCCACACCTACAGCGACTGGTCGCAAATTGAATCCCCCGCGCCGCAAGGAGAGATGTCCAACCACGGGCTGAATCTCGACTGGCGACGCTTTGTCACTTCGCAGGTGAAAGCGTTCTATCAGACAGAAGTTGCGCCGCTGAAAGCCGAGCGCCCTGAGCTACCCGCGACAACCAACTTTATGTGGTATTTCAACGATTATGATTACTGGCAGCTTAAAGATGTGGTGGATTTTGTCAGCTGGGACAGTTACCCCATGTGGCATAAGCACGAGGATGAGCGAACGGTAGCCTGTAAAACGGCGATGTATCATGATCTGATGCGCACGCTTAAAGGCAAGCCGTTCGTACTGATGGAGTCGACGCCCAGCCAGACCAGCTGGCAGCCCACCAGCAAGTTAAAGAAGCCGGGAATGCATATTCTCTCTTCGCTTCAGGCTGTCGCCCACGGTGCTGATGCCGTGCAGTATTTTCAGTGGCGTAAAAGCCGTGGTTCCATTGAAAAATTCCACGGTGCCGTTGTTGACCATGTTGGTCATCTCAACACCCGTACCGGGCGCGAAGTGACGCGTCTGGGGGAGATGTTAACGACCTTAAGCCCGTTGGTGGGGGCAAAAACTCAGGCGAAAGTGGCGATCGTCTTTGATTGGGAGAACCGGTGGGCGGTAAACGATGCCGCCGGGCCGCGCAACTGCGGCATTCACTATGAGCAAACGGTGGTCGATCACTATCGCCCGTTCTGGGAGCAGGGGATCGCCGTCGATGTTATTAATGCCGATTGCGATCTCTCCGGCTATGCGCTGGTGATAGCGCCCATGCTGTATATGGTGCGTGACGGTTTTGCTCA
Source organism: Kluyvera sp. (assembly GCF_047971185.1). Lineage (GTDB taxonomy): Bacteria > Pseudomonadota > Gammaproteobacteria > Enterobacterales > Enterobacteriaceae > Kluyvera. The sequence goes on from NZ_JBKDZH010000046.1 coordinate 111,482, forward strand.
ACGCGCGGAGGCATTCGTTCGCGAGGGGGGATATTTTGTCACTACCTACTGGTCGGGGATTGTCAATGAGACCGATCTCTGTCACCTCGGCGGCTTCCCCGGCCCGCTGCGTCCGCTGCTCGGCGTCTGGGCGGAGGAGATTGATAGCCTCACGGACTCACAAAGCAATGAGGTTGAAGCGCTGCCGGATAGCGGTTTGCGGGGGCGCTGGCGGGCGCGTGAGCTGTGTGAGGTGATTCATCCGCAAGGCGCGGAGGTCCTCGCCTGTTACACCGATGATTTCTATGCTGGCTACCCGGCACTGACGCAAAACCTCGTCGGCAAAGGCAAGGCTTTTTATGTGGCCTCCCGTAATGATGATAATTTCCATCAGGCCTTTACCGCGATGCTGGTTAAGGCCTTAAAGCTGCCGCGCGCGCTGGAGGCGAATCTGCCCACGGGCGTTGTCACTACCCGACGTACAGACGGCGAGTGGGAGTGGATATTTGTGCAAAACTACACCGACCGTGAGCAGAGCATCGCATTGGCCGATCGGTTCCACAATGCGGTGTCGGGCGAACGGGTGGAAAATACAGTGATGCTGGCGGCGTGGGGCTGTGAGGTGCTGGTGCGGGCATTGTAGCGCTGATAGCGTTCGTCGGCCCGAGCGACAACCGTCGCCCGGGCAAACATCAGTAGCGTCGAAAAGCCTCCGTTAGCGCATAATCCGCCGCAAAATGCGGTTCGCCTGCTCCTCAAACTCGGTGGCGGCCTGGTCAATCGTTGCCTTGCCGTAATCGATACTTTGCAGCGCGGCGCTGAACAGCGCGCCAAACTGCGGATCTTCCAGATACGGCAGCGCCTTCGATTTATTCGGCAGCGATGCGGACTGCAGCAGCCCGGAAATCACCGGGTCGTCGTCGGTCAGCAGCCCCGCGTCGCGCAGGATTTTCTCGCCCGATTTGCTCAGCGGCACGCCGCGCTCCAGCGCCACAGGAATAACGCCTTCTTTCTCGCTCATCAGGAAGTTAATCAGCGTGGCCGCTTCCTCCGGGTGGCGGGTGTTTTTGCTGATAGACAGCATCAGCGCCGTTTTATGGAACTGACCGGCGTCTTTCGCGCCTTCGCGCATCGGGTACGGCCCCATGACCAGATCCGACGGATTGGCGAGGTTCTGCGACTCGGCGGTGTACAGCACGTTCCAGTTATAAACGCCGCCCCATTCGCCGTTAATCCACGGCTTCATCTCGTAGGGCACGCCTTTTCCACTCGACGCCATGGTACGTGCGTCCTGTACCGCGTGGGCTTCGACCAGCTGGCGATAGAAGGTGAAGGCCTCGACCAGATCGGCGTGATTCCAGCCGAGCTTGCGGGTTTTCTCATCCACCATCGGTTTCTGGTTGCCCTGATAGACGTACGAGTTCAGCAGCAGCAGCGCGTCCTGCTCGGTGAGGATTAGCGGGAAATAGTTATCTCCCAGCTTCTCCTTGAACACCGGCCCGGCTTTCAGCAGCGCCTCCCAGGAATCAGGCAGGTCGACGCCCGCTTTTTTCCACGTTGCCGCGTTGTAGTAAAACAGCATCACGTTGGCAGAAACCGGGATAGCGTTGACCTTGCCGTTCACCGTGGTGCTGGCCAGCGACTCGGGAGAAAACTGATCGAGACCGATCGGCTTTGCCAGCTTGTTGAGATCGTAAAAACCGTCGCCGGTTTTCGACAGCAGCGTCAGCCAGTTCCAGTTAGTCTGGATCACGTCGGCTTCGGTATTGCTGTTGATCTGGGTGGTCAGGCGCGAGTAGAAGCCGTCCCAGCCGGTGTATTCTGCCTTCACTTTGATATTGGGGTATTTGGCCTCAAACGCTTCCAGCGCTTTTAAGGTCGCCTGGTTACGGGCTTTGCCGCCCCACCAGGCAAAACGGAGTTCCACCTGATCGGCGCTATGCGCGATAGGCATCGCGCCGAAACTGCAGCAGGCAAGCAGGAACAAGAGTGACTTTTTCATGGATGAATCCTCCGTGTAAAAAGAGTTAGCGGGACTGCCGACGCCAGCGGGTTAAACCTTTCACCAGCTGCATTTCCTGCTCGCACCACGGCTTGCCGTCTGGCGTTAAAACGTCGTGGAACCAGAGCGACTGCGGATCCGGGTGGTTTTTATTGACGCTGGTCCACGGGATCCAGGTCTGAGTGCGGCCCTGCACCAGGCCCCACTGGTAGCAGCCGGTATCAAAGGCGCAAAACAGCGGGAGCTGCTCGCTAAAGACGCAGTCCATATGGCGAGCCAGCCACTCGGTACACAGGATGGGCCGATTGCGCGCGGTCAGGCTTTCCAGCACGCTCAGCTGACGGGCGGCGGTGTTGTAGTTGTGGTAGGTGATGATGTCCGACAGATCCATCGCGGCGCTGTCGATCGGGTGCTCCAGCGTGCCGTATTTCTCGTGATCGATATGCCAGGCGCCGACGGTTAGCGGCTGCGTTGGGCCCACGTCGCGCGCCCAGCCAAAGGTGGCAATCATCAGCTCCAGCGCGAAGCCTTCCAGCGCTTCGCTGTACTCCATCGATTCCGTCGGTGAGAGGTTGATCCCACGGTTGCCCGGTTCGTTGTAGAGATCCCAGATGGTGATGCGCGCGTCGTCCTTAAAGCGGGTCAGCACGTCGCGCACGTAGGCTTCCACGCGCGGCCATTGTTGGGGATCCATCACGATGGCGCGGCCGGGGCTGGCGGCGGCCTGGCTGTTGTGGACGCCCTCACGGGGCGGCTTTTGCGGGCCGAGGTACGGCTCGTCGCCGGAGAAGCCGCAGTCGTCCATCAGCGTCAGCATCACCTGAATGTTGTGCTTCGCGGCGAGGGCGAGGAAGGTGTCGATTCGCGCCAGCAGGCCGTCACGATCCGCTTCCCAGACGATAAACGGCAGGTTGGTGCGCAGGGCGTTGTAGCCGTACTCCTGCGCCCAGCCTAATTCCTGATCGATCGTTGTGGCGTCGAAAGTCTCGGCCTGCCACATTTCCGTCCAGTTCACCGCGCTGCGCGGCAAATAGTTAAAGCCACAGGCCCAGCCGTGCTGCTGAAACCACGCTTGCGCCTGAGATTCGGTCCATTGCGAATGCATTTCTGTTTCTCCATCACTAATAATTATTAGCTAATATTTATTAACTGGTGAGGGCTACGCAATCCCAAAGCTGCCATTCTGCTGGGCTGTTCACAAAAAAAGCGGGGGATAACTGTGGTATAGTCGGCGGCGTCAAGGAGTAATCATGCAGAAAAAAAATAAGATAACGATGAGTGATATCGCCAGGGAAGCCGGTGTTTCTCAGGCCACCGTTTCGCTGGTGCTCAATAATAGCCGGGCGATTCGCCTGAGCGACGCCACGCGCGAGCGGGTGTACGCCGCCGCGCAGGCGCTGGGCTATCAAAAAATTATCGTGCCGCACCGTCAGGACGGGCAGGAGGAGATTGCGCTGCTGCTGTGCGGTATGCCGAACTACGATCCTTTTGTCGATGCCATCAGCGAGGCCAGCAGCACCGCGTGGCAGCGCGATACGCTGCTGACCGTCTACGACTACGGCGATGATATGGAGCTGGCCGGGCAGATCCTGCGTCAGCTGGAGCAGCGCAACTGCGCCGGGGTGATCCTCGCCAGCTCGGTGACGCGCTCTTTTGATTTTTCGCCCTTTGAGGCGCTGCTGAATAAGCCGGTAGTGCTGCTAAATCAGTACGATCCTAACCGCCCGCTGCTGCCGACGTTCCTGCCGGACGACCGGGCCAACGCCTGCCAGACGGTTAACCATCTGCTGGCACAGGGGGTGACGCGCATCGCGCACATCATGGGCGATGAGTGGATGGACGCCAGCGTGCTGCGCCTGGAAGGATATCGGCAGACGCTGGAACAGGCGGGCATTGCGGTTGATGAGGCGCTGATCAAACAAACGGATTGGTCGCTGGACGCCACCTTTAAAGCCACGCTGGAGCTGATGCGCCTACCGCAGCCGCCGCAGGCCATTTTCTGCGCCAGCGACTGGATGACGCTCGGCTGCTATCAGGCGCTGGCCACTCTAAACGTGTCGATTCCGGAAGACGTGCTGGTGTGCGGTTATGACGATCAGCGGATTGCGCATCAGCTGACCCCTGCGTTGACCAGCGTGCAGTTGGCCTACAACGAGCTGGGCAGAATGGCGGTGAGCTACCTGTGCGATGGCGACGATACCGCCGCGCATATCCGGCTGGTGGGGAAACTGCAGGTGCGCGGCAGCAGCCTACGCACCTGAGTCAATTAGCTGACCGGGATCATCACCACGTCGCGAAACGCCGGGCGATCGGCTAGCTGCTGATACCAGCGCGCCAGGTGCGGGTGCGGCTGCCAGGTTTTGACGGTTTCCATCAGGTTATAGACGAACGGCGCCACGGCAATATCGCCCACGCCGAACGTCTCGCCGGAGAGCCACGTCTGTTTCGCCAGCGTGTCGTCCAGAATGGCCAGCAGCGGCTCGCAGGCTTCGATTGCCGCTTCGATCTCCGCCATATTGCGCTGTTCCGCCGGGGTTCTCACCAGCCCGAACAGAATCTTACGATGCACCGGCGACAGGGTTTCGTTGGCCCAGTCCATCCATTTTTCGCTTTTCGCGCGCTGAATCGGCGAGGCCTGCCACAGGCTCTCGGCACCATACTGCGCCGCCAGATAGCGCACGATGGAATTGGACTCCCACAGCACATCGTCACCGTCTTTCAGCATCGGCACCAGGCCGTTCGGGTTGAGCGCCAGGTAAGCCGCGTCGCGGTTTACGCCAAAGTTCTGGCCGGCCATAATCTGCTCGTAGGGCAGCTTGAGTTCGGCCAGCGTCCAGCGCACTTTCTTCACGTTCGTTGAATTATTTCGTCCCCACAGCGTAACCATAACCACTCCCGTTTTTTTAGCGAAGGTTCAATGTGCGGCAAAGTAAACGGATACGCAATCTTGATCAAAAAAAATGTCAGGTTTTAAGCACAAGTTGGGGATCTTGCGTAAACTTAAAAAACTTTACCAACTCACTGTTTCTTTGAGAGAGTTTCTACGTTATTACTCACGGCCTGGTGCAGCACGGCACTGTCGTGGCGTGTTTTTGGGAATGGATACTTGGGTGGTTTTTATGATGTGTAACGCTAGCTCCTTCAAGAGCCTGATGGCAGGCTCAGCGCTCTTACTTTTGATTGCACCGGCGGTGCAGGCGGCGGAGCAGATGCCCGCGGCGCCCGCTATCGACGCGCGCGCATTTATATTGATGGACTATGCCAGCGGCAAGGTGCTGACCGAAGGCAACGCCGATGAGAAGCTGGATCCGGCCAGCCTGACGAAAATTATGACCAGCTACGTGGTCGGCCAGGCGCTGAAAGCAAACAAAATTAAGCTGACCGATATGGTCACCATCGGCCGCGACGCGTGGGCCACCGGTAACCCGGCGCTGCGCGGTTCGTCGGTCATGTTCCTCAAGCCGGGCGAGCAGGTCTCGGTTGAAAACCTCAATAAAGGGGTGATTATCCAGTCGGGCAACGACGCCAGCATCGCCATCGCCGACTATGTCGCCGGTAGCCAGGACTCCTTTGTGAGCCTGATGAACGGCTACGCGCAGAAAATTGGCCTGACGAATACCACCTTTAAAACCGTTCACGGCCTGGATGCGCCGGGGCAGTTCAGCACCGCGCGCGATATGGCGCTGCTGACCAAAGCCATGATTCACGATGTGCCGGAAGAGTACGCGGTACATAAAGAAAAAGAATTTACCTTCAATAATATCCGCCAGCCGAACCGCAACCGCCTGCTGTGGAGCACCAACCTCAACGTTGACGGCGTGAAAACCGGGACTACCGCGGGCGCAGGTTACAACCTGGTGTCGTCGGCCACTCAGGGCGATATGCGCCTGATTGCCGTGGTGCTGGGCACCAAGAGCGACCGCGTGCGTTTTAACGAGTCGGAAAAGCTGCTGACCTGGGGCTTCCGCTTCTATGAAACCGTCACCCCCATTAAGCCGGATGCCACCTTCGTCAGCCAGCGCGTATGGTTTGGCGATAAAAGCGAAGTCAATCTGGGGGCAGGGGAAGCCGGTTCCGTTACTATTCCGAAGGGCCAGCTGAAAAACCTGAAGGCCAGCTTCAGCCTCACCCAGCCGCAGCTGACCGCGCCGCTAACCAAAGGGCAGGTGGTGGGCACCATTGATTTTAAACTCAATGACAAAACCATCGAACAGCGCCCGCTGATCGTGATGGAAGCGGTCGAAGAGGGCGGGTTCTTTAGCCGGATGATGGACTTCGTGCTGATGAAGTTCCACGAGTGGTTCGGCAGCTGGTTCTCTTAATACCTGATTAATACAGCAGCGAGATTTGCTGCTGTTTCGCCAGCGTCACCAGCTCTTCATCTGGGCAGGTGTCGCTGGCAATCACATCAAAGCGCGTCAGGTCACCCATGCGGGCCGGGCGTACCTTGCCAAACTTGCTGTGATCCGCCACCAGCACGTGGTAGCGCGCCTGGCGCATCGCCCAGTGTTTCACCGGCAGCTCTTCCAGATTAAAACAGGTTGCCCCCATCTCAATGTCGATACCCGCTGCGGAATAAAACGCGATGTCCGGGCACAGGTGCGACAGCGTATCCTGCTCGCTCAGCGGTTTGAAAATGGCGTTGCTGGCGTGGAACTCGCCGCCGCAGAGGATCGGCCGACAGTGGGGCTTGTCCTGCAGCGCGAGGAAGGTGTTGAGGGAGTAGCAGACGGCGGTAAAAGGCAGGTCGTTATCAATGGCATCGATAATCCACGGCGTGGTGGTGCCGCAGTCGAAAAACGCCATCTGGTGCGCCTTCAGCAGCTTTGCCGCGTGGCGCGCCGCCCGCTTCTTTTCATCCACCAGGCGGGTTTTCTGGTCGCTCAGTAAGTAGTGCGGCACGCTGCGCGGTTCCAGCACCACGTAGCCGCCCAGCAGCACGACCGGCCCGCTTTCGCTATTAAGATCGCGACGAATCGTCATTTCAGAAACGCCAAGCAGCGCCGCCGCTTCTTTAAGATGCAGCTTATCGCTACGTTTCAGTGCCTGAATCAGTTGACCAATTCGCTCGTCGCGTCGTGTTTCCATAGTGCCTCTGGTGGACATGCCCCGGCCACGATGCCGGGGTCAACGCGGTATTTTACCTGCGAGCGCACGGCTAGTCACGCACCCAACCCTTGCGGATGGGCAGGGAGAAGATAATACGGTGAAGCTGCTGCAGGCGCGGATAAACCGTCGCGCCACTGTACTGCCACAGCATTTGTGCCACCAGGCAGCCGACGAGGCCGCTGAGGAAACCGCCGAGCATATCCATCGGCCAGTGCACGCCCAGGTAAACGCGGGACCAGGCAATCGCCACGCCCACGATCATCAGAACCAGCCCGGACCACAGACGATGCCAGAACAGGAATGCCAGCGCGAAGGTGAAAATCACCGTGCCGTGGTCGCTTGGGAAGGAGTTATCCGGCGCGTGATGCAGGAAGGTATGGCCAACGTTCTCCACAAACGGACGCTCGTGCGGGAACAGCTGGCCAATCGTCCACGACAGCATCAGGCTGACGGCAATCGCCAGCGCTACTTTGATAACCAGATGGCGCTGAGCATGCACCTGTTTACGTTCGCCCCACAGCCACATGGCGGCGGCGAGCAGCGGAACAATCAGTATCAGATCCTGGGCGATGAAGGTCGCCAGGGCGATTTCCCACGCCGCCGAGGCGGGGGTGGCGTTGATGAGCAAAAACAGCGAGTTGTTCAGGTTTTCCAGCATAACGTTCCGGCTTAATAGATGACGTTTATATGACAGCTACCTTAAAAAGCCTGGCCTGGAGCGTAAAGCGGCATTGTCTGATTCCCGCTACTAACACACAAGTCTCTGAAATTAAGGTGGCATATCGCATGGCGTAGAGTATAGCGTCCACTACCTTAAGCCAATCTTAACGACATCAATTTGTGCGAAATTGTTGAGACACGTGATAATTCACTATCACCACTACCGCGCATTGATTAAACTTGCGCGTTTTTATAATGGATGCGAGTCATATGGACACTTCCTCTTCTTCCCGGAAACGCTTAGGGCGCAAGGCGATTCTGTTCCCGCTTTGCCTCGTGCTGTATGAGTTTTCTACCTATATCGGCAACGATATGATCCAGCCCGGCATGCTCGCGGTGGTGAAGGAATTCAACGCTGGCGACGAGTGGGTGCCAACCTCCATGACCGCCTACCTTGCCGGCGGCATGTTCCTGCAATGGCTGCTGGGGCCGCTGTCGGACCGCATTGGCCGCCGCCCAGTGATGCTCACCGGGGTTATCTGGTTTATCGTGACCTGCCTGGCGATTTTGCTGGTGCAGAATATCGAACAGTTCACCTTCCTGCGCTTTTTACAGGGCGTGAGCCTGTGCTTTATCGGCGCGGTGGGCTATGCGGCAATTCAGGAGTCGTACGACGAGGCGACCTGTATCAAAATAACCGCCCTGATGGCCAACGTGGCGCTGATTGCGCCGCTGCTGGGGCCACTGGTGGGGGCCGCGTGGATCCACGTCGCGCGCTGGGAAGGGATGTTTGTGCTCTTCGCGGCGCTGGCCTATATCGGGCTGCATAAAGAGATGCCGGAAACGGCGACCCGCCTTGGCGAGAAGCTGTCGTTAAAAGAGCTGGGGCGCGACTATCGTGAAGTGCTGAAAAACGGCCGCTTCGTGGCGGGCGCGCTGGCGACGGGGTTTGTCAGCCTGCCGCTGCTGGCGTGGATTGCCCAGTCTCCGGTTATTATTATCAGCGGCGAGGGGGCCAGCAGCTATGAATACGGCCTGTTGCAGGTGCCGATTTTTGGCGCGCTGATCCTCGGTAACCTGGTTCTGGCGCGGCTGACGTCACGCCGGACGGTACGCGCGCTGATCGTTGCCGGCGGCTATCCGATCATGTTTGGTCTGCTTCTGGCCGCCGCCGCGACGGTGGTGTCGTCCCACGCTTATCTGTGGATGACCGCCGGGCTGAGCTTCTACGCCTTCGGGATTGGCCTGGCTAACGCCGGGCTGGTGCGCCTGACGCTGTTCGCCAGCGAGATGAGCAAGGGGACGGTCTCTGCGGCGATGGGCATGCTGCAAATGCTGATCTTTACCGTTGGCATTGAGCTGAGTAAACACATGTACGTGCTGGGAGGCATTGGCTTATTCAGCCTGTTCAACCTGGCCGCTGGCCTGCTGTGGCTGGTGCTGATGGTGATGTTCCTGCGGGATAAAACGGTCGGTAGCGGCCTGCAGCCGCAGTAGTCAGTGCGCCTCTTCCGGGCAACGATGAGAACCCGGAAGAGGCAGAATCCTGCTCAATCAGGCAAACGGCGCTTCGCCGTTTAACACCTTATCAATAATCTCCAGCACCCCTTCGTCGTTATTGTGCGCCGCGCGATAATTCGCCACCGCTTTCACCGCTTCCGACGCATTGGCCATCGCAAAGCCGTAGCCCGCCTGCTTCAGCATTTCGATATCGTTGCCGCTGTCGCCGAACGCCACCACCTCTTCGTCACCAATGCCCCAGCGCGCCTGAAGCAGGCTCAGACCGTGGGCTTTATGCACGCCGGGAATAATCAGGTCGATGCTGCCGTGGCCGGTGGTGACCGCGGTGAGCATATGGCCGAGCTGGTTATCCAGCAGCGTCTGCATCTGCGGCACTTTGTCGTCCGGGATGTTCAGGGCGAATTTGAGGATGGTATCGTCGAGGTTATCGAAGTTTTCCACCAGTTCCAGACGATGGTAGTAGTGCACCGCGATGTCGTGGAAGCGCTGGTCGTAGTGCTTCAGCGTGTAGGCGCTCTGCTTACCGCAGGCGATAATTTCAATTTCCGGGCGCGTTTGCAGGAACGCCACAATCTGCTGGAAGTGGTCACGCGGCATTGAACAGTTGAAGACATCCTCACCCGCGTCGCGGACCCAGCCGCCGTTTTCGGCGACGAAAGCAATTTCATCGACAATCTCCGGGAAGAACGACGCCAGCTGGTAATACTGGTTGCCGCTGGCCACCACGAAGCGGATCTGCTGGTCTTTCATCCGCGCATACTGCTGACGAAAGCGCTCGCGGTTATAGGTTTTCTTGTCGCTTAAAAACGTGCCATCCATGTCGACAGCGATCAGTTTAACGCTCATCAATGACTCTCCATTACAACGCGGGGCTCGGGTTTAGCCACCGCTTTCGCCACCAGAGCGGCAATCAGAACCAGCGCCAGAACGGCCAGCATTGCGCTGCGCAGACCGTAATGTTCGCCGAGGAAGCCGAGCAGCGGCGGCCCGACCAGGAACGCCAGATAGCCGGTCGTGGCGACGACGCTCACGCGGGTTGGCGCATCCGGGCCGGTATCGCTGGCGGCGGAAATGGTCAGCGGGAAGCCAAGCGATGCGCCCAGTCCCCATAGGATAACCGATACGCCAGCCACCCAGGCGCTATCGACAAAAATAATCAGCGCAATACCGAGCGCCCCCATCAGTGCGCTGGCGCGCACCACGGCGACGCGGCTGTAACGGTCGATAAACCAGCCGCCGGTAAAGCGCCCGACGGTCATCCCCAGCGTGAACCCGGCATAAATCAGCGAGCCGGAAGTCGGGCTGAAGCCGTGGCCGTCGACCATCAGCAGCGGCAGCCAGTCGTTGGCAGACCCTTCGGCGAACGCCATCGCCAGCACCACCACGCCAATCAGCATCAGCTGCATATCGCGCCAGAACGGCAGGCCTTTTTCCTGATGCTGGGCATCTTCCGCCGCGTTTTTACCCGTGCCGTCGGGAATGGCTTTAATGGCGATAGCGATAGGCGCAATGCCCACCAGCGCTGCCAGCAGGATGTGCCACATTGCCGGTAAACCGAAGGCGGTGACCGCCATGCCGACCCCGGCGCCGACCAGCGTGCCGAAGCTGTAAAAACCGTGCATCATCGGCAGCACGGTTTTTTTCATTTCGCGCTCGACCGCCGCGCCTTCAACGTTAATCGCCACCTCAGCCGAGCCGAAGCTCGCGCCAAAGATGGCGAGGCCAATGGCAAAGATCCACGCGGAGCTGAAGTGCAGCGCCAGGCTGAGAATCATCATCCCGAAGATGGCGCACGACATGGTGGTGCGAATAACCGCGCGGGTCCCGAATCGTTTCACCAGAAAGGCGGAGCAAAGGATGCCGCTCATCGAGCCAATCGACAGGCCAAACAGTACGATGCCCATCTCGGCGGTAGAAACCGATAAAATATCGCGGATCGCCGGGGTACGCGTAGCCCAGGAGGCCATTAATAAACCGGGTAAAAAGAAGAACATAAAGAGCGCCCACATCCGCAGTTGCAGGGCTTTACGGGAGGTTAACGTTGTCATCCATTCGCGTCGGGTCGGAAAGTGTGCAGACAACACTAACAAGGTTGTGTACATTTGTACATAACTTGAATGAGGAGAATTATGGCTCGCCGACCGAACGATCCGCAGCGCCGGGAGCGCATTCTGGATGCCACGCTGGAGACTATCGCCACGCACGGCATTAGCGCGGTCACGCACCGTAAAATCGCCCTTTGCGCCGATGTGCCGCTGGGGTCGATGACCTACTATTTTGCGGGCATTGATGCGCTGCTGGGCGAGGCGTTTCGCACCTTCACCGAGCGCATGTCGGAAGAGTACGCGGGATTTTTCGCCGGGGTGACCACCACCTCCGAAGCCTGCGATGCCGTGGCCGGCATTATCTTCAGCAGCCAGGTGACCACGCCGAAAAACATGACCCTGATGTACCAGCTTTACGCGCTGGCGAGCAGCACGCCGTCGATGAAGGCGATCATGCAGAGCTGGATGCAACGCAGCCAGCAGACGCTGGAGCAGTGGTTCGACCCGGCGACCGCCCGCGCGCTGGATGCGTTTATTGAAGGCATGACCCTGCATTTTGTCACCGACCGCCAGCCGCTGGCGCGTGAAGCGATCCGCAAAATGGTGGGGCGCATTGCCGGGGAGAATCCCGCTAGCTAAAGGTCGCGCCTGCGGTGACGTTGACCACTGTCGCGGTCATCGCGCCGGCGGCATCGGCAGCCAGAAAGGCGATCACTCCGCCCACCTGCTCAAGCGTCGGCAACTGCTTGAGCATCGTCCCTTGCGCCGCGCCGCCCAGCCATTCATCCACCGTAAGCTCCATCGCCTGCGCCTTCTGGCGAAAGATTTCGCCGGTATACGATCCCGCTTCTACCGCTCCGATAATCGCGTGTGAACGCACGCCGAGCACGCGGATATTGCGCGGCCCCAGCTCGCTCGCCAGCGCTTTAATAAAGGACTCCATGGCGGCACAGCCCACGATATGCCCCAGATGCCCCGGCATCGCCATGGCGGCGGCCGGTGCGACAACGGTCAGCATCACCCCCTGACGGCGGCCGCCGAGATAGGGCGCGGTGGATTTGGCGATAATAAACTGGGCTGCCAGAAACGGATCGATACCCTGCCTGAACTCGGCAAGGGGGAGCCGCTCCAGATGTTTTCCCTGCTGATGCATAAAGCCGGTGGCGTTAACCACGATGTCGATCCCGTGCGCCTGCTCGGCCAGTTGCGCAACCCGCCGCTGTGTCGCCTGTTCGTCGAGTACATCAACGGTCAAGGTGCTGACGGTGCCGCCCTGGGCGCGAACGCTTTCTGCCACCGCGTCGAGCTTCTCCTGATGACGGGCCGCGAGATGCACCAGCGCCCCCTCACGCGCCATGGCATGCGCCACCGCGCCGCCAACGGCACCGCTGCCGCCGAAGATAATCGCGACTTTACCTGCTAATAACATAGGTCACCTCGTGATTCGGTGCGTGTTCTTTCAGTATGGAATAGGGGGGAGGGGATGCAAGCGAAGCGGTTTTAAGCTATTGATTTTTCTTGGTGTAACTGAATTTCAGGCAACAAAAAACCCATCAACCTTGAACCAAAGATGGCGGGGTTGATGGGCTCCACAAAATGGGGACATCAAAGAAAAGCAGTGGCACTAATTAAGACTCGCGCCTGATGGAAAAGTTCTGCGTTGCGCAAAAAAAATTTATCTTTTCTTTGTTTCCCCTGTCAGGGCTAGCCGCCTAGCCCCGGCCAGATGATGATAATGAGCGTACCGGCGAGGGTTAACAGCACGTTAGCGATCGCGTAGGTGCCCGCATAGCCGAGCGCCGGAATGTTGCTGCGCGCGGTGTCGCTGATAATTTCCATCGCCGGCGCGCAGGTACGTGCGCCCATGATGGCGCCGAACAGCAGCGCGCGGTTCATGCGCAGCACGTAGGCACCGAACAGGAAGCAGATAACCACCGGGATCAGGCTGACGAACAGACCGGCGACCAGCATCTGGCCGCCAACCACGCCGAGGCTATTGCCAATGCCGCCACCGGCGCTTAAGCCAACGCCCGCCATAAACACCATCAGGCCAAACTCTTTCACCATGTTCAGCGCGCCCTGCGGGATGTAGCCGAAGGTAGGGTGGTTGGCGCGCAGGAAGCCGAGCATGATGCCCGCAAACAGCAGCCCGGCGGCGTTGCCGACGCCGAAGCTAAAGTTGCTGAACTGGAAGGTGATCATACCGATCATCAGGCCCACGATAAAGAAGGCGCAGAAGGCCAGCAGATCGGTCACCTGGCTGTGGATGGAGATGAAGCCGATGCGGTCGGCGACGGTTTTTACGCGGCGCGCGTCGCCGCTGACCTGCAGCACATCACCTTTATTGAGCACGATGTTATCGTCGATCGGCATTTCAATCTGGCTGCGGATCACGCGGTTGAGGAAGCAGCCGTGGTCGGTCAGCTTCAGCTGCGCCAGGCGGCGGCCCACTACGTTGTGGTTTTTGACCACGATCTCTTCGGTGACGATGCGCATGTCCAGCAGGTCGCGGTCGAACACCTCTTTACCGTTACGGAAGCTGGGGTCCAGGCGGGCGTGAGCGTCCGGGTAGCCGACCAGCGAAATTTCATCGCCCATTTGCAGCACCGCGTCGCCGTCCGGGTTAGCCAGAATGCCGTTGCGGCGGATACGCTCGATGTAGCAGCCGGTCTGGCGATAGATGCCCAGTTCGCGCAGATTTTTGCCATCGGCCCACGCCACCAGCTCTGGCCCTACGCGATAGGCGCGGATCACCGGCAGATAGACTTTACGATTGGTGTCGGTGTCCAGACCGCGCTCGCGGGCAATCTGCTGGGCGCTGGTTTGCAGGTCCTGATGCTGGAATTTTGGCATGTAGCGCGCGGCGACGATCAGGCTGACCAGGCCAATCAGGTAGGTCAGGGCATAGCCGAGGCTCAGGTGATCCTGCGCCTGCGCCAGCAGGCTGCCTTCCATGCCGGAGTGGCGTAGCGTATCTCCCGCGCCCACCAGTACCGGGGTGGAGGTCATGGAGCCGGCGAGCAGACCCGCCGTCAGGCCGATATCCCAGCCGAAGAGCTTACCGAGGCCCAGCGCAATCAGCAGCGCGCTGCCGACCATCACGAGCCCCAGCATCAGATAATTTTTACCGTCGCGGAAGAAAATAGAAAAAAAGTTGGGTCCGGCTTCAACGCCAACGCAGAAAATAAATAGCATAAAGCCCAGGTTTAGCGCATCGGTGTTAATACTAAAGTGCTGCTGCCCTAATAAGAGGGAGACGACTAAAACGCCAATGGAATTACCAAGTTGGATTGAGCCCAGACGTAATTTGCCAAGACAAAGCCCCAGCGCTAATACCACGAATAATAACAGGATGTTATTCCCGTTTAACAAATCTGCGACGTTTATATTCACGGAATCTAACTTATCGTTTACCAGTAACGTGTTGAAAGAAATGGCTATTTGGTCTACTGTTGACCAAGGGCGATGGTTGGCTTGACGCTATCCTGTACCCAAAAAATAACCAGAAAATAGCGGTCAGTAGTTTAATCGTTCCTGAAAGCTACGGCTAGCAACAATCGCTTTTAGCACCGAAGTGTTTTGGCAAGGAAAGCCAAAAACTTTATCTGACTGGGCGTCCTTAAGGGCGGTGAATGGGGTTTGATAGAGCGTTTTTCAGGAGATGTGTGTGAAAACTGAACGCGGTTGGCTCGGTATAATTTGCTGCTTTATCCTTTTTATAGTGGTCTTTTTTTCACTGGTTCTGCATGTGAAGGGCGCGTTTCGCGCTTCCGGAAATCCTGAACTGGGCCTGCTGTTTTTTATTATTCCAGGCGCCGTATCCAGCTTTATCTCTTCGCGTCGTCGGGTCATGCTGCCGCTGGTGGGCGCGATTCTGGCCGCGCCGCTGTGCCTGCTGCTGACACGACTATTTTTAGAGAATCACGGCTCTTTCTGGCAGGAGCTGGCATGGCTGTTCAGCGCTATCTTCTGGTGTGCGCTCGGCGCGCTATGCTATCTGTTCGTCAGCTCCATGCTGCACGACAAACGCCGGGAAGACAAACGCCCGCTTTAAGGGCGGGCGTTGTGCAACGGTCAGCGGAGCGAATCAGGCAAACAGGCCCAGATTCTCTTTCGCCCACGCTTCAAAATCGGTGCAGCCGCCGATGTGTTTCTGATCGACGAAAATCTGCGGCACGGTCTCAACCGGTTTACCCACCGTTTTTTCCAGATCGGCCTTGGTGATGCCTTCCGCGTGGATATCCACGTAACGGTAGTTAAAATCGTCACGCTCCTGAGTCAGTTTCTCCGCCAGCTCTTTTGCACGAACGCAGTAAGGGCAGCCCGGACGACCAAAAATTACGGTAAACATAGTGTCTCTCCTCAAACGAGCGGGATAATCAACGTGCCTGTCGGCGAATGGCGCTTATCATGCCGCGCCGGACGCCCGCGGGAAAGAAGGTTGTGCCTGTTGCTCTGATTCATCAAGGCTATGTTTGGCTAATTATTTTTTACCCGCTTACCGTTATACTCGACGTAAATTGGCTATAAAAATACGCGCAAGGTTCACAGGAGGAGAGGATGCGTTCGCTGGGAGCATTACCGAAAAGCGTTTTAATTCTGGAGACCATCGGCATGATCGTGCTGGCGGTGGCATGGCTATCGCTGAATCAGTACGTGACGCTGCCCGAGCCGTTTGCCAGCCCGCTGGCGGCGGTGGTGATGATCTTCGTCGGAATTGCGCTGATGCTGCCTGCCGCTGGCGTGCTGTTTCTCGGGATTGCTCGTACCGTAGCGCCGCAGCTGATGAATCCTGACCCGTCGCGAAAAAAGGAAAACAAAGATGACACCGACCATTGAGGTTCTGCTTAACCATCGCTCCATTCGTCAATTCACCGATGAGCCGATTAGCGAGGAGCAGCGTCAGGCGATTATCGCCAGCGCCCAGGCGACGTCCAGCTCCAGCTTTTTACAGTGCACGTCAATTATCCGCGTTACCGATAAGGCGCTGCGCGAGCAGCTGGTTGGCCTGACCGGCGGTCAGCAGCACGTGGCGCAGGCGGCGGAGTTTTGGGTGTTCTGCGCCGACTTCAACCGTCACTTACAGATTTGCCCGGATGCCCAGTTGGGCCTGGCGGAGCAGCTGCTGCTGGGCGTGGTGGATACCGCGCTGATGGCGCAAAACGCGCTGACGGCGGCGGAATCGCTGGGGCTGGGCGGCGTGTATATCGGCGGCCTGCGCAATAACATTGAAACGGTGACCGAGCTGCTGGGGCTGCCGAAGCACGTGCTGCCGCTGTTTGGCCTGTGCCTGGGCTGGCCGGCAAGCCATCCGGATCTCAAGCCGCGCCTGCCCGCTTCGCTGCTGGTGCATGAAAACCGCTATCAGCCGATGGATAGCGAAGTGCTGGCGCAGTACGACGAACAGCTGGCGCAGTATTATCTGTCGCGCAGCACCAACGCGCGCCGCGACACCTGGAGCGACCATATTCGCCGCACGCTGATTAAAGAAAATCGACCGTTTATCCTGGACTATCTGCACAAGCAGGGCTGGGCGACGCGCTAAGAAACGCGTCTTTCGTCGGCCCGATAAACGCAGCGTTAGCGGGCCGAATCTTTGTCAGGGCGCATACATTCGGCCACGGTAAAGCGGTATGATACGCCGGCTTTTTTTACGGTCTTTTTGGAGAGGTAAAGGGTGAAAATCGCCATTTTATCCCGGGATGGAACGCTCTACTCGTGCAAGCGCCTGCGCGAGGCAGCCCTTCGCCGCGGCCATATCGTCGAAATACTCGACCCGCTTTCGTGTTACATGAATATCAATCCGTCGGCTTCGTCCATTCACTATAAAGGGCGTCAGCTGCCGCATTATGACGCGGTGATCCCGCGTATCGGCTCGGCCATTACCTATTACGGTATGGCGGCGCTGCGCCAGTTTGAAATGCTGGGCAGCTACCCGCTCAACGAGTCGGTGGCGATTACCCGTGCCCGCGACAAGCTGCGTTCGCTGCAGCTGCTGGCGCGGCAGGGGATCGATCTTCCCGTGACCGGCATTGCCCACTCGCCGGATGATACCAGCGATCTGATCGACATGGTCGGCGGCGCGCCGCTGGTGGTGAAGCTGGTGGAAGGCACTCAGGGGATTGGCGTCGTGCTGGCCGAGACGCGGCAGGCGGCGGAGAGCGTGATTGACGCCTTTCGCGGGCTGAACGCGCATATTCTGGTGCAGGAGTACATCAAAGAGGCCAAAGGGCGCGATATTCGCTGCCTGGTGGTGGGCAATCAGGTGGTGGCGGCCATCGAGCGCCGGGCGAAGGAGGGCGATTTCCGCTCTAACCTGCATCGCGGCGGCGTAGCGACCGTCGCCGATATCACCCCCGCCGAACGCGAGATTGCGATCAAAGCCGCACAGACGTTGGGCCTTGAGGTGGCGGGCGTGGATATCCTGCGCGCCGCGCGCGGTCCGCTGGTGATGGAAGTGAATGCTTCGCCGGGGCTGGAAGGCGTGGAAACCACCACCGGGGTGGATATCGCCGGGAAAATGATCGCGTGGATCGAGCGCCAGGCGCATCCTGGTTTTTGCCTGAAAATCGGTGGTTAGTGCGGCTTTCATGGTATGTACGGCTATTTTTGCGTAAGCTATAGACCAATCGGCTACTCTGGCCGGGCTGTGTCCCGGCCGTTAGTGTTTTATGAAATGTTACTTTACCGCATGAGGTCATAGGCAATATGGATTCTCTCGTCGTCCCGAGCCTGGATACGTTACGTCAGTGGCTCGACGAAATGGGCATGAGCTTTTTTGAGTGCGACACCTGTCAGGCGCTGCACCTGCCGCATATGCAAAACTTTGATGGCGTCTTCGATGCCAAAATTGACCTCATTGATAACGTCGTGCTCTTCTCGGCGCTGGCCGAGGTTAAGCCGTCCGCGCTGCTGGCGCTGGGGGCCGATCTGTCGGCGATTAACGCCAGCTCGCTGACCGTGAAAGCGTTTCTTGATATGCAGGATGATAATCTGCCAAAGCTGGTGGTTTGCCAGTCTTTATCCGCCGCGGTGGGGATTAGCTTTGAACAGTTTGCCGCCTTCGTGCAGCAAAGCGAAGAGCAGGTCTCGATGGTGATCCTGGAGGCGTTTGCTCATCAGCTGCTGTATAAGGCAGAGGAAGACGAAGAGCAGCCGCCGGAAGATATCCAATACCATTTTCTTCACTAATCCTTCCCGCTAAATAGCGCAGTCACTGCCATGGTGGCTGCGTATTACACGCTTTTATTCTTCATTTAACCTATTTTTAAAGATTCTTTCACTACCTGATTGGTGCTTTTGGCTTATCAGATAGAGTGATCCTGCATAAAAAATTGATAAAAGGCGTTTTTTACGCTGACCTATAGCCTCCGGCGCGGGCTACAGTTATTCTTGCGACATATCGCTGCACCCCCTAATTATTGCTGGCAATACTCATTGTTGGCGAGAATTTTGCATCGATAGCGCGAGCAATGACTGCAGGGGAGCCCGGTCTCTTCTCTTTCATGCAGTACGAAAAAATATGCATGATTTCTGCATACTCTAAATTGCGTATATTTTGCCCGTTTGTTAACGGGCGACGAGAAGGATAAGAGATATGGTCGCCTTAAATAAAAAATGGTTAACAGGTCTGGTGACGGGTGCGCTGATGGCTGCCTCGGCAAGCGTGCTCGCTGCAGAACAAAAAACGCTGCATGTCTATAACTGGTCCGACTATATCGCGCCGGATACGGTGGCGAATTTTGAGAAAGAGACCGGGATTAAAGTCGTGTACGACGTCTTCGACTCGAACGAAGTGCTGGAAGGCAAGCTGATGGCGGGCAGCACCGGTTTTGACCTGGTGGTGCCGTCGGCAAGCTTCCTGGAACGCCAGCTCACCGCGGGCGTGTTCCAGCCGCTCGACAAGAGCAAGCTGCCGAACTGGAAAAATCTCGACCCGGAAGTGCTGAAGCTGGTGGCGAAGCACGACCCGGACAACAAATATGCCTTCCCGTACCTGTGGGCGACCACCGGGATTGGCTATAACGTCGATAAAGTTAAAGCCGTGCTGGGCAAAGATGCGCCGCTGGATAGCTGGGATCTGGTGATGAAGCCGGAAAACCTGGAGAAGCTGAAAAGCTGTGGCGTTTCCTTCCTCGATGCTCCGGAAGAGGTGTTCGCCACCGTGCTGAACTACCTGGGGAAAGATCCGAACAGCAGCAAGGCTGATGATTACACCGGCCCGGCGACCGATCTGCTGCTGAAGCTGCGCCCGAATATTCGCTACTTCCACTCCTCGCAGTACATTAACGATCTGGCCAACGGCGACATCTGCGTGGCCATCGGCTGGGCGGGCGACGTCTGGCAGGCGGCGAACCGCGCGAAAGAGGCGAAGAACGGCGTGAACGTCTCCTACTTCATTCCGAAAGAGGGGGCGCTGGCATTCTTTGATGTCTTCGCGATGCCAGCCGATGCGAAAAACAAAGACGAAGCCTATCAGTTCCTGAATTACTTGATGCGTCCGGACGTGATTGCGCACATCAGCGACCACGTGTTCTACGCCAACGGTAACAAGGCCTCGACGCCGCTGATCAGCGCCGAGGTGCGCGATAACCCGGCTATCTATCCGCCGGCGGACGTTTTCGCCAAGCTGTTCACGCTGAAAGTCCAGGAACCGAAAATCGACCGCGTCAGAACGCGCGCGTGGACCAAAGTGAAAAGCGGGAAATAAGTAAGTTATGCACCGGGGCAGTGCAGCTGCCCCAATCTGGACACCGGCTGCCCGGCGGGTGTCCAGAGGTTGATATGACAACCGGGTCATATCGATATTCGTTTTTTGCCGGAGAGCACCCGATTGAACGACGCTATTCCCCGCCCACAGGCGAAAACCCGCAAAGCGCTGACCCCGCTGCTGGAAATCCGTAACCTGACCAAATCCTTCGACGGCCAGCACGCCGTGGATGACGTTAACCTCACTATCTATAAAGGCGAAATCTTTGCGCTGCTGGGCGCGTCCGGCTGCGGCAAGTCTACGCTGCTGCGTATGCTGGCGGGCTTTGAGCAGCCCACCGCCGGGCAGATCGTGCTGGATGGCGTGGATTTGGCGCACGTGCCGCCGTATCTGCGCCCGATTAACATGATGTTCCAGTCCTACGCGCTCTTCCCGCACATGACCGTGGAGCAAAACATCGCCTTCGGCCTGAAGCAGGACAAGCTGCCGAAAGCGGAAATCAGCGCCCGCGTCGCCGAAATGCTGGCGCTGGTGCATATGCAGGAGTTTGCGAAGCGTAAGCCGCACCAGCTATCCGGCGGCCAGCGCCAGCGCGTGGCGCTAGCGCGCAGCCTTGCCAAGCGGCCTAAGCTGCTGCTGCTCGATGAACCGATGGGCGCGCTGGATAAAAAGCTGCGTGACCGCATGCAGCTGGAAGTGGTGGATATTCTTGAGCGCGTCGGCGTGACCTGCGTGATGGTGACCCACGACCAGGAAGAGGCGATGACCATGGCTGGCCGTATCGCCATCATGAACCGCGGTAAATTCGTGCAGATTGGCGAACCGGAAGAAATCTACGAACACCCGACCACCCGCTACAGCGCCGAGTTTATCGGCTCGGTCAACGTGTTTGAAGGGCTGCTGAAAGCGCGTGATGAAGACGGGCTGGTGATTGAATCCCCGGGGCTGGTGCACCCGCTGAAGGTGGATGCCGATGCTTCGGTGGTCGACAACGTGCCGGTGTACGTCGCGCTGCGCCCGGAAAAAATCATGCTCTGCGAGGCGCCGCCGGCCGATGGCTACAACTTTGCGGTGGGGGAGGTTGAGCATATCGCTTACCTCGGCGATCTCTCCATTTATCACGTCCGCCTGAAGAGCGGGCAGATGATCAGCGCGCAGCTACAGAACGCGCATCGCTACCAGAAAGGGTTACCGACCTGGGGCGATGAGGTGCGTCTGTGCTGGGAAGCCGACAGCTGCGTGGTGTTGACGGTTTAAGGAGGGGCGATGAGTATCTATGAACCACCGGCCCGCCCGCACAAACCGGGCGGCTTCGCCCTGTGGCTGGCGCGGGTCAATATGAAGCACGGGCGCAAGCTGGTGATTGCGCTGCCGTATGTATGGCTGATCCTGCTGTTTCTGCTGCCGTTCCTGATTGTCTTTAAAATCAGCCTCGCGGAGATGGCGCGCGCCATTCCGCCGTATACCAACTTAATGGAGTGGGCCGACGGTCAGCTGACCGTGGCGCTGAACTTCGGCAATTTCCTGCAATTGACCGACGATCCGCTCTATTTTGAAGCCTATCTCCAGTCTTTACAGGTTGCGGCGATCTCGACGATCTGCTGCCTGCTGCTCGGCTATCCGCTGGCCTGGGCGGTGGCGCACAGCAAGCCCTCGACGCGCAATATTCTGCTGCTGCTGGTGATCCTGCCGTCGTGGACCTCGTTCCTGATCCGCGTGTACGCGTGGATGGGGATCCTGAAAAACAACGGCGTGCTGAATAACTTTCTGATGTGGCTGGGGGTTATCGATCAGCCGCTGACCATTCTGCACACCAATCTGGCGGTCTATATCGGCATTGTTTACGCCTATCTGCCGTTTATGGTGCTGCCGATCTACACCGCGCTGACCCGCATCGACTACTCGCTGGTCGAGGCGTCGCTGGATCTCGGGGCGCGCCCGCTGAAAACCTTCTTCAGCGTGATTGTGCCGCTCACTAAAGGGGGGATTATCGCCGGGTCGATGCTGGTGTTTATCCCGGCGGTAGGGGAGTTTGTGATCCCGGAACTGCTCGGCGGCCCGGACAGCATCATGATTGGCCGCGTGCTGTGGCAGGAGTTCTTCAACAACCGCGACTGGCCGGTGGCGTCGGCGGTGGCGATCGTGATGCTATTGCTGCTGATCGTGCCGATCATGTGGTTCCATAAATATCAGCAAAAACAGATGGGGGATCACGGATGAATAACCTACCGGTCGTCCGCTCGCCGTGGCGAGTCCTGATTCTGGTTATCGGCTTTACCTTCCTGTATGCGCCGATGCTGATGCTGGTGATTTACTCGTTTAACAGCTCGAAGCTGGTCACCGTCTGGGCGGGCTGGTCGACGCGCTGGTACGGCGAGCTGTTCCGCGACGATGCGATGATGAGCGCGGTGGGGCTGAGCCTGACCATCGCCGCGGCGGCCGCCACCATGGCGGCGGTGCTCGGCACCATTGCGGCGATGGTGATGGTGCGCTTTGGCCGCTTCCGGGGCGCCAACGGCTTTGCGTTTATGATCACCGCGCCGCTGGTCATGCCGGACGTCATCACCGGGCTGTCGCTGCTGCTGCTGTTTGTCGCGCTGGCCCACAGTATCGGCTGGCCGGGGGATCGCGGCATGCTCACCATCTGGCTGGCGCACGTTACCTTCTGTACCGCTTATGTCGCGGTGGTGATCTCCTCAAGGCTGCGCGAGCTGGATCGCTCGATTGAAGAGGCGGCGATGGATCTTGGCGCGACGCCGCTGAAGGTGTTTTTCGTGATCACGCTGCCGATGATCATGCCGGCGGTGATTTCCGGCTGGCTGCTGGCCTTCACACTGTCCTTAGATGACCTGGTGATCGCCAGCTTTGTCTCCGGCCCGGGCGCGACCACCTTGCCGATGCTGGTGTTCTCCAGCGTCCGCATGGGGGTGAATCCGGAGATTAACGCCCTGGCGTCGCTGATCCTCGGGGTGGTCGGAATTGTCGGATTTATCGCCTGGTATTTGATGGCGCGCGCGGAAAAACAGCGGGTGCGTGATATCCAACGTGCAAGACGCGGATAATCCACTTAAAATCGATACGGATATGCAGTCGATGCCGCGAATATTCGCGGCATCGTTTTCATGGAAGGCAATACATTGGAACTGTTTACTCGAAGCCGTCGGTCGCATGCTCGCCTGAATGTCCCTGCTTTGGTGCAGGTGGCCGCGCTCGCCATTATTTTAATCCGCTGCCTCGACTTGTTGATGGTGATCAACCTGCTGGGGCTGAATGGGATGGGCGAATTTATTCATCGCAGCGTACAGACCTGGACGCTGACGCTGGTGTTCCTCTCCAGCCTGGTGCTGGTGTTTGTCGAAATCGCCTGCGCATTTTCGCTGATCAAAGGGCGCAACTGGGCGCGCTGGGTCTATCTGCTGACGCAGGTGATTGCCGCCAGCTATCTGTGGGCGGCGTCGCTGGGCTACGGCTACCCGGAGCTGTTCAGCATTGCCGGTGAATCGAAGCGGGAAATCTTCCACTCGCTGGTGATGCAAAAAATGCCGGATTTGCTGGTGCTGTGCCTGCTTTTTGTTCCCGCCTCCTCACGGCGATTTTTCCGCTTACAATAACGGTGATACAATCCACGCCCCCATTTGTCTCAAGGTTTTTCTATGCAGTGCGCACTTTATGATGCCGACCGTTGCCGTTCCTGTCAGTGGATTGAGCGGCCGATCGCCGAACAGCTCGCCGCCAAAATGGCCGATCTCCAGACGCTGCTGGCGGATTTTCCCGTTGCCAAATGGTGCGCACCGGTGGAAGGCCCGGAGCAGGGCTTTCGTAATAAAGCCAAAATGGTGGTTAGCGGCAGCGTAGAGCGCCCGCTGCTCGGCATGCTGCACCGCGACGGCACGCCGGAGGATTTAACCGACTGCCCGCTGTATCCCGCCTCTTTTGCGCCGGTCTTTGCCGCGCTGAAGCCGTTTATCGCCCGCGCCGGGCTGACGCCGTACAACGTGGCGCGCAGGCGCGGTGAGCTGAAGTATCTGCTGCTCACCGAAAGCCAGCTCGACGGCGGTATGATGCTGCGCTTTGTGCTGCGTTCAGATAATAAGCTGCAACAACTCCGCGCCGCGCTGCCGTGGCTTCAGGAACAGCTGCCGCAGCTGAAGGTGATCACCGCCAATATTCAGCCGGTCCATATGGCGATTATGGAAGGCGAGCAGGAAATTTTCTTCACCGAACAGCAGGCGCTGGCGGAGCGTTTTAACGGCGTGCCGCTGTGGATCCGTCCGCAAAGCTTCTTCCAGACCAACCCGACCGTTGCCAGCGCGCTGTACGCCACCGCGCGCGACTGGGTGCGCGCGCTGCCGGTGAACCACATGTGGGATCTGTTCTGCGGCGTCGGCGGTTTTGGCCTGCACTGCGCCACGCCGGAGATGACCCTGACCGGCATTGAGATTGCGCCGGAGGCCATCGCCTGTGCGAAGCAGTCGGCGGCGGAACTGGGGCTGGACAAGCTGCATTTCCAGGCGCTGGACTCCACCCAGTTTGCTACCGCTCAGGCGGACATCCCGCAGCTGGTGCTGGTCAACCCGCCGCGTCGGGGTATTGGTAAAGCGCTGTGCGACTATTTAAGCGAGATGGCGCCGGAGGCGATTATCTACTCCAGCTGCAACGCGCAGACCATGGCGAAAGACTTTATCCACCTGCCGGGATACCGCATCGAAAAAGTACAGCTGTTTGATATGTTCCCGCATACCGCGCATTACGAAGTATTAACGCTGCTGGTGAAACGCTAAATATATTTATTTAATAAATATCACGTCTTAATTAATTCATAATTAATATCTTTAAAATAAATGCGATCAGTTAATTAATTGATTGCATTTATTTTTACGTCTATTTTTGCAAAACAAATCACATATAATCACATTTAATCTTTTAATGACTTAATTTGATTAATAGAGTGCGGCTAAGGACAATTAGCAGAGGCCACGATTATCGAGTAAGTCGAACTCAGAAAGGAAGTCGTCATTAATACCCGCAACGGTCGTATTCCAGACCGTGAATTCATTCGCTTATGGAGGGCGTTCGAACGATGTTTTCCAGGTTTATAGATGTTATTCAGACATTCCTGACCGAACCGGCAATATTAATTGGCCTGCTGGTGGGTGTCGGTTATACGCTTGATAAAAAATCCCCGATCAAAATTATTACCGGCATGGTCAGTGCGATGGTCGGTTTAATGATGGTGCTGTTCGGTGGTTTTCAATTCTCGGCCACCTTTAAACCGGTGGCGGAAGCGGTCAGCAAAGCCTACGGCGTCCATGGCTATTTAATGGATTCCTATGCCATGAAAGCGGCGACGCAGATTGCGCTGGGGGATAATTTTGGCTATGTCGGCTACGTTTTTGTGCTGGCTTTTTTCACCAACCTGATCTTAGTGCTGTTCGGGCGTTTTACCGGCGCGAAGGGGATATTTCTGACCGGTAACACCGGCGTTTCCCATTCCCAGGCGGTACTGTGGCTGATTGTCTTCTGGCTGGGCTTTGGCTGGGCGCAGTCGATTGTGATTGCCGGCGTACTCACCGGGATATTCTGGGCTTTCTCAACCACGTTAATCGTTAAACCGATCGCTAAAATCACCAACAATGCCGGGTTCACCATCGCGCACAACCAAATGATTGGGCTGTGGTTTTTCTCTAAGTTCGCCCATAAATTTGGCGACCCGGAAAAGCACGACGCAGAGAACCTCAAGCTGCCGGGGTGGCTGGCGATTTTTAACCATAACGTTACCTCGATAGCCATTATCATGACCCTGTTCGTCGGCGGTTTTTTACTGGCGACCGGCATTGATAACGTCCAGCTAATGGCCAAAGGTAAACCCTGGTATATTTACATTATCAACCTCGGCCTCCAGTTCTCGATGTATATGGTCATTCTGCTGCAGGGCGTGCGCATGATGGTGGGGGAAATTAACGGCTCCTTTAAAGGCTGGCAGGATCGTTTTATTCCCAACGCCATTCCCGCCGTGGACGTTGCCGCGTTATTACCGTTCTCTCCGAACGCCGCCACCCTCGGTTTTATTTTCTGTACCTTTGGCACCATATTCTCCATGGGCCTGCTGCTGCTGTTTAAAAGCCCGATTATGGTGCTACCCGGCTTTGTTCCGCTCTTTTTCTCCGGCGGCCCGATAGGCGTGCTGGCAAACCGTATGGGCGGCTACCGTTCGGTGATTATCTGCACCTTCCTTCTCGGCATGATTCAAACCTTCGGCACCGTATGGGCGATTCCATTAACCGGGCTGGCGAAAGACGGCGTCGGCTGGACCGGTATTTTTGACTGGGCAACCCTGTGGCCGGCCATTTGTGAAGTACTTAAATTTATTGCATCAACGTTCCATCTAGGCCCATTCGCGGCATAAATAATTAACGTTTAAAGGACTGAAAAATGAACGATAAAATTAATATTCTGTTTGTCTGTGGTTACGGCGTTGGCAGCAGCGTAATGCTGCAAACCGTGGTGCAAAAAGCGTTAGCGAAATATGATTTTGCGTTTGATATGGAGCACACCGCTGCCGGTGAAGTGGGCGGCTTTACCGACTGGGCGCATATCTACGCTATTTCTAAAAAGCTGATTGATGTGGTGAGCCTTGACCCGCGTCACGGGCAATATTTGATTCCTATCGAGAATATTATGGATGGTGAAAAAATAGGTGCCCAGATTTATGAGGTGGTCGAAAAGCATTTCCCGCACCTGTTGAAAAAAGACGCCTGAGGAAACCGTCATGAAGACGATTATTCTGCTGTTCGACAGTCTGAATAAACACTATCTGCCGCCGTATGGCGACCCGATAACCCAGGCGCCTAACTTCCGGCGTCTGGCCGAGCGGGCGGCAACCTTTGATAACAGCTACGTAGGCAGCATGCCCTGCATGCCCGCCCGCCGCGAACTGCACAGCGGGCGCTATAACTTTTTACACCGGGAGTGGGGGCCGCTGGAGCCGTTTGATGACTCAATGCCGGAGCTGCTAAAACAGGCTGGAATTTATACCCACCTGATCAGCGACCACCTGCACTACTGGGAAGACGGCGGCGGTAACTATCACAATCGCTACAGTTCGTGGGAAATTGTGCGCGGCCAGGAGGGAGACCACTGGAAGGGCAGCGTCGCTGAACCGCCCATCCCGCCGGTGCTAAGCGTGCCGCAAAAACAGACCGGCGGCGGGGTCTCCGGGCTATGGCGGCATGATTGGGTGAACCGCCAGTACATCCAGCAGGAGGCCGATTTTCCGCAGACCCAGGTGTTTGACACCGGCTGCGAGTTTATCGCCAATAATCACCAGCAGGATAACTGGCTGTTGCAGGTGGAGACCTTCGATCCGCACGAACCGTTCTATACCACCGAAGAGTACCTGGCGTTATACGACGATGGCTGGGAAGGCCCGCATTACGACTGGCCGCGCGGCAAGGTAGCCGAAAGTGACGAGGCGATCGCCCATATCCGCAGCCGCTATCGCGCGCTGGTCTCGATGTGCGACAGAAACCTGGGCCGTATTCTCGACCTGATGGACGAGCACGATCTGTGGCGTGACACGATGCTGATCGTCGGTACCGATCACGGCTTTCTGCTGGGCGAGCACGGCTACTGGGCGAAAAACCAGATGCCGTACTACAACGAAGTCGCGAATACGCCGCTGTTTATCTGGGATCCGCGCAGCGCCGTGCAGGGCGAGCGGCGCGCCTCGCTGGTACAGATGATTGACTGGGCGCCGACGGTGCTGGATTTCTTTGGCCAGCCCATCCCGCCGGATATGCAGGGCAAAGCGCTGGCGAACACCATCGCCGATGACACCCCGGTACGCGATGCCGCGCTGTTTGGCGTCTTCAGCGGCCATGTGAATGTCACCGACGGGCGCTATGTCTATATGCGCGCGGCGCTGCCGGGCAATGAAGCGCTGCTGGCCAACTACACCCTGATGCCGATCAAAATGAACTGCCGCTTCACGCCGGATGAGCTACGGGATATTGCGCTGGCACCGCCGTTTCGGTTTAGCAAAGGGTTACAGACGCTGCGTATCCCGGCGCGGGAGAAATACCGCGGGCTGAGCCAGTTTGGCCACCTGCTGTTTGACCTCAAGCGCGATCCGCAGCAGCTTGATCCCATACAGGATGAGGCGCTTGAGCAACATATGCTGGCCGTACTCTCGCGGCTGATGGCGGAAAACGATGCGCCGGAGGAGCAGTTTACGCGCCTGGGTATCTGTCGCTGAATGACTGAGCGAAGTTTAAATAAAATGTGATAACTCGCGACGCTCGCCTGAGTTAAGCTTGAAAAAAAGCGTAGGTGGAGCGTCATGAATAGCGCAAAGAAAATTTTACTGGTGGAAGACGACCAGGACATCGCAACCCTGCTGCGCCTGAATCTTCAGGACGAGGGCTATCAGATTGTGCATGAGGCCGACGGCGCACGCGCGCTGCTTCAGCTTGAGCAGAACGTGTGGGATGCGGTGATTCTGGACCTGATGCTGCCCGGCGTCGACGGGCTGGAGATCTGCCGCCGCATCCGGCAAATGACCCGCTACCTGCCGGTGATTATCATTAGCGCCCGCACCAGCGAAACGCAGCGGGTGGTGGGGCTGGAGATGGGGGCTGACGACTATCTGCCGAAGCCGTTTTCCGTGCTTGAACTGATTGCCAGGGTGAAGGCGCTGTTTCGCCGCCAGGAGGCGATGGGGCAGAGCATTCGCCTGGAGAGCGGCACGATTGCCTGCCATGGCCTGACGATTGACCCACTCTCCCGCCAGGTACAGCTGCGCGGCGAGGCGGTGGAGCTGACGCCGCGCGAATTCGACCTGCTGTACTGGTTTGCCCGCCATCCCGGCGAGGTGTTCTCGCGCCTGTCGCTGCTGGAAAACGTCTGGGGCTATCAGCATGAAGGGTATGAACACACCGTCAATACTCACATCAACCGTTTGCGGGTCAAAATTGAGCGCGACCCCGCCGAGCCGGAAATTATTCTCACCGTGTGGGGCAAAGGCTATAAGTTCGCCACCGACAAACGGGGGCCGACGTTATGAACCGGCGGCTCAGCCTCAGCCAGCGCCTGACGCTGGTGTTCACCGCCATCCTGCTGCTGTGCGCGATTGCCACCTGTAGCGTGCAGCTCTATAACAGCAACCAGTACGGCAACGCGATGGTCCAGCGGCTCTCCGCCGGGCTGGCCCAGCAGATCGTCAACCGCGAGCCGCTGCTGGAAACGCATGGTGAAGTGAACCGCCAGACGCTGAAAATGCTGTTTGACCGGCTGATGACCTTCAACCCCAGCGTTGAACTCTATCTTCTGTCGCCCGAAGGCACGATTATTGCCGACGCCGCGCCGCCCGGACACATCAAGCGCCAGCAACTGGACATTGAACCGGTAAAAGCCTTTCTCAGCGACGCCTCCTGGCCGGTGTACGGCGACGATCCGCGCGATCTGACTAAACGTAAGGCGTTCAGCGCCGCGCCGGTGATGCTGAACGGCAATCTGCACGGCTATCTTTATATCGTTCTCGAAGGGGAAACGTTCAACGCGCTGGCGGAGAGCGCCTGGCAGAAAACGCTGTGGAGCACCGTTGTCTGGTCGCTGCTGCTGGTGACGCTGTTTGGCCTGCTGGCAGGGGGGATGGTCTGGTACTGGGTCACCCGCCCGGTGCGCCAGCTCACCGCCGACGTTGAGTGGCTGGACCAGGACAGCATCAGCGCCATCCGCCAGCTGGCGCAGCAGCCGCTGGAGAGCGCTACCTCGAACGAGGTGGCGATACTGCGCAATACCTTTATCGAACTGGCGCGGAAAATTGCCGGCCAGTGGGATCAGCTTTCGGACAGCGATCGCCAGCGCCGGGAGTTTATCGCCAATATCTCCCACGACCTGCGTACGCCGCTGACCTCGCTGTTGGGTTATCTGGAGACGCTGTCGCTGAAGGCCGATACCTTGACGCCGGAGGATAACCGCCAGTATCTGGCGATTGCCCTGCGCCAGGGTCACAAGGTGCGCCATCTGTCGCAGCAGCTGTTTGAGCTGGCGAAGCTGGAGCACGGTGGGATTAAGCCGCAGCGGGAACCGTTTGCCATCGGCGAGCTGCTGCAGGACGTGGCGCAAAAGTTCGATCTGGCGATTGAAACGCGTCGCCTGACGCTGAAGGTGGATATTCCGCGGTCACTACCGTTACTGAACGCTGATGTTTCCATGATGGAGCGGGTGGTCACTAACCTGCTCGATAACGCGGTGCGCCATACGCCGCCGGGCGGTACGGTGATGCTGCGGGTGTGGCAGGAAAATGAACGGTTGCAGGTGGAGGTTGCCGATAGTGGGCCGGGCGTGGAGGATGCGCTGCGTGAACAGCTGTTCCTGCGGCCTTCCGCGTTAAGTCCACAGAGCGCGCGGGAAAATCGCGGCGGGCTGGGGCTGCTGATCGTGCGCAGAATGCTGGAGCTGCACGGCGGCAGTATTCGTCTGGTTGATGCGGCGGCGGGGGCGTGTTTTCGCTTTTTCGTACCGTTGTAAAGCAATAAACCCGGTAAGCAGGGCGCTTACCGGGAAGTGACGTCTTACTCAGCAAACCACTTATCGTTGATTTTCTGGTAGGTGCCGTCGGCTTTAATCGCTTTCAGCGCGCCGTTCAGTTTCTCCAGCAGCGCTTTGTTATCCGGGCGTACCGCGATGCCGAGGCCAATGCCGAAGTACTGCGGGTCGGTCACTTTCTCAGTGGCTGCGCCCAGCTGCGGGTTGGTTTTCAGCCATTCGTTAACCACCGCGGTGTCGCCAAATACGCCGTCGATACGGCCATTTTTCAGGTCGATAATCGCGTTCTGGTAGCTGTCATAGGCCACGGTTTTTACTTCCGGGTGCTTATCCATCAGGTATTTCTGGTGGGTGGTGCCGTTTTCCATCCCGATACGTTTGCCTTTCAGGTCGTCAAAGCTTTTGAACTCGCCTTTTTTGGCAATCACCAGCGCCGAGTTGGCGTAGTAGGCGTCGGTAAACGCCACCTGCTTGCTGCGCTCCGGCGTGATATCCATACCGGAAATCACCGCGTCATATTTCTTGAACTTGAGCGCCGGAATCAGGCTGTCGAACGCATGGTTGGTGAAGGTACATTCGGCCTGCATCTGCTTGCACAGCGCGTTAGCCAGATCGATGTCGAAGCCGACAATCTGGTTGCTGGCATCCATGGATTCAAATGGCGGGTACGTTGCGGAAACGCCGAAGCTGATCTTTTCTGCGGCCTGAGCGCCGACGGCAACGGTGGCCAGTAAGGCGGCCAGTACTAATTTTTTCATGGATGAGCTCCTGTCTGTCTCGCTTATGGGGTGCTGCCCTGCGTGTGGCATGAATCTACAATGCCATTAAGTGAATTTGTATGCAATATATTTGAGTAATTATTTTTTATTGATGTGAAAAAAACGGATAAGCCAGCGACTTATCCGTTTTGTGTTTTGGTGATTATGCAAAAATCAGTTGCGGCGTTCGAAGGCCAGCGCTTTACGCTCAATCAGGCGCATCAGCAGCGTCAGCAGGCCGTTGACGACGAGGTAAACCAGCCCGGCGGCACCAAACACCATCACGTCGTAGGTACGGCCGTACAGCAGCTGCCCGTGGCCCATTACTTCCATCAGCGTAATGGTGTAGGCCAGAGAGGTACTCTTGAACACCAGCACCACTTCGTTAGAGTAGGAGGAGAGCGCGCGCTTAAACGCGTACGGCAGCAGGATCGCCAGCGTATCTTTCTTACTCATCCCCAGCGCGTTACACGACTGCCACTGGCCTTCCGGAATGGCGCGAATAGCGCCGAAGAACAGCTGCGTGGTGTAGGCGGCGCTGTTCAGCGATAGGGCAATCAGCGCGCACAGCCACGGCTCGGAGAGCAGATGCCACAGCATCGGGTAGTTCTGCAGCGTCGGGAACTGGCCTGGGCCGTAGTAAATCAGGAAGATCTGCACCAGCAGCGGCGTGCCGGTAAACAGCGTAATATAACCGCGCACCAGCCACACCAGCACCGGCGTCTTTAACGTCAGGATGATGGTGAAAATCAGCGCCAGCACCAGCGCCACCACGATGGAGGCGACGGTCAGCGTCAGGCTGGTGTGCAGCCCTTTCATCAGTTCCGGTAAATACTCGAGCATCAGCCTGGTCTCCGTTCGAAGCGAGTGGTACGCAGGTCAATGCGTTTGAGGATGTACTGGCTGAGCAGGGTAATCACCAGATAAATGGCCGCCGCCACGATGTACCAGGTAAACGGCTCCTGGGTACGGGTGGCGATGCTTTTAGTTTGCAGCATCAGATCGTTCACGCTTATCAGCGACACCAGCGCGGTATCTTTCAGCAGCACCAGCCACTGGTTGCCCAGCCCCGGCAGCGCGTGACGCCACATCTGCGGCATCACCAGGCGGAAGAAGATCGCGCTTTTCGACAGCCCCAGCGCCTGGCCGGACTCCCACTGGCCGACCGGCACCGCTTTCAGCGCGCCGCGCAGGGTTTGCGAGGCGTAGGCGGCGTACAGCAGGGAGAGGGCAATCACGCCGCACAGGAACGGGCTGACGTCGAAGTTTTCGATCTGCATCTGCACCGGAATCTGCACGAAACCGAGGTTGATGTTAAAGCCGTCGGACAGCGTCAGCAGCAGCTGCGATGAGCCAAAGTAGATAAACAGCACCACCAGGATTTCTGGCAGGCCGCGCAGCACCGTGACCAGCGCGGAGCCAATCCAGGCGATAGGGCGCCATTTCACCGACTCCCACACCGCGAAAAACATCGCCAGCGCAAGGCCGATAATCAGCGCACAAACCGCAAGGCCGACGGTCATGCCGGCGGCGCTTGCTAAAGGAAACATTTCGTTCATCAAGTCTTACTTCTGGAACCATTTAGCGTAGATGGTTTCGTAAGTGCCATCTTTCTTCACTTTTTCCAGCGCAGCGTTGAATTTCTGCTGCAGCTCGGTGTTGCCCTGACGTACGGCAATGCCCAGCCCGGTGCCGAAGTAGCCTTTATCGGTCACTTTGTCGCCCACGGCGGCCAGCTTGTCGTTGGCCTTCAGCCATTCGGTGACCACGGCGGTGTCGCCGAAGACGGCGTCAATACGGCCGTTTTGCAGATCCAGCTTCGCGTTCTGGTAGCTGTCGTACGGCACGGTGGTGATTTCCGGATGTTTATCCATGATGAATTTCTGGTGCGTGGTGCCGTTCTGCACGCCGACTTTTTTGCCTTTCAGCTGGTCGATGCCGGTGAACTTATCCTTCACGCCGACAAACAGCGCGGAGTTGTCGTAGTACGGGGTGGTGAACAGCACCTGCTTTTCACGCTCCGGAGTGATATCCATACCGGCCATCACCGCGTCGACGCGGCGGAACTTCAGGCTTGGAA
Source organism: Kluyvera sp. (assembly GCF_047971185.1). Lineage (GTDB taxonomy): Bacteria > Pseudomonadota > Gammaproteobacteria > Enterobacterales > Enterobacteriaceae > Kluyvera. Next base: position 144,894 of record NZ_JBKDZH010000046.1, read on the forward strand.
TCAGGCTATCAAAAGACTGGTTGCTGAAGGTACAGGTGGCGTCGATCTCTTTACACAGCGCGTTGGCCAGATCCACGTCGAAGCCGACGATCTGGTTGTTGGCGTCCATGGACTCAAACGGAGGGTAGGAAGCTTCGGTAGCAAAACGGATAGTCTGAGCAGCACCTGCGGAGAGGCTGACGCTAGCAAGCAGCGCGGCAATCAGTACTTTTTTCATCGTCATTGTCCTGAATCTCAGTGAGAAAGATAACTTCTAAATGCATCGGTCTGTGGGCTGTTAAAGCAGCTTGCATCGCCTTGTTCGACGATATAACCGTTTTCCATGTACACCACGCGGCTGGCCGTTTTACGCGCCACTTCCACTTCGTGGGTGACGATCACCTGGGTAATGTTGGTTTCCGCCAGTTCATGAATGATGCTGACGATCTGGGCGGTAATTTCCGGGTCGAGGGCCGCGGTCGGTTCGTCAAACAGCAGTACCTGCGGTTCCATCATCAGCGCGCGGGCGATCGCCACACGCTGCTGCTGGCCGCCGGAAAGGTGCAGGGGATAGCGGTCGCTGAACGGCTTGAGGCGTAAACGCTCGAGTAGTTTTTCGGCGCGGGCCATCGCACTTTCTTTGCTTAAGCCCAGCACGCGGCACGGCGCTTCAATCAGGTTCTGTACCACCGTCAGGTGAGGCCACAGGTTGTACTGCTGGAAGACCATACCCACGTTTTGACGCAGTTCGCGAATCGCTTTATCTGACGGGGTTTTGGCAAAATCGAAATGGTTACCCGCAATCGCCAGGGTACCGGACTTCGGCATCTCCAGCAGATTCAGCACGCGCAGCAGTGAGCTTTTGCCCGCGCCGCTAGGGCCAAGCAGTACCAGCGTTTCGCCCTCCGGGCACTGCAGCGTGATGTCGAACAGCGCCTGATGTGCGCCATAAAAGCAGTTAATGCCGTCTAATTTAATGCTCATTGATACCCGTCACGAAAGAGTTGTCCTCGCCCTGGAAATGCCAGGTGCTTACTCTGCTGCCGCTCTTACATTTCCCCGCTGAAGGTATCAGCCGTAGAGGAATTATCAGCAATTGAGGCCGCAAATAGTACCTTTGACAGAATAGTTATGCAATATTTGTGCGTTAAAACTTAAATATAAACCAACTTTTGTTTTAAAGTTAGCACAAAATAACGGTCGGGGTGGGCGCGGGGTATAAATGTCGGCATTCCTGGGGGAATGCCAGACATTTTGCCGGGATAAATGATTTAGCAGGATTTGTTTACACTTTATTAACGTTTTTCGAGAGATTGACGCAACGTACCCGCTGGCGCGTGGCTGTTGTTGCCAAGATAGCGCACGTCGTCCACCGCCCAGCACTGGCCTTCGCGGATCATCAGCACTTCATCTTTCCAGCTCTGGGTCCCCTGTTTTACATCGACGCGCAGCGGAATGTTGCGGGCATCGGTATTCGGGATAGTCGAAGCGCTAGCCACGCTTGCCGAATCAGGTGCCGTGGCGCTGCTGGAGAACAGCCCCGACTGCATCAGCGAACGCTTGCTGGCATCCTGACTGCTCTCGTTCAGCAGTTTGGCGAGGCCGTCGCTGAGGTAAGGGCGCAGGGCGGTGATATCGCTAGTCCGGTGCTGGATCTGGTCGTCGTAAAATTTTTGTGCCACGGTATCCGGGCCGCCTTCAACGCACTGCCCGACGCGCGTGCCGGTATCTTTGTAGGCGGGTGTTACGGTGGTGCAGGCGCTCAGCAATAGCGCAGCGGGAAGAATAAGTGCAAGGTTGGTGTAACGCATAGTGATTCCTTGTTAGCAGTCTCAACATTAGTCGCTTCTACGCCGTCGACGGGCGTAGCAACCGCCGCCATGCAGCGGGCGCGATTTACGTATACGATAATGAAGTAATCCCTTTTCAAGCATAGCGTATCGGTCCGATAATGCGTTTAGCGCTGAGAGCTAAGGCATTGAACGTTAACGAAGGAGCTGTCCATGCAATTTTCAACCACCCCCACTCTTGAAGGCCAACCGATTGTCGAATACTGCGGCGTGGTGACCGGGGAAGCGATTTTAGGCGCCAATATTTTTCGTGATTTCTTCGCCGGCATCCGCGACATCGTCGGCGGCCGCTCGGGGGCGTATGAGAAAGAGCTGCGCAAAGCGCGCGAAATCGCCTTTAAAGAGCTCGGCGAGCAGGCCGCGGCGCTGGGCGCCGATGCGGTTGTCGGCATCGATATAGATTATGAAACTGTAGGTAAAGACAGCAGTATGTTGATGGTGAGCGTCAGCGGTACGGCGGTCAAAACGCGCAGATGAAACGTTTTTTGACGATCGCCATGCTGGCGGTGTTACTGGCGGGATGCGCCAGTAACGATGAGAAAAAGGCGGTTATTGAGAAGCCGGATTATGTGCTCGATACCAGCCGTTCGGCCCCGGCGGCGTATCCGCGTATTAAAATGCTGGTGATCCACTACACGGCGGATGATTTTGACGTCTCGCTCACCGCGCTGACGGGTAAGGATGTCAGCGTGCATTATCTGATTCCCGCCGTGCCGCCGCTGGTACGCGGCAAGCCGCGCATCTGGCAGCTGGTGCCGGAGTCCGAGCTGGCGTGGCACGCGGGGCCGAGTTTCTGGCGCGGGGCAACCCGCATCAACGATACCTCTATCGGTATCGAGCTGGAAAACCGCGGCTGGCAGAAGTCGGAGGGGACGAAGTTCTTCACGCCGTTTGAACCGGCGCAAATCCAGGCGCTGGTGCCGCTGGTGAAGGACATCATCAAACGCTACAACATCGAACCGCAAAACGTGGTCGGGCATTCCGATATTGCGCCGCAGCGTAAGGACGATCCCGGCCCGTTATTCCCGTGGCAGTCGCTGGCGGAGCAGGGTATCGGCGCGTGGCCGGATGCCAGCCGCGTGGCCTTCTATCTGAACGGCCGCTCGCCGAATGCGCCGATAGCCTCGTATACCCTGCTGGATTTGCTGGCGCGCTATGGCTATGACGTCAAACCGAATATGACCCAGCTCCAGAAGATGCGGGTGATTGCCGCCTTCCAGATGCACTTCCGCCCGACGCGCTATGACGGCGTAGCGGATATGGAAAGTCTGGCGATTGCCGAAGCGCTGCTGGAGAAATATGGCCAGGGCTAAGCCCTAGCGGTGCAGCTTGCCGTGATCCTCAAGCCAGGCGGCGGTGCGCACGATGCCGTCGTCTAACGAGACAATCGGTTCATAGCCCAGCTCTTCGCGCGCGCGGCTGATGTCGAGCGTAAAGTCGAAGTTCAGCTTAGACACGCCGTAGTGGGTCAGCGACGGTTCTTTGGCTTTCTTATCGCCAAAGCGCTCCATGCTGCGGGCAATCATATCCAGCATCGGATAAGGCACTGAACGAATTCGGCAAGCAATGTCCAGCTCGTCGATTAGCCGCTCAACGATGCTGCGCAGCGTGCGTGGTTCACCGTTGGTGATGTTGTAGGCGCGGCCAGAAGGCAAATCGCCACAGCGCGGCTGGCTGGCGAGCCACATGGCGTGGGCGGCGTTTTCGTAGTAGGTCATGTCAACCATCGCGTGGCCGCCGCGCGGCAGCAGCACGCTACCGTAGTGGTGCATCATCTGCGCCAGACGCGGGATAAACACCTTATCATGCGGGCCAAAGACGCTTTGCGGACGCAGAATGGTAAAGCGCGTATTGGGGTTGGCCTGCGCCAGCAGCTGAATCACCTCTTCGCCAGCGGCTTTGCTGCGGGCGAATTCGTTAGCGAAACGGTGCGGACGAAAATCTTCTTTGATATCCCGGTGGTGGTGATAGTCAAAGTAGAGCGACGGTGAAGAGATATGGATAAAGTTACGCACGCCCCAGGCTACGGCCCATTCCCCGAGGCGACGCGTCGCGCGAACGTTCGCCAGGTCGAAGGCGGCCTGTGTGCCCCACGGCGACGTGAAGCTTGAACAGTGCCAAAGGGTGTCAACGCCGGCCAGCATCACCTTAGCCTGAGAGGAGACCAGTTCGGTCAGGTCAGCATGGACGAACTCCGCGCCCATTTTCTCCAGCAGTTTGCCCATCGCTTCATTGCGACCGCTCGCTCTGACGCTAATGCCCTTACGGCACAGATATTCAACGGCATTTCTGCCTAATCCGCTCGTGGCGCCGGTAACCAGTACCTTCATAATCATCCACAGTGTAAAAAAAGAGTTTCGTGCGCATTCTTCCGTTTATTTCACTCGTATGCAATGGGAAACTAAAACGAAAAAGGGTTATTGCGCACTTTTTCCTGTGACTTCTTCTGCCAGGCGGGCAATACGCCGCGCCATGCCGCGGAAGATGAACAGATGTGCTGGAATCATCAACAGCCAGTAGATTAATCCTGGCATACCGTGCGGATGCCACCAGGCGCGGACGTCAAGTTCACGATGGCTGCCTTTATCCACCAGCGTAAAGCACAGTCGACCGAGGCCGGGGGCCTTCATGCCAAACAGCAGCGCGAGCGATTTTTCCGGCTCGACGATAATCACTTTCCAGCTATCGACGGTATCGCCCACCTGCAGCAGCGCCTGCTCCGGGCGGCCCTTCGCCAGCCGATGCCCCACCAGCAGGTCCATCGCCGCGCGGGTTTTCCACAGAATATTGCCGAAGAAATAGCCCTCTTTGCCGCCCAGCTGGTTGACCACCTGCCACAGCGCCGGCAGGCTGGCCTGAGTGCTGACGGTGCAGCCCGCCTGTTTAGCGAAGAAACCATACTCCGGCCGCCAGCGGGCGAAAGCCTGGGCGTCGTAGCCCCAGTCGCTGGAGTTGGCCAGCTTTTTCTCCTCCTCCAGCGTACGGCGTACCGCTTCATCGAAGGGGATCAGCGTTTGCGGGATCAGCGCGCGCAGTGAGCGATCGTCCGCCAGCAGATCGTGCTTCAGGCCCTGGATCAGCGCCTTGGCGATGGTCGGCGGTACCGAGGTGATCACGTTCAGGAACCATACCGAGATCCAGCTGGTGGGAAAGGGGATCGGGATCAGCGGGCGGTGGCGGCCGCTGACCGCCATAAAATGTTCGAACTGTTGCTGGTAGGTCAGTTCTTCCGGCCCGGCGGCTTCAAACACGCGGTGCTCAGAGGCCGGGTGGTTGAGCAGCTCGACCAGATAGACCAGCAGATTCTCCAGCGCAATCGGCGTGGTGCGAGAACGTACCCAGCGCGGCGGCGTGAGCACCGGCAGGTTGTAGACCATGTCGCGCATCACCTCGAAGGCCGCCGACCCGGCGCCGACGATGATCCCGGCGCGCAGTTCGCTGACCGGCACGCCCGCATCGCGCAGGATATCGGCGGTGAGCTGACGGGCGCGCAGGTGCGGCGACTGCTGGTGCTCCGGCGCTTGCAGCGAGCTGAGAAAGATCAGCTGCTTAACCGGAGTCGCGCGCAGCGCGTCGCGCACGTTCTCCGCCACCCGGCGCTCGTGCTGGATAAAATCTTTGCTCTCACCCATCCCGTGGACCAGATAGTAGACGGTCTCCACGCCGTCCAACAGTCGGGCGAGATCGCCGTCTTTTTCCAGGTCGACGGAATGGCAGGTCACGCCGGGAAGCTGGAGCTTTTGCAGCCGTTCAACGCGACGTGCCACCGCCCGCACGGTATGGCCGCGCTGGCTTAATGCCGACACCAGATGCTGGCCAATATAGCCGCTGGCGCCAAAGACCAGAATTGACTGTGACACGTCGTCTCCTTAACGCGCTAAAAAGGCTTTCCAGTGGGCTACCACGTCTGCCAGCTGCTGGCGGTTAACGTCAAGATGCGTGACCAGGCGGACGATGGGGGAGGCGTTCATCAGCACGCCGCGCGCCTGCATAAACTCGCCCAGCGCGGCGGCGTTTTCTTCGCCCACGCGCACGAACAGCATATTGGTGTCGTGACGCATCACGTCAGCGCCAATCTCGCGCAGCTCGGCCGCAAGCCAGGCGGCGTTGTCGTGATCGTCCTGGAGCCGTGCGACGTTGTGTTGCAGCGCATACAGCCCCGCCGCCGCCAGAATACCGGCCTGGCGCATGCCGCCGCCGGTCATCTTCCGCCAGCGGTTGGCGCGCTTAATGTAGTCATGATTGCCGACCAGCAGCGAGCCGACCGGCGTGCCCAGCCCTTTCGACAGGCAGATGGTGAACGAGTCGCAGTATTGGGCAATATCTTTTAGCTCGCAGCCGTAGCTGACCAGCGCGTTGAAGATGCGCGCGCCGTCGACGTGCAGCGCCAGCCCGCGCTCGCGGGTGAAGTCCCATGCCGCTTTCAGATATTCACGCGGCAGGACCTTCCCATTGTGGGTATTTTCAATGCTCAGCAGCCTGGTGCGCGCGAAGTGGATATCATCGGCTTTAATTTTCGCCGCGACTTTATCCAGCGGCAGCGTGCCGTCGGACGCCGCGTCGATCGGCTGCGGCTGAATGCTGCCCAGCACCGCCGCGCCGCCCGCTTCATACAGATAGTTATGCGCGCCCTGGCCGACGATGTACTCTTCGCCGCGTTCGCAGTGGCTGAGCAGCGCCACCAGGTTGGCCTGGGTGCCGGTGGGCAGGAACAGCGCCGCCTCTTTACCCGCCAGCTCGGCGGCGTACTGCTGTAGGGCATTAACGGTTGGATCGTCGCCATAGACGTCATCGCCGACCGGCGCGGCCATCATCGTTTCGAGCATGGCGCGCGTCGGGCGGGTTACGGTATCACTGCGGAGGTCAATCACGGCATTTCCTTTTTAAATGCAGAAGAATGCCTCCATTTTTACCTGAGCCAGTTGGTTTTCGCCAGTTCGATCACTTCATCGCCGCGCCCGCTGATGATGGCGCGCAGCATATACAGGCTGAAACCTTTGGCCTGCTCCAGTTTGACCTGCGGCGGAATGGCCAGCTCCTCTTTGGCGACGACCACATCAACCAGCACCGGGCCATCGATGCTGAAGGCGCGCTGTAAAGCCTCGTCAACGTCGGCGGCTTTCTCGACGCGAATGCCGGTGATACCGCAGGCTTCGGCAATACGTGCGAAGTTGGTGTCGTGCAGCTCGGTGCCGTCGGTCAGATAACCCCCGGCCTTCATCTCCATCGCCACGAAGCCCAGCACGCTGTTGTTAAAGACCACGATTTTGATCGGCAGCTTCATCTGCACCACCGACAGGAAATCGCCCATCAGCATGCTAAAGCCGCCGTCGCCGCACATTGCCACCACCTGACGACCCGGCTCGGTCGACTGTGCGCCAAGCGCCTGCGGCATGGCGTTGGCCATTGAACCGTGGTTGAAGGAGCCGAGCAGGCGGCGCTTGCCGTTCATCTGCAAATAGCGGGCGGCCCATACCGTCGGCGTGCCAACGTCGCAGGTGAAAATGGCGTCTTCGGCGGCAAAATGGCTAATCTGCTGCGCCAGATACTGCGGGTGAATCACTTTGTCGCTGGGCTTCGCCAGATCGTCGAGACCCTTGCGCGCGCTGCGATAGTGCTCCAGCGCTTTGTCGAGGAAGCTGCGGTCGGTCTTCTCGTCCAGCAGCGGTAAGAGCGCCCCCAGCGTGGTTTTCACGTCGCCGACCAGCGCCATATCCACCTTGCTGTGCGCACCGATGCTGGCAGGGTTGATATCTATCTGAATGATGGTGCTTTCGGTGGGGTAGAACGGGCGGTACGGGAACTGTGTGCCGAGCAGAATCAGCGTATCGGCATTCATCATGGCGTGGAAGCCGGAGGAGAAGCCGATTAGCCCGGTCATGCCCACGTCGTAAGGGTTATCGTACTCGACGTGCTCTTTACCGCGCAGCGCGTGAACGATCGGTGATTTCAGTTTTTCAGCAAACGCCGTGAGCTCGTCGTGCGCCCCGGCGCAGCCGCTGCCGCACAGTAGCGTAATATTGCGCGATGATTTCAGCTGCTCGGCCAGTTTTTCCAGCTCGCTTTGCGGTGGCGTAACGATAGGATGCGGAGCCGGATACCAGTGGCTGCTGGCGCTTTCCGGCGCGGCCTTCAGCGCCACGTCGCCCGGCAGGACAACAACCGACACGCCACGGTTCAGCACCGCTTTTCGCATCGCGATCGCCAGCACCTGGGGGATCTGTTCGGGGGTGGAGACCAGCTCACAGTAGTGGCTGCATTCACGGAACAGCTCCTGAGGATGCGTCTCCTGAAAATAGCCGCTGCCGATTTCGCTCGACGGAATATGCGCCGCGATAGCCAGCACCGGCACGTGATTACGGTGGCAGTCAAACAGGCCGTTGATTAAGTGCAGGTTTCCCGGCCCGCATGACCCGGCGCACACCGCCAGCTCGCCCGTCAGCTGGGCCTCTGCGCCAGCGGCGAAAGCGGCAACCTCTTCATGCCGCGTCGGCATCCACGCAATGGTGCCCATGCGGTTGAGGCTATCGCTCAGGCCGTTGAGCGAATCGCCCGTCACGCCCCAGATACGTTTCACGCCGGCCTGTTCGAGCGTTTTGGCAATGTAGTTAGCCACGGTTTGTTTCATGGTTTTCCATCTCCTGAATTGTGATACCGGTTACAAGTTTAGATGAATCCTGTCGTTTCGCTGGGAAAATACCCCTATTTTCAGCAGGTATAATTTGCAAATGAGAAGCAGTAACGTGATGTTCAACAGGGATAAAACAGGGAAAATGAAAATGATGACAACATTCTTAAATGCGCTAAACCGTACGCTGTCGTGCGACGATTTTGGCAAGCTGTTGCTGCGTCTGGCGGTGGGAGGGCTGATGCTGTTCCACGGGCTGCACAAGCTTTTCGACGGCGTCGACGGGATTAGCGCCATGCTGGTGGCCAAAGGGCTGCCGGGCTTTATCGCCTACGGCGTGCTGGTGGGCGAAGTGGTGGCCCCGATCCTGCTGATCCTTGGCGTGCTAACGCGCCCGGCGGCGCTGGTGCTGGCGTTTACCATGGTGGTGGCCTGGCTGATGGTCGGCCTCGATAAAACCGCGGCGCTGGATAAAACCGGCGCCTGGGCAATTGAGAGCCTGGTCTATTTCTTTGTTGCCGCGCTGGCGATTGCCTTCCTGGGCGCGGGCCGCTTTGCGCTGGCTGGCCGCTCGGCCTGGCGTTAGTTTACGCTTCCTCCCACAGCTTGCGCCGCCGGTTGAGCGTCGGCTTGATTAATGCCTGGGCCATGGCCGCGCCAATATCGGCGCTGGCCGTGAGCCCTTGCGTAAACGGCCGGTCGTGCATCAGCCACGGCAGCCCGCCAAAGGCGATACGGCCCCGGGCGGCCTCCGGCGCCAGCAGCGTGTAATCCTCGCCGATATCCGGAATGTCATCGCCGCAGGCCAGCAGCTGATGACGCAGGCTGGGGAAAGGAATATCTTTGCTTTTCAGCGGTTTCTGACCGCGCGCGTTGATGAAGATATCGTATTCCCGGCGCTGGCCATGGTGAACAATCACCGTTTTGGTCGGCTCATCGTAACGTTCGTATTCGTTGCCCAGCGCCAGGATCTCCATTAACCCCGCCTCGTGCAGCGCCAGCAGACGGCGGATGGACTCGGACGGGATCGCCGCGTAGTTATCGATGAATACGCGCGCCAGCCCCCGTTTGAAGCGCATCCGATCGTGGTCCTCAAGATGCGGTACCACCTCTTCAATGACCTCATGCAGCCTCAGCAGGGCATAGCGCCACGGCACCGTGTGCTGGACCTGTTTGTTGCGTTCCACCTCCTGCAGGTTAAGCCGCGCCCAGGCAAAAGGATCGTGTTTTTTCCGCTCGGCAAACCAGGCGTCGGCGAAGGTGTCGGCGGTTAGCTGTTCCAGCGCTATCTGCTCGCACCAGCCCGGCGCGGTGTGCTGAAGCTCCTGAACGATCAGCGAGAAGACGCGATCCAGCAACCCTTTCGCCCCTTGCGCGATCGCCTGCTCCAGCGCCGCGTCGGTCACGATATCCAGCGGCTCATACGGCAGAGGGCAGTAAAAATCCGCCTCCGGCAGCACGCCGGTACGGGACATCAGGGTGAGCGTCAGATTCTGGCTTTGCGGGCGGCGCTGAAAATGCAGCTCACCGTCCGCATCGGTGGTGAACGCGCCGTGTTGACATACCACCGCCACCGCCGCGTCAATCGCGCTAAGCGACGTTCCCAGAATGCCGACGCGACAGGCGGGGATCGCGGCGTCCATCAGCCCCGTCCAGGGGCTGGGGAAATAGGGCCGCGACGAGGTGTCTTCCTCCGGCCACAGATGGCCGGTGGCGATGGCGGCGAAATCAACCAGCACCGGCTGGGGGGCGTGATTCACCCACAGGCCGACGCCATGGTCATCCGCTCGCAGGTCGGTGACTTCGCTTGATTCATAAAGGCTAACGTCAAACCCCGTCTCCCGCGCTTTTTCCATCACCGCCAGAAAGCGATCGCGATAGTAATCGCCAAGCAGCACGCGCGGTAAAAACTGCCGCTCATGCAGTGAGGTCCGCTCAACGCCAAACTGCGCCAGATAGTCATCGCTCTGGTTCTGCAGCCAGGTGAGGTAGGTGATGTAAATGGGGGGGATCTCGATGCTGGCAATGTTTGCCAGCATATGCGGCGAGGTATTGTCGCTGTTGTAAGGCATACCGACGCCCGCCTCTTCGGCTTGCTCATAGAGCTGAACTGCCAGCGGTTCTCCGTGCTCAACCAGGGCGTGTAAGGTGTAGATCCCGGTGGGGCCGACGCCGACGATGGCCACTTTTTTCATCTTAATCTCTTTTTTTATCAGGCTCGACGCGGTGGTCGCGTGATACTAAGTGTGGTCGATAAATGGCGAGTCGGGGAGGCGATGCGGGCGATTGAGGTGCGAAATTGTCTGATTTTGCGGGACGTGGTCGTCCGTAACCCATGTATATTTGGCCTGCGCCGAAGTGTGTCTGCGGCGCAGGTAAGGTGGGGGAGATAGGAAAGTGTAAGCCCAGTTAATCACTGGGCTCAGGCCTGCCGACTGGATTACGGTGTGACAATGTTGAACCAGAAATCAAACTTGTCCATATAGCCCAGCAACGCTTCCAGCTTCGCGATATTTCCGCTGATTTTCACTTCGCCTTTATCCTGCGCCTGTTTCAGCGTCTCCTCTTTGAGGATGATCTTATTCAGGGTCGCGCGATCGAGCGTAATCGTCGTGTCGGCCTCTTTCGCTTCGGCATTGGCGGTATGGTTGAGTACGCCGTTTTCCAGCTCCAGCTTGTACTTCCCGCCATCTTTACCCAGATCGATATTAAAGACCGCTTTCGCCGCTCCCGCCTTTTCACCGTTGATATGTACGCCGAGATAGTCAAAGAACATTTCCGGCGTCATCGCCCGCACGGTATCCGGGCTGGCGGTGTCTGGCGTAGGCAGCGGCTGTACGCCGTTACGTAATTCCTGCGCACCGGTCAGGTAGAAGTTTCGCCAGGTACCGGCTTCCGCCTGGTAACCGAGCTGTTCCAGCGCATCGGCTTCGAGGTTACGCGCTTGTGCATTCTGCGGGTCGGCAAAGACAATTTTACTGGTTACCTGCGCCACCCAGCGATAATTACCCTGCTGGTAGTCGGCCTTCGCTTTTTGCATGATGGCATCCGCCCCGCCCATATATTCGACGAACTTCTTCGCCGCTTCTTCTGGCGGTAACTCATCAAGGGTTGCCGGGTTGCCGTCGAACCAGCCAAGGTAGTAGACATAGGTCGCTTTCACGTTATGGCTGACGGAACCGTAGTAACCGCGGCTGGACCACTGTTTCTCCAGCGATGGCGGAAGTTTGAAGTTGGCGGCGATTTCGTCGCGGGTCAGGCCTTTATTGGCCATGCGCAGCGTCTGGTCATTGATATAACGATACATATCGCGCTGGCCTTTCATCAGCTTGACGATGTTGTCGTTACCCCAGGTCGGCCAGTGGTGCTGGGCGATAATCACTTCGGCGGTGTCGCCCCAGCGCTCGATAGCGGCGTTAATGTATTTCGACCAGGCCAGCGGATCGCGAATTTTCGCGCCGCGCAGGGAGTAGGTGTTGTGCAGAGTATGGGTTACATCCTCTGCCGCTTCGATCATTTTCTTCTCTTTGACGTACCACAGCATTTCCGACGGCGCTTCCGAGCCCGGCGCCATCATAAAGTCGTAGGTTAAGCCGTCGATCACTTCCTGCTGACCGGTGTGGGTAATGTAGTTGGTCGGCGGCAGCAGCGTAACGGTACCCGCCGAGGTTGTGGTCCCCAGCCCGGCGCCAACCTGCCCTTTGGCATCCGGTTTCAGCAGGTTGCCATACATATAGCTGGCGCGACGGCTCATGGCGGTACCGGCCATAATGTTTTCGGAAACGGCCTCTTTCATAAAGCCTTCAGGGGCGTAGATTTTCACCTTGCCGGATTTCACGTCAGCTTCGTCAACCACACCGCGCAGGCCGCCGTAGTGGTCAACGTGGCTGTGCGTGATGACGACGGCGACCACCGGTTTTTTGCCGCGGTTAGTGTAGTAGAGCTCCAGCGCTTCTTTGGCCGGTTCGGCGCTCAACAGCGGATCGATAACCGTGATCCCTTTCTGACCTTCAATAATGGTCATGTTGGAGAGATCGAGATTACGGATTTGGTAAACGCCATCGGTCACCTTAAACAGGCCGCCAATATTAATCAGCTGCGATTGACGCCACAGGCTGGGGTTAACGGTATCCGGCGCTTTAACCCCTTCTTTCACAAAATTGTATTTTGCTGGATTCCAGATAACGTTATCTTCTTTACCTTTGATCATCGTTGGCGGCAGTGGGGCGATAAAGCCTTTATGCGCATTATCAAAGTCAGTTTTATCGGCAAAGGGTAATTTATTATAAAGTGCGTTATTCGCCTGCTGCGTTGCGGGCGTCGCATCCTGGGGCTGGTTAGCCGCCAGTGCGGAAAAAGATATTGATGTTAAAACACCGGCCAGTGCCAGGTGTTTCGCTATCTGATTTAAATTCATGGAGTGGCCTCTAAGATCAGCAATATTTAATTAAAGGAATATTTAAACCCGGATTAATTACTGACCATTGTAAGGCGAATATCTCGAGTTGATAGTCCCATATGGGACTGGCCATCAGCGTAAAAATAAACATCTCGAATCCTGAGCGCCTTCGCTGCTATACTTGAAGCGACAGCAGCCGGTGCAGAGAGGGGCGTGGCGTGAATTTTCAGGATATCCATAGTTATTATCAGCAGCTGAAGATAGATGCTTTTTTCCCGCAAATAATAGCGAACGGAGAGACCATCACGGTTGCTGCAAATAAAAAATTAGATATCCAGCCTGGGTATCTCTATTTTTGCACCGAAGGTTCGCTGTCGATTCTGATGCCAGACGATGGCCTTAATATTGGTAATACCATCGAGTATATGCCGATAGGGCTTATGGAAAGATATTGCCCGCTGGCGAAGTTTGAATATAGCGGCAGCGCAACGGTTAAACTGATTAAAATATCTTACGGCACCTTTGACGATATATTTTTGTACGGCGGGCCTGAGCGGGTGCAGGAGCTGGCGACGATTTTGACCTATATGTCGATTTTTACTATCGATCTGCATAACGAACGCCGACAGATGACCAGCTACCAGACCATCAGGCCGATGCTGTTTCGCTATCTCTATCGTCAGAATACGCTCAAAGGGGAAAACGAAGGGCTGGCGCTGTTTATTATTAAGCGCACCAACCTCTCGCGGACGCATGTCTTTCGCGTGCTGGCCGATCTGAAAGCCGGGGGATATATCACCATGAAGCGCGGTAAGCTGGTTTCCATTGACCGGACGCTGCCTGAAGAGTACTGATAAAACGAAAACTCCCGCGACAGCGCGCCGCGGGAGAGAGTGGTTAAGGCGTAACGATATTGAACCAGAATTCAAATTTATCCATATAGCCTAGCATTTCATTGAGTTTATCGGCGTTGCCGGTAATTTTCGCATCACCGTTATCTGCCGCCTGCTTCAGCGTCTCCTCTTTGAGGATGATTTTATTCAGGGTGGCGCGATTAAGGGTGATTGTGGTGTCGGCATCTTTGGCTTCCGCGTTAGCGGTGTGGTTGAGTACGCCGTTTTCCAGCTCCAGCTTATATTTACCGCCGTCGTCGCCGAGATCGATGTTGAAGACCGATTTCGCGTTACCCGCTTTCTCGCCGTTGATGTGTACCGCCAGATAATCGAAGAACATTTCCGGGGTCATTGCGCGCACGGTATCCGGGCTCGCGGTGTTCGGCGTCGGGCCTTTCACCACGCCGTTACGCAGTTCCTGCGCGCCGGTGAGATAGAAGTTACGCCACGGGCCGGACTCAGCCTGATAGCCTAATTGCTCGAGGGCATCCGCCTCCAGATTACGCGCTTCCTGGTTGTTCGGATCGGCGAAGACTATTTTGCTGACAACCTGAGCAACCCAGCGATAGTTGCCCTGTTCGTAATCCTCTTTCGCCTTCTTGATGATGGCGTCGGCGCCGCCCATGTAATCAACGAATTTTTTGGCGGCTTCCTCTGGCGGCAGTTCGTCAAGGGTTGCTGGATTGCCGTCGAACCAGCCGAGGTACAGCACGTAGGTCGCTTTAACATCGTGGCTTACCGAGCCGTAATAGCCGCGGTTAGCCCAGGTATTGGCCAGGCTATCCGGAAGTTTGAAGTTGGCGGCAATCTCATCGCGGGTCAAACCTTCGTTGGCCATACGCAAAGTCTGATCGTTAATATAACGATACAGATCGCGCTGGCTCTTCAGCAGATTCACCACATTTTCATTGCCCCAGGTCGGCCAGTGGTGCTGCGCCATGATAATTTCGGCTTTATCACCCCAACGCACGATCGCCTCGTTGATGTATTTCGACCAGGGCAGCGGTTCACGAATTTTCGCGCCGCGTAGCGAGTAGGTGTTATGCAGCGTGTGCGTCACATCTTCTGCGGATTCAATCAGTTTCTTCTCTTCGATATACCACAGCATTTCCGAAGGGGCTTCTGAACCCGGTGCCAGCATGAAGTCATAGGTCAGGCCGTCGATGACCTCTTTTTGCCCGTCTTTTTCAATGATATTGGTCGGCGCTATCAGGGTTACGGTACCTGCGGAGGTGGTGGTACCGAGCCCTGCGCCAACCTGGCCGGTGGCGGAAGGTTTCAGAAGGTTGCCGTACATGTAGCTGGCGCGACGGCTCATGACGTTACCGGCCATAATATTCTCTGCGACCGCGGCCTCCATAAAGCCCGCTGGCGCATACACTTTTACCTTGCCGGATTTGACGTCGGCCTCGTCAACGACGCCTCGCACGCCGCCGTAGTGGTCGACGTGGCTGTGGGTATAAATCACGGCCACCACCGGCTTTTTACCGCGATGCTGGAAGTACAAATCCATACCTACTTTTGCCGTTTCCGCTGAGACCAGCGGGTCGACGACGGTTATCCCTTCTTTACCTTCAATAATCGTCATGTTGGAGAGATCCAGATTACGGATCTGGTAAACGCCATCGGTCACTTCAAACAGGCCGCTGATATTAATCAGCTGCGACTGCCGCCACAGGCTAGGGTTTACGGTATCCGGCGCTTTCTCACCTTCTTTGATGAAAGCATACTGCTGAGGATCCCATACGACATTCCCTTGTTCCCCTTTAATGATCTCAGTGGGAAGGGCGGCGATAAAGCCTTTGTGGGCGTTGGTGAAATCGGTGTTATCGGAGAAGGGGAGTTGGTTATAGAGTGCGTCGTTAGCGGTTTTGGTGGCTGTTGTGGCCTCTTTTGGCGTGGTATCAGCCCATCCGGGTGAAATAGTGGCTAGCATGCCTGCTATAGCCATACTAATGGCAATCGGTTTAAGTTTCATAAAGTTCCTTATTGGGTACGACGGTAAAAAGGGGTGTGTGGCCTACACGGATTCACAGCTTGAAATAAATATAACAAGTTATTCACATTCAGCCAGTTTTGCGCAACAGAGGTCGTGACGATCGCTACTTTCAGGAAAAAACGGCGATAAGGGTTTATGTGATTAATTTTAAAGGAATTAAAATTAATATCAGGGCGTGTAGAAGAATGGATTACGGAGTAATAAAGTGCTTATGCTCGATTTATTCGAGGCGTTCGGCGACGGAAGCTGGCAAAAATAGCGATGACGTCATAGCGTTATTGTGAAAAACAGGAACGCGTCCTGTGACTGGCTAATGCGCATGCGGTTATCGTTTTTCCCCAGGAGATGCCCGCCGTTCTGTCACGCTGAATAAGGCGTGCAGCGGGCAAATTTATGCATCAGGCAGAGAAATTTACTTCGCCGGAATAATCAGCACCTGTCCGGGGTAAATTTTATCCGGGTGCTTCAGCATCGGCTTATTGGCTTCGAAAATGCGCTGATAGTCGTTGGGGGATCCGTACATCGCTTTTGAAATAGCGCTCAGCGTATCGCCCGATTTTACCGTGTAATAACGGCTCTCAGCCCCGCTTTGCGTGACGTTAACGCTGTCATTGACCTGACCGATCCCGGTGACGTTACCCACCGCGACCAGAATTTTTTCCTTATCTTCCTGGGAACCGACGTCCCCCGTGATCGTCGCGGTGCCATCGTCAGCCACCGCAATATTGACCTTTTCGGCGCCAGGCAGATTAAGACTATCAATATGTTTCTTCAGCTTGTCGGCCTGATCTTCCTTACTGCCGCCGGATACGGCATCCCAGATTTTCTCACCCGCTTCTTTCACAAAGCTTAATAATCCCATCTTCCACCTCTATGACTGGTTCTTGATGAAAAATTTCATCCGTTCTACTCACGATAGATGCCTATGTAGGGTGTGTGCTGGCTTGCGTCGTGATAACCGCATCACCCGCAGTTTGAAGTATATCTAATGATCGCCAGGTTGTCGGATATCTGCTGTAGTGGCCAATATTACTTGATTACTATATGAGCAGGTCCGCAGCTGTTCTATCTACCTACCTCCCGGACAAAGCGAAAATCTCAAAGCTCGATGTCAGGATCAACGGTCACGTCCCATTCGAGGTCTGGGCTTCAGTTATTTATGCCGGATCGGACCCGCAGCGGAACGTGGCATCCTGTTGTTTGTAGCGGCGGCTGAATTATTACAGAAATTCGAAGGGGTAAAATAAATAAGAATTCTCTTAGGTGCATGAGCATGGAGTAGGAAACCTGATTTTAAGGTTAACGCTAAATTTCATTTTGTCAATAAACACCAAAGTTGCGCTTCATCAATCAACAAAAATAAAAGGGTAAAAATAACTTTATCTACCTCGAGTATTCACCTATATAAATACAAACACCGAGTCGTTGAGGATATAGCAAGATGGAAGGCGAACAAATAATCCAGATAATTGAAGTGTGTGGAGGTTCACACATATTCAAATATTTGGATTACGCACCTCCCCAATGCTAAGGACTCATAGGTCAACATTGTCAATTAAAATAGAGAAAATTACATTATGGCTGATATCATTCCGGTACTGGAAACACTTTCAATCAATTTTTTAAGCAGCAATGCCAGTCAGGCTATAATTTATGCGAATGGTCGAAACCAGCTTCCTGTTGCCATCACAGTTAACTTTAAGAATGAATCTGACTGGACAGATATTGATTATACTGATTCAGAACTGCAAAAAATGATTTCAATTGTTCAATATCGAACCGGAGGTACTTTATCTAATTTATCTTTTAGCTATACAAAAGGCGACTATGTAGGTGCAGTGCAATTCACAAGATTATCAGATGATGAATCATTATCTGAAGATGAGGCGTTTCAGAAAGAGTACGATAAATATAAATCTTCACTAACCGAAGATAGTATTATCCCTCGCAGCAAAACAATTGTAGGATATATCAGCTGCAGTAAGGTTACATCAAGTGAATTAGTCGCAGTTCAGGTAAAAATTGGCAATAAAACATATAACAGCACAGAAAATGGCACATCATCCATAAATGGTTCAGGTGGCACGTGGAAAAATCCAAGCTACATTAACCTAAGAGGAATTCAGCCTGTTGATTACAGTAATAGAGCTAATTACAATGTAATCAGCTACCTCAATAACCGTGATGACTTTAAACGTACCGTAGGAGATATGCACATCCTCAAAAACGGTAAAGGTAATAATTTTAACGGTAATGCAGAAAAAATTGATGTAGCCCTTGTTATTTCACTCGCGTTGCCAGATCACCATATTCAAAAGAAAACATATAACAATAGAAAAGGTTCATACACTCAGAGTCATTTCAAAGTCTACGCCAATTATGCCGATGGCTCCTCTAATAACAGCATTGATTATGTTATGGGGCACAATGCAAAAAGTTACTTCCAATCAACTATCTATGGCGTCGATGCATCTTTACTTGGTGTTAATCCAAACTCCAGATTTTATTCTAAATATACCAATGAGTACTGCTTGTTAGTCGGACCAGCTGATTACCGATTCACATATGTGTATGCATGCCGCCCCGCTTTGGACAGTAAAAAAATTATTATATCCGCACTGAACTTCGAGACCACTGTTACACAGGTAACACAGTGGGCCTGGAGTAACTCGACAAGTTTTACGTCCGTATCATTCTATGACAACTTTGGTAATACAGGTAAGTTTGAATTTGAAATTAAAAACTGGCCAGCTATTGAAGTTAAAGCATCTTGATTAACTTATCTACTCTAAACATACCAGTATCTTCACTGGTATGTTCTCGACATTTGAAAGGAAAAAACTATGGCTTCAGGATTTTCGACACAAGCGGTTAATTTCACTGATACCCTAAGCAGCGACGTTGACCCCAGAACTGGACAATTTAACTTCACCCACTCCCTCGCCACTTTATCAGCTAATCGCCATTTAGGCCCTATAGCAGAATTGAATCTAACGTATTCCCCTCTTAATGATGGAGACATGGGGTTTGGGAATCGAATTAAAATAAACATTTCAAGGTTTGATGCTTCCACTAATACATTATATCTGAATACAGGGGAGACATACAAAGTAACTCCGGGTACAGTTCAGATCAAAAATCGCAAAGCAATTGGATTTATTTTTGAATTTATTCGTCCTGGCAACGCATCTCTAGGTTACAGGATAACGTGGAAAGATGGGACAAAGGAGGAACTGACATCTCCTTATAATAACAATCAGTTTGTCACGCAAAAAATCGAATCTCCACTGGGGAGAAAAATGACATTTAGCTGGTTACTCAACAGCGGGAAAACATATCTTCGTGCTATTGATGATGAATACAGCACGCTTCTGAATGTTACTTATGGCAGCAGTCTGGTGACCGTCACACAATATCCGGAAACGGACGAAGCCGTTGTCACCTCATTGTATATGCAGAATAGCAACCAGCTTAGCCGTATTACTCGGCAGGTATCAGCAACAGAAACCTTGACCTGGCTATTCGAATATACCCTTACAGGCCCTTCATCTACCTCAACATTAACCAAAGTAACTTACCCTACGCGATTAATCGAACAGGTCACATACTCCACTAACAGTGGCAATAGTCTGATGTATCCTCCTGCATCAGGACTGGGATGGCTACCCGTTGTCACAACCCACACAAAAGCACCTGGTTTTGGACAACCCGCGATTACAGCCAACTGGAAATTTGATGTTGAGGGAAGCAAGAACTTCTTAGGTTACACCGGTAACTTCGGAACATGGACAGCTGACAGCGATTATACGTACTCATCATTGTTATCCACCTATATTTACGGTTCAACAGTCACTACTGGCTCAGGCTCTAATACAGAAACGACTACCTACAGATATAATAACTACCACCTACAAATTTCTGAGGACAGACGCTCAGGAACAACACGTTATCTGACTGAAACAGAGTATTACGCTCTGGTCAATACCACATTCGAAAACCAGCCACTGAATTTCCAGCTTCCGAAAAAAGTGACTAAGACATGGAGCGACACATCGCTTCCTGCAGGTCAGCAAACCCGCAGCGAAATAACACTGACCGAATTTGATATTTACGGTAACCCAACCCGTGAGCAGGCGCCTGACGGGGCCGTTACTGAAACGGTCTGGTATGCGGCAACGGGGGAAGCCGGATGCCCTGCTGAACCAAACGGCTTTGTCCGCTTTATGAAGTCTCAGACTGTGACTCCAGCCAAAACGGAATTTCACACACCTACGCAGAAGACAACGTTACAATATAAGAAACTCGGTAGCTCATCCTGTATTGTGTTAACAGAGCAACACAATTATTCCGATGATATCCACATTAGTTCTGAGTTATATAACTATAACTCGGTAGCTGGCAATTCAGAATTTGGGCGTCTGACACAAAGAGTCAATACCCTTTTTGACCCTGAGGATGGTACGACAGGTTATACCTCATCACTGGATATTACCTCAACGGTAAGCTCCGGTCGGCTTAAGCAGTCTACCTTATTCAAAGGTCATGACGGTTTGACTGCCGTGAGCTCCCAGGAAATTTCAGCGTTGAGTGGTCTGAAATTCAGTGAAACATCAATTCAGAATGTTAAAACTGAATTTAGTTATGATCTATCCGGCAGGATAATTCAAAAGAATTATGCTGTTAATAGTCAGTATGAGAAAAGAACCACCTGGCAGTATGCCATTTCAGATAGTGGTTTAAGCACAACAGAAATATTGGATACCGGGGTGAGTATTCGAACCTGGTTCGATGGACTAGGACGACAGACCTCTCAGGAACGCTACGATCCTGATAATACAAAAACATGGTATACAATCAGTACCGCCTCCTGGGATACACAAGATGTCATGTATGAAGGCAGTGCGAGCGATCATCAACTGAATGGTGTGAAGGGGCCTATCTCGGCTCGTATTAGCACAACTAATTCTGTTGATGGGTGGGGTAATATCAACAACAGTATTTCCAGTGACGGCATCATCAGCAAAAACGAGTTATCTCCAGTAACACTCATCCGAAAAGAAGAACAACAATCTGGCGATTCAGCTCTGAGTTCTGGGGTTACGCTAACGAAATTAGATATTTCCGGGCGACCATTAGAGATAACAGTGCAGAATAATAATGGTAATTTACTTTCCTCTACTAAATTCCAACGTGATGGCTTGGGTCGAGTTTGCCGTTATACAGATGCAGAAGGTAATGTCACCCGTTTCACCTGGGATATTTATAATCGTGAAACCAGCAAGACGCTGGCAGATGGAACCATCATTACACGTCGCTACGCCCCGTGGCTAACTGATGACTGCCCAATTAGTATCAAAATTCAGGGGGCAAATACGCAGGGAACAACAAACTGGACTATTGGTTTACGCGATTGGGACAGTCTGGGAAGACTCATATCTGAAACCGTGGGGGGGCGTACAACCAAATATAAATATTCTGACAGTTCAAATACACCTTCCGAAGCGATTGTTCCTTCCGGAGATGCAATAAATTATACCTATATTCCTGAACTTGGTAATGCATTAAAGAGCCTGAAGAGTGGTTCGCTCAATCAGCATTTCAGCTACGCACCCAAAAATGGCCTGATGCTTAGCGCCGTGGACAATACGGGTACATCGCTGACCCGTAGCTATCTGACTTCGGGGAAAATGAAAGAAGAAACAACGACCGGGACAGATGGGAAGACATATTCATTATTCCGTACATCAAGCCTTCTGGGCGCTAATCTTACGCAAACGGATTATGACGGGACCTTACGGCAATATCAGTACGACAGTTATGGTCGAATCATTCTGGTTGAAGAACCTACTGCCGCCATTTCAGTCGAATATGATGGATTGGCCCGTGCAAACAAAAGCATTATCCGTGATAAGGCAACCAATGAGACACTCACTACAACCCTTGAATTTGACGAACTGGGGCGTGAACTCAACAGAACCATCACGGACAGTCGCGGCAGTACATTGACGCAACGAATGTCCCGACGTAACGATGGACGCATGAATGCACGTGAAACTCAGTTAAATAATAGTACTGTATGTACCGAGTCGTTCACCTATGATGTCAGAAATCGCCTGACCAGGTGGGTCGCTAGTGGCAGTGAACTTCCTGAGGATAATTATGGTCATCCACTGCGCTTACAAACATTCAGCTATGACGTTCTGGGGAATACTACAGAAGTCGTCACGATACTTTCCGACGGCACTGAAGATAAAGCGTTGTTTGAATATTCCAATAGTCAAGATCCAACACAATTAACAGCACTGACTCATACTCATAGTGGGTATCCTGCTCGAATTACCCTCAGTTATGATGCGAATGGGCGTCTCACAAGCGATGAAGCTGGACGGTTACGCAGTTATGACTCCCTGGGGAGACTGACGAACCTGTCTGATGGGAGTAACACTATCAGCAAATGGCGTTACGATGCGATAAATAGAACTTCTGAACAGGATGTTAACGGTACGACGATAGGGCGCTACTACACTTCTGACAGATTCAATACGGAGCGTGTTCAGGGTAGTGAAGTCTTTACCCGCCGAGTTGTTGCCGGTGGCGTAAATCAGGCTGTAACAGGTAACAGTGAAGTCATCCTATGCGGAACAGCACAAAATGGTAGTCTGGTTTGGTCACGTGATACACACAGTAATACGGGAAGGATTCATCTCTGGAGCGCGTATGGAGAAGGTCGAGTGGTGGGAATGTTGCCAGGATTTAATGGCGAACATTTAGATTCTGCCACAAAAAACTACGCATTAGGCAATGGATACCGTGATTACAGTCCAATTCTTATGCGTTTTACTGCACCAGATAACATGAGTCCTTTCGGGGCTGGCGGAATTAACCCGTATGTCTATTGTGATGGTGATCCAGCAAACTTTACCGACCCAAGTGGGCACCTTAGTTGGCAAGCATGGCTAGGTATTGGCCTCGGAATCGCAGGATTGCTGCTTGCTGGTGTAACTGCGGGGGCATCTATTGCCGCTGCCGGTAGCCTCTCTGCAGCATTGAGCAGCGCTTCAACAACAGCGTTAATATTAGGCTCAATAAGTGTTGTTTCTGATGTTACGGCAATTGTGTCAGGAGCTCTGGAAAGTGTAGCGCCGGAAACGTCCTCAATACTGGGTTGGGTGTCTCTTGGCACAGGTATTATTGGGTTAGGTTCTGCAGTAACCCCACCGACTTCGAAAGCAACTCGTAAGGCTGGGTCGTTTGTTGGCAGCTGGCAATATAAGTTACAACACGCCGGTGGTAAGCCTTCTAAATTAAAGCGTCAGCCTTCCCGTGTTATTAAAAATTCAACAGTCGACCGAGCATTAAATGAGTTCATTGATGGGGCGTCGCGTAACGAACTTTACACCAGACATGCGCATGGTAGATCTAAGCCTGATGCTTTTTACCGAGGGAGTGCTTTTCCGATCCAAACCCCTCCAGGTCCTGAGTTAATGGATGAAAGACTTGTTGCGGCCCTTAAACATACTGCAAGTTCAGGTGGGTCGGCAGGTGGCATTCAGTCTTTTTCCGCCGATCCTATGGTCGCCAGTCGCTTTGCGGGCAGTAATCCTAATGCTACAGTAACGACGATTCGTCCTGGGCCGGGAGATGTATTTATGTCTACTGCCGAAATTATTGATTTGCATGCAGATCGTCTTGTGGCAGAGGGGAAAATTCGGGCAGGGACAGTGGCTAGCGCTGTTAAGCAGTTATTTACTCACTCGGAGGACGAATACTTCTGGTTAGTGACTTCTCAGATAAGGTAAATATCAGTAAGTTACCGCCATCTTTATTCTAAAGGTAACTCCCGCTGAGGCTAGCGGGAGTTAATAACTTTAACGCGAATCAGCACAGCAGCTCCCTTTCAGGGCGAGTGTAGTGGTCAAGTTATATTGGCCACGGTTTTACAGTAAAAATGGTCTCTGTTCTGTGACTCTTCGGGTGTCAGCCCACAGTCATAATGGTGAGGTCTGACTCTCATTTAATAGTTCAAAATTTAACCGCTGATTTGTTACCTGGCCTCGTCCTTGCCTGCGTAACCCTTCATCGGCACCCATTCTGTTTTCACGCTACGGAAGAAACGTTCCATAGGGCTGTTATCCCAGCAGTTTCCCGTCGACTGACGCTTGGTTTTATTCTGTAACGCCAGAGAACTGATTGATATTTCAGCCCTGTATTCTGGCTTCCCTGGACGTTATGCAACGAGAAAAACCTCCGACAATGCCGGAGGTTATTGATTACCGCGTGGACTGAACGCTTATGCCAGCACTAAGTCGCCCTGCGGATGGCAGGAACAGGCCAGTACGTAGCCGTCGGCAACTTCTGCGTCGGTTAACGTCATGGTGCTGGTGACGGTGTATTCACCGGACACCACTTTGGTTTTGCAGCAGCCGCATACGCCCGCACGGCAAGCGGCAACTACCGGCACCTTGTTGCTTTCCAGCGCGTCCAGCAGCGTGGTGCCCACCGGCGCGTAGAACTCTTTTGCCGGTTGCAGTTTGGTGAACTTCAGGCCGCTGGTGGCCGCATCGGCAACCGGGGTGAAGAACTTCTCTTTAAAGAAGCGCGTCACGCCCAGCGCTTTCACTTCTTGCTCGACCAGATCCATATACGGCGCCGGGCCGCAGGTCATCACGGTACGAGAGGCCAGATCCGGCACGCTTTTCAGCAGCTCGGTGGTCAGGCGACCGGAGACAAAACCGTGGGTTGCGTTGTTTTCCGCTACCAGCGTGACCGGATACTGACGCCACTCGTCGGCGAAGATGACATCTTCCGGCGAGCGCACGTTAAAGATCACCTGCACATCGGCCTGCGGGCGATTTTTCGCCAACCAGCGACGCATCGACATGATTGGCGTCACGCCGCAGCCGGCGGCCAGCATCAGAAACTTGTCGTCCGCTTTATCTTCACAGGTGAAATCACCCATCGCGTCGGACAGCCAGATGTAGTCGCCGCGCTTCACGTCGCGGGTCAGCCACTGTGAACCTGCACCGTCGTCAATGCGGCGAACGGTCAGCGTAATGTACTCGCTTACCCCCGGCGTAGATGAAATGGTGTAAGCACGCAGCGTCTCCGCTGAATTACGTACGCTGACCAGTGCATACTGCCCGGCGCGGTACGGATAATAGTCGTGGCACAGCAACGAAATTGTCCATACGTCCGGCGTTTCCTGATGGATGTGATGAACCTGCATCCGCCATGGGCACTGATTGGTTGGCATGGTCATGGTTAACTCCTTACGCGCTCAGCAGCTGCTTCATGTCTTCTTCAACGGTGGTCACGGAACGCAGACCGAATTTCTCGTTGAGCACAGCCAGCAGGTCCGGCGTGAAGAAGCCAGGCGCCGTCGGGCCAGTGACGATGTTTTTCACGCCCAGCGACAGCAGGGTCAGCAGAATCACAATCGCTTTCTGTTCAAACCAGGAGAGCACCAGCGACAGCGGCAGATCGTTCACGCCGCAGCCCAGTTTCTCTGCCAGGGTGACCGCCAGGATAATGGCAGAGTAGGCATCGTTACACTGACCGGCATCGACCAGACGCGGCAGACCTTCGATATCGCCGAATTCCAGTTTGTTGAAACGGTATTTACCGCAAGCAAGGGTCAGGATCAGGCAGTCGTCCGGTACGCTGGTGGCGAAGTCGGTGAAGTAGTTACGTTCGCCGCGCGCGCCGTCGCAACCGCCGACCAGGAAGATGTGACGCAGTTTTTCACGGCTGACCAGGTCGATTAAGGTATCAGCAGCGCCTAGCAACGTCTGACGACCGAAACCAACGGTGATCAGGTGCGGGATTTCGCTGTACGGGAAGCCTGCCATCTGCTGTGCCTGAGCGATAACCGGACCGAAGTTATCGCCTTCGAGGTGGCTCACACCCGGCCAGCCGACGATGCTACGGGTCCAGATACGGTCGTCGTACGCGCCCACGGTTGGGTCGATGATGCAGTTAGAGGTCATCACGATTGGGCCAGGGAAGCGAGCGAATTCCACCTGCTGGTTCTGCCAGCCGCTGCCGTAGTTACCA